>CAZLOS010000360.1:0-1518 GCA_964561215.1 uncultured Solibacteraceae bacterium | reverse complement strand
AGTGCCCTGTATCGATAAACTCGTCTTTCGCCAGCCCGTACCGCCGGACTTCCTCCTGAAGAGGTTTGGGCACACGTGGGTCAGTGGCCAGGAAGTAGTAGAACCCCTTTTGGTAGTTCTCGTGATCCCGCCAGATGCGTGCGCGCTCGGCATAGCTGCCATCGGGATAGCCGTAATTCTTCCCAATGTAGTCAGTGGAAAAACCGCCCCGGTTGTTGAGATCCACCTTGCCATTCGGAATCACGCGCATCAGACCGACCTCATTGAGCGTGAGAGGGCTCCCCAGGAGCTGCGTCATGGCGGTCAGGTAGCGTGCCAGCAGTTCATAACGTCTTGGATCATAGTTGCCGGGCCTCGGCCAGGGAATCCGGTTGTCAGGCCTGTCGGTAGCAATCACACGGAAGTTGTACGCCTGGATCCGCTTGTCCGCTGAACCGGCTTTTCCACGCGGCACGGCGGAAATCTCCGGCAGCAGTCTGCCGTCATCGCCACGCGCCGGGATATCGACCGCAAACTGATGGATGGGCGTGACGGCTCGAACCCCGGCAAGCGACTCTCCATACTGCAAGGCGCTCTCCCGCCCGAATGTGTAGCTGACCTTCGCTTGAGCCATGAGATCGCCTTCGTAGGAGCAATCGGCAAATACCTTCGCACGTATTGTGGAACCATTCTCGGCGGTGATCTCGATGATGCGGGTGCCCTCCTTCCGAACACCCGCCCTTTCACGAAGCCGGTACGCCTCAATGAGCGTCACCCCGGCCTCTTTGAGCATGCGCCTCATGATCGCCTCGGCCGCTTTCGGCTCGGGCATCCAGGCTATCTCTTGCATATGGCGGTCCAGTTCATAGTATTGGCCGGCGCGCCAGTAGAATTCGAGCGCCATCCCGCCGATCACTTCGCGCCGGCCGACATCGGTTCCGGATAATCCCCCGCTTACCATTCCGCCTATGTGCTCACCGGGGTTAAGAAGAACCGTTTTGAGGCCGTTGCGAGCACCCGCCACGGCAGCCGCCACACCACCCGCGGTTCCCCCGTAAACGGCCAAATCAAAACTCTGCCGGCCGGCAGCAGTACCCGCAACCAGCAAAACAGCAAGCAACACTGATCTCATACTGCCTCCACTGAATCGAGCATCCTCATGCATTTTGAGTAAGGCGCAACCGTGGTGCGCAGGGACCTGCACGTTCCAGTTGCCGCTCCGCTCTCTAGACGATCTCTTCCTTCACCTGATCCCAACGAACCGTGCGTCCCCGACGGTAGCTTTCCACCGTCATGCGCGCCGTGATCGACGTACGAAAGCCGAGTTCGAACGGCGCGTTCGGGTCCTTGCCCGAGCGAATGCAGTCGAGGAAGTTCTGCATGTGCGGCAGAAGAGGCCACTTGGGGCCATCGGCCTTGCCTACCAACGCGGTACGGTCGGGGCTGTTTACCTTTTGAGGAATGTAACGGACCGGTTTTCTCATCGCGTAAGCGCCTACCACGGTTCCGTCTGTACCCAACACGTGTTCGGTGACACCC
>CAZLOS010000359.1:0-1545 GCA_964561215.1 uncultured Solibacteraceae bacterium | reverse complement strand
CGGGGAAGGGAAGGTGAACTTCCCGGTTTTCGTCAAGAAGTTGAAAGAAGCCGGGTATCGCGGCCCGCTTACGATCGAACGGGAGATCTCGGGCCCGAAGCAGACGCAGGACATCCTTGCATCGAAGGCGTTCCTGGAGAAGCTCGTCTGACAAACGGCGACACCAGCCGGAGCGGCTTTACGCGTCGCGTATCACCAAGGTTGCCACAACGGGGAGGGGGACGGGCCAATGTGACCAGTCCTCCTTATCATTCGCTCTTCACCCGCACTTCCACCGCTCCGGTGAACGCAGGGACTGTCTCCATTCGCTCGGCGATGCCGCCGTCTTTGGTCGTATAGACCCAAAAGCGCGTCGGAATGTCGGCCTTACCCGTCAGCCGCACTAGCAGTTGGTTCCTGTCGCCGTCATAAGTGGCCCGGTCCATGTGGGAATCGAACTGCGCCCGCGCGTAGCGATTCAGGTCGTCGTAGGATACCGGCTCGGGATGGTAGCCCGCGATGTTGTCCCACACGGCTCGCACCAGCTTGGCGAAGTGCGCCGGCTCGTAGCGGTTGATGTTCACCTCGTGGGTGAAATAGTACGCCGGGAACATGCTGTCCAGTTCGCGCTTCAGCATGGTGGTCGAGTCGAGTACCATGCCGGAGTCCTCGAAGGTGCCGGTGAAGGGCTGCAGGGAGCACTTACGCAGCCAGTCCGAACCCGACTTGATGTCCATCGGCTCCACGTAGCTGTCGAAGAACCAGTGCCGCTCATCCAGGTAATCCGTCACCGCCCGCTGCGTGAACATGAGCTGCCCGGTGTGTTCCGACGAAGGCTGGATCTTCCACCAGCCCGGCTCCCTGTACTTCAGATAAGGCGCCGCGTGGAAGCGGTTCAACTGGTGTGCCGCCATGCCGAAGTTTGTCCAGCTCACCACGAACTCGATCCCCATCCGGTGCATGTACTCCGCCGTGTTCTGCCCCATTTCCTCCCAGTGGATGTTGAGCGACTTGGCCGGCTGGATGTCGTACTTCCGGAAGAAGGCCATGCCGTCCTCGAAGTTCCTGCGCATGGTGGCGTCGTCATAAGGGCGGTCATGGTAGTGGTCCCACCAGTAGAAGACCGCATCGCGGCGCGCGTGGATCGACACCTGCAGCTTGCCCGCTTTCACAAGCTGCGCCATTTTACGCCCGCACGTCTCGCCGATCTCGTCCAGGAAGAAGGTGCCGTGCGGCACGATGCCCACCGCGTTGATGCCGTCGATGTAAGCCCAGTCGCGGTCGCGCCCGCCGAAGCAGTCGTCGATGCGGAAGCTCACTAAAGGCGGCATGCCTTGCATTACGAACGGCTTTCTGGCCGCCCACACGAAGCTGCGCCAGACCAGGTCGTCCATGCCGCCGAAGAATCCCAGGTGCTGTGGGTCGAGCCACGCATAGGAGGAGAAAACCACAACCCGTCCCTTGCCCTGGCTGCCCGCGGCAATCAGTGGCCGGTTGCCCGCGCGCGCCAGCACCTCGAAGCCGCGACCGGGAGCGCCGCAATCGGCGAGGGGAAGCTCGCCGCGC
>CAZLOS010000358.1:0-1565 GCA_964561215.1 uncultured Solibacteraceae bacterium | reverse complement strand
TCAGCGATTCGAGGTTGGACTCCGCGGCGATGGTGGCGGAATCGGACGCGCCGAGCGTGGTGCGGTACGATTCCACCTGGCGGGCGGCCTGTTCGACCTCACCCTTCAGCGCGGCCTGCTTCGTGCGGGCAGATTCCAGAGAGGCGCTGAACTTGCCGTGGTTCGCCACAGAGGACTGCAGCTTTACATCCGCCGCCGTCAGCGCGCGCTGATACTGCTCGACCGCCTGGCGCTGGCTTACGATCTTCTGTCGCAGGGAGCCAATCTGCGAGCCGAGCACACTCGCGGACTTCTCAAAGCCTTCGACTCCGGCGGCCGCGAGCTTGAACTTGCTCTCCGCTTCGGCGATCTGCTTGTTGACGGTCTTGATGTTTCGCGTGAAGTTGTCCGTGCTCAAGGACAGCGAAACAACCAGATCTCGAAGCGTCTCGCTCATTGAAATCCTCCCTCCTTGAAAATGGAAAATGTCACGCTACTTTCGAAGCATGGTCCTTGACACCGAATGTTATTTTAAGGTAAAATGTTCACAAGGAGTCTCCGACTGTTATTGATGTGAAAGGGGGCACCAGGCATGAGAACGTTGACCAAGGTTCAGGGAATTGACAAGGAATCCATCGAGAGGTTACAGGCTGCCGGTATCTCATCATTCAGGGCATTAATGCAAGTCTGCATCATGGCGAATGGGCGGACCCGGCTGGCCGAGAGAACTGGAATACCTCGGACGACCATCCTGGATTGGGCGCATCAGGCAGATCTGCTCCGGATCAATGGGGTCGGTCCTGATTACGCAAGGCTGCTTCGGGCAGCTGGCGTAGAGACAGTGCCGGATCTATCACGCCGCAATGCGGCGAATCTGCGCAAGAAGATGGTAGCAGTCAGTGGTGTCAAGCCTGAAACCTGTTCATTTCCCAGCGAAGCGGAGATCAAGGACTGGATCGAGCAAGCGCAAAGACTGCCGCGCATTATTCAATACTGAGCCGTCACAAATGATTCGCTGGCATGACGGGGCCACACTTCGTCAATGAACCTGCGTTTGGGTGCTTTGGTTGCTTTCGCTCTGTTTGCTTCCCATGCCCGAACCCGGAAAAAGCCCAGCATATCCATGTTGTCGATGTCGGTCATACGCCAGCCTGCGCCCAGCAGTTCATTGTAAGTGGCGAAGATGTAGTCCGGCAGCGTCAGGACGCCGTCTCCTCCTGCGCTGCCGGTGTAGGGAATTCGCTCAAGACCTCGGTGGTCTGGGTCTGCACGGCCAGTAGAGCCAACACGACGTCGTGCGTCAGCCGGTCCACGGGGTAGTGGTCGTACACGTCGTCCGGGCTGAACTGATTGCCAAACACCAGGCAGAACCACTTCACCAGGACATCGAGCGCCGCTGTCACGGAGGGCTGATTGCCACAGTCTTTCGCTTGCTTGGAAGCCTTTCCCGCCACGGCGTCAGCCGCAACCGCGGAAAGCTGGGCGTACATGTCCCAGGCAGGGCCCATCTCCCGAAGCGCGCGACCGGAGATGAAATCCACAGAATACCTCTTTTCACCCAAGGTACAGGTGATCATGGTTGATCT
>CAZLOS010000357.1:0-1598 GCA_964561215.1 uncultured Solibacteraceae bacterium | reverse complement strand
CCGATGTGCGAGAGCCCGGAGGGCGAAAGGATGCGCGGCCGGGGACATGGGTAACAAAATAGCCCGGCGACATGGGTGACACTCGCCTGGGGTGTTCCGCTTGCCTTGTTTGAGTCTATGCCGGATTGCTGGCGCGGTGGGAATGTGGAAATCGCGAGGCGATTTCCAAGGGCGGGGGGAAGGGTGGAAATCACGCTTGCGGGATTTCCAAGCTTTCCATGGCCCGCCATTTCCACGGTGCCCTTACTCCTCGTTGTGGCCCAGTTCCGTCTTCAGACGCTTGCAGAGTTTACGATGGAATTGGCGCCCCTGGTGGTCCAGCCATCCGATCCTGACCGGGCCGTAGAACACCTCGAAGAGCCGATCATTGTGCGGTTTCAGACCCACGGCTTCGTAGTTCAGCACCTCACTGACGAAGATCTTCGTTCCGCCCCATTTGAATTCACCCCTGGCGCTCACCCGTCGCACGATCAGGTCCGCCGGATAGTCCAGTTCCGGCACCCGCCGCGGCATCTGCCGCGGAGACGGCTCGTATTGGCTGGCCGGAGTCTTGTCCTGCAAAGCTTCATGGGGCCGCTCTTCGTTGTAGATTTGGCGGAACCGGTCAAACCCTTCCTGCTGTCGTCGCCGACTGCAAGCCGGCGGCCGCAGCGTATCCTGCTTCAGCGTCAGATGCATGCGCTCATGCCGACCGTTCTCTTGTGGCGAGGCGGGGCGAGTTCGCTCCGGCAGGATCCCCAGCTTGATCCACCACATCGACAACCGGCTCAGTCCGCCCGGCGCCGGACTCGCAAACGGTGGGCCGTTGTCGGTGCGAATGACCCGCGGTAAGCCGTATTGCCGGAAGGCCGCCTCAAATAGCCCCTGGACGTGGACGGTATCCGTCTTGGCCGTGATCTGGCAGCACAGCAGGTAGCGGCTGTGGGCATCGGTGATCGTCAGCGGATCGCAACGCACACCGTCGCCGGTGCGGAACCAACCTTTGAAGTCCGCACACCAGGTCTGGTTCGCCTCCTCAACAGTGGCAAAGGGCGCGCCATAGAGTGGCGTTCTGTGCCTCCGCACCCGGCCTTGGCTGAGCCCGGCTCGTTTCAGCACATCGCCGATTGTGCTGGCCGCCGGCCATGCGATCCCAGGTCGCTGCTCGATCAGTTTCAGGCGCAGCTTCCGCGGTCCCCACTTCCACCGCTGCCGAGCCTCGATGATCGCTTGGACCATCTCTTCGCTCACCTGCTGGGGTCGTTCGTGCGGCGCCCGGCTGCGGTCGGCCAAGCCCGCCGTGCCAGCGCTCTCATATCGCTTCAGCCACTTGTAGATCGTCTTTCGCGATACCTCATAAATCTCCGCCAAGGCGGCGATACTCTCCCCCGCCTCATAGTCCCGAATCAGTTCGACCCGTAGGTCCATCGCTCTGTTCTCCTTCCATGGCATCGCTTCCTAGCGTGCCGGATCGGCAAACAGAACCGGACCAAACCCAATCAAGTGTTACCCATGTCATCAGGCAAAAGTGTCACCCATGTCTCCGGTTTGGACCCGAAACGTAGCCCAGGCCTCACGGCCTGGGCTTCACACGGTACAACACAGAGCGAGCCCCGGAA
>CAZLOS010000356.1:0-1622 GCA_964561215.1 uncultured Solibacteraceae bacterium | reverse complement strand
TTCTCGGGGGCGCAGGGGAGGTTTACCAGCCCGGACCCTGACAACTACGACGCGCGGCTCGGGCAGCCGCAGTCGTGGAATATGTATGTGTACACCTGGAACAACCCGCTAAAGTACCGCGATGATGATGGTCGAGCCGTCAATTTGGCACTTGCGGGGATAGGTGCCGGAGTCGGTTTCGTCACGAATTTTGCAGGTTCAGCCATTTCCCAGCAGATCGAACATGGATCGGTAGATTGGGGAACTGCCGCAAAACTGGGAGGCGTGGGAGCCGCAACCGGGTCGCTTGCTGGGTTGACGTTCGGAGGAAGCCTTGTTGCACAAGCAGTTTCGTCCGTCGCTATCGGGACTGCGGGTAACGTTATCCAAGGCGCAGCCTCCCGGGCGATCACTGGCGGAGACGCCTTCGATACCGATGCACTCGAAAGTGATCTTGAAGTCGGGGTAGTGAGTTCAACGGTTGGCGCAGGCGTGCAGTTCGTCGGGACAGTAGCCAACCTCCCGATAAAGCCCAAAGTACCTACGCCGCTGGCTACCGTTCGAAATCAACTCAAGCGTCGTGCCGCATTGCAGGCGTGGGCGAGGCAGCGTGAGCAGATCGGTAATAAGTTTTCGGCCATTGGCGGAGTCGTGTCTTCTACGATTTCGAATGCCGGCGCACAAATAGTCTCGGCATGGGAGAACAGGCAAAACTACCTGACCTCTTTGTGGTTTGAGCTTGTGTCACGTCCCAGGGAAAGCCAGAACGGCACTACAAGCACCATCTGCTACGCCGGGCAACCAGGCTGCCCAGCACAGGGCACGCAGCCCTAAGGAGACTATCGGGTGCGCGTGTCTAGCTTAACAAAGGCAGGATTGTTCCTGACACTCGGCGCTGTCCTAAGTCTGGTGTGGTTTGCTGGTGTCGTGCGGCAACAAAGCGACGGTCTGGTGCTATTCCTCGGTTTGTTGTCGCTTGGCTTTGTTTCGGCCAGTTCTTTATGTCTGCTGCTCGCACTGGCCAGGTACATTCAGTCTCGCCATCCGCGATGCCAAAAGAGAGCTGCTCAGGTGCGCCTCAAAGTGGATGGAGAGTACGAAGCCCGATATTCCTGGTCCGATCGCATCGTCGCTTTGGCGCTGGTCGCGTTCTTCGGCGGCTTAACGTTGTTGTTATGGATGCGGTCAGGAAAACCTCATGTGATCGTGGGTTGCGCGATCCTGTTCGGTTGGACTGCATTCTATGCAGTCCACATTACTGGCACATGCATCAGGTTCACGCGCCAAGGGTTCACGGCGCGTATATCTTGGGTTCGCAATGTTTCAGAGCCGTACGCGGCAGTCCAGAGCATCTCCGGAAAACCCGGTACGCTTCGAGTCCAGTTTTCTGATGGACAATCGCTGAAATTCCATTCGGGTCTGGGTAATCCGGATCTCGTCATTGCATGCCTCAGAGCGAAATGCCCAGGATCAATACAACTCGAAAGTTGACTAAAGATCGGCCAGGAGAGGGCCGTCCTTCTGGTCGAAGGGTCGCGAAGTGGAGGCAGGAAGAACGATGCTTCGCATCGGCTGAACACGCCTCCCCGGAACTCGGTGACAGACAGGAAGTATCTCACCAGCATTGAGACCAAGCTCGATGC
>CAZLOS010000355.1:0-1627 GCA_964561215.1 uncultured Solibacteraceae bacterium | reverse complement strand
CGCACTTCGCTCTCCGTGCGGATGCCGCCGCTGGCGTTGCCGGAAGCCGGATGCTGGCCGGCATCGTTCGTCGCCCCGGTGCGGATGGCCCGCCCCAGCCAGTCGTAGGTGGTCGCCGTGACCAGGCTGCGGTTCGCGTCCAGCGGCGACGTGGTCCACACAATGCGCCGTAGATCGTCGTAACTGGTGCTGCTGCTGCGCACCCCCGCCTCGTTCACCCCGGTCCGGCGTCCCCAGAGATCGTACGTGTAGCTGGTGGTCACGTTGTTGTCCGCATCCGTCTGGCTGGCGAGCCAGCCGGTGTGCTGGTCGTATTCGTAAGTGGTCGCCGCGGCCACGCCTGTGCCATAGGCGCGCACAATCTGGGTCGGATAAGGATGGCTGCTCCCATATACGTAGGGCTGATAGCTGTACTCGGTGCGGTTGCCGTTGCCGTCGTACTCCCGCAGCAGGTGGCCGCCGCCGTAGTCCGCGTTGTGGGATTCGAACTGCCGGCTGCGGATCACGGCGTTCGCCGAGCTCAGCGGCGTGGTCAGCCCGCCCAGCCGGTCGTCCCATTGCCGGCTCTCCGTCGGGTTGCCGTCGCTGTCGTAAGCGCTCTCGCTATAGGCCCGGGTGGTGCCCCCCGCCGTCACCGTGGTCGTTTCGAGTAGATCGTGCCGCGGCGCTTGCGTGTACCAGTACGCTTCCGCAGTGTTCCAGGGCAGGTTGTTCGTGTAGTCCGCGATGGTCGCCGAGTAGGTGTGCGAGGTGATCCGCGTGAACCCGGAGGTGGTCGGCGCAACCGGAGCGCTCGGCGGCGACGTGGACCAGACGTCGGTCTCCCGCAGCGTGAGCAGTTCCCCGTTCTTGTCCCGGATAAAGTTCTTCGTGCTCGCCTTCACCGGCGCTTCCGTGAACCCGCGTAGCTCAACTGAGAAGCAGAGAGGACCGAGACAATCGAGAGCACTTCTTGAGCACGGGTCGTGCGGTAAACCAATACTAGGCAATTAGCTCCGTGTTCCCAATCCTGAGCTGATACGATTCAAATTCAAGTCGCTTCGACAATTCAAGGCGGTCGCCGTTCGAGAAGGTCAAGCGCAGACCGCCGCTAGACTCTACGATTGCTGAAATGACAGAACATTCTAGTAACCTCATCAGACTGGACTGCGACGTTGGAAACGTCGTCAGGTGACGCTCTTGCGTGTCGCCATGGACGTGCTCAAAGTCGGCCTCCACTGTAAGCAGGATGCCATCCCGTAGATGAATGTACACACCAAATTGGGCAAAACATAACAACTCGACGCTCTTACCCTTCAAGATCTGGACATCTTCATTGGTGATCATTGCGTCCTCTCAGGGCAATGGAACATGGGTCTCCCATTGGGGACCCGGTTTCATTGTCGCCGGATTGATGCCCTGCCATCCACCATTAGGCATCGGCTTTTCAAGTCTCCAATATCCTCTTGGGTATTGCGACGTAGGAGGCATCACCCTTACTCTCCAGCCTGTGGGAATGTTCTTGGGCGGAGGCTGGGGTGGATTTGTGGCTGGCCGAAATTTCGGGGAGGCCTTAGGCGCACCGCCACTGCTGCTACTCGATCCGGTGCTGCTCATGCAACTGACCAACCCAGCTCCCCAGCCCAGC
>CAZLOS010000354.1:0-1691 GCA_964561215.1 uncultured Solibacteraceae bacterium | reverse complement strand
CCGGCATCAAAGTCAACCGCATCAACGTGTCCGTGGAGGACATCCGCGTCTGACGCATCCGCAGGGGCTGGGAGGGAATTCTTTTGCCGATACTGACGATTGACGGGATGATGCTCAAGGACATGTTTCTATCCGGCGCGGCGCTGCTCGCCAAAAACCGCGAGAGCATCGACGCGCTGAACGTGTTCCCCGTGCCCGACGGGGACACCGGCACCAATATGACCCAGACGATGGCCACCGCCGTCAAGGATCTGGCCAGCCGCACCTTCCCCACCGTGTCGGACGTGGCGTCCACCGTGGCGAAGGGTGCGCTGAAGGGCGCCCGCGGCAACTCCGGCGTCATCCTGAGCCAGATTTTGCGAGGCATCTCCCGCGCCCTCGAAGGCGTGGAGGAGATGGACGCGCCCACCTTCGTCAAGGCCCTCCGAAGCGGCGCGGACACCGCCTACAAGGCCGTCATGAAGCCCAAGGAGGGCACGATCCTGACCGTCGCCCGGGTGATCGCGGAGGAACTGGAGCGCGAAAAGACCACCGACATGCTGGAACTGATGCGGAAAGTGCTGTCCGTCGGCGACGCCATTTTGAAGCGCACGCCGGAAATGCTGCCGGTGCTCAAGCAAGCAGGCGTGGTGGATTCCGGCGGCAAGGGCCTGATGGTCGTCTACGCCGGGTTCTACGCGGCGCTGTCGGGCGAGCCGGTGGTGGAAGCCGCAGCCGGCGAGGCCAAGGCCGCGCCGCTGCCGGGCGAGTTCATCGACGACCACGAGTCCCTGAGCGAGATCAAGTTCGCCTACTGCACCGAGTTCATCGTCTCCCATCCGAAGCCGGACCTCAAGGACAGCGAGGTGGCGCGCCTTCGGAAGCGCCTGGAGCGCATCGGCGACTGCGTGCTGGTGGTGGGCGACCTGGAAGTGGTCAAGGTGCACGTACACACCAACGAGCCCGGCCGCGCGCTGCAAATGGCGCTGGAGCTGGGTGAGCTGGACGCCATCAAGATCGACAACATGCTGGAGGAGTACCGCGAGCGGCTGGCCAAGCGCCCGCCTGAGCCGGAGCTCAAGGAGTTCGGCATGGTGGCGGTGGCGCTGGGAAGCGGCCTTACGGAAATTTTCCGCGATATGGCGGTGGATCATGTTGTGGATGGCGGCCAGACCATGAACCCCTCCATAGACGAGCTGGTGCAGGCGATCGAAAGCACCCGCGCGCGGCAGGTGTTCGTGCTGCCCAACAACACCAACATCATCTTGGCGGCGCAGCAAGCCAGCGAACTCTCCGATAAAAGGGTCTTCGTGATTCCCACGAAGTCGGTGCCCATGGGCATTGCCGCGGCCATCGCCTTCATGCCGGACCTTTCCGGTGAGGAAAACGCCGAGCGCATGCAGGAAGCCGCGGAGCGCGTGCACACCGCGGCCATCACCTATGCGGTTCGTGATACCACCTTCGACGACCGTGAAATCCACGAAGGCGACATCATGGGCCTGGTGGACAACCGCATCGTGCAGCTGGGCCACGACCCGGCAGAGGTGGCTCAGCAGATTTTGGAAGACATGGTGACCGAAGACAGCGAACTGATCACCATCTACTACGGGGAGGAGACCCCTAAGGAGCAGGCCGACGCGCTGCGCGACCTGCTGGCAGAGAAGTACGCCGCCTGCGACGTTTCGGTATACCTGGGCGGGCAGCCGCTGTAC
>CAZLOS010000353.1:0-1703 GCA_964561215.1 uncultured Solibacteraceae bacterium | reverse complement strand
ACGTTCTGGTTGGAGTGATGTTGTCGCGGGCGGGACTGAACCGCACCGCGAGCGAAGTGCGCTGGATACTGCCCGTGGCGGCCGTCGCTCCGGATTTGGATGTAGCGGCGCTGAAGGCCGGCTCGCTCACTTACTTCCAGATTCACCGCGGCTTGACGCACGCTCTGGTGATGGCGCCCGTCATGGCGGCCCTCGCCGTCGCGCTGGTCTGGCTCATCCTGCGCCGGAGGCTGCGCTGGGGACCCGCATACCTTGCCGCGCTCATCGGAGTGGCCAGTCACCTCGCGCTGGATTGGACCAATGTTTACGGTACGCGGTTCTTCCTGCCATTTTCCGGGGAGTGGAACGGACTCGGCATTCTCAATGTGGTGGACGCATGGATCTGGCTGGTGCTGCTGCTCGCTGTCGCCGCCCCGTTCCTGGCGCGGCTGGTGAGTTCGGAGATGGGAGCGCGGTCGAACGCGGCCCGCGGCTACGCCATCTTCGCGTTGAGCTTCATCCTGGTGTACGCCTTCACTTGCTGGGTTCTGCACGGTCGAGCTGTGTCGGTGGTTGAATCGAGGATTTACGAAGGTGACGTGCCAGTGCGCGTGGCCTTGGTCCCGAATCCGGTGAATCCGCTACGCTGGACCGGCGTTGTAGAAACCCGGGGTTTCTTCATGGTCCATCGTGTGAACCTGCTCGACGAGTTCGATCCCACCGCCGGGAGGCTCTACTACAAGCCCGAGCCCAGCCCGGCGCTGGAGGCTGCCGCACGAATCCCTGAGTTCCAGGAATATGCGAACTTTTCTCCGTTTCTGCTGTGGCGCGTCTTTCCGGGACCGGTCGAAGGCGCGGAAACGCGCGTCGAGGCCATGGACCTGCGCTTCGGCACCCCGGAAGAGCCGCGTTTCGTCATGTCCGCACTGCTCGGCGCAAACCTCGCTCCCTTGCGTACGGTGTTCTCCTACGGCCGCCCAAAGAATTAGGGCAAGATGCGCGGGTTACCCGATCTGGCGACGCGGAGAAGTAAATAGTAACGGAGGTACGCTTCATGAACGAAGCGGAGATTGGCTTACGCAGCCCGCATGGCATTGACAGTGCTGGCGATTGGCACCACCAGTGCGTGGTGCCAATCGAGCAATGGAAGTGTGCGCGGTGAGATTCGGGACCAGACTAGGATCACATCCCCGCGTCCAAACATCTTCCGGCACTCGCGCTCCGTCCTGTGCGAGGCATTGATAGTGGTCCCCCAGCCGTTTCGGAACTGACAAGCCTCTGAGTCGATAGACCGCGCGCAGATCGCGGACCTCGGAGCGGCCTCTCCCCGGGAGACCGAGGAGCAAGGGAGCGGCACGGCGACACACTCGACGGGATGGAGTAACCACAACAACCGGCAGTTTTACTCTCGCAACTGGTGCCTGCAGGTGAAAGTACTCAGCGCCACATCGCGGCCTTCACCAACTTGCGGGCCAGTGGCTTGACTAACTCGATGGTTGGTTATTGCTTGACGTTGTAGGTGGCGTCCCTGGAAGCGATGAGCTTGCCGTCGATGCAGAGTTTGAAAGTGGTCGTACGGGTCTTTGCGCCAGCCTAGGAAATTTGGGCGAAGCCGCCAGACCTAGTGTCCCGAGTCGGAAACAAGCATAATAACGGGAACTGGCTTGCCATGCTGGGAATCCAACCAGCATGGGCCGGCCAACCAAGCCAATCGTGCTGAACGA
>CAZLOS010000352.1:0-1706 GCA_964561215.1 uncultured Solibacteraceae bacterium | reverse complement strand
TGTTATTGCATTGCCTCGCTTGACGCAATATCGAGCGCTAGCTGTAATATCGATTCAACAAAACGGCGAACTGTGTCTTAACTGTTTGTGTCACTCCAGGGGGCAAGCGCATTGTCCTCCGAGCGACTAGGCGACATTGTCTTCTATTAAAGCTTCCGGTCACAGCTAGCGCGGATCAGTAACGATAGACGTCCTAGCGGTCGCCGATCACGTGCTCAGCCAGCCAGCATCTCGAAAGTCAGCAAGTGGGTACTGGGTGGAGGCGTAACTTCAGAAGTGCTAATACGACCTCGGATACGATGAGGGTGTCGGCTCTCGGGAGACCTCTCCTGGCAACGCGCCTCACCTCAGGATTGCCCTTGTGCGGTCGGACAGGACTTTGCCCTAGATGCTCATTCCCTGCCAGCCTCCGAAATTGGCTTTCGGTTCGCTCGTCGCCGTGACCGTCTCTTGCACGCCAGTCTCGCATGAGCCGAGTGGTGGAACTCATCCAGTTCCAGGCGGCGCCGGAATCCCGATATGATGCGCCCGAAGCCAGAGGTACACTCTTGCCCGATGGATAACCAGTCTCCCTTTATACGTGTCCCGTCCTCGACCTCCTTTCTCTGCCGGATGTACATTACGGCCGCCCAGGTGATCCGAGCCTGCGGAGGCAGACCGGTTGGCTTGGGATGGGGCGCAAGTACAGCCGGAGGAGCGAAAGCACGCGGAGTTCGAATGCCCTGGGCCGGCGCTTAATTCGGTTCGGGTACTTCTGTGTCAGGAAGTCGACGAATCTGCGCTATGAGAATACCGGGTAGACGCGGTCCTTTCTCGCGCGGGAAATACTTGCGGTGACAACGATGAACTGGAGTAACATGCAGTTCGACGAGGCTGGATCGGCGACGCTCCGGGCGTCGCGCCAATGCGGTGGAGTTTTCCGCTATTGCAGTCTGGGCCTGCCGATTGAACGCCGGTACAGCTTCTACATGTGAGGAGCTCGCGCTTTACGTCCCATTGGCGTGTCGAATGGATGGGTCAACAGACTAGCGTTCTGGCTCCTGCTCGCGCTGCTATCCCACCTGCACACCGACCGGGCAAGGGCCGAGACCGCTTCCGGACTTGACAGGTCTCAATTCCGTGGTCTACTTACTACAGCCAGTTGACGCTTCGAAGCCCAGCGGAATCTTGGGCCGTGGCAGATGGCGAGTGGATGATGAGATTCCCACAACAGCACCCCCAAGCGCTGTTGTGATGTGATTCAGTATGCAAACGGCGGCCATCAGCGTCGCCACCAGCAAGCCTGAAACCAAGCAGTGATCGCACAGCGGAGTACTGTCTTTGGAGAGCAAAGTTCCTAACGACAACAATCCACCTTCGACAAGCGGCACTGCACGGAGAAAAAGGAGAGTGCAGTACAAAGAAGAGAAACAGAGTGAAAACCGAGAGCTTACTGAAATCCTGAACGTACGAGGGGCAGCGAAGTTCTTGCATTGCTCACCGTCGCACCTATCAAATATCCTGAACGTGAAAATTCCTAACCTTCCCCCTATCCCTCACGTCCATGCGGGTCGCCTGCGCTTGATTCGCAAGGACGCCCTCGTCGAATGGTTTAGGGCGCAGGAGGTAGCCTCATTACGAAAGCCAGCCTCGCAGGAGACTTCGGCCCAATGCTAAGGGGCTGTTAAACAATAATCTGTACAATATCATCGAAGCACGAGATCAGG
>CAZLOS010000351.1:0-1719 GCA_964561215.1 uncultured Solibacteraceae bacterium | reverse complement strand
TGGGCGGCGCGGCGCTGAAGCCGGCCGACTTCGCGGCGATCGCCAACTTCTAACTTCTCTCCGTGCACGTTTGAACACTAAGAGGGCCGGGATCCTTGGATCCCGGCCCTCTTTGCTTGCTTCAGTTGGTCGGTATGTTAGAACACCAGGCGGGCGCTGATCTGGATGCGCCGCGCGTAGTTGTCCTGCGTGGAGGCGCTGATCTGGCCGAGGCCGCTGCCACCGGGCGACTGTGCCGTCGTGACGGTCATTACCGGTGACGGGAAGTAGGGGTGGTTAAAGGCGTTCAAGGCTTCACCACGGAGTTGGAACTTGATCCGTTCCGTGATGGTGGTGTCCTTGATCACGGCGAGGTCGACGTTGTTCTGCCGCTGACGGCGGATCTGCGCAAAACGCTGCGGCCACCAGCGCTTCTGATAGCTGGTTTGTTGCAACGAGCTGGACTGCTCGAAGCCGGTGATATTGAACCAGCTATCGGGAGTGCGCTCGCCGAGTGGCTTCAGAATGTCTTTCGGGTTGCCGTAGTAGATGGAGTTGTTCCAGGCTAGCGGGAAACCACTTTGCAGGCTCCAGATGCCAGACAGCTGCCAGCCGCCTACCAGACGGCCGACGATGGGGTTGGCGTTGGCCAGCAACGTCTTGCCCTTACCGAACGGGAGTTCCCACACTGCACTGAAGTTGATGCGATGCGGTGCGTCGGCGTCCGAGATCTCGTGCATTGGCTCGAGATCGGTCGCGTTCAACAAGTTGACGGCCTGCATCCACTTCGAGAACGTGTAGCTGGCCATCACGGTGTAGCCTTTGGAAAAGCGCTTCTGGCCGCTCATCTGCAGGCCGTGGTACCAGGAAAAGCCGCTGTTATCGCTGGTAATGATGGAGTTTGAACCGAAGGCCCGGTAGGGGGCCAGCAGGTTCCAGCGTGAAATCGTCGTGCCCGTGTAGGTACCCTGCGTATTCCCCGCGAGCAGGCCCTTCATCGGGTTGGTGATGTTGGTGGTGACGTAAGAGTTGTGCACCGTGTCGCGCGTTTTCATCGTGCTCCAATAGGCGTCCGGAATGGCGTTAATGTTGCGTCCGGCCGACGTGCTGGTGCCGCTCACCGTAGAGATCTCCATGTGGTTGGTCTTGCTGCCGGTGTAGTTCAGCTCGAAGGCATAGCCTTTGTATTCGTGCGATACACCGAACTCCCAGCGCGCCGTCATGGGGACCTTCGGATACTGGTTGAAGAACGTGAAGCCCTGGCCGAGGTAGGTGGCCTTGCCGTCGGCGTTGCCGCGCGGCTCGGTAATGCCGTTCGGGAACGGCGTATCGATACCGTTCCAGTACGTCAAGCCTGTGTCAGCAGAAATGGTCATTGTCGTTGTCTGCGAGAAGCCATTCTGTTGCACGTCGCCGCGGCGTTCGCCAAGGAAGCCGGCGAACAGACCGAAGCCGGTGCGCAGGACGGTGTGCGGCGCCACTTGGTAGGCGAGGCCGACACGCGGCAGGAAGATGTTCTTCGGCGTGTGATACAGGTTGCCGTTGTTGCCGTCCAGACCGGCGAACGTCATGCCGCCCAGCAGCGAGAAAGAGGCCGGGGGCAGTTCGGCGAATCCACCCGAAATGCCAGGGTAGATGGTGGCATAGTTGGAGGCCGCCGTGGCTGAGATGGACTGCACATAGGTGGGATCGAAGCTCAGCGTTGAGCGGTTGTAGCGTTCATGTAGTGGGGTTTCAAAC
>CAZLOS010000350.1:0-1725 GCA_964561215.1 uncultured Solibacteraceae bacterium | reverse complement strand
CCCACGCGAGTCCGCCATGTCGTGGTCCAGCCGGTTCAACGGCGGCAGACCGGCCTCGCTGTATGCCCGCGCCAAAGCGCGGTTGTTGAGCAGCGCGAGATCCGCCTGCAGCGAGAAATGCTTCTCCATCACCTCTGGATATAGAGCATAGGCGCAGAAGTAGTTCACGTAGCCGTAGGTCGAGTAGCCGAGGCTGGGGAACCTCGCCGTGCCGTGCCCGCTCTTCAGCATCGTCGGCCCTATGCGGTCCTGAATGCCCTGCTCGCGCTCGATGATCTGCCGGACCCGCTCGTCCTCGTCGAACCCCTCGACAAGCTCGCCGATCTTGGGAAAGACCACCTTCTCCAGGTGCTCGACCACAGCTTCCGGCGAGTCGATCACTATTCCGTCCTTCTCAATCCGCTCGATCCCGGTAGTCGCGCCTCTCGGCCCGCCATCATAGCCCTTGTCGCCCATGCTCAAAGGGTTGTCCCACAGATACTGGTCCAGCAGGCACACCCCGAATGCGTTCTCCATGGCCAGGTAAGTCGGCTCTGGCTCGCGCGCGTACGTCCCCGGCGCCACTCCGGCCACGCGCTCGATCACCGCGTGCTCCATTATATGGATGAGCCACGTTGGGATGCCCTTGACCGGCTTCTGCAGAATTGTGTCAAGGGCAAGCTGTGCAGTTGCAGTTGTAGGTGAAAAGTCCATGAATGACACCAATCTAGCACCCAGGCATCCTGAGCGCGAAGCAGTCGAAGGGCGCCTCTCCCTTCCCCACTCAAAACTCAAGACTACGCCGGAAAGAACCGCGGTAGATACTCCCGGTTCGCCTCCAGCATTTCCTCCAGCATCTGTGGAATGAAGTCAAACTCACGCGTCAGAGGGTCATTATATAGAACCTGCAGACACAGATGCCTGTCGCCGGTCATTGCGGCCTCGACCGTCATCTCCTGGTTTACCACGTGTGTGTTGCAGATGCTCTGAATCGGCAGCGGCAGCGGGCCGACTGTCAGCGGAGTAGCCTCGTACGGTCCGATTACCCCCATCGTCTCTACAACCGCCTCCAGCGGCAGGTTCGCAATCTGGCCCTTGTTTGGCAGGTTCACGATATCAATGGTGCCCCTCTTGTGGTTCGCCAGCGCCGAAATCAGCTTCGAGACCGCCTCCCTCGACTGTTCCAGCGGATACTCCACCTCTCCCGATACCCACTGCCTCAAGTGCCCGGCCTTCTTTAGATAGCCTCTCTCGCGGTCTTCCATCAACGTCATCTTCACGCCGTAATCGGCCGCCTGATTCGCGTGTTCGGTCAGGAAGTATGGGAAGAACTCCACCACGTGCCTGTCGCCCGCCGAGGGCAGCGCGTCGAATATGTCCAGCAGCTTGAGCTTGACCTGCCAACTGTCCATGAATGCGGATTGTTCGGCGAAGTGCTCGTCCTGAGTCGTCAGGTCGGCTTTCTTCGCCAGCGCTTGCCGCAGAAGCTCGAACCCGTCCTGTCCTCGCACGTTCACGCGCAGCAGCCAGATCAGGTGGTTAACACCCGCCGCCACCAGGTCCAGCTCTTCCTTATCGCACTCGAACAACTGCGCCATCTTGTCCCGCACCCCAAACAGCTCATGGCAAAGCCCGATGCACCTGATCGATGTATACTTGTAGACCGATCTGGTCAGCGTGGTCATGGGGTTGGTGTAGTTGAAAAACCACGCGTTCGGGCAGACCCGCTCCATCTCCTTTGCGATG
>CAZLOS010000349.1:0-1752 GCA_964561215.1 uncultured Solibacteraceae bacterium | reverse complement strand
TTTTGCGCAGGGGGGCGGAAATTCGCCTGTTCTGTCGCTGACCGTCGCGCCTAACGTGTCGGATGTCACGGCGAACTGCCTGTTCGACGTGAACGCCAGCATTGAGGGCCTGGGCGAGAACGCGCAGATCAACTCGTTCGAGATCACTGTGGACGATAATGATCCTCTCGTAACCGGGACTAATGCGAACGGTGAGGCGAAGTGCACATCCAGTGCTGCCGTGAAGACTGCCTTCCCGGCGGCGACCTTGGTGGACTACCTCAAGGCGAACGACGACGGCAGCCCAAAGCGCGTGGCGTTCAAGGTGAGGGTGGAGTACGTCGAGGACACCACCGTGGCGCAGCCTGTGACGAAGACCGTCCAGACAACGCGCCTGATGACCATTCATGATGCGGACACGGTCAACCACGGCGGTGTGGTGGGCGACCGGGACGCTCTTTTCAGCTATCCGATGGGGGCGCCGTCGCGGCAGTCGCTGCTGGATCCGCTTACCACGGATGCCGGGTCGGCGACCGATGATGATGGCGCGTCATCCAGCTACTACACGTTTAGCGTGCACTACCGCAACGAAGATGCGCTTCCTCCGTTGCTCTGGTTCAATGGGAGCGAGGGCGTTGCGATGTACATCGCACGTCTCACGGCGGGCGGTGACTACGTGAATCCTGGCGTGGGAGAAGCCGTCGTCCCGAACTGTGGCGTCGTGAACGGCGGCCGCAGCGGCTCGCGGTTCTACACGAATTCCAGCGATCAGGCTGCGCTCGATGGGACAGATGGGCGGGCATACTCGCTCAAGCTTGTTCCATCGTCGGCGAACTACTATGAAGGCCTTCGGGTTGGCCGGTATCACTATTTCTTTGCGGCGTCGGACGATCTGCCGGCAGGTCTGGGTGGCGTTGGCGACTTGGACTTCAGGCTCGCCTCTCCCACTGTAACCCCTGGATCATACACACCAGGCGGCGGTGACCCTCTGCCGAGCTGGAACCGTCTGGACGAGAGTCTGCTTGTTGACCGCCCGGTGCTCGCGCCGGATCCCTACACGTTTGGGAATCCCGCGCTGCAGATGGGAAACACGTATCCCTTCCCGTCCACGGAGGACTTGGCATTCGAGCCCGCGTCCACTCCTGGTGGACGCGGCGAGGTCCGCGTGGACGCCCAATCAGGCTCGTATGAGACCCACCCGTTTGTCACGGTGGGCCTGCGCGCTGTGGGGGACCCGGCCGATCCTACTGTGTATGCTGCCTCTGGGCACGCACCCGCTGGTGGCGCACGGTTCCTTGGCACACTCAACCCGTGTCAGCGCGGAGTGAACGCGCTGATTCCGAATCAGGGCGGCGGACCAGGCCATCCGGGGAACCCGGTAAACGTTCTGTGGTCCGAAACCGCGGTTGGAGGCGAGGGCACTCTGTGGGTGTTCCGCGTGATCTACCAGGGGGTGCAGCCGGATCCGCTCGTGAACTCGAACGCCGATCCTACCCTGAACCAGCCGAACAAGCTGGTGGGGTGTCCGCCTGCGTTCGTCCGGGTGAAGATATACAACACCGTCGACGGTTCAGGGCAGGCGGAGGTGAAGTCCATGACCCCTGAGTTGCCGGCCAACCCGGCGACGGCGGACTATATGAATGGCGTCATCTACAAGTACGAGACGCGTTTGCCGAAGGGGCCGCACTCGTATTCTTTCGAGGCGCAGGACAGCTCTTCCCCTCACATGGCCGTCTTCCCGCGCCGTCCGGAAAACGATGACATTCTGCCGGT
>CAZLOS010000348.1:0-1752 GCA_964561215.1 uncultured Solibacteraceae bacterium | reverse complement strand
CCTGGAACGCACTAAAAACATTGGCGTGATCTGCGCGGAGGAATGCCTGAAGTGGTGATAAGGTCTGAGATACCCTGAACCGCCTGGCGAAGCACATCGTCGGAAGGCTTGAACGCATCCAGGATCGACATTGACTTGCCGGCAAGGCCGAGAAGACGGTCGTTGGGGATTATGACCAGTGAATCCACGTGTTTTTTCAGCTCGCGCACGCCGGCTTCCGCCTTGGCCAGGCGCAGCTTGCCTTCACGCGTAAACGGCTTGGTCACGACACCGACGGTCAGGGCGCCCATTTCCTTGGCCACATCCGCGATGACCGGAGCGGCTCCGGTGCCGGTGCCGCCGCCGAGGCCGGCGGCGATGAAAATCATGTCGGCTCCTGCCAGCACTTCAGCAAGCTGCTCACGGTTTTCCGTGGCCGCATCCTTTCCGACCGTGGGATCGGCGCCCGCACCCAGCCCCTTGGTGAGCTGAGACCCGATCTGTATCTTGACCGGCGCCTTGGACATGCGCAGAGCCTGGGCATCGGTATTTGCCACGATAAAGTCGATGCCGTGCAACTCGCAGTCGATCATGGTGTTGACGGCGTTGCCGCCGCCACCGCCGACTCCGATAACCTTGATCTTCGCACTCTGGTCAATATTTTCGTCGAATTCGAACATGAGCTACCCCCTTTTGTAATGAGAACATTAGAAATGAATGCCTATGATGTCAGAAAAATTCCCCGAACCATTCCTTCATGCGCCTCGCCACCCGCCTGAACACATTGTCGTCGCTCTGCACGGTGGGAAACTCCCTGATGCCCTGGTTCTTGCTTCCGTAGACCACGAGGCCGACGCCCGTGGCATAAACCGGCGAATTGACCACATCCACCAGGCCACCGATATTCTGCGGCAACCCGCGCCGCACCGGCAGGTTGAAGATCTGTTCGGCCAGTTCCGGCATTCCCTCCAGGATGGATGTCCCACCGGTGATGACCACGCCCGAGGCGATCTGGTCTTCGAAGCCCGATTTCACGATCTCCCGGTTGACCAGGGTGTAGATCTCGGTGGTCGCCGTATCATTAAAAAACGCCAGCAGCTGTCGGGACAGGATGCGGGGTTTTCTCCCGCCCACGCTCGGCACCTCGATGGTCTCGTCCTTACCCACCAGCGGCGAGAAGCAGCAGCCGTACTTCTGCTTGATCCTCTCCGCCTCGGCCATCGGCGTCCGGAGGCCTACTGCTATGTCGTTGGTCAGATGATTGCCGCCAAGGGAAAGGACGGAGGTGTGCTTGATGGCCCCGTCAACAAAGATGGCTATGTCGGTCGTGCCGCCGCCGATATCAACCAGGGCAACGCCGATTTCTTTTTCTTCCGCGGATATCACGGCCTCGGACGAAGCCAGTTGCTCTAGAACGATATCAGCCACATCGAGGCCGCCCCGGTTGCAGGACTTGATGATGTTCTGGGCGCTGGCAACGGCGCCGGTTACTATATGGACCCGGGCTTCCAGACGGACACCGCTCATGCCCAGAGGCTCCCGGATGCCGTCCTGGTCGTCTATGATGAATTCCTGGGGCAGGATATGGATCACTTCGCGATCCATGGGTATGGCAATCGCTTTTGCCGCGTCAATGACCCGGCGTACGTCGTCAGGAGAAACCTCGCGGTTCTTGATGGCGATCACTCCCTGGGAATTGAACCCCTTGATATGCCCGCCGTCAATGACCCGGCGTACGTCGTCAGGAGAAACCTCGCGGTTCTTGATGGCGAT
>CAZLOS010000347.1:0-1757 GCA_964561215.1 uncultured Solibacteraceae bacterium | reverse complement strand
GCAGAACATCCGTTTTCACCTGCTCAAGGATTTCGGCAAGCGCTACGACGCCGCCGCGCGCGGCCGCATCATGGCCGTCAAGCCGGGCTACTACACCCGGATGGGTGCCGCCATCCGCCAGGCCGCCAACATCCTGACCGAGCAGCCGGCCAGCCGCCGCCTGCTGCTGATCATCACCGACGGCAAGCCGAACGACCTCGATCTCTACGATTCGCGCTACGGCATCGAGGACACGCGCATGGCGGTTCATGAGGCCCGACGCATGGGGCTTACCCCGTTCTGTGTGACCATCGACCGTGAAGCCGGCTCCTATCTACCCTACCTGTTCGGCCCGGCCGGCTTCTGCGTGATTCGCAAACCTGAGGAACTCCCAAGGCGGCTCCCCCTCCTTTACGTGCAACTGACCCGGCAATAAATAGTCTTAAAGAGGTATTGCATTCGAACTAATCGAATGCCAACATCGGGCGTCCTAGTTATGCCTCACACGACTATGCACGGAAACCATCCGATCAACATAGAAGCCCTGCTCACGCACGTTCCGCTGTTCAACAGCCTGGCACCTCAGGAAATTAGCCGTATTGCCAGGGGCACGCGTGAATTACACGTCAGCAAGGGGGACATTCTGTTTCACAAGGGGGACGCCTGCACCGGCTTCCACCTGCTCGTCTATGGCCAGATGAAACTGGCCTTCACATCGCAGCAAGGTAGCGAAAAGGTCGTTGAAATTCTGACCCAGGGCCAGAGTTTCGGCGAAGCGATCATGTTCATGGACAAGCCCTACATCGTTTTTGCCCAGGCCCTCACCGACTCGCTGCTGCTCCATGTTTCCAAGGCTGCGGTGTACGAAGAACTGGAGCGCGATCACAACCTGTGTCGCAAGATGCTGGCTGGCATGGCCATGCGCCTGCATCAGCTGATGGTCGACGTCGAGTCCTATTCCCTGCACTCCGGCAAGCAGCGCATCATCGGCTACCTGCTGCGCGAACTGCCCGAATCGGAACATGACGGCATCAATGTTGCCATTACCCTGCCGACCAACAAGGGTGTCATCGCTTCCCGCCTGAACCTGACGCAGGAGCATTTCTCGCGCATCCTGCACGAACTGACTGAACTTGGCCTGATCGTGGTCGAGGGACGCAAGATCCACATTCCGAGCGTAGCGAAACTGCGCTTGCACGAAGGCTGAAAACAGCCGGCCATCGAAGCGTGGACGACGACAATCCGTCATCCAGCTATTGATTCTCCGGTAGGTGCCGGGTAGCAGCGGAGCCACGTTGCAACCGACGCAAAAAAGGCGGCCGCAGCCGCCTTTTTCTTTATCGTGCGAGAGCCTTAGGCCATCAGCGGCACGATCAGCAAGGCCACCAGGTTAATGATCTTGATCAGCGGGTTGACCGCCGGGCCTGCCGTATCCTTGTAAGGGTCGCCGACAGTATCGCCGGTCACAGCTGCCTTGTGCGCATCGGAGCCCTTGCCGCCGAAGTGGCCATCCTCGATGTACTTCTTGGCGTTGTCCCACGCACCACCACCGGTCGTCATCGAAATGGCGACAAACAGGCCAGTGACAATGGTGCCGACCAGCAGACCGCCGAGAGCCTGCGGACCAAGCGCCAAGCCGACAACGATGGGCACCGCGACCGGCAGGATGGATGGGATCATCATTTCCTTGATCGCCGCGACGGTCAGCATATCGACAGCACGCGAATAATCCGGCGTGGCCGTGCCTTCCATAATGCCCGGAATTTCCTTGAACTGAC
>CAZLOS010000346.1:0-1758 GCA_964561215.1 uncultured Solibacteraceae bacterium | reverse complement strand
TTAATTGGTATGTTCCATTCTTGGAGTCCATGACCGTGATCGGGTTGATCAAACCATGTTTCTTAAGGTCGTCCGCCAGCTCGGTCAGGTCGCCCGGGTCCTTGCGGATACGCGTCGATACCTGAACAGATGCGATCGAAATTACTCGCGTTTCAGTTGCCATTCCGCTCGCCCTCCGTACCCAGCCGAAGTTTTGACGTGCTGCCGAGGCTCTTGTTGTAGTAATCGCGCAGCATGCCGCAGAAGATCTGCAGATAGATCGGCTTAAATGCGTTGTGCGCATTGACGCGCCCTTCGCACCGCGAACGGTACTCAAAAAACAAATCAGCCGGAATCAACCCACCGAGCCGTTGCCGGAACAAGTCCGGCGTTAGCTTCGATTCATACCGTCGGGAGAATTCGGAGATTCCTGCAAGCATCTCCCGACGCAACGCGGTGGAATCCCCGTGCCAGGCGGCACGGATACATTTCAGTGCCAAATCCAGAGCGTTTTCGCCCTGTACGGTCATGACCCGGGATAGCGTGTTCACCGCGGTGATCACCATGGGCTCCGCTTTTAGCCCGACCTCATAGTCGTTTTGCACGAGGATTGCCTCGATTCGCAGGAAATGTTCGTCCTTCGCCTGCACACCGGCTTTGTAGAGCGAATAAGCGCTGAGCGCATTGGTGTCACGTGTCTGGATCCGGAAATAATTAGCTTCTTCCTCGTAGGACAACCCGACCACCACGATACACACGGCGTCCGGAACGCCAATCTGGCGCATGGCGCAGAGGCGGTGCTGTCCGTCGACGATTGCGTAACTGTGCGGACCGCGCTTGGACAGCAGAAGTACGCCAACGCGCGCCGGGTCGAAGTTGTCAGCGATACGCTTGACGCGCGCATTGTTTAGTACCCTCTGATACGGTTCGATACAGATTTCGCTGAGCGGGATCCGCTCGATACTTTGCATGTGTTTCATATAAAAACCCTTTCTGATCATCATCGGGGAGCGTCTCCGCTCCCCGATCCATGTTCGTTGTGTTATGATTCCACGATCTCACCTGTCACCGGATCGAACGGTGTCGGCACTTCAGTAAACTCATCCAGATCAATAGGTGACGCCGCGGTATGCTTGGCGTACTCCTTCACCTGCTCTGCAAGCTGCGAAACGGCCGTGAGCTCTACCTCCGTGAGCGGTCGGTCGATCTTGAACTGCGCCTGGGAATACGCGATGCCGCCGGCGTTCACGGTTTTCTTGAGCGAGAAGCGCGTCACAATGGAGATCGACTTCTTTCCGTGGCTCAGCAGGCGCTGGATATAGCGCGTGAACTCCTTGAGCGAACCGGTCGGTAATGAGAGCAGCAGCGGAAACACCTCGCCCTCGCGCAGGATATAGATGCGGCGACGGTTCTTGCAAGCCTTGCCGCCTCCTTCACCGGTGCCGAACTGGTTATACCGGCACTTCGAGCATACGCCACCGGGGTCGCCTTCGCCGGTGATACCGTCAAAGCTGCCGCAGTCCGGCGGCTCATTCCCGCCGGCATATTTATCGCGGTAATACGCAAACAGCGGATGGTGATAGAGGATCACGCCGGTGAACTCCTTCACGGTTTCCGGCTCACCATCCTCCTCGCCGGGGAGCTCGAAGACGGTGCTGCCTGCTGACGGAATCTTGATCCGTTCAAACGAGAGGCTCAGTCCCTCAAGTTCCTGCGACATCGCGTCGCTCAGGTTGAAGTTGGCGAGTTCCGAGAATGCGTTCTGTGTGGTTGCGATTC
>CAZLOS010000345.1:0-1764 GCA_964561215.1 uncultured Solibacteraceae bacterium | reverse complement strand
CGGGCCTTCATGTACTCGATTTCCGGCGAGTCGTCGGCCGGGCGGTAGAAGCTGACCGTGTGGACCGTCTCTTCGGGAATAGGGATGTTGAAGCGCTGGCGGAGCTTGAGCAGCTCGGCTTCGTTCATCTTTTTCTGCTGGTGCGTGGTGTTGCGGCCCTCACCGGCCTCGCCCATGCCGTAGCCCTTGACAGTTTGCGCAAGAATGACCGTGGGCGACCCGGTGTGGTTGAAGGCGCGGTGGTAGGCGTTGAACACTTTGACCGGATCGTGACCGCCGCGGCGCAGCGAGTAGACCTGATCGTCGGTCATTTCGGCCACCAGGGCGGCAGTTTCCGGGTATTTGCCAAAGAATTCCGAGCGGACGTAGGCGCCGCCGCGAGCCTTGAAGTTCTGCAACTCGCCGTCGTTGCACTCCTGCAGGCGGCGCAGCAACATACCGGACGGATCGCGGGCGATGAGCTTGTCCCAGTCGCTCCCCCACAATGTTTTGATGACATTCCAGCGCGCGCCGCGGAACTGGGCTTCCAGCTCCTGAACGATATTCGAATTGCCGCGCACCGGGCCGTCCAGGCGCTGCAAATTGCAATTGATGACGAAGATCAGGTTGTCGAGCTTCTCGTTGGCCGCAATCTGGAGGGCGCCACGCGATTCGGGCTCGTCCATCTCGCCGTCGCCGAGGAAGGCCCAGACCTTACGGTCGGTGGGCGCGAGCATGCCGCGGTTTTCCAGATAGCGCATGAAGCGTGCCTGGTAGATGGCATTGATGGGCCCGAGTCCCATACTGACCGTGGGGAACTGCCAGAAGTCGGGCATCAACCAAGGGTGCGGATAGGAGCTGAGACCGGGCGTCTCACGCAGCTCGTGACGGAAATTCTTGAGATGCTCCTCGCTGAGGCGGCCTTCCAGGAAGGCGCGCGAATACATGCCGGGCGAGGAATGGCCCTGGAAGTAGATGAGATCGCCAGCCTGATCGCCATTGATGGAGCCGCGGAAGAAGTGGTTCATGCCCACTTCGAGCAGCGTGGCGGAACTAGCAAAGCTGGAAATATGGCCGCCGATGCCTTCGTCGTACTTATTGGCGCGAACCACCATGGCGACGGCATTCCAGCGAACGAGGCTCTTAATACGGCGCTCCAGTTCGCGGTCGCCAGGATAGGGGAGCTCTTCCTCGACAGGGATGGTGTTCAGATAGGGCGTGTTGATACCCAGAGCGGCAGGCACACCGCGTAGCGCGGCGCTGGTGGCAAGGCGCTCCAGCAGGTAGCGGGCCCGCTCCGGGGCGCCTTCTTCGATGACCTGATCGAGGGCATCAATCCACTCTCCGGTCTCGACGGGATTCAGGTCTTCGGGCTTCTCTACTTTATTCTTGAGCATGGAACGAGGTGGCGAACAGCTATTGCCGATTTTAACCTGTCCGGCGTACTAGCCGGACACTAAAGTGGATGCGCGCCGGCGCATGCTGGTCGCGCTTTTCCGGGACCGGTGGCGTGCTCAAGCCAGTCTGCCGGGAATCCGTAAAACTCCAGGCTGGCCAGCAACATCTGGCGCTGGAAGCCGGCCAGCTCCGGATCGAAGCGGTCCAGGGCTGCAAGTTGGGCGCAAACGGCATCGCGGCGCGCCGGCACGGACGGATTCTGCCAAGCCTTGCGGCCATGGGCCTGCTGGGCGCGCAAGGCATGTTCGCCGACATAGCGCAGAATACGGCGTGCATCTGCCTGATTCAAGCCGGCGGAACGCAGCCCCCGAGCGGCGCCGTCGAGCA
>CAZLOS010000344.1:0-1777 GCA_964561215.1 uncultured Solibacteraceae bacterium | reverse complement strand
CGCGGGCAACAGAAGAGCGATCAGAATGCCAATGATCGCAATCACGACCAGCAACTCGACCAAGGTAAACCCGCGGTGGAAAGAACTAGACCGTTTCATCCCAATCTCCTTCCCTTCTACGCGATGATAGAGAGAATGCCCAACCGGTCGATCCGGAGTGGCGTGCAGAAAGAAGAGCGGAGGCCGAGGCCACCCCGGTGCCTGTAATCTAGACAAGGCCCGCTGGGAGGTCAACGAAATTGCGAGCCGCCAAGTCGGAATTCACACCCCACACACAGAGGGGTAGCGAGATGCAGCGCGGAGGACGTGGAGAGAGGAAGGATCGTCTCCAAGCCCCGGGCGTGTGCACCGGGGCGGAAGACCTCTCCTTCCTCCCTCCCGCTTCTCACCTATACTATGGCATCTGGACCGTCTCACCGCCGTTGCGGGAGCCGATGCCGTGATAGACCTGTAGATCCACGGTGCTCGAGATGAACCGCACCGAGGCATCGGCCAGCGTGTGATTGCAGCCGCCCGGATGCATGCTTCGCGCGGGATAAACCCCGAGGCTGTCCCCGGCCCAGCAACCGTTACACTGCATGCAGCTTGGATACTGCCAGTTGGGCGGGGCCAGCGTGTTGAACATGGTGTAGAAGAAGACCGGCCGCACCCAGAGCCAGCCCATCAGGCCCTGGTGGGTCCCCGAGGCGGCCTGGCAGCTCTGGCCGTACTGGTCGATCTGGGCTTGGGTAAATGCGCCCTGGCTGGTCGACTGGGTGGAGTGCGGCCACGACACTCCCATGGCGATGTCCCGCTGGAGTTGGAAGGGCGTGCTGCTGTTGGTGCTGGCATCCCCGAAGTTCTGCTCGCCGACCAGGATCGTGTTCGCCGTGCCGTCGGTAAAATCCCGCATCGCCGTCGGCTGATATTGCCGAAAGGCGCCGTTCTGGCGATCGACGGAGATCTCCCACGTCAGGTTCGGGCCGGTCGAGACGGGATAGCTGCAGTTACCCAGGTCGGTTGTGCTGGGATACGGCGGCGCCGAGGGGCAGATGTAGGCGTCGACCCGGGTGCGGCAAGCGATCGGGGTGACGTTCCCATCCTGGCTGGTCCGCGAGAAGTTCAACGAGACCGTCTTGATTTGGTCGTACAGCGGCCGTTGTTCCATGAACGGCAGGATCGCCGTGTGAACGCTGTAGCTCTGCCACGGACTCGTGTTGCTTCCCGATCGCAACACCGCGGGGGGGAAGGTCAGGAAGACGTCGTGGTAGTTGTGCAGCGCCAACCCCATCTGCTTCAAGTTGTTGGTGCACTGCGACCGCCGGGCCGCTTCCCGGGCCGCTTGGACCGCGGGCAACAACAGCGCGATCAAGATCCCAATGATCGCGATGACCACCAGCAACTCCACCAGAGTGAAGCCGCGTCCGAAAGAGCTAGACCGCTTCATACCGACACCTCCTGACTCGATGAGGCAATGACAGGAAAATGATTCCCAGGATCTAGAATCGACCGCTGCGTTTTCCGCACGAAAGCAGAAACTCCACAATCCCGGTAGCTTTTTCGTACTCTAGACAAGGAACCCCGCCGGGTCAACGATTTTGCCTGCTTTTCCTTCCGCCGGATGAACCCAGAAATCAGTGGAATTCGGGCCAGGCGATCTGCTACGCTCACTCCTGGAGGCCTAGGGCCTCAAGGTGGCTCGGATCGGTGACAATTCACCCTGACTCAATCGACGGCCCCAGGCACCATGCTCGACCAAGCCCAACGCGAACCACTCGTCGCCCTGCTGGCCGCCGGC
>CAZLOS010000343.1:0-1803 GCA_964561215.1 uncultured Solibacteraceae bacterium | reverse complement strand
GATGGTGGGCTGCGCGAGGGCCAGTCCAGCCAGGAGGAGGGTCAAGACCAATACTGCAAGCCGATTGGCGTGCATTGCGCACCTCCTTGAGTATCTCCCACGATGATCCCCAAACATCACGCCCAAATGCAATCGCGACTTTGCCTTAGATTGCCACCTGGGAGCTACCAGTCGCGGCCGGCCTTCCCGGCCTGTAGGAAGTATAATCGGAGATCACCGGCTTGGAACGCGCCGGCCGGTGGGCCAGTTGAAGGGAGCCACCACCCATGCGCCGACTGCCACGCGACACCATGACGGCCCGAGAACGCATCGAGGCCACCCTGCGCGGCGAACTCCCGGACCGCGTCCCCATATTCGACATGCTCCAGCACGTGCCGCTTATCGAGCACGTCACCGGCGAGAAACTCACGCCGTCCAACGCGCTGGACCTGCTGTGCCGCACCATCGGCGAGCGCCTGGACATCACGCGCGGCATCGCGCCCCCCGCCGCGGAGACCGTCGTGCGCTACCCCGACGGCTTCGTCTACAAGCAGGAGTGGTGGACCACGTGGCTGATCGAGCGGCCGTTCAAGGACACGGCCGGCTTGCTCGAATACATCCGCCGCAACACGGAGGAGATCTATAATCGCCAGCCCGGCGAAATGTGGTCGTTCGCGGGTAAAAGCAACGTATGGGGGAACGCGACCAAGAGCCCGCGCGAGTACTTCCTGGAACTGCAGGAAAAGTGCGGTTCCAATACCGTGCTGTTTCCTTTCGAGAGTCCCGTGGGCCTGGACACGGCGCACATCCGCGCCGGCCTGGACCTGTTCATCTACGCTTACGCCGAGGAGCCCGAGACGGTTTCCAACTGGCTGGAGGCGCTCAACTGGAACGAAATCCAGCGCGTGCATGAGACCGCCGACGCTTCGCTCAGCCCCGTGGCGCTGGTCTACGCCGACCTGGCCGACAAGAACCAGCCGATGTTCTCACCCGCCTTCCTGCGCCGCGAATTTTTCCCGCGCCTCAGGAGACTGGTGGACGCCTGGCACTCGCACGGCGTCAAGGTGATCTACCATTCCGACGGCAACCTGTGGCCCGTGCTGGAAGACTACAAGGCGGCCGGCGTCGACGGCATCAATCCGCTGGAGCCGCTGTCGAAGATGTACGTGGGCAGCGTGCGCAAGAGCTATCCGGACTGGATCCTGATGGGCGGCACCGACGCGAGCCAGTTGCTGCCCTACGCCACACCGGACGAGGTCCGCGCGCAGGTGCGCAAGTCCATCGACGAGGCTGGCGCCAACGGCCGCCTCTGGCTTGGATCGAGCACCGAGATCCATCCGGCGGTGAAACTCGAAAACGTCCTGGCGATGTGGGACGAGATCGAAACCTACGGCTATTACGCCAGGTAGAAGACCTCTTCGAGCCGCAGGAAGCCCGTGTCGGGCCGTTTGCCTTCGATATTCTCGAAAAACGGCGCCATCTGGGCCTGCCAGCGTTGGTTGACCTCCTTGGCTTGCATGCCGGCCACGGCTTTTTCGAGGCTGGGGGTCTCGAAGTAGCCGACCAGCAACCCGTCGTCGCGAAGGAATAGCGAATAGTTATGCCAGCCGGTCTCGCGCAGCGCCGCTAACATGTCCGGCCACACGGCCTTGTGGCGCTCCTTATACTCCTCCAGGCGGTCCGCCTTCACCTTGAGCAAGAAACAGACTCTCTCCATGCGGGGTAAGCTATCACATTACGCGCGATTCGTGTTGACCGCCCCACCCCCGAGGGTTTAGGATAGGATTGCGGGGTGGAGCAGTCTGGTAGCTCGTTGGGCTCATA
>CAZLOS010000342.1:0-1828 GCA_964561215.1 uncultured Solibacteraceae bacterium | reverse complement strand
CCCACGGCATGGGCGGATTCCAGATGGCGCTGGTCGGCTGCGACTCGGTGCGGACATAGACCAGCGCGCCGTCGCTCAGCTCCAGAATGTAGCCCGGCTCGCCGCCGACATCGTCAATCTTGTGCGGGCCATCCCACGTCCGGCCATCGTCGTGGCTCCAGAACAGGTGGTTGGACATGCCGCGCGACGGTTTCTGCCAGTCGGTCAGCATCGGCCAGTTTTCGCCGACGTGGCGCACGCCGAAATCGGCCAGCAGCACCAGCCGCCCGTCGCGCAGGCGGCTCAATTGGGGTGCCACCCAGACACCGCGGTCGTTCCAAACGTCGGAGTGGGAAATCCGCTTATGGCCGCTCCAGCTCCGCCCGCCGTCGGAGGAGTAGGCCACCATGATGTCGCTGATGACGCCCGTATGCGCGTCCGTCAGGCGGTAGGTGCAAACCAGCCCCTTGCCAGTCTCGACGACGCCCACCGAGTGGTGGTACCAGCCGCGCCGGTCCGGCGCGCCTTCGATTTCTCTGGCAATGTCGAACTTATTCTGAACGGAGAAATGCCGAGGCATCCCCCCGGTGGGCGCTTCAGCCATCCATCCGGGCGGCGCAACCGCGAGCGCCGCGCCCCCAAGCATGAACCCGCGGCGAGTAGAAGAGATACGTGACATGATTGACCGTCAATCTGATGATCTGATTGTCGGACAATATTGTCAAGAGTGATTGCTCCTTAATTTGCGAAAGTATGCGCCACCTCGAGATAGGCGTCGCAAGCGCGTTGAGCTAACACGACAGCCGGGCGCTCGCCGATCGCAGTCTTCGTGAAGTCCCATATAGGGCCCGAGTACCGCGCCCGTAACATTGGGTGCTTCGCCGCAGTAGACCTCGCTTCCTGGTGCGAGATTATGTCTCCGTCAACTTCGGCCAAGTCCGGGTCGTAGAACGGTGCGCTGTCGTTCTTGGTGCCGGAGAGCACCGGGTCGAAGTAGGTGTCCCATGGATTCGGTGTGTTTCCGATCCGAGCCATGAAGTTGAACGCGGCGGACTCCGCCCACGCGCCCTTTCGCTCCTCGGGTGAGAGTCCTTCCCAGTTGTGAATGCCCGCGAGCCGGCTGCTAAGTTCGCAGTCGGCAATTCTTTCATTCGAGCCTTCGACCGCTGCGAGAACGCGCAGTGTCGGCTCAGGTACTGTTATCGCCATGCAGGAGGAGCCATTCTTTCGCATCGCGGGCTTGTTTTGGAATCGACCGGACGTGCAGGCTGTTCGGCATCGGATCCCGGAAACGGTGGCGCCCGGGGTCGGGGCATCCTGCCTAAGGTCGGACAACCCTCGCCGCGCCGTTAACCAACTCCTGGTTTCCAAACGGAGACGGGGAGAAACGACCTCAGGCAAATGTCGCCGGGGCGCACGGCTGGCGGTTCAGGCGGGAATCGGTTCGAAACGGAGAGACGTGGAAGTGCCGAAGACACGGCCAGTTGCGGGGTTCCGGACGGAGAGAGGCGTTAACGAACGGGCGGGAGAAGGTGCTGGAAAAAATTGGCTCCCCAGGTCAAACAAAGGGTATTTTGCGGCCCGGAGACACTGGCAAACTGATTGATTATAAATGGCTTACTCAAAATTGATTAAGTGTCGGATTCCTGCGACTCACCAGAGCCGGAATGCGCGCTCGCCTGGAGACGGCGCCAGGAAAAGGAACGCTCTCTGAAACGGCCCGTGATCATTCGCGAACAGGCGCCGCACCTCCTCAACGAGCAGTTCTACCGGTCTCAGTGGGGTCTCAATCGGCGAGTTATACATCAAGCCCTGATTGAGAAATGCCAGCAACACTAATTCGTCGGAT
>CAZLOS010000341.1:0-1829 GCA_964561215.1 uncultured Solibacteraceae bacterium | reverse complement strand
TGGAGCGAGAGTTTGGCATCAACCTGATCGCCACCGCACCCAGCGTCAGCTATCGAGTGACCACCACAGACGGTCAGACACGCACCATCGACAATCCGGCGTTCTGGCCGCCGCAGAATCTGGTGCAAACCATCGAAGAGCCGTATATCCGCGCCTCCATCTTCATGCCTACCGAGTTTGTCGGTCCGATGATGGAGTTGACAGTGGAACGGCGCGGCATCTTCGACAAGATGGAGTATCCGTCACCGGGACGCGTACTGATGACCGTCGAGTTCCCGCTGGCCGAAATCCTGTTGGATTTTTATGACCAGCTGAAGAGCCGCTCACGGGGGTATGCGTCGTTCGACTACGAGCCCATCGGCTATCGCGTGAGCGACTTGGTGAAGCTGGACGTGATGATCAACGGCGAAGTGGTGGATGCGCTGAGTTTCATCACGCATCGGGAAAAGGCCTACAGTCGCGGCCGGGCGCTGGTGGAGCGGTTGCGTAAGGTGGTTCCCCGCCAGCAGTTCGAGGTGAAGCTGCAGGCATCCATCGGAGCCAAGGTGATCGCCGCCGACCGGATCGCCCCGTTCCGTAAGAACGTGATCGCCAAGTGCTATGGCGGCGACATCACGCGGAAACGCAAACTGCTGGAAAAGCAGCGCGAAGGCAAGCGCCGCATGAAGCAGGTCGGCGCGGTCGAGATACCCCAAGAGGCATTTCTCAGCGTGTTGAAAGTGAACGAGGAATAGAAGCCTTCCCGGCCTGTCAAGTCTCGTTGTGCCCCGGAACGGTCCACTGCTTCAGGTCGCGCGATCGAGCGATACCAATTCGGTTCCAGCCGCGCGCCCAAGGAACTCCCCGTGACCCGGGACCGACGAACTCGTGGGCGCGTATGCGGTTCCGACCACTGTACAGCATGTAGATATAACCATCCGCCTTGCGCTGGTCTGTAAGCCATGCGGCGTTGTCACGGTCCACGGTGTTCCAATCTTCGGTTGGCGGATGAAGGATGCGGCCATCCGTCCAGTCGAGCCATTCCGCTCTTTCAGATGATTTACTCAGCGCGTACAGAACCGGTGTGCGCGGCGAGTAGTCGGAACTCAGCAGCCGCCACCGTCCATCGATACGTATGAACTGGCAGTTCTCGTGTCGTAACGCGCTTTCTGTGCCGTCAGCCATCCACAGTTGCGGATAGCCGTCACCAATCCAGCGCCAGGGACCATCCACCGCCTCCGACCAGGCGATCCGCAGGCGTTTGTCGGTTTCCTGCTGGTAGATCAGTCGCCAAACGCCGTCGTCATACGCCAGCGCCGCGTCGATCACATGAATCCCTTCCGTCAGCTGGAAAGCAAGCGGGCGCAATGGGCTCCAGTGCAACAAATCTTGGGAGGTCATGTAGAAGAGCTGGTTAGGTCGTACGCGATCATATCCCCAAGAATTGCAAGTGAGATAGTACACCTCGCCGACACGGATCACGTCGGGTGAACAGAGTCCGTTCAGTCCATCCTCTCGTCCGGAGAGGCAGAACAGCGGTTGGGACCATCGGTGCAGATCGCGCGACCGAAAGGCGGCCAGATGACTGCGGCAATGCCGGCCCTCCGGCACGAACGCGGACGCGAACACGTAAAACCAACCATTGCGCCACTGCAGGCACGCATCCTTCAGCGACCAATCGGGATGCTGCAAGATGGGATTGCGCAACCGCCGCCAGGAAACACGTGGCATCGGCAGGTCCTGTCCGGACGCCATACCACGAGACCGTCAGGTCAGCGGCCGCTCTGCGCTGATCCCGAAAGGTTCTTCCATCTCGCCTCGCTGGCGCAGTCGCGGCCGGTCGGCGCCTT
>CAZLOS010000340.1:0-1851 GCA_964561215.1 uncultured Solibacteraceae bacterium | reverse complement strand
ACCGCCTTCACCTCGCCGCAGAACCGGCCCAGGTTCAGCCTGCCGAGAATCGACCAAATGTTCCGCGCCGGATGGTTGTCGGCGATGAGTTGCTCCACGTCGAGCGGCTCCAGGACCACCTGTCGCCGGTCGAGCGGCTCAAAACGGGGATTCCCTTCGTGGGTCACAAGACCAGTCTACGGACGCTGAAACAAAAGGCAATAGAAATGTTCGATTATTTCACAGCTTCCCGTCCCTCATCTTCCGAGTTTCCCTGTTGGTAGCACGGCAGTGGTCCTCTCAATTCGTTTGACCAAGTCTACACGAAGTCCGCTTCGGCTCCTTCCAGCACACAACCGTGTCGCTTTGACGCCATTCGGCTTCTGATGGGATTCTTAGATCGGAGTCGAAAGGGTAAAACATCGGAAAGTCCTCGTCAAAGATAAACCAGCAGTCGCGGCGGTATACGATATACATATCCTGGAAACCGTAATCCTTGGCGAGACGCTCAGTGACAGCACGCAATCGTTTTGGTTCAGGAGTATGTCTCAGCCTGACATACGCCACAATCACGCCGTTGAGCCGTGCTTTCGGGTCGGGGAAGGTGAACAGCAAGAGTTCCCCGCTGACGGAGCCACATGAGACTTTCAAGGGGTTCGCACCACGGAGAACGGATGAAAGCACCCGGCCCTTTTCGTCCAATCTCCGAAGTACTGTTCCCACCGGCGTACTGAGTACTTCGGCAAGCGGCGCACGATCGCGCAGGGCATCTTCAAGCCCCCGGCGCCAGAGGTAGTAGTCGTAATCTGCCATGCCCTTTCCCCAGCGCACCCAATTTGCGTCGTTTCGATCAGTGAACACAAACGCTCGCTTGACCGACGCTCTGGGCTGTGCATCCAACCGGCGGGAGAGACTCCTCAGCACCGAGATCGGTGGCAGGCGCTTGGGAGACAGCCAATGCTCCTCGTAAAAGCCGTTTCCGGGGTACCGGTAGATACGCTTCAGAACTGCCCCGTAGCCTGATGATGTTCCCAGCCAAAGGCATGCGCAAACAATCATGAATCTCGCTCTGGTCATCGAATCAGTCTTTCTTCTTGCAGCCGCGTTCGATCCATGCCGATATGTCAGAGACTCCCTCCATGCCGAATGACGAGAACTTACTCACCATAATTTCGTGTGAGATGGCCAAGTCGTGCAGGAGTTCGTGAACGAGCGTACTGGCCTGCTGAATCTCGGTGGCCGAATAGAAGTTCGCATACAGCAGCACACCAGTTGCGTCCGGACCAAAGATCCATCGGGCAAAAGAGTCATCCAGCGGAAGCTTCGCTCCGATTGGTGTGGAGTTGTTCCCGCCGGTTATTCTGCCCCAAGTATAGTTCGAATACCGCGATGTAGGTCGTGCGTCATAGAAGCGCAAACTGTCGGCACGGTCCAACAGATAGGACTGCGACATGCTCCCAGGGAACTGTTCCGCGGTCTTGAAAGCGTCCAAGCAGTGCTGTGGGAGCGCCTTGATCGCATTCTTGAGTTGACCCCTCGCATATGAGGTCGTGACCGCATCGAAAAGACCTGGAACACCAAGTGAGTTTGTGACTGCCGCGGCTATGCTCGCTGGGTCAGGCGGATTAGGAGTGGGCAGGGACGGTGCGGATTGGCTCTCCGGGATATGGTTGGCGAGCCACTCAAGGACACTGTCAAACCACCCCGCCGCGCCCGCTTTTCGCAGTCCATCTGGATCCACGAAATTCACCGGATCGTTCTCCACATACGCATACCGGTTCCAGCTTTGCGGCCTGGCGATCGCTGCACTCGCCTGGTACGGGTCCGGCGTCGTGAACCTTCCCTGCGTCGGCGCGTAATAGCGCTGCTGCG
>CAZLOS010000339.1:0-1856 GCA_964561215.1 uncultured Solibacteraceae bacterium | reverse complement strand
TGCCGTTCGAGAAGGCGCTGACAAAGGACGGGCCGTTTTCGTTGGCGGATGGCAGGAAGATCACGGTTCCGATGATGCACCGGCAGGGCTTTATGGGCTACTACCACGGCGCCGGCTTCCAGGCGGTGTCGCTGCCCTACGCCAGCGGCAGAATGAGGATGGTCGTGCTCCTGCCGGAGAAGCCGTCGGGCCTGCACGGCCTTGTCAGCCAGCTCACGTCGCAGAAATGGGACACGTGGCTGAGGAGTTTCACGAGCGCATCGGTCAACCTCTCCATGCCGAAGTTCAAGATCGAGTACAAGGCCGAAGACGAACTCAAAGCCGCGCTCAGCGCAATGGGCATGGCTGTGGCGTTCGACTCCGCGAAGGCCAACTTCAGCAAGATGGCCGTGATCCCGGGCCAGAACGTGTTCATCTCACAGGTCGTCCACAAGACGTTCCTCGATGTTGACGAGGCCGGTACGGAAGCGGCTGCGGCGACCTCCGTCGGCATGGCCATGACCGCCGCGCCGACTCAGCCAGTCGAGATGAACGTCGACCACCCGTTCCTCTGCGCCATAGTTGACAGCGACACCGGAGCCGTTCTCTTCGTCGGAGCGGTCATGAACCCCAAAGGCTAAAGCCAGTTATGGATTGTGAATTGTGAGCTGCGTGTGAGGGGACCGCCGGCGTGCTCGGCAGTTCGCAATTCACAATGCTGCCTGTCCTCCTCCGTGCTTACAGGAATTGCTTCTCCTCATTCATAATTCATAGTTCAGAACTCGTAATTTGGGAGGCAAGCCTTGCCACAGTCAGTTTTCGAACCCTCGCTTCTGCTCGACCGCGCGAAGCTGTGCGGCGAATGGATGGTCAGAAACCAGGTCAAAGACCGCTTCGACGCCAACAACGGCCGCGGCATTCGCAGCTACGATATGATGACCGGCCACAAAGTCCTGACGGGCAACTGGATGACCGGCACAATGGCCATGTCCCTGCTCGCGCTGTGGAAGCGCACGGGTGACGACCGGTATCTGGATGCCGCCGAGCGCGCCGGACGTTACATAATGTCGCTCCAGATACTCGATCAGCGCGACTGGTACTACGGCACGATCCGCGAGATCACGCCGCAGTCGATGGAGTTCGCGCCCCGCGACGCCACCACCGGGGCCTGGGCTCTCACGTGGCTTGCCGAGACAACGAAGAAAGAGATCTACCTCGATCGCGCACGGTTGTTCGGCGACTTCCTGATCAACAAGGCCATGTATCGCGGCTGGCCGATGTACGCGATGTATATGACGGAGGGTATGGACCACTTCTACTCGCGCGGTTCGTTCCACTCCGGCACGGGGTTGTTTTTCCACGATTTGTTCATGGTTTCGGGTGACCAGAAATACATCGAGCGCGGTATGCTGCCTATCGCGGAGCACTACCGCGACGATTTCATTCAGGATGACGGCACGCTGGTGCTGGAGTTCGACCCGTTCACCGGCAAGGTGACCGACAGGGCCGTGGATCGCACCGAGGACAACCTCGCGATGCACGCGGTGAACGACGACTTCGGCTCTGCGATGATGATCCAGGCGTCGAGGCTGTTCGAGGACGACTCGTTCATCAGAAAGTCCCAGAAGTACGCGCGCTGGGTGGCCTCGCTGCAGGATCCGGATGGCGGGTACTACGGCGGCAAGATACCCTCCGGCCCGGCCGTAAGCTCAATGTACATGCGCGACATTGGGGAGATACTGGATGACAAAGAGCTCATAGCTGCCGCCGACAAGGCGCTCAAGAAGGTGGTCGAGACCCAGCACCTGACAAGCGGCGATCCACAGATCGACGGGGCGTTCCAGGGGATGTATGAAGGCAAGGAAGAGCAGAAGTGG
>CAZLOS010000338.1:0-1892 GCA_964561215.1 uncultured Solibacteraceae bacterium | reverse complement strand
TGAACACGAAGGGAGCAACACCCGCGCCCTGTTGCGGGCCGGCGGACGCGCGGGAAGCGACGCGCTTCTATAGCCGGCTGGTCGCCGGCGTCGGGTCCATTCCCGGCGTGACGGCTACAGGTGGTAGTCGCTCGCTGCCGTCAACCCGCGGTTGGAGCTTTGGTGGCCATTGGGTGGATCGGCACCCCCCGGAGGGGAGCGCACTGCCGGAGCCGCCAGAGACGCTATACACGGAGGTCACGCCCGGTACGTTCCGCGCCCTGGGTGTCCCGCTGATCCACGGCCGGGATTTCGCCGAGTCCGACAGCTACGACGCGCCGCTGGTTGCCGTCGTGAATCAGGCACTGGTGCGGTATGCGTTCCCGAACCAGGATCCCATCGGCCGCATCATCAGCGGCGGCTTGGACGAGCGCGCGTATCGGGGCATGCGCATTGTAGGCGTGGTGGGCGACGTGCGCTCGCTCGGCCCCGCGAGCCCGACGCTGCCGGCTATCTATATGCCGAACACGCAGCATCCGGGTTTTGCCACGAAGATGAACATCCTGGCGCGGTCCACGGTGGATCCGGCGTCGCTGGCTCAATCCATGCGGCAAGTTGCGCACGGGATTTCGCCGGACGTGCCTGTGAAGTTCACCACGCTCGAAGCGTCTCTGGCGGAGAATATGGCCGCAGCCCGGTTCCGCGCGCTGCTGCTCGGCGTTTTTGCCGCGCTTGCGTTGTGCCTCGCCGTGGTGGGTATTTACGGAGTGATGGCGTACCTGGTGGCGCAGCGCTCTGCGGAGATCGGCGTGAGGATGGCGTTGGGGGCCGCCCCAGGTTCCGTGTTCGGTCTGGTGCTGCGAGAGGGGCTGCGGTTGACGTTCGCCGGACTACTGCTTGGGTTGCTGGGCGCGGTTGCGACTACGCGCTTGCTCGCCAATCTGCTGTTTGAAGTGAAGCCTGGCGATCCGGGGATCTACGCGGGGCTGTCGTTGTTGCTCACTGCGGTTGCGCTGGCCGCAGTGTCGGTCCCGGCCTGGCGCGCCGCGCGCGTCGATCCTGTCGTCGCCCTGCGCCAGGAATGATGCAGCCCGGTCCGGTAGAATGGCGTAGGGAGGCGTGATGATACCGGCTTGGCAGTGGGACGAGGCGCAGCAGATCGGCACCGACTATGAAAACGTGGCCGAGGTCGAAGCCTACGACCGTAAGATGCGCGAACTGCGCGATGTAGGTGCGGAGAATCGTCGCATCGTCAAGATGTTGGAATTGCCGCCGGGCGCGCATGTGCTCGAAATCGGGACCGGTACCGGCGCTTTTGCCAGCGATGTCGCGCTGGTCTGCGCCAAGGTGACCGCCATCGATATTTCGCCGGTCATGCTGCAATACGCCGAGCAGCGCGTACGCGAAAGCGGCGTCGTGAACATCACGTTTCAAACGGGCGGCTTTCTGACGCATCAGGCTGGCGGGGCAACTTACGATGCGGTGGTTTCCGGTCTGGCGCTGCATCATCTTCCCGACGTCTGGAAGGCGGTGGCGCTTCGGAAAATTTACACCTGGCTTAAGACCGGGGGACGGCTTTCGCTGCGCGACGTGGTGTTCGATTGGAGCGGCGGCGAGCCGGGCTCTTACTTCGACCGGATCGCCGGCCCGGATCTGCCCGAAGCCTCCCGCCAAGCGCTCGTGCGGCACATCCGCCAGGAGTACAGCACGCTCGCCTGGATCATGGAAGGACTGCTCACGCGAGCCGGTTTCGAGATTCTCGATCAACACCGGGCCGGAGCCTTTCTGCGCGAATACCTGTGCCGCAAGGCCGGCTGAGTTTAGCGCGGAACCTCCGTCCCTGTGAACAGCGTTACCGTGGTTCCGGCTGAGTTTAGCGCGGAACCTCCGTCCCTGTGAACAGCGTTACCGTG
>CAZLOS010000337.1:0-1899 GCA_964561215.1 uncultured Solibacteraceae bacterium | reverse complement strand
CTCCCGCAGCGGCGGAATGCGAATCGGCAGCACGTTGAGCCGATAGTAGAGATCGGCGCGGAATTTCCTGTCCTCCACCATTCGCAGCAGGTCGGCGTTGGTAGCGGCCAGTAATCGCACATCGACGCGGAGAGTCCGTCCGCTGCCGAGCCTTTCAAACTCCCGCTCCTGCAGGACGCGCAACAGCTTAGGCTGGAGTTCCAGGGCGATATCGCCGATTTCGTCAAGGAAGATGGTGCCCCGGTGGGCCAGTTCGAAACGCCCGACGCGTTGCGCAATCGCGCCGGTGAACGCGCCCTTTTCGTGGCCGAACAGCTCACTTTCCAACAGGCCCGTGGGAATCGCGGAGCAGTTCACCTTTACGAACGCATTCTGGTTGCGCGGGCTCACTTTGTGAATTGCCCTGGCAACCAGTTCCTTACCCGTACCGGTTTCACCAGAGATCAGCACGGTGCAGTCAAGCGGAGCAACGACCTCCACCTGCCGAAGGACCGCCGTGATGGCGGCACTGCGGCCCACGATCGCATCGAAGAAGTAGTTGTTCCTGATCTCCTCCTTCAGATACAGCTTCTCTTCCGCCAGCCGGGCGTTCAGTTCCTCAATGCGGCTGTAGGCCGCGGCATTGTCAATCGCGATCGCGATCTGACCGCCCACCTGGGCCAGCAGATCGATCTCCGCCGGCGTCATGTCGCCGTTGCGACTGCCGACGTTCAGGGTCCCGAGTACGCGTCCTCCGGAAATCAAAGGCACGGAGCAGACGAGACAGTATCCGTGCTCAACCAGGTCCCGGGCGAAAGCGTAGGGTAGGAGTTCCGGATCGCGCCCCCGCAGCACCTGCGGTTTGCGGGTACGAAAAGCTTCGCCTGGGATCGTACCTTCCACAGGGATGAGTGAGTCCCGTTCCCGATCTCCCTGGACACCATGCAGCCCTTCGGCATCCAGAGCCAACCGGCGAAGTTGGCCGTGCTCGGAATCCCACAAAGCCAGGCTCGCCAGTTCCACATTCAGCGCCTCTCGAAGCGAACCGGAAATCGCCTGAAACAGTGAGTCCGTGCTGAGATGCGCCACCACGGCGTTGTTAACCCCTAGCAGTAGTTGAAGGCGATCCCGCTCCGTGCTCAATTGCGCCCGCGATTGTGCCGCGGCCTCGTAGTTCAGCGTGTTCTCGACGGCCACGGCCACCTGCCGCGCCACCTGGCTCATGAAGTCGACTTCTTGTTCGGTGTAAGCCGCCTTTTCCGTGGAGCCCCAGACGAGGCTTCCTATCTCCCGCCGTTCGGTGAAGAGTGGGAGGACACAATAGCTTCGAACGCCGTTCTTCACCAGTAATTGCATGACGACCGGAAAACGCGTCTCCGATTCGACATCGGGTACACAGAACGGCCGGCGGGTTTCGAGCACGATGGAAGTCGGGGTCTGATCGGCGGGGAACTCCTGTTCGACCGGAATGCCCGTTACGGCCGACGACTCCAGTACGTACAGCTTCGTCACCTTCCGCTCGCCGTCATAAAGCATCAGACCCAATCCGGCGAACGGCATCAACCTGGCGAGCTGGCTCGTCAGAACACGGAACAGTCCAGGCAGACTCTGGTGCGACGCGATCGAATTGGAAACCTCCAATAACGCTTCATAGCGGGCGCGCAGCGAATCGATAGTCATCGCCGGTCTCCGTGGGCGGATCTTCGAGCCGGACTCGACATAATCTGACCTCACATTATACGGGCCGCCGGCCAGATCCTCGCGTTGGATCCCCATGTGCCGGAAGATTCGCCCGCCAAGCGGCTCAGCGGTGGCACGATTACATCAGAGCACCCGCAATGATGGAATCTCGATCACCACCTTTGCGTTCAGGCTACTCCTCGAAGCTTCCCGTAGTGCCGTGGAAACCGTTCAACGCCT
>CAZLOS010000336.1:0-1906 GCA_964561215.1 uncultured Solibacteraceae bacterium | reverse complement strand
GGCAAACGTCTTCGACCCGCTCACCCACGCCACCCGCTGCAGCGCGTCCGGACACTCGGTTACGTTGCCGTTGAGGTTGCTTTCCGTCTGTCACCGGGTTTTCGCGGCAGAACGCCGCCACGCTCTGCCCGCTCCGCTTCTGCTCGGTAACGATCCGCCGCCACTTCGCCCATGCCTCGGGATGCTTTCGCATGTTCCCAGAGTGCACTCTCCGGGCCAGACTCACAAGATGCGGTTCACGTAGCGCTCACCCCATTCTGGGGTGGCGTGTCACCCTTCAGCCGATGCGAAGCATCGTTCTTCTCCCCGCTACCCTTTCACCACGCCTCGGGCTGGTACCGCGAGCGACATCAAACACAGTCGGAAACCGCCCATCAACCACTTCGATCGCCATAGCGATCCACTAACCACCCCCAGAGCACAATCCCGCTAGAAACAGCGGAGATGCACACATTCCAGAACCAAACCAGAAGGATAAGCCCGCGTACGTTGTAGCTCACCGGAATAAGCGGATTGACGCCGTAGATGCATGCCACGGCTGAGGTCGTCGCAACCAGCACTACCGCCGACACCTTCGCCCAAGGAACGAACCGACGAACCTGTCGGGATGCGAACGGGTATTCTCGTATATCGTCTTTCTTTGTCATGAACGGCCGTTCCCATCAGGGCAGCAAATAGTGAATCGTTATGTCGGTCTCGTAGTCCTTCTTCTTTTTCGGTGGGGGCTGCTGTTGCTGCTGCTGACCTTGTGTCCCGGTGAATAGGCTCCAAAGGTAGTTACCTGTCTGCTGAAGTGCCGATCCCAGCGTGTTGCCGATCGTCGCATTGCCAAGAGCAACCGACTGGGCCCTGACCGAGGCTGCCTGTACCCGAGCAGCACGAGTGCTCCGTCGGTTAGCAAACTGCAACAGCTGGATTTCTCTGCGGACATTCGGAATCGGTAACAGCCGGTCTGCCACAGCTCCGCCGACTGAGCCGCCTATTCCGGCAGTCGCAGCGTTGACGAGAGTGTCCGACAGTTCCGTATTATTTTCGCCGGGATTCGTCAAGCCCAAAGCATCGTTTGCTCGATGTTGTGTAAAGTCACCAATCACGGTTGAAGACGCTGTTACAATCCCGGTTTCTATGGCACCTGCGGTCACACCCGCCCCAGCGCCGATGCCAAGTGTGAACCCGGCGATTCCTCCAGCAAGAGCACCACCTCCAGCGGCAGTCCAAATCCTTGCCCCGCTGGTTATATGTCCCGACGTTCTCACCTGATTGACGTACTCCCCGGCAGCACCAACGACACCGCCGATGGCTGCACCGACGCCAGCCGTGATGATGTTTATAGGAACCTCACCATCCCGGTCGACGTACTTCAGCGGATTGTTCAGCCCGTAGGTATATCCATTCCAAGATTGAGGATGGAAAAGGGACGCCGTCGCAAACACCGGGTCAACGGACGTGAACCTCCCCTGCGCGGCCGAGAAGTACCTGGCGCCGAAGTAGTCGAGGCCGGATTCGGCATCGCGTTCTTTGCCGGTGAACTTCTGCCTGACCGTTGCGTCCGCACTCCACAGCGCACTCCGCCCGCCTACTCCCGCCGGGATCTCCTCTCCGAACGGCAGGTAGTCCCGCCGGCTTGCCGCGATCTCCGTCGAACTCCCGCTCGCTTTCGTCACCAGCCGCGTCGACCCCAGCGCGTCCGCCGTCAGGTATTTCACCCCGCCGCCGTTCGTCTCCCCGCCGTACTCCGCCGCCAGCTCCCCCGTCGCGCTGTACACGTACACCGTCGTCTGCCCGCCCGCCGTCCGCTTCACCCGCCGGCCTTCCCCGTCGTAGGCGTACGTCACCGGCGCGTTGTTGGATGTGACCTCCGCCAACCGGTTCTCCCCGTCGTACTGGAACTTGAACGCCCCAATCT
>CAZLOS010000335.1:1544-1945 GCA_964561215.1 uncultured Solibacteraceae bacterium | reverse complement strand
TGTTACGCGCCCGAGGCCAAGCTGGTGTTTCAATCCATTGGCGACAGCGGGGACATGGTGTTTCCGCCCCTGTATCTATCCGAGCTGTTCCAGCCGGCGTACGATGACGGCGCGCGAGTGCATTCCGACAGCTGGGGCAGTGCCGCTCAGGGCAGGTACACAACGTACTCCAATCACGTCGATCAGTTTGTCTGGGACCACAAGGACTTCACCGCAGTGTTCGCTGTGGGCAACGACGCCAGAGACCTCGACCAGAACGGCGTCGCCGACTCCGACTCCATCTACTCACCCGCGACAGCCAAGAACTGCATCTCCGTTGGCGCCTCAGAGAACTTGCGGACCACGGGCGGGTATCAGGTGGGTTACGGCGTGGCGTGGCCTTCGAGCTACCCGGTCCCGCC
>CAZLOS010000335.1:0-1534 GCA_964561215.1 uncultured Solibacteraceae bacterium | reverse complement strand
AAATACGACCTCATGAGCAACAATTCCAGCGGCATCGCCGCGTTCAGCGGTCGGGGACCTACCGATGACGGCCGCATCAAGCCGGACATCTGTGCCCCGGGCACGAACATCGTCTCGGTGCGTACCCACAACTGCTATCCCACAGGTTGGGCGGTCTACGACTCGAACTACAACTACTGGGGCGGGACGAGCATGGCGACGCCTCAGGTCGCCGGGGCCGCGGCATTGGTGCGCGAATACCATCAGGCGGAGCGCGGCGCGAACCCGAGCGCGGCGCTGGTGAAGGCTACACTGCTTCACGGAGCCGTTGATATGTCGCCCGGCCAGTACGGCACCGAACGCTACCGCGAACTCTGGCCCGTGCCGGACAACTCGCAGGGGTGGGGCCGGCTCAATCTCAAGAACTCGCTGTGCCCCGATCCTCCGTTGGTGAACGAGTTCGCGGATGAGTCGCCGCTGATATACACAGGCGACACCAGGGAGTATCAGTATACGGTGATAGACAATTCGGTGCCGCTTAAGGCGACGCTGGTCTGGACCGACTATCCTGGCGCGGTTCTGGCGGCAAAGGAACTGGTGAACGACCTCGACCTCACAGTCGTTTCGCCGTCTGGAGTCACATATCCCCTGTACGGGGCGGTCGATAGGACCAACAACGTGGAGCGCGTTCTGGTCACGCAGCCAGAACTGGGTGTCTACAAAGTGCGGGTGACAGGCTACAACGTGCCCATGGGGCCCCAGGACTACGCCCTTGTGGTCTCCGGCGGGCTGCCGAACACCTATATCTCGGGCAGAGTCACGTCCGACTCCGGTGCGGGCGTCCGTGGAGCCCTAGTCACTCTGGTGTGCGCGGGACAGGTCAAACGGGTGACCACTAACGCCAATGGCACCTACATAACGCACGTCTCCCCCGGCAGCTACTCCGTTCAGGTGGGCAAGCCGGGCTGGACATTCACGCCCCGCAGTCGGATTGTCACTGTGTCCTCGGCGCCGGTCCAAGACGCCGACTTCAAGGGACGAGGTGAGCCGGGATCAGTGAGCGGCAAGATCACCGGCGAGCTTGGAGGCGTTATCAGCCAGATAGTCGAATCACCGCATCCATATCTGAACAACTTCGACCGAACCTGGACTATCACGGCTCACGAGGGAGCTAACCGGATTCGCGTCCACTTCGCCGAGATCGATTTGATGGATGAAGGTGACGTGATAACCATCTATGACGGCGTGGACAACGCGCTTGAGACGTTCACAGGTCGCGGCGAGGACATCTGGAGTTCGTGGATCAGCGGAAACGTGGCGAAGATCAACCTGTCATCCAATGGGTTCGGTAACATCGGCTATGGGTTCTACATAGATGGCTATGAGACAGACCTGTTGAACCAGGGAGGGGTGCCGGGTATGACGGTGAGGCTATCGCCCGGCGGCTACGAGGCGACGACGCAGCAGACCGGCAGCTACATCCTGGCGTCAGTGCCGCCGGGCGTGTACACCGTCGAACCCTCGAAGGCCCACTGGAAGCTGCAGCCTGCGGCGA
>CAZLOS010000334.1:0-1947 GCA_964561215.1 uncultured Solibacteraceae bacterium | reverse complement strand
CCCGCGATTGGGTCATCAACGAAGCACTGAAAGCCGTCTTTCGCCGCGACAAGGCTTTCCTCGAATGGAAGGAACGCGAACACGTCGCTGAACCGCCTAAGGCCCCGGAGCCCGCGGAGCCGCAGGCCAGCCCGGCACATTTGTCAGTAGCCCCCACGAGCCGAGCCGACCGTGTTCGTGCTCATCGCACAGAAGCGGCGACCACTCCGCCAGCAGCGTAGGAGGAGCCAATGCTGCGATCGATCATTCACAACCGAATGCCCATCAGCTTCGCCCTCGGCTGCACCACCGGCTACGTTTTGCTTCACCGATGGCCGTTTCCGGCCGATCACGCCATGTTGCAGTTGATCCTGCTCCACAAGCCGTGGCTCTACGAGTCCATTCGCTGGTCGTACACAGCCATGCTGTTTTCGACGCCGCTCATCGCGTTCTCGTCGCTGTTTGCCTTGACTTACATCTTCGCCGTGAGAGGCGACGCGGTCCTGGTGCGCAATCCACTTCCACCATATGAGCCATCGGCAGCACGTGGGCGCCTCTACCTGATCGTCGGCGAGATCCATCAGCAGAAGCGCCTCGGACCGGTGGAGAATCCGCAATGGCTGACAATCCCGGAACGTGGGCTGTTCACAGGCATCGCCGTCTTCGGCGCCATCGGCTCCGGTAAGACCAGCTGCTGCATGGTCCCCTTTGCTGAACAGATCCTTTCTTATCGCGCGTCCGACGCCGAACGGCGTGCCAGTGCGTTGGTGCTGGAGGTGAAAGGCGATTTCTGCTTCAAAATCCGAAAACTGCTCAAGACCTGCGGTCGCGACGATGACTATGTCGAGGTCAGCCTGCATTCCCAGTACCGCTACAATCCGCTGCACAACGACCAGGACGCATACGCGCTCGCTTTCGGAATCGCATCCTTATTAAATAACCTGTTCGGCCGCGGCAAGGAACCTTTCTGGCAGCAAGCCTACACGAACCTGGTCAAGTTCATCATCCTCTTGCACAAGGTGCTCTACGACTACGTCACGTTGTTCGACGTGTACGCCTGCGCGATCAATCCGGCGTTACTGCAACGCAAGATCGAGGAGGGCGAGGCGCGATTCCAGGGTGAATACGTACTGGTCGACGTCGAGGTCTTCGAACAGCACCCGGCGCTCGACAGCCACGACTTCGAGATGGACGAAGAACTGGGCCGCATGAAGGCGCCATTTACCGAAGCCCTGCAACAGCGGCTCACGGACGACTCCATCCCTCACGAGCTTCAATCGGAGTCAGCCACCGGCACGCAGTACGCGCCCATTCGCGACGAACGCAAGAAACAGGAGTTCGAAGCGGTGAAGCGCTGGTTTTTCGAGGACTGGCAACGCATCGAGCCGAAGCTGCGCACCTCCATTGTGGAGGGCATCTCTGTCTTCCTCTCGCTATTTGATGACAACCCGGATGTAAAACGCGTCTTCTGCCCGCCGAAGGAGACGTACGATCCTGTGGCGAACCGCAGCGGACGCTACGGCGTTCCGTTGCCGCCCTTCAGTGAGCAGATCGAACAAGGCAAAGTGGTGGCGCTGAACTTTCCTGTTTCGCTGAACCCCGGCTTGGCCAAGACCATCGGCACGCTCATGAAACAGGATTTCCAACGGGCCGTGCTAAATCGCATCCCCAAAATGGAACAGGAGCCGGACCGTCACTTCCGGGAAGTCCTGTTTCTCTGCGACGAGTATCAGGCATTTGCGACGGTCGGCGAAAGCGACCCCTCCGGCGATGAAAAGTTCTTCGCGCTCGCCCGTCAGGCCAAGTGCATTTCCATCGTGGCGACACAATCGGTGAGTTCGCTCCGTTCCACGCTGACTGGTGAGGCGTGGCGCAGTCTACTACAGACCTTCCGCACCAAGATTTTCCTCGCGCTCAGCGATGACTTCAGCGCTGAGATGGCCAGCAAGCTCTGCGGCAAAGAGGACA
>CAZLOS010000333.1:0-2053 GCA_964561215.1 uncultured Solibacteraceae bacterium | reverse complement strand
GATTGCTGGAGCTTCTAGGCAGTCGCTCTGAACCGGAAATGCCGCAAGATATTTGCTGACGTTCTCTGCGTCGGGCGCGTTCATCGGCGAATAGATGAACTGTCTCTGTATCGAGTTGGCTGCGCAAAGCACCTCTTCCAGCGGGAGCGCCGATGCGCTCCCGAATGCGACGACTTCGATCGGCAAGCAGGCTATCTGTTAATCTCCTGCTGCTATCCAGGGAAATCTATTGTATTGCCGCGACAGCCCTTCGGTCGGTTGGACCTTGTTTCCCCTCGTCAATTGTTGCGTGCCCACACAGTTCGAACAGAGCCTCATTCAGAAGGGACTTGGAAGCCTGGAATTCGCCGAAAACGTTCCCAAAGCCGCCATGACTCGGAGCCAGACCTTTCCCATATTCCGGCTTTGCTGTTTCAGCAAGATCCGTCTCTCCATCGCAACGCGACAGCGGCTGGTACAAACGCGTCACCGTCCATCAAGGGCAGCATGGGCATCGGCCACGTACAGCAGCGGATTGCCTTCCCTGTCCAGCCTTTGATTGCGCTCACGAAAAATCCGTGACTACACTATCGACGTGACCTGCCAGGATGCGGGTGGGTTCAAACCGGTGAATGCCTCGCTCGTCGCCGTTCGGCTGAGCCGGTCCGCCGTGCGGATTGTCGTGCTCGCCTCCCTCACCCTGACGATCCTCTCGCTGGCGCTGTGGATCGAACGGGATTTCGACCGGGCGTTTCTGCTGGCTCACAATTCGTTACGGGACAATCCGGCGATTGTGGCGCTCAGCAGTGCGCTCTCGCGTTTTGGAATGTCCGCCATCTGTCTGCTGGTGCTTGCCTGTATCGCCGCATCCTTCCGTTTCCCGGCTTTCCAGGAGGCTCGCGCGACGCTCCTTACCGTGCTGTTTTCTTTCAGCGCCGCCACCATCTTCGCGCACCTCCTGAAGGCTCTTCTGGGAAGGGCGCGCCCCGTAGCTGATTTAGCTGAACAGCTCAACGTGGCCAGCCGGCACGGCACCGCGTCGTTCCCGTCGGGACACGCCGCGCAAAGCCTCGCGTTAGCACTGCCGTTCGTGCTCATCGTGCCGGGCAACTCCCTGGCCGTGCGCTTCGCCAAATTCGGACTGCTTTTCGTCGCGGGTCTTGTCGGCTATTCGCGGATCGTGAAAGGCGCCCACTACCTGAGTGATGTCCTAGGCGGCGCCGCGCTCGCCGTTCTCTGTGTTCCTATCGCCGTGGCGGCGGCGAACGCTATCTATGCGCGACAAAAGGTCACGCCCGAGAAGCTGAATGTCATGGTCAGGAAGCAGACGTTCGTCCTGCTCGCACTGACCCTTTGTCTGCCTTTTCTCTAACACCGGAGCCGGCATCACTGCGCCATCAGCGCGAACACGCCCCAGCCCAGGTATTCACGGGTGTACGTAGCGTAGCGTTCGGCCGCCGAGGTCAGCTCAGCTCGAACATCCTTCGCGAAATCGTCAGCCGGATTCGCCGCGAGCCAACGGCGCATAGTGAGCCACTTGGCGGCCTCGTACCGATCCCAGCTGTCCTGATCGGCCAGAACCATCTCCACAACGTCGTAGCCGAGGTTGCCGAACGACGCTAGAAGTTCTGGAAGCAAGAGAAAATCTGAGATGGCGGCGGCACGGCATCCTTGAGCAACTTCTTCTGTTGGCGGCAACCGCAGCCAGTAGGGCTCACCGATAAGGATGATCCCTCCCGGGCGGAGGCTCTTGGCTAGAAGCTCGATGGTGCCGGCGACTCCGCCACCGATCCAGGTGGCGCCAACGCAGGCGGCCACACCGACCTTCTCGCCGGCGACATAGCCGGCAGCGTCGCCGTGGATGAACTCGCCCCGATCGGCGACGCCGAGCTCTTCAGCGCGGAGTTTCGCTTGCTCGGTGAACAACTGGCTCATGTCGACACCTGTGCCGCGGATGCCGTAATTACGAGCCCAGGTGCACAGCATCTCGCCCGAACCGCTGCCGAGGTCGAGCACACGGGTCCCCGGCTCCATCCGCAACGCCGCGCCGAGAGCGGCGAGCTTTTCCGGCGTG
>CAZLOS010000332.1:0-2060 GCA_964561215.1 uncultured Solibacteraceae bacterium | reverse complement strand
CCGCTGGGCGCCTCCACCACTTTCAACAGCCGGCCCAGCGCATCCACGTAACTGGCGCGAACCTTGCCCGCCGCGTCGGTGACCGTGGTGGCCTCCGCGTCATAAGAGGTCGTCGCCGTGCTCGTGCTCGTGGAGTTCGAACCCCACGGCGCGGTTACTTCCCGTCTGTCACCGAGTTTTGGCGATGTCTATCTGAAGCTCACGGTCATCGACGATGTGCTGATCGTGTCATTCAAGGAACTATGAAGGGAAGAGCAACAACCATGAAGTGCCCATCCTGCGGAGGGGCGAAACTGGTGCGCGACACACGCGACATCCAGTACGTCTACAAAGGCGAAACCACCACGATCCCGGCCGTGCGCGGCGAGTTCTGCCCGGCCTGCGGGGAGAGCGTCCTGGCCGCGGCGGAATCGAAACGGGTCAGCGCGGCGATGCTGGACTTCAACAAGCAGGTGAACGCCTCCATCGTCGATCCCGGCTTCATCGCGCGGGTCCGCAAGAAACTCGCGCTCGACCAGCGCCAGGCCGCAGCCATCTTCGGCGGCGGCGCCAACGCGTTTTCGCGCTACGAGAACGGCAAGACCAAGCCCCCGCTCGCGCTGGTGAAACTCCTCATGCTGCTCGACCGTCACCCCAACCTGCTGAACGAGGTCCACTCCGAGCAGTAGCCTCGGCGACGGGCGGGCTTGAAAGCACGAGCGGCGGCCAGCGGCGGCCCCGCCGCCGCTCCGGGCGGGGACGCCAACGCAGGAGACTGCAAGAGTTTCGGCATCCCCTCCCCAGTCTCTAAGGACCTGTATAGAGCACTTTCGCATCGATGGATTTCAACCTGGAGTCGTCATCGAAGCGAAACTGAAGCTGAAGAGATTTGCTGGCCAGGGCCGTACTACCCTTCAGTTTGCGAGCGATCGCGAATACTGATCCGGACGATTTGTCAAAACTGAATTCCAGCCCGCGCTTGGAGAGGAACCCCTCTACCGAAGACAGCGAACTCCCTAATGGCAGTGCCGCCCTGATTTCGCGTTCCAGTTCGTCGCTGGTAGCGCTATTCGCCATTGTCGCGTGGTTTCTCCTCTGCCCCCATACCGCCATCAACACGATCAGACATCCTGCGCCGACAGCCAATAGAACCAGCGTTTTCGCTAACCGAGTCATCGCTGTACCTCGCCGCTAGTTTTGGCAGGCTCCGCCTGTTCCTGGAACTGAGCATGACGGTGGTTTCGGAGGAGGCGGCGGCGCAGGCGGCGGCGTAACCGGCAATTTGGTGTCGCGGCCTGGTGCCCACACTGGGGGTTTAGGGACCGTCAACCCCAACGATTTCGCGGCTCCAGTGGCGTACGCATTGCTGTTCGTGCTCACTGGGTTATAGGGAATACCCGCCTGGTTGACAGCCGTCTCATATCCTTGGAGCTGGTTAATATACCCTGCTGCCGGCTGATCATTCGAAAGTAGGGTGGTCGATGCTGCGGGAGTCGTCTCGTAATCGACCGTGCCCGGGACATAGGCTCCGCTGTTGGCGTAGAGTTGGCCAAACGGGCCGGCGTTAGCCCCAGGGCCACCCGGACCACTTCCGGGGCTCGATGAATTGGAAGAGTTCGACCCCGATGACCCTGAGCCAGAAGATTGGGAAGCGGAGCCACCAAACCCTGACGAGAGCGCCCCTGAACTTCCGGATGAAGGCCCACCAGCCGATGGTCCCGCACGAAAGTACGTGCGAGCTCCGTTGGTGTCAGTCACAACGAGATAAGCATGAGTATAGCCCGGGCCGATCCGGGTGTACCGAATGTCGATTTGAGCATGCCCATCGGGATCAGCCGACTTCAGTGGGTTGTTCAGCGTGTAGCTGTAAAGGTTCAGAGATTGCGGGTTGGTCAGGTCCGCATACGGTACCGGCTGCGGCTTTTCCGACCAATCTGGACTCGTAAACCTCCCCTGCGCAGCCGACAAGTACCGTGCCCCGAAGTAATCGAGGCCGTTCTCGCTGAGCGCGTCGCCTCGTTCCTTCCCGGTGAACTTCTGCCTGACCGTTGCGTCCGCACTCCACAGCGCACTCCGCCCGC
>CAZLOS010000331.1:0-2084 GCA_964561215.1 uncultured Solibacteraceae bacterium | reverse complement strand
GACCATCGGCAAATTGTGATTTTCCACGTTGGGGTCCTGCATCTTCCGGTGGGTACGCGCGACGGCGTGCAGATACCGGCGGTCGTGCTGGGCAAAGTCGATCAGTGTGCGGAATTCAGACTCCCGGGTTGTGCTCTTGTAGTACTGCCATTCGGTTCGTTGTACATAGTTTTCGAGGTTGGTAAAACTCCTCGGCTTCCCGAGGTTTTCCAGGTCATACGAGAGCCCGAGATCTTGTCGCAAATACCCGGCAATGACCCTGACGATGGCGCGCCAGTCCTGACGCCCGGCTTCAAACTCTTTGTACAGAGGTGACCCCAGCACTTCGCGCAAGTGGTCCCGGAAGGCAAGGAGTTGGAGCGGGAATTGCGGCTGGTCTCGAACCGTAAGCGTTTCCGCGTCCTCAGTCAGCTCGGTCAATCCAAGAAGCATCCCATAACTGTCGCCGGCATCATAGAAACTCTTCACGCGTGCGAGTTTGCGTGCGGCATAGTCACGCTCGATTGGCAGCAACTGTTTTTCACGGCGGCGCCACGCGAAATCGAAGCGGACAGCCTCGGAGTAGACTGCATTGTCCAGAGCCGCGCCGTATGGACTGGGATTCTTCCGCTGATGGAAGTCGGAGAGCCAGCCCAGCACGGAATCCGCCGCTTGCGGGCATACCAGCGCCCACATCGGGCGTTGACGGTATTGATCCACCTGAACGTAGCGGTAGAGTTCTCGCGGGAGTGGGAAGGGAATGCCTTCGGCCCTCGCTTTCTCCTCCGCCGTGTAAGGATCACCAGCGGCAGCGGCCAGCCGATGAAGAATCTGCAGGTCCTCGTTGTCGATCAGGTCGTTCTGGTTCAGGTCGAGCCGGAGGGCTGTTTCTTCCGGCCCGGCGAACGGTTCGCCCAGAAAAGCGTCTAGTATCTTCAGGTCGGCCCCTGTCCACTTCTTGTCCCCGTCAAGGTCCCCCAGCATGATTAACTCCGAGCGAACCTCCACCCTGTGAACTGGAATTGCGAACTTCCAGTACGCATAGCCGGCTCCGCCGAGAATGCCAGCAATCAGGATCAGCCGATTCCGAAGACGCACGAAAGGCCTCCAAAAAACACGGTTCGCGCAGGCGTGATCAAAGCGCCGCCCGCGAAAATAAATCTTTCCATATTCTGCGAATGCACACTAGGGTAGATTCTCTGTAATCCAGTGTGCCGAGCCGTTGCCGTGAGAGCTCCGTCTGGCGGAGCCCTTTCGAAGCCCGGGCCATATCTCGGCCTTTTCGCCGGCGCCGAGTGCCGCCACGGTCGCCACCCTGCCACGAGGCTCTCTCTTTGACCCGCAGCTTTAGCTGCGGGCTTTCCAGCGAAGCACCGGTCGCCGCACTACGCCCCAATGCCTTTTTCGCCTCTCTCCCAAAACGTCCCGTCCCCGTTCCCATCCTGCCCGTTCAACCTCATGCGCGCGGCAGCCTTCCTCGCGCGCTGATTCCCCGGTTAGCGCTACTTTCTATCAGCAGGAAGAATGTGGATCGTCGTCGCGTCACTGCGGTCCCACAGCCAGCCCAGCAGGTAACCGCCCGCGACCAGGCCAATCGACGTCGCCGCCAGTTCCGGGCCCACATCGGTGCCTTCCGACGTAACGGCCCGCATGGAAGAGTACGCGCCGGCGATGGAGCCCATCGCCACCGGGAGGATGATCCTGCCTCGAACATGAGGCTTACGGACTTTAAGCGCCGTGATGTCGCTCTTGGACACCAACGCTTCTCCACTCCCGTACTTGCCGTCTTTCGGGGATGCTTTCGCAATCTCCATGCGCAAGCCATCGGGCGTCAAGCTCAGCGCCTTTCCGTGCAGCCGCCCGCCGCCGCCCAGCTGCACTTCGACCTTCCGGCCTGCCACCAACTCCTTGGGAACCCCGTTCCACTCTACTTGCAGTTCGGCCGCGCTCAGCACGGCCGGAAGAATCAGCGTCGCCAGCCCGAATAGGGCTGTTCGAGTTGCCATAACAGCTCCTTGATCCTGATGCGGCGAACGTCGGCCTCGGCCCCATTATGCGGTAGGCCGTCTTCCCGGTCGAGGAGTTTTCCGAGGCGGCAAATCTCA
>CAZLOS010000330.1:0-2121 GCA_964561215.1 uncultured Solibacteraceae bacterium | reverse complement strand
CCCATTTGATGTTGGGGCGCTTGCGCAGGATGTCCGCCGTCATGAAGGGACGGATGTTCAGACGCACGCCATCGTTCAAGTCGGGATTCCATCCAATGGGCTGGAGCGCAAGCTCCTTCCAGCGGACGAAGATGTCGTAGGGGGCCTCGCCTTCGAGGATGAGCTTGAGCTTGTCCTGGAGCTGCTGGGCTTTGAGCAGGCGGTCGTCGGCACCGGATTCCTCGTTGGCCACGGCTTCCTGCTGCTTCTTGATCCAATCGCCGAGGTAAGTGTAGGTCAGTTTCTCCAGCAGCTTGTGGTCGAGCTTGTGGTAGTTGACCAGGGCGCTAAAACCGTCCTTGCGTCCATCCCATATCTGCCAGATGAACGGGCGGTGATGGAACAGCTTGCTGTGCTGGTCGAAGAATCCGTTTCGGAGCCAGTCCTCCAGGTTTGACCCGGCGTAATCCACGGCGCTCAACAACTCGCCCAGTTTCCCCGGACTCCATGTCTTTCCGCAAGTCGCGGCGAGCAGGGCGCGGAGCCGTTCTGCCGCTGGGGGTTCACCGCGCACGGATGGGATGCAGACGATGCCGTCCTCGTCCACGAATTCCTCCAGACCATCAGGACCGAGCGCTGGGCAATCGGTAAAACTTGATCCGGTCTGGCGCGGCCATTGGTAACCGATCAACCGCGCTACGGCCACCTGCAACGGTTGGTCTGAATCTTGGGGCTGCCCGTTGAACAGCCATTGCGTCGGGTCGCTAGAGAACGGTCTCGGCAATCCGTTCGGATATTTCTCCATCGCCACTTTTTGCCAGCGTGCAAGGTCAAAGGGGACTTTGACGAACGTCCCAATCGTGACTTTGAGTGCCTGATCAACTTTGCGAACCTCCCGATCAAAATCTTCGGATTGCGTGTAACAATAGATGGGGAGCAAATATTCCGATCGTTTCGGGATCAGAGTGGCCGCGTTCTTGTCAAAAAGTTCTCCGCTGTAATTCGTTGGCACAAGAGTTCCGGTCTGGGAAATCCGCAGCCCACGCTTACCCCAAGCCTTTTCTCCTTTGATGTATGAGGTAGGACTGTTGGCCAGTGATCCACGGCCATTTTCCCACAGAATTACCTGCTCACGACCACCATAATCGGTGTGCGCCGTGACATTGCCAATGAAAACCTGCCAGCCACGATCAACGCGGGGCTGCTCCCAAAACATTTGAATAAATCGCTCTAGATCTCCTGTGGTGAGGCCCTCAAAAGTCTCGGCGAAATTGGACAGGAGCATCGATGGATCGGTTTCCTCAAAAGTGACGCGAGAATCTGGCGTATCCAATTGGGCTTTCTGGCGGACTTGGCTGACCGGTCTGGAGAGAATCGCGGCGTCCTTCTTAAAGGGTGTTCTTTCGTCGGCCACATCTATGCCCACGAAACGGTGCGCTTCGTTTGGAACCTGCCGAGTTATGATGGGCAGAGCAACATTGACAATTTCACCGGTGATTGTCTCGAAGGCACGTGACCCAAGCCGCACTACGGATACCCAAGAAGAATCCGCCAGAAGACGCTTGCGGAGATTCTTGTAAGTTCCGAGGAAAAGCCAATTCTGTGGAGTGACCAGAGCAGTAGTCGCATTAGTAGCACAGAAATCCACGCATCTTTCGACAAAACAAGTTGCGAGGTCGGCCTTCGCATCCCTGTGCACTCGTTCAAGGTAATTCTTCAAAGCCTCATCCTGTTTTCCCCGGCCCAGGTAGGGCACATTTGTTACCACAAGGTGGTATGAGCTCGTTAAGACAATGGCGGCACTCGCCATCCCCTGAGCCGTTACGCCGATTTCGTTCAGGTCATCGTTTCGCTTGGCCTTCTCGGACTGGAGCGCCTTCGCCAGGAGCGGTTGGATTTCGGCGAAGCTGGCCGTCACCAGGTCGCCATGAGCCAAGCGGCGCGGGTTTATTAGGCTGCCCAACTCCGGCGCTTTCTGGAACAAGTCGTAGAGCTGCTCCAAGCCGCTGCGTAGCCGGGTGTCGCCGTTGTCCAGCGCCAGCCAGTCTTCCTTCCGGGCGTTCACACCCAGGCCAGAGCACGCGATGTTCAGCGGCGGCAGTGGCCGGAAGCCGAGAGCGTCCACAGATTGAGCAGATTTAC
>CAZLOS010000329.1:0-2160 GCA_964561215.1 uncultured Solibacteraceae bacterium | reverse complement strand
GCGCACCTTCCGCGTCGGCGACTACATCATCTGCAACGACGAGGCTGCCGACGCGGTCCACTCTGGCCGCCGGTCCTACGAATGCGCGCAGATCGTCGGACCCGGCGACACCGGTGACGTGGTTCCCTCTGGTTCCTTCCAGATCCAGCGGCGGCCTGTCGGCGACGCGCGCGAAGACTGGGCCTCGTTCGAGACGCTGCGGTGCGCCCATCTGAAGGGTGTCCGGTTCTACCGGCTCGACATGAAGATGTTCACCATGGCCGTGAAGAAGGGGTTCTTCCGGACGCCGGGGCTGCCCGCGCGCATCGAAGCAAAACTCCCGTCGGCCTGCATCGTGGCCGCAGTCGTCGGAGTGGCGAATCACTTCGGCTACGGTCCATTTACCGTCTTCCCGCTCTCCCACCACAACGAGCCGTTCATGCCTGGCGAACGGACGTGCTCTGGCGGCGCCTACACGTTCCAGATTCCCGGCGCTCTCGCGGCGCAGGACGAAGTGGCAATCCCCATGAAGGTCCACGATCCGGCCTCGCTCCGGTGCGTGTTCGCTTACGTGCAGCAGCCAACCACTGACGGGCAGTCCGCATATGTCGTGAAGATCAGCCGGGACGGTGGCGGGACCTGGGAAGTGCTGGAGAAGATGGGAATCGCACAGAAGCTGCCGGGCGGATACAAGACCACCTACGACTATCTGGTGGACGCCGGCTATGGTCCACCGGAGACGCGTCGCCTGCCGTATACGGACTACGGCCTGTTCAGCCTCAACGCGATCACCGGAAGCGGCTCGGCGCAAACCATCGCAACCGCCTCCTATGATGCTTCCACCACGGGCCTCGAAGTGGGTCGATTCGTCTTCCTGGAGTTCGGGACCGAAAACGAGGAGTGTGTCGAAGTGCTGGCTGTCGACCCGGAGGCGCAAACGTTCGACGCCGTCGTAACGAAGGACCACCCGGCATGCTCGATCCGCCCCTGCATCTGGCCAACCCCGATCCTCCATGAAGGGAACGATCTCACCTTCGACATCAAAGCTGTGGCGTCGCCTAATCCTGGTTCGGACTTGACGGTGGTGATTCAGACGTGACATGGAAGGGGCGTGACAACGTCATGAAGCTTGTGGCCAAACCTCACCCAAGGCGGAGTCGATAGCCCTTGAAGTGCTTTCAATAAGCCGCCCTACTTCACGCATCGCCGTTGCGGTGCTAGCTCCTTTGAAGTCGCAGGTTGCTTTCGCTATCTGGTTACAGCCTCCTCCAATCGCTAGATCGGAGGGGCGACCTTTCTCGAGGTAAGAGACGAAGCGCTGCCGCGTGTCGAGGTAACGTCGCTGTTCATCTGCCGAGACGTTTTTGACGAACCAGTGGTTGGGGCGATAGGGATTTATCTCATAGTGGATGTACAGGCTGAGAACACCAGCAAGCACGTTGAATTGCGGCTCTATGTGAATATTGAAGTGCTTCGTTGGATCGATGTGCCATGCGCCAGTTGGTGTCGGCACCATTTCTTCCGGATGCCAGCGAGGCTTGGAGATGATGGCGCCGAAGTACCGCCTTCCGGTCTGGCTCGATCTGAACCAGCCTTCCAAATCCAGTCCTGAAGGCAAGTGCAGTCCTCGCACAAAGGACATGAAGTACAGGTAATTCCCTTCGAGTCCGTTGTCGGATTGAAGCCTCTCAAGTAAAACATCGGCAGGATCAACGGCTTCAAACGAATAGAAATCTGAAACGAGGTCCAACCAATCTGAGAGCAGTCGGTTGCCTATGCAGTCTGGAAACAACGACGTTCTACCAACGCCCTGAAGCAGATCGCGATAGGTGGCCTTCCGCCAGAGTGCGCCACCTTGCGGGTGCTGATCAGGAAACAGCGTCAGAAAAACGTAGGTTGGACTCTCGACGGTGCCGAAACGCCGTAGCAATAGTCGCGTGGCACCTTCAGAGCTATACCGTGTTGTCTGATCATCACCCTCGTCAGCCTTGAGTTTGTTCTCGACGATGATGATTCGGTTACGGTCGCGGCTGCAACAGTTCAGCACTAGATCCGGAACACCGGCTTCGCCCAGACTGAGGCGAGTGAAGGCCCGCCACTGCTCGCCGACTGCAACTTCACAGCCGCACACGGATTGAAGGAAGACGTGCTGGAACTGCGGGAGTGAATTGAAACAGTGCG
>CAZLOS010000328.1:0-2163 GCA_964561215.1 uncultured Solibacteraceae bacterium | reverse complement strand
CGGCGTGGGCGTGGATGCCCAGGCGGTCGCGGCCGCCGTCGCCAAGCAGGTGGACGCCACCGTCACCCCGGTGCTCGCCACCTTGCAGCAGATCGTGCAGGCACTGACCACCGCGACCACGGCAATTGCCAACACGGTGAACCAGGCACAGCCGAAAACGGTGTAGTCAACTGGGGCGGCTCTCACGCCGCCCCACATCCTCTCTGGAGCCCATGCCGATGAACACTCTGCTCATCATCCTGAAGATCTTTCCCCTGGTCCTGGCGGCGGTGCAGGCCGTCGAGCAGGCAATTCCGCTGCCCGGCCAGGGAAACAAAAAGCTCGAACTCGTCCTCGACGTCATCAAGTCCGCCTATGACGGCAGCGCAGACCTGGCCAAGCAGTTCAGTTGGGACAAGCTGGTCGCCGTCGTCGTTCCGATGATCGGCAAGATCGTCGATCTGCACAACGCCCTCGGGCTGTTCGAGAAATCAACCCAAGCCAAAACCGCATGACGAACCTGCAGGTGGAAACGTGGCCGGTCGAGAAGCTCATTCCGTACGCCCGGAATGCACGCACGCATAGTGACGACCAGGTCGCCCAGATCGCGGCATCGATTGCCGAGTTTGGGTGGACCAATCCCATACTCGCCGGTGCCGACGGAATTGTGATCGCCGGCCACGCCCGCCTGCAGGCGTCACGGAAGCTCGGTCTCACCGAGGTTCCGGTCATCGTGCTCGATGGCCTGACGGAAGCAAAACGGCGCGCCCTCGTTCTCGCTGACAACCGCCTGGCGCTCAACGCCGGATGGGATGAGGAGATGCTACGGGTCGAACTGGAGTCGATCCGCGACGACGGCTTCGACCTGGATGTCCTCGGCTTCACGGACGACGAATTGGAGGATCTCCTTCGCGACCCCGAACAGGTTCAGGACGGCAATACCGACGAGGACGCGGTGCCGGACGCGCCAGACGAGGCGATCACGAAGCCCGGCGACGTGTGGATCCTTGGTGAGCATCGTCTGCTGTGTGGTGACGCCACGCAGATCGAGTCCGTGGAGAAGGTTCTCGCCGGCGGGCTCGCCGACATGGTCTTCACCGATCCGCCGTACAACGTGAATTACGGCGCAACGATGAAGGACAAGCTGCGAGGGAAGAAAAGGAAGATCGCCAACGATAACCTTGGCGCAGACTTCGAACGCTTTCTCCGCGACGCGCTCGTGAACATCCTGGCAGTAACGAAGGGCGCGGTCTACGTGTGCATGTCGTCGTCGGAACTGCACACGCTCCACCAGGCGTTCACGGAGGCGGGTGGGCACTGGTCCACATTCGTGATCTGGGCAAAGAACACGTTCACGATGGGCCGGTCGGACTACCAGCGACAATATGAGCCGATCCTGTACGGCTGGAAGGACGGCACCGATCACTTCTGGTGCGGCGCACGCGATCAGGGTGATGTCTGGTTCGTGAAGAAGCCGGTGTCGAACGACCTCCACCCGACCATGAAGCCGGTGGAGTTGGTCGAGCGCGCGCTCCGCAACAGTAGCAAGGGGCGAGACACGGTCCTCGATCCGTTCGGCGGCTCCGGAACGACGCTGATCGCGTGTGAGAAGACCGGACGGCAGGCCCGCCTGATTGAACTGGAGCCGAAGTACTGCGACGTGATCGTTGCCAGGTGGCAAGAGTTCACGGGGCAGAAGGCCCAGCTCGAAACGGGGCCGGATGAACCGTGCCAGTAGCGACGGGTTCGGAAATCGAGGTCCAGATCGCGCGCTGCCGCACCGAGATCGCCGGCATCGAGCGACTGCTCAGAGACGGGCATCCCGACATCGAGGGCCTTTGTCTGGCGCTGTCGGACTGGTCGGCCGAGCTACGGCTCCTTGAGGGGGAACGTGAACGAGCACTTCTTTCAGATCCTGATTCCGGTGACGGGCCTCGTTTCGGGCTTGATCGGAACCTACGTGGGGCTGCAGAACCGAGCCCTCCTGGCAGAGGTCCGGAAGGAACTGGCCGAACTGGAGAACCGGATCATCACGCGGATCAACGGCACGTATGTCCGGTCGGGCGAGTGCAGGCTACGGGAGGAATTCGTCCACGAGAGGCTGGCCGCGATCACGGACGAGTTGAAGAACAGAAACGCCGCCGGTTTGTGAAGCCGGCGGCGGGGCTTCGTGGGGAGAGTTCA
>CAZLOS010000327.1:0-2173 GCA_964561215.1 uncultured Solibacteraceae bacterium | reverse complement strand
ACTACGCGCAGCAGCGCTACTACGCGCCGGGGATCGGACGATTCACAACGCCGGATCCGTACCAGGCGAGCGCAGCCATCGCCAGTCCGCAAAGCTGGAACCGGTATGCGTATGTCGAGAATGATCCGGTGAATAGCACCGATCCCACCGGCTTGGTGCGATGTGGCGATCTTGTCATTCTGGGAACCGGCACAACGCTCGGGGAGGCTATTGGTGCGAACAGCACTCTAGGCCTGCTCAGCAGGCTTGTCTGGGCTGAGTCGGACCACACCTGGAGCCGACAGGGTACTCCAGACTATTACAGTGAGCAGGACGCAATCGTGTGGTCGGTTCTGAATCGGTGGAGGATCCTCAACGGGTTTCTGTCTGTGAGCGGATTTTCGAATCCGGCTTGGCTCGGATGGGGACCTTACGGCGCGAGTATCGGGCAAATACTAGGCCAACCTTATCAGTACGCAACAATTGCAGGCGGTCCTTCGGACCCACACCTGACAGACAAGTTCCAATCAAACCTCAATCGGGTGTTAGATGAGGAGCCCACGGCCGGCGACCATGTCGATATCCAAGTTGGCTTCACAATCACGAGCATGACCCATAACTGCGTGAACGTATGGCAGAGTTGGGTCACGGCCAGTTTTGCGCTTCGTGGCGGTTCGGCGGACCCATTTGCGGACAAGGGTTACACCACCAGCTTTCACCACGGCTTCAGTACAACTCAGTCGGAACCGCACTTCGGAGACTTCGGAACTGAAAACAACTTCTTCGGAGTACCAAGCGGTCAAGTGACGGTTAACCCCATTCCTCGAAGGCCGCCGCGTCGTCGGATTCCGGCACCACTGCTTCCGGGGAGGTCTCGCTAGCTCATGCCTTGCAGATCATTCTCCTTCTTTGTCGTCGAGTTCTGTGTGGCGTCTGTACTAGGTGCGTGCGCCGCCCCGATAGACCAGGTCCTTCGCAAGCCACTCGCCGCGGCGGTCCGTTGGCAGGCTTACTGGGAAGGCGTTGAGGCCTTGGGTGGTGAATACAGGCCAGGAGTGCAGATTGAAGTTCGGGTGCTCCGAACGCAAACGCACGTGTACGCTTTCCTTGCGCCGCTGCTGATGATGGTAGATATTACGGCTTCGGCTCCAGACTTTCGTGTTCAGAAGGTCGGGATAAGGGGCTCGGCCGATCGAACGAACGCGGAGGCCGTCGCGAGCTTTCTTCGAATGCAGGGGCAAACCGCCTCTGGTTGCTCTGGTGAGATTCAGCAGGACCCGCGCAGCAGCGTGAAGAACAGAAACGGCAAACTGCTTCCTGTCGGCCGACTTTGCCTGGGTCAGGAGGCACTCCTAAGCGATGAGACATTTTGGTTACCGCTCCCGGAGTTGGCGCCGCCGGACTCCATTCAGGCGAAATCGCTTCCTTCCGATAAGGATGCACTCATAGACCAGGTCCGGCATTATTTGGTATCAAGCAGTGAGTCGTGCGGGGTGACCACTGCCAGAATCTCTTTCTTCTCGGACCTCGATCCACACGTTTACGTGTTTCTTGAGTCCGCAGGCGATTGTGCGAGGGGCATTGCGACGTACAGTAGGACGCCGGACGGCCGATGGGAGTTCGGCAAGTTCTTCGCGGACGTTCCCAAGGAGGGACTCTCCAGCGTAATCGCGAAGGTCAAAGCCAATACGGCTATAACAGTGAAGCCTTGATCTGATTCGCGGGGGGTGGTGACGGGGATGGTGACAGACGGGACGTTTCCGTCGCGCAGACTGAGGCGACGGAGGCAGCCCGCCCGGCAGCGCATACGGCGTGACGGGCACCGTTGATCACAAGTTTCTACGCGCGGCGTACTTCGATCACGCAGACGCGGACGTTCACCTACCTATGATTGTGTCAACTGAATTCCGCTCTCTTTCGTGAATTTCTTTGCTGAGTCATTGGTGTTCGTCCTTCGCCTCCATATCAGGATGCTTTCAAGGCAAGGCGGGGGCCTTATCAAGACCGCGGGGTGGGCGCCGGAGGGCAGTCTTGACAAGATCCCCGGCTTGCCTTACCGGCCCTGGGGGAGGCGAAGGACGAACCCGGGGCATTCCGGCGGTTTCTGCCTCGGGCGGCGCCGCCGGGCCGCTGCCGCGCGGCGTCCTCACGCGCCGGCGGATGGCCTCGGCGTACGCGGCGGTGCCGGTCTGCG
>CAZLOS010000326.1:0-2182 GCA_964561215.1 uncultured Solibacteraceae bacterium | reverse complement strand
AAGTCCGTACACGTATTCTTTCCGTTACACCCGCGCACCCGGGAAAGGCTTTGCTCATCGGGGCTGATGGCGAAGCTGGACGGCCGCGTGACGCTCTCCGCTCCGCTCGGGTACATAGAGAACCTTGCACTCATGAAATCGGCAAAGCTCGTTCTCACCGATTCCGGAGGAATGCAGGAGGAGACAACGTTCCTTGGGACGCCATGTCTTACTTTGCGGACCAGCACAGAGCGTCCCGTGACGATTCTGCAGGGCACTAATACGATTGTCGGCAAGGACCTCGGCCGAGCTTACAATGTGCTCGACCAGATCCTTGCGGGTAAGTATCGACGAGGACAAGCCATTCGAGGTTGGGATGGTCGGGCTTCCGAGCGTATCGCGATGGCACTCTCCGACGCTTGGGTCAATTGAAAACAAAACGTATTTTCGATTGTGTCGTGGCTTTCTGCGGATTGGTCTTCCTGGCACCAGTATTGGCTGTCATCGCTGCGGCGATTTGTCTTCGAATGGGCCGCCCTGTTTTGTTCCACCAGATGCGCATTGGCCGCAACGAGCGTGCATTTTCAATCGCAAAGTTTCGCACCATGACGGACACGCATGACGATCGTGAGAAACTGTTGCCCGACCGGTATCGGTTGACAGCGCTAGGACGGTTCATTCGGTCCGCCAGCCTGGATGAGTTGCCACAACTCTGGGGCGTACTGAAAGGCGACATGAGTTTGGTCGGGCCACGGCCGCTTTTACCTGAGTACCTTCCTAAGTACAACGAGTTCCAGCGCCGGCGGCACGAGGTGAGGCCGGGCATCACGGGTTGGGCGCAGGTCAACGGACGCAATGCGCTGACTTGGGAGAAGAAATTCGAACTTGACGTCTGGTATGTGGATCACTGGAACCCGTGGCTGGATCTCAAGATTCTCTGGATGACGGTTGTCCAGGTTTTGCGCCGTAAGGGAATCAGCCAGGAAGGGCACGCCACGATGCCGGTATTCATGGGCACGCCGGGAGCAGCCGGTCAGGATGAGTAGTCTCTTACTGATTTGGGGCGCCGGTGGGCACGGCAAGGTCGTGCTAGATGCCGCACAGAGCACGGGGTGTTATGAACGTTTCGCGTTTCTTGATGATGACTGTGCGAAAGCGGGCCTGTCGTTCTGTGGGTGTCCGGTGGTGAGTGGGGCCGGAGTATTTCATCGATTTCGTGAAAACGACTTTGTTATAGCGGTCGGGGGTAACCTCACTCGATCACGTTGCTTCAGCCGTGCTTGCAAGAATGGCCTTCTACCGGCGACCCTCATTCACCGAACGGCTGTCATAGCTCCCTCGGCACGCGTCGGAGCGGGCACGGTAGTGATGCCGGGTGCCATTGTAAATGCCGGTGCGGTAATCGGCAAGAACTGCATCATCAACACGAGTGCCGTCGTAGAGCATGATTGCCAAGTCGCCGATCATGTCCATATCTCGCCTCGGGTTGTGTTGGGCGGAGGCGTACGGATAGGCTCGCTTGCGCACGTTGGGATCGGCGCGGTTGTGTTACCCGGCGCCATTGTTGGCGAGGAAACCGTGGTGGGCGCCGGCGCGGTCGTCCTCAGAGAGGCTCGGGCGCGGTGTACCGTCGTTGGGGTGCCCGCAAGAGTTCTCACCTATAAGTAACGAACCATCCACAATGAACCGCATTCTACTTTCCATCCCCCACATGGGCGGGACCGAACGGGAGTATGTCCGCGAGGCGTTCGCATCGAATTGGCTGTCCACGGTCGGGCCCAACATCAAGGCTTTTGAACAGGAGTTCGAAGCGCACATCGGCCTGCCTGCGGTCGCGCTCGGGAGCGGCACCGCCGCTATCCACCTCGGCTTGCGGCTGCTCGGGGTGGGCGCCGGCGACGAAGTCCTCTGCTCTACTCTCACTTTCGCCGCGAGTTGCAATCCGGTCCGGTACCTGGGGGCGGAACCTGTCTTTCTGGACAGCGATTACGCCACATGGAACCTGGATCCGAATGTCCTGGCGGACGCTCTGAAGGAGAAGGCGGAGCGGGGAAGGCTGCCGAAGGCACTGGTCGTCGTGCACTTGTACGGGCAGTGCGCCGATATGGAGCCGATCCTGAGGTTGTGCCGTGAGTACGAGGTGCCGGTGCTGGAGGACGCGGCGGAGGCTCTGGGGGCGGTGTATTGGGGGAATGCGGAAGGG
>CAZLOS010000325.1:0-2209 GCA_964561215.1 uncultured Solibacteraceae bacterium | reverse complement strand
TCACCGGCAGCGGCGAATACCACTGGATGGCCGGCAACTTCCTCAAGTACGGCGGTCCGCTGAACGCAGGCGATCTGCCTGTGGACTCGCACGAGCTGATCGCCCTATGCGCGCCGCGGCCCACGTTCATCAGCTACGGCGCATCATCGGGTCCGGGGGCCGAAGGCGGATGGGTGGACCAGAAAGGCAGCTTCATGGCCGCGGTCGCCGCCGGTCCGGTGTACAAGCTCCTCGGCAAGCGGGACCTCGGAACCGCCGAATACCCGCCCCGGGAGACCGGACTGATGGATGGTGAACTCGCCTTCCGCGAGCACAGCGGCGGCCACACCACCGGGCCGAACTGGCCCACCTTCCTGGCATGGGCCGACCGCTACATCAAGGGTCCAGCCTTGGTCGATGTTGCGGAGAAGACGATATCAAAGTGATGAGTCAGATCTCGGTCTGCGTTCGGGTGGCAGCGACAAGCGGAGTCTTCGGAGCTTGTCGATGGTTCCCTTTCGATAGAGACAGAGCCATCGACAAGCTGTCGCTTGTCGCTGCCACCCGGAGCTGGAGTTCCGCCGTCATTCCCAATTTCCAGCTTGGCCTCGACCAGAAGAAGGGGGCGTCATCGTGTGATGACGCCCCGATTGTTTTCGGCTTCTTTGCGATTACTTCTTCGGCGTGATCCTGAACGCGACGGCGTAGTCGCAGGGCTTCTCCTTCGGTGTGGTGATGACCAGACCGTCGGCCGTGCGGGACCACTGGAGTTTGGCCTTGCTGCCGAGCAGTTGGACGGAGCCGATCTCGCCGGGGAAGAGGTCTGAGTCGGCGCCGAGCGACCGAATCGTCAGAGAACCTGAGGCCCAGCCGAGACTGATCGCGTAAAGCGTGTCGCCCTTGGTCGTGAACCGGATGTCCTGTGCTTGGTAGCCTCCTTTCGGGTCGGTGACGCCGCCGAAGTGGCCCGCCTGGCCCTGCGTCGCGCCTTCGCCGAAGGTCTTCCACGGCCGCGTGCCGTAGATCGCTTCGCCGTTGACCTTCAGCCATTTTCCGATCTCCAGCAGCACCTGCCGCTGGTTCTCGGGAATCGTGCCGTCGGCCATGGGCGAGATGTTCAGCAGCAGGGCCCCGTTCTTGCTGACGATGTCGATCAGGCTGTGCAGCACGACCGGCGTCGACTTGATCTTCAGATCCTGCGTGTAGCACCAACTGCCCCTGCTGATCGTGTCGTCGGTCAGGAAGAAGTTCTCCGAGAGCTTGCCGGAGCGTCCCTTCTCGATATCCTGGACGCTGCACGTCAGCGGAAGATCGTTCTGCTTGCGGGTGACCACGACCTCTTTGCCCTCTTGGGCGGCGTGGTTGTAGTAGTACGCCAGGTATTCCTTCTGGAACTCCTCCGGAATCTCATCCAGCCACGAGTCGAACCACATCAGGTCGGGATGGTACTTGTCGATCACTTCCTTGAGCTTGCCCAGCCACATCGCCAGGATCTGTTCACGAGGCATGTAGCCGTACAGGATCGCCCGCTCGGGGTCCTCTAGCAGCGAGGGGAAGTACTGCTTGACGAACTCGTAGTGCCCGGTCCACTTGCCGTCCTTGAGCCAGGTCCCGTTGCGCTCGTGATGGAAGGTCGTGACGAACCGCATGCCTCGTTTGCGAATCGCCTTTTCCAGCTCGCCCGTGATGTCCCGCTGGGGACCTCGATCGGCGGCGTTCCAGGGCGTCAGCTCGCTGTCCCACATTGCGAATCCGTCGTGATGCTCGGCGACCGGGCCGGCGAACCTGGCCCCGGCCAGCTTGAGCAGCTCGGCCCAGGCGTCGGCGTCGAACTTCTCGGCCTTGAACATCGGGACGAAATCGGGATAGCCGAACTGGTTCGGGTCGCCCCAGGTGGCGACGTGATGCTTGTACTCGCGGCTCTTGACGTTGTACATATTCCGCGGATACCACTCGTCGCCGAAAGCGGGGACCGAGTACACGCCCCAATGAAAGTAGATGCCGAACTTGGCGTCGCGGAACCAGTCGGGCGCCTCGTTGACCTTCGCCAGCGATTCCCACGTCGGCTCGTACGCCGCGCGGGTGACGGTCGATTTCGCAGCTTCCTTGCCGCAGCCGGCGAAGGCGATGAGCGAGACGAACAATACCGAGGCCGTGAGGATCCGCATGAGTGGTCTCCTAAAAACCGCGCAGTTTCGTACTTTCCCGTCGAGGCAATCCCTCTTTGGGC
>CAZLOS010000324.1:0-2219 GCA_964561215.1 uncultured Solibacteraceae bacterium | reverse complement strand
CGAACCATCGTCCGCGAGGATCGCGGCAACGTTCGCGGCCACATCGCCGTACCAGGCCACGTACTCGTCCGGACCGATCGGCTTGAACCCGCTCGTCGAGTCGTACTCCCGCTGTGTGGCGTATGGCGGCGACGTGATGCAGACGTTCGCGCGGGCGCCACCGAGGAGCTTCTGGACTGTCGCAAGATCGCGGCAGTCTCCGCAGATCAGTCTGTGCTTTCCGATCAGCCACACGTCGCCAGGCCGGGACACCGGCTGGGCGGGCGCCTCCGGAATCTCTTCCTCGACGTCCTCGCCCGCTTCCGGTTCGTCACCGGCCAGCAAGGAGTCCAACTCATCGTCGGAGAAGCCGACGAGCGCGAGGTCCACGCCCGCACCTTCCAGATCACGCAACTCCGCAGCCAGCGTCGCCTCATCCCACCCTGCGTTCATCGCGAGCTTGTTGTCCGCAATGACGTACGCGCGGCGTTGAGTCTCAGTGAGATGGTCCAGCACCACCACCGGACACTCGTTGAGGCCCAACTTGCGCGCAGCCAGGAGGCGACCATGGCCTGCGATGATCCCGTCGTTCGTATCGACGAGGATCGGGTTGACGAAACCGAACTCCACGATGGACGCCGCGATCTGCGCGATCTGTTCCGGCGAGTGCGTGCGCGCGTTCTTCGCGTACGGCACCAAACGGTCGGTCGGCCAGATCTCGATGCGCCGCGCCATCGCGGGCGTAATGGTCGCCGGAAGCGTTGACATGTCGTAGGTCGCGCGGAGTTGGCCGCCCTTTCGCGCCCGGGTGCCCCGTGTCGCGCCGTCGGGCTTCGGGTTGGCCGGTTAGTCCACCAGCCGCCCCGGGCGCGCCCAGCCGCCTCTGACCACCCGACCACCTCTTTTCGCGTCTGTCGCTAGCGGAATTGTGCTATCGCGCAACGCGCCGGAGTTTTTGGCCCGGTAGTACCTAAGAAGTTCTGTTTGGCGGTTCGATTGCACAGCACCCGCTACCCAAGGCCCGATGCGACGATTTGTTTGCGCTCGAAACAGTGGTTCACTCATGTCCTTGGCTCAAACTCAAAGTCCGCAAGTGTGAGATCGTCGGTGGACTAGCATCGTTCAACTCCAGGTCGGCTGCGTCGCCCGTTGCGCCACAGCGCAAGCACCTGAACCGCTCGCCAGCATCGCGGTAGCCCGTCTGCGGGCAAGTGCCGAAGTCGTACGGCTCGGTGGCCACGCTTTCGCTATTGCACTCGGGGCATCGCATGTTCACGCCGCCGGTGAGATGCAGTCGAGCAGGACGCGCATGAAGATCGGGCGCAACTCGGGAGGCGCGAGCAGCGATTCCGCGTGCCCGCCCTGCAGTGGCCGAAGCTTCCAGCAGTGGTGGCCGTCGTTGAGCGGTTGCTCGAAGGAGTAGCCGGTGCCCATGTACTGCCGCACCGTGGTCGCGTGCGGCTCGTCTGGACGACGGTACAGGACTACGCGATTGACGTGTCCCTTGTGGCGCACCAACTTGGCGCGCCCGGCGTTCTCCAGGCGAAGCGCGCGTTTCTCACTGATGAAGTCGAGAATAGCGAAGTCGTGCGAGTAGAGCGGAATGGGCATAGAGCCACCATTTGCTCGCTCGTTCTTCCGCTGTAATTTTGGGTGGGCTCAGGCTTGTAGAAACAGTTTGCCCATGCGGTTGCGGGAAAGAGTTTTGAATCGAGGTATCCCGGCACCTCGCAACATGCTGCTACTGCAATTCTCACAGAAACATAATCACCGGTCAATGCTTTTCTGATCTCCAAGTGCTGGCAAACAAAGCACGTGGAGACGACGGTGGCGGGAGAAATCCATACCATCCACACCATGCCTACCAGTGGTGCCCATGGGATGGAAAATGCCCTTTATAGCGCGAGGAAAGGGGAAAATGTCTTCCCAACGGCACACGAGGGTCGAAACGCTTACCATGGCTACCACGCATACCAACCAGCCGTGGAATCAGTGCGATTAAGAGGGGAGGATACGCGGTCCAATCTATACCATGGGAGCATCTGTGGAAAACAGACTTTTGGACCGTGTTTGGACCTTCTTTGGACCTTGTGTAGGGATGATCGGATGTGCGCTCACAGCCACATGTGGCCGTAACTTGCGGAGTGGGTAGGGGATAGTTTTGGTGGACCTGGTGAGATTCGAACTCACGACCTCTTCCATGCCATGGAAGCGCGCTCCCAACTGCGCCACAGGCCCAC
>CAZLOS010000323.1:0-2220 GCA_964561215.1 uncultured Solibacteraceae bacterium | reverse complement strand
TATTCTAACGGATACCCTCTAACCCTCACTGGCACATTTTCCCGGGGGCAGGTCATGTAAGAGATTTCGGATCGCGGGATCATCAAAGAAGGGTAACAACCCCGTAGCATACCCGCGCCAACTTGTTGCTCGAAACTCCACATCGCCAACAAGGCACTCTATGTATAGAGATTGTTTGCTGTTCGGGGTGGCCCCGCTACTTTGCGTCCAGTTTGGGGCATTGTTCATAAGCCACAGTTTGACTGTATTCCTTACGTCTCGCTCCTGCAAAAGGAGATCGCTCGCGTGACCTCCAATGAACCATAGCCCAACGCCATTGCCCGTGAAGTAGTGATCCACCAAATATGCAGCCGTTATTCCTCCCGTGGCAGCCAACCAGGGGCCATGGAAATAGTCAACACCTATTTTTATGTGACCATTATACGTTGTCCCCAAGGAAAATTCGCCTGAAGGATCCGTGAGACATATTGGGTTGTTCCCACAGTACGCGTACCAATTCGTTCCATCCTGGGCCGGATCGCTCTGCAGGAACCTTCCGATTCCAGGGTTGTAGTAGCGGGCTCGGTAGCAATAGAGTCCCGTGTCCTTGTCGAACTCGCGACCCGTGAACATGAAGCGGTTGGGGTGGCTGGCATCGCTGGCGGCCACCTGGCCATAGACGCTGTACTCGTAGAGTTCGACCACGCTGGCGGATGAATTTGTCAGGGCTATCACGCTGCCCAAGCCATCGTAGTGATAGTAGTAGGTGCCCGCGTAGGTTCCGCTGGCTTCGATCATGCAGATCGGCTCATCCACGGAGGGACCTTGGATGTACTTTCGCAGCAGGGCGCCCGTTCCGTTGTACTCGGCGATGATGTGATCGCCGTCATAGAGGTATTTCGCCTCCGTGACGCCGTCCACTTTCTTCTCGATCCTCCGACCGCTGGGATCGTACGTGTACGTGATCGTCTGCCAGCCGGGAGGAACAGGCATCTGACCGGTCCACTGGATGTAGTCCACCCAGATGCAGTCCGAGCCCGAGGAGCCGCTGGCGTCCTTCATGTACTTCCACCGCAGGGTATGCGTGCCGGTGGTCGTGATCTGCTCGGAAACCTCATTCCAGCCGCTGATGCCGGACCGGCCGGCCTTCCAGACCCCGTCGATATAGAAGGCGGCCTCATCCCCCGTCTGGGTGGAGGTCTTCCACCAGAAGGTGATCCTGCCCGTGCCTTGGACGGTGGTCTCCAGCACGCTTTCCTGGCTGTTGCCGATCGCGCCGCTGCGGACGGCATCCCCATCGTAGTAATAGTCGCTCGTCTGGCTGGCCCAGTTGGCGGCGCCGCTGGTGGTGAAGGCCAGCGCGATATCGCACGCCGCCGCCAGGGGCTCCGGCACCTTCTGCACCGTCGTCAGGCGGTTCTCGGGGTCGAAGGCGTACATGTTCGCCCCGTCGTAGGTCATATTGCCGTTGGTGTCGTAGGTGTAGTTGACCCCGCCCGCCGAGGTGTACTGGTTCAGCGCGTTGGTCGCGTAGGTGCTCGTGCCGCCGGCGTCGATCACGGTCGTGCGGTTGCCCGCGGCGTCGTAGTTGAACGTCGTGTCCGTCGCCAGGGCCGGATCGTACCCGGTCGGGTAATCCACCGCCGTGATCTGGTAGATGTCGTCGTAGCTATACACGTGCATCTCGGTCCCGCCGCTGTTCGTGACGGCCATCGTCGCGCGATTGCCCACCTTGTCGTAGGTGTACTCATACTCATGATGCCCGGAGTTCGTCGAATTGTCAAACCAAAGCAACCGGCCGGATGGGTCGTACGAAAGACCGCCTCCGGCCGTAGGGGCGACAGGCAGGGATTCACCAATGTCACCAGCTCCCGCCCGCGTTGTCATGCGAGTAACTCCCAAATCCGGACGTGACCCGCTTGTTCCTCTGAAGGCCAGCGTGTGTTCGCAGGGTGGTCGGGCGTACGCCATATTGCGATAACTGCTGTGTGGACCGCTGCTTCGGTTCAGATTCCTCTTGATCTGGCGTCCGAGAATCTGGTATAGAGGAGGGTGACCTGTGATTCTTCTCCCAGAGAATCGAAGCCTGCGATGGCTCGATCGGGACGAAGCGCTCTCGGAGCGCCGTTCCGGAGGCACCGCAGGCATGTAGAATCACTGCGCAGCGCGTGCAGTGGCTCGAACCTCAAGCACGTCGAAATTTCGGAGGATTGCCATGTGTAGAAAGCTGATTTGGTTGGT
>CAZLOS010000322.1:0-2235 GCA_964561215.1 uncultured Solibacteraceae bacterium | reverse complement strand
GCCCTCGGTGGCGATGACCGTCAGCGTGTTCACGTCGAATCCACGCAAGCGATCTCCATTCTGGTTCACGCAGAGCCGCAGGCCGCGCCCGATAGTCTGGCGGCGCTCGCGCTCCGTGCCCATTTCGCGCAGCGCGCAAATCTGGAAGACGTTCGGGTTGTCCCAGCCTTCCTTGAGCGCCGAGTGGGAGAAGATGAACTTCAGCGGCGTGCTGAAGCTCAACAACTCTTCCTTCCTCCGCATGATAAGGCCGTAGGTATCGTCGTCGGCCTTGGTGTCGCCTCGGGTGTCCTTGAAGACCTCGACGGTCTTTGTCCCGATCTTCTTCCTGTCGATGGAGAAGTAGCCCTCGTGGACCGCTTCGGCCGCCGTCGTCACGTCCAATTCCTTGAACAAGCTCCGGTAGTCGGGGTGCTTGGCCAGTCGGCGGTATTCTTCCTCGAAGATGATGGCGTAGTCCCCCTTCACGGGATTTCCCTCGGCATCGTATTTGCGATACCGCTCCACGGTGTCGATGAAGAACAGGGTCAAGACCTTGATCCCCTGGGGAGCCAGTCGCAATTCCTTGTCCAGATGCTCCTTGATCGTGCGGCGGATCATCTCGCGTTGCACCGCCAGCGGCTCCACGTCGCCATAGGCTGGGCCGCCGGGCTTCAGGTAATGTTCCCCGCCGGGAACCCGCAGTTCCAGGAACTCCTTTCCCTTCTCGACGCGAATCTCGCCTACCCGACAGTTGCTATAGATTGCGCGCCCGGTTGTCTGCTCCAAATCATCGCCGTCTTGCACGGTCTTCTCTTGGCGTCGAACGCCGGTGGCCGTCTGCACGTCCACCTCGACTGTGGCCGTGATGCGTTTGCGATTAACCGCCACCAGCCGCACGTAGGGTTTATTGTGGCCTCCCTCAACACCGGCGGCGGCAACCTCGATCTGCTTCACCAGCTTGCGCTCGTAGGCGTCCACGGCGTCGAGCCGGTAGAGCATGTGGTGCTTATCGGCGTGTGTGGCGGAGTAACGCAGGGTACACATCGGGTGCATTCGGGCCAAAGCGCCACGGCCCCGCCCTTCCAGGCCGCCATCGACGCTTTGTGGCTCATCTACAATCAGAATCGGGCGAGTCGCCCGGATCAGATCGACCGGCTTCTCCCCTCCGGTCTTCTCGCTTGGGCGATACATGACGTTTTTCGTCTTCGCCCGCCGAAGAACCTCGTCCGCCTCTTCGGCGTCTGCCACGGTTTCGTCGCCGAACTTGTTGATCGCGCCGACCGTGACCACCATGACCTGAATGTGTGGACTGGTGGCAAAATTGCGCACTTGCCCCAGTTTGGCGGAGTCGTAGATGAAGTAGTTGTTGCCGTCCGAAAACGGCACGTTCGCGTAGAGGGTACGGAAATGCTCCTCGGTAATCTGGAGCGTCTTGTACACGCCCTCCTTGATCGCCACCGAGGGGACGACGATGACGAACTTGGTAAAGCCGTATCGCCGGTTCAACTCGAAGATCGTCCGCAGGTAAACGTAGGTCTTCCCCGTGCCGGTCTCCATCTCGACGGTGAAATCGCCCGAGGCCAGCGATGCCGAAGGCCGCAATCCATTGCGGAGTTGGATGTCGTCTACATTCGCCAGGATTTCATCGTCGAGCAGATGCAGGCGGTTGCCGATGCCAAGATCGTTTTCCAGCCCCGGCAGGCGAAGCTGCTGGCTAGAGTCCTTCGTGACGGTGAACTCCGTGCGGCAGGTTTCCTGCCCACGAAAGAGATCGCAGACCGCTTCGATGGCGGCGTGCTGGTAATCGAGGTTGGGTTCAAAGTGCAGTTTCACGGTTTCCTCCCTACAGGCTTCGGACGTTTTCCAGCCCGTTCTGCTGGAGGATGGCAGTGAGGTTGGTCTTCGCTACGTCGTCGGGAAACGCGCTATCGCGGAAGACCACGGTGCTGTCGCCGACCGGGGCCTGCACCTTATGCCATGCGACGATGCCGAGGGCCAGCGGTTCAACTTCGGTAGCGGTGATCTTGTCCGACAAGCAGACCAGCAAGGTGCCCGCACCGATGCTGTGGACCGTCTTGCCGGCAATGCACTTCTGTTCGATGGGCACGGTCAGATCGAGGCCGAGCTTCAGGAGCAACTCGAAAAGGATGTCTGCCTCCGTCCGGGCGGTCTTCAGGTGCTCCGTGTGCTCTTCCAGTGTTGCTGCGAGATTCTCGCGGTTCGGCTCCCACGCTCGAATGTTGCTGGAGTCGA
>CAZLOS010000321.1:0-2239 GCA_964561215.1 uncultured Solibacteraceae bacterium | reverse complement strand
CGGCGCCGCCGCGGCGGAAGCCTTGGCCCTGATCGACGCCAACGTGCAGGAAATGGAACCGAACACCGCCTTCATCGTTCAGGAGGAGTGCTCGGGCTGTAAGACCTGCGTTCCTATGTGCCCGTACAGCGCCATCAGCTTCAAGGAAGACTTGAAGGTTGCTTACATCAATGAGGCGCTCTGCAAAGGCTGCGGGACGTGCGTGGCCGCCTGCCCGTCCGGCACTATCAAGCAGAATCTGTTTGAGGATGAGGAGATCTACGAAGAAATCAAAGGAGTCCTGAACTATGCCTGAGGATCTCGTCCAGCTATCATCCGGGACCGACGAAGGTCCCTTCGAGCCCAAGATCGTGGCTTTCTTCTGCAACTGGTGTACCTACCTGGCCGCAGATCTCGCGGGCACTTCGCGATTCAAATACGCGCCCAACATCCGTGTCATCCGTGTGATGTGTTCGGGCCGCATCGACCCGCAGTTCATCCTGGACGCGTTCGCCAAGGGCGCCGACGGTGTGCTCATCGGCGGCTGCCACCCCGGCGACTGCCACTACCAGGAAGGCAATTACAAAACGTACCGCCGCGTCCAGGTCCTGAAGCACATGTTGCGGGACCTCGGCATTGAAGAAGATCGCTTCCGCCTGGAATGGATCTCGGCGGCCGAAGGCGACAGAGTGCGCTCCGTCGTCAACGACATGGTCCAGAAGGTGCGCGCGCTGGGGCCCTTGAAGGTCCAAGTGCCCAAGGAAGTGTTCAGCGAGGAGGTGCCTGCGTAATGGCCGACAAACCGAAAGTCGCATTCTATTGGTGCGCAAGCTGCGGCGGCTGCGAGGAAGCCGTCGTCGACTTGGCCGAGAAGATTCTCGATGTAGTGGCCAAGATCGATATCGTGCTCTGGCCCGTGGCTATGGATTTCAAGCGTAAGGACGTCGAGGCCATGGCCGACGGGTCGATTACCGTCAGCTTCATCAACGGCGCCATCCGCACCACCGAGCAGGAGGAGATGGCACACCTGCTGCGCAAGAAGTCGCAGTTCGTGATCGCCTTCGGTGCCTGCGCGCAGATCGGCGGTATCCCGGGCCTCGCCAACCTGTACGATCGCGAGGAAATATTCCGGACAGTCTACCTGGACTCCGTAAGCACGGTGAACGAGCCGGGCGCCAAACCTGAAACCACTTACCGCGAGAACGGCTGCGCGGTGACGCTGCCGGGCTTCTACAAAACCGTCCGGACCCTGGCCGATGTCATTGACGTCGACTTCTATGTGCCCGGTTGCCCGCCGACGCCGAAGATGCTCGCCGAGACCGTCGAGGCGTTGCTCTCCGGCCAGCTTCCGCCCAAGGGCTCCGTGCTCGCTCCAGATAAGGCTCTGTGCGAGACCTGCGATCGCAAGGACACCAAGCCGGACAAGCTGCTGCTCAAGGAATACAAGCGGCCGCACCAGGTGATCCTCGACGAGCAGACCTGCCTGCTGGCCCAGGGCGTGATCTGCCTGGGACCGGCCACCCGCGCAGGCTGCGAAACACGCTGCATCCACGGCAACATGCCGTGCACCGGCTGTTTCGGCCCAACCAGCCGCGTGGTGGATTACGGCGCCAAAGCCATGAGCGCCATCGCTTCGATCGCCGATTCCAACGACGAGGCCGAGATCGAGCGCATCATGGCCACGATTCCGGATCCGACCGGCACGTTCTATCGCTACAGTCTGCCGGCGTCGCTGCTGCGCCGCAAGAAGCTCAACCAGGAGGTACCCGCGAATGTCTAGCACGGCTCAAAGAATCACCATCGACCCCGTCACTCGTTTGGAAGGCCACGGCAAGATCGAGATCTTCCTGAACGAGTCCGGCCAGGTCGACCGGGCGTTCTTCCAGATCCCCGAGCTGCGGGGATTCGAAAAGTTCGCCGAGGGACGGCCGGCCGAAGACATGCCGCAGATCACCTCGCGCATTTGCGGCGTCTGCCCCACGGCGCATCACATGGCCTCCACGAAGGCCCTGGATGCCGTCTACAAGGTGACGCCTCCGCCGGCGGCCCTGCGCATCCGCGAACTCTTCTACAACGTTTTCATGGTGGAAGACCACTCGCTGCACATCTACTTCCTGGGCGGGCCGGACTTCATCGTCGGGCCGCAGGCGCCCGCCGCCGAGCGCAATATCCTCGGCGTCATCGGTAAGGTGGGCGTCGAGGTAGGGCAGAAGGTTGTCGGCATGCGCCGCAAACTGCGCGAATTGCTCGCGCTCACCGG
>CAZLOS010000320.1:0-2242 GCA_964561215.1 uncultured Solibacteraceae bacterium | reverse complement strand
TCCTGCTGACCACCGACAACCCGAAGAACGATCCGCCGATCTGCTGGGTGCGTCCCTCAAGCAATCGCGTCGTGTTCCTCCAGCTCGGCCACGACGCAAAGGCGTACGCCAATCCCAGCTATCGCGAGCTGATCGCCCGCACGATCCGCTGGGCCGACGGAAGACTCTGAGATTTGAGATATCACATTTGAGATCTGAGATTTGAGATCTCTTCAAGGAGAATCGTATGTCGTCGCACGTGAATCGCCGCAGTTTCATGAAGCAGTCTCTGGCTGCCTCGGCCGGCGGGATGCTGGCTATGAATTCGACCCGGGCCGCAGGGGACGCGCCTGCGATCAAGGTCGAGCCCGGCTCCAAGGCGGCCATGCCGACCGGGAAGATCGGAAATATGGAAGTCAGCCGGATGCTGTTGGGCGGCAACCTCCTGACCCACTACACGCACAGCCGGGACTTGCAGTACGTCTACAACCTCTGTGCCCACTACAACACGGAGGACAAGATCCATGAGACGATGGCCCTGGCCGAGGCGCACGGCATCAACACGCTGTCGATCCACAACCCCCCGGGGATCGTGTCGATGCTCAAGCGATACCGCCAGCGCTACGGCGGCAAGATGCAGTGGATCATCTGCCCGATCGCCGAGCTGACCGACGACATGAAGGGTTACGCCGACATGGCGAAGGAACTCGTCGATGAGGGCACCGAGGCTCTCTACCTCTGGGGCGTTCGCTCCGATCCGCTCTGCGCCCAGGGGAAGATGGATCTGGTCCGCAAGGCGGTCGAGATCGGCAAGGATCTCGGCGTCCCCTCCGGCGTCGGCTGTCACGACCTGAACGTGGTGGTGCAGTGCGAGAAGCACAAGATCCCGGCGGACTTCTACATCAAGACGTTCCATCACCACAACTACCCCAGCGCCCCGAAGCCCAACGAGCTCAAGGGCCCTTACAACGAGGTCCCGGGGTACTGGTGCCGCGATCCGCAGCAGACGATCGAGGTGATGAAGAACGTGACCAAGCCGTGGATCGCGTTCAAGGTGATGGCGGCCGGCGCGATCCGCCCGGCAGACGCGTTCAAGTACGTGTTCGAGAACGGCGCCGACCACACGCTGGCCGGCATGTTCGACTTCGAGATCGCCGAAGACGCCAAGATCCTCAATGAGACGCTGAGCAACGTGAAGAACCGAGCCCGCCCCTGGCGAAGCTGAAGGCGAACTACAGAAGAGATCAAGCCACAGAGGGCACAGAGAACACAGAGCCAAGATTTCAATTGCTCTCTTCTCTGTGCCCTCTGTGTTCTCTGTGGCAATCCCTTCTTCGCAACGTCGTCGATCAGAAGCTGTACCGCACGGCGGCGTAGACGTTCGTATTGTCGTGGAACTGGTTGAAGAAGGTGTAGCGTTCGTCGCCGAAGAAGACGTTCGCGCCGACCTCGTACATCAACTGGTCGCTGGCCTTGTAGTTCGCCATCGGACGCATGTACACGTCCTCGTCGGAAGGCGAATAGTACGTGAACAGCGAGAGCATCAGGTTCTGGTTCATCAGCAATTGGGTCAGCCGCAGACTCGTGACGTGGCGGAATTCATCGCGCGACGGGCTGCCGGGGAAGAGGCTGCCTTCGTAATTGCCATAATCGAGCAACTGTTCGACGTAGTACTGCACGCCGGCCGTGAAGTCGCGGGCGATCTCCTGCGTGTAGCCGACGAGGTACCGCATCTCGGAGTTGTTGATCAGCGGGTCGTCGCCGCCGCGGTCGTCCACCGAATCGTAGTAGCCGATCTCCGCGTTGGCGATGCCCTTGCCGAGCGTGCCGCGGACGCTGGCGCCGTAGACATACAGCTCGGGGAAGGTCGCGCGGGTCAGCGCCTCGTTGAATCCCGCGGGGCTCTTCCAGTAGCCCCAGTAGCCGTAGAGGGCTAGCTCGTAATTGCTGACGTTGCGGTAGAGGCGGATCGCGGTCTCGTCCTCCTCGAAGAATTCGCGCCGTCGTGAGATCATCAATTCGTCGTCCTCGCCGGCCCGGCGGCCGAGGATCGGATTCCAGTAGGAGAGTCGATCGCCCGTGATGTAACGGTCGGAGTCGAATTCCGGCGTGTAGACCACGTCGAGATTGATGGCGTCGGAGAACCAGCTCGCTTTGACCGCGTCGGAGGGAGCCTTCAAGTATTCCGTGTCCCGGCCGATGAAGAAGGAGACCCAGTCCTTCGGGAACACGTCGTTGATGAAGATCAGGTCGCCCGTGCCCC
>CAZLOS010000319.1:0-2292 GCA_964561215.1 uncultured Solibacteraceae bacterium | reverse complement strand
TGAGCTGACTTTCGCGGGCGGCGAGGAACTGCGGGAGCTTGGAGCGGTCCACCAGTGGCTGGAGAGAGTAAGCGAGGCGATCGAGATCGGCCTCGACGGCGGGCTGGAGGAGGGCGTGGAAAGTGTCCTTGTTTTCGCCGCGGAGGACGCAAGCGGGCTTGGCGTAGCGGCCATGCTTGAGAGCATTCATAGAGGAACGGGCCTTGCCCGCGGGAGTCTTGGGGCCGCAAGACCGTGCGCCATTGCGCCGGGCGGTTTCGAGTTGTCTATGAGTGAGTCGGATCAGAGGCATGGTGTGGGCCCGGTGGGGATTGTAGCAGGCTGGACGAGGGAACCAAGCGAGGCTATAGGCTTATTTCGTTGATAATAGGCGAAATAGGAAGTCTGCATTCGTGGTGAACGCGATTTGGACAGAGCAACTTGCGGGAAGTCGTTGAGTGTGAGGCCTTGGCAGGAATGCGGGTCGAGGATCACAGAGGCGGGAAACGAGCAGCGTGGAGCAAAGAGGACGGGACGCTCTAACCTGTTCGCCGAAGGTGCAGCCGCATGTTTACAGCACGTTACCTTGTGCCAAACGGGCTCGAACTACATTATTTCACGGCTTCCAGACACATTTCCTGGAATCTGCCTGTCCTAGGAAGATAAGATAAAGAAATGCGTGTGTCCCCTTTTCCTCATGACAACAGTGGTGGTTCGTGGAGGCGAAGACACTCAAGAAATCGTCCCGTCTGGAAGCTGTGAAACAATCCGATTTTCGAGCTTCCTTGAAGGTGTTGGCGACGGATCTCGCGGTTGGGCGTGTGCCATCCGAGCCTGAGCGACGAGCGTGAGCCGCTTACAACCGCTGCTCGCAGCGGTTACCTACGCTGTTTGCGGCACCCTCAGCTTGAAATACCTCTGCAGGTTGTAAGTCAGACCTGCCCACAGCGCTTCGGCGCTGACCTTCGCCAGGCCGTGGCAGCGGACGCGAACCCACTTCAATTTGTCCTTCAGCCAAGCGTGTGGAAATTCCGCCACCGGAGCCCGCTGCTGGTAGATCCTCTTCGCTTCCGCGCTTTGCATCTTGGCGTGGTAGCGCTCGACGGCTTCGTGCTCTACCCGAATCGTCACGCCGCGGCCATGCTTGGCCATCCGGTTCTGGGGCGTGCAGCGGCTTCGTTCCGGACATGGCTGACATATGGCCCGCGGGGCGACGAACAGATGTACCTGTAGGCCCGTCTGCTCCTTGGACGTCTTATATGCCAGCCGTTTCCCCTCCGGGCAGATCACTTCGTTGCTCCGCGGGTCGTAGCGAAAGGCGGCGGGGTGATAGGCCGGGTCGATGCCATACGGCAGCCGCTCCTCCGGCGCCGCTGCCCAACTTCCGTAGTAATCCACGCCCCGTTCCGCCGCCCCCATGATCGCTTCACGTTTGGTGTAATCGCCGTCCGCCACAGCCTGCGCCGGATAGCTCCCGAACTGCTCCCGCACCCGGTCGAGCGCTGGCAACAGGTGATAAGCATCCGAAGGTTGCTTGCTGACCGCGACGTCCACCACCAGCTTGTGGGCGCTGTCGGTCACCAACTGCACGTTGTAGGCCGGCGCCAGCCCATGATCCGAGGTCCACATGAACTGCGCGTCGGCATCGCTCACCGACGGCTGGCAGGGCTTTTCGCGTTCATTCTTCTTCTCGCTTTGCAGCCGCTCCACCTCCGCCAGCGCCGTCTCCAACCGTTCCACGCGTTCCCGTCCCGCCCGCCGTCGCGCCGTCGCGCTGCGCGTCCGCCGTTCCTGCTCGGCCTCCTCCTTTTGCAGCGCCTCGCCATGCGCCACCCGGAAGTCCGACAGCGAGTGATGGTTGACGACCTTCAGCCCGGTGAGCCAGCGAAAACCCGGCTCGTGGCCGCACAGACGCTCCATCTCGCGCGCCGAGGAGATGCCCCGCGAGTAAGCGTAGATCCACATCGCGATCAGCAAACGCGGCTCCCACAGGTTCCGCCCGGCGTGCCCTTCGACCGCCTTCACCGCGCCGCAGAACCGGCCCAGGTTCAGCCTGCCCAGAATCGACCAAATGCTCCGCGCCGGATGGTTGTCGGCGATGAGTTGCTCCACGTCGAGCGGCTCCAGGGCCACCTGTCGCCGGTCGATCGGCTCAAAACGGGGATTCCCTTCGTGGGTCACAAGACCAGTCTACGGACGCCGACACAAAAGGCAATAGAAATGTTCGATTGTTTCACAGCTTCCAGTCCCTTTGTTTCCCGTCGCCCTTCCGCTCCACCCCCAACCGTCTCGCGAAGCCCGCCGCTTTCCGCA
>CAZLOS010000318.1:0-2294 GCA_964561215.1 uncultured Solibacteraceae bacterium | reverse complement strand
CCGTTCTTCCTGTCGGCAGAATCGGCCAAAGAAGCGATCGCATCGTCGAGAGACTCTTTTGAGGGATAGAGGTCGTGCATAGTGACGAGCGTCTTGCCGCCTCTCTCTTCGAAGGTCACCGTGGTGACGGCCCCGCCCTCAGCATTTTCTTCATTCGTCCAGACGAGGCGCGAGTGCGGAATCACTTCGACGTACCTGCCAAAGAATGACATCGGCTGCTCCGAGGAAGGGTGACTGAACACGAAACGGTACGTGCCGCCCGTGCGAACATCGGCCTCACAGGAAATGAAGGACACTCCACACGACTTCGGCGTCCACCAGCGCTTGAGCAGTTCGGGTTTGGTCCATGCATCGTAGACGATATGCGCCGGACCGTTGAATGTTCGAGTCACAACGAGCTCACACCCGGACTTCCGTTCCACCGTCGTCGAGTACGTTGTGGGGTTGATTTCACTGTCTTTTCTTTCGTCCATCGGCTTTCTCCCTCTGTTTAAATTCCTCGACAAGCTTGTCCAACTCCCCGAAGCGTGCGGCCCAGTGCCAGCGGTAGCTCGCGATCCATGCCGCCTCTTCCTCCAGTCCGCGCAGGCCGAGCTTGCAGGTCCGCACGCGCCCGACCTTCTCGGTGATCACGAGCCCTGCCGGCTCCAAAACGCCGACGTGCTTCTTCATGCCCGTCAGGGTCATGTGAAACTTCCCGGCAAGGGCCGAGATCGAGGCGAACGGCGCATCAAGGACTGTCCTCGCTTGCCGCGTATCGCCGCCTTAGAGCGTTGCGGCCAGTTCACGGATGAGCGCCGCGCCGTCGCCGCGATAGGCGCTGCCGTGCTGACAGGCGAGCAGCGCCGGATTGAGGCTGGCCAGACGCTCCAGGATGGCGGAGGTGCCGGTGGAGTGCGCATAGTAGTCCATCATCGAGCGCATGCCTTCACTGGCGGAGAGGATCTCCGATTCGGTCACCGGAGGCGGATTCGCTCCGGGTTGCGTGAACAGATCCCCGCAGAGCAGGGTCCGGGTGGAGAGATCGAAGAGAATGCCGCAATCCCAGCCATGCGGGACGTGCGGCGTGTAGAGCCACTGCATGTGGCGGCCACCGATGGAAAACTCCTCGCCATCGGCGAAGCCGCGGGCGGGGCGGGAGGCGAAATCGTTGAGCGAGGTGAGTACGCCGACCTCAGCACCAAACGGCGCCGCCTGCGGCGCGGCGGCCAACAGGTTGTTCAACGCGCCGAACTCGTCGCTTTCAAAGTGCGACCCACCGATCCAGCGCAGCTTCTCCACCGGCATCACCTTGTTGATGGCCTGGAGCGTGAGCGGGAACAGCTGGCGGTAGCCGGTGTGAAACAACAGGGGCTCGTCATCGGTGATCAGGTAGGAGTTGAAGGTGAATCCGCCGGGGATGACGTTGAGCGGCGTGCAGATGCGAAAGATGCCGGCCGCGACTTCGTCGACACACGTACCGCTTTCATGATTGGTGATCATGCGCGTTTCTCCTTGTGGATGGACGGTCCGGTGATGCGGCTACTGCGTGTCGGCAGACGGTCCGTAGATGCCGGGGACTTTGCCGCCCATGGCGCGGAGATAGGAGCTGAGCTGGCCGCGGTGATGGACTGAGTGCTTGAGGGCGATGGACAGGAGGTTGATGCCGGGCATCTGGATCTTGCCGAACATGTCGATGACCGTGTTCAACTGTTCGCCCGTCATGGCGCGCACGCGATTCAGGGCCGCCGCAACCTTCTCCCTGTAACGGGCGGCGGCATCGGCCGGGCTCATGATGCCGCAAACGTCGGAGTCGTCGGGCACGGCGTTAAACTGGCCGGCGGCGATGGAGTTCAGCAGCCACTCGTCTTCGAGCGCAAGGTGGCGGACCAGTCCGAGAGCGGTTTTGGATTTTGAATCCGGGCTGTAGTCGAGGTGGCCGTTAGGAACGGCCTGAATGACGTTGAGCGTCGTCTGCATTTCGTATTCAAAATCGGCGATCAGAAAATCGGCCACGATCTTGGTTTCGTTGGGGCTCACGCGATTCTCCTTGTTCGGCAGTCTTGCTTGCTCGTCGTTCGAGGGCGGACCGGTTCGACTTCCACGGCCTGCTCTGTGATTGGATGTGTCACGGGCGGGGTCCGCGTCACACATTTGACGCGCGGCGATGGTCAGGCAAACGGGCGGCGGGCGCAACGACGATGCGGGAATCGAGAGCTCGCTAGATGGCCGTGCGGATGCGTGCCGACCCGGTTGAAGACGCGAGCCAAGTCGTTGGAAAGACGCGTGTCAGCTCCCTCACGGTCGCTGCTCGT
>CAZLOS010000317.1:0-2324 GCA_964561215.1 uncultured Solibacteraceae bacterium | reverse complement strand
CATCTCGTTCAATTCCTGGTAAGAGAGCGAATTCTCCACAGCGATCGCAACCTGTCGTCCCACCTGTACCAGAAGATCGACGTCGTCCCCGGTCCACGGTTCTCCGGTGGTTCTGGCAATTTCCAGTGTGCCGAGCGTGCGGTTGGGCGTCACCAGCGGAATCGAGCATTGCGATCTGAATCCCAGCTCCGCGAACCTGCGGTAATTCGGAGATGAGAACCTGTCGAAGTCAACACCTTGCACCACGACAGGTTTCCCTGTTGCGAGCGCTTCCGCGGTAGGCATACCCTCCGCGTTGCCCGTTGTGCGAACGAGTTTGAAGAGCTCCTCACCGGGGAAATGCAGCGCGTACAACTCAAGTTCGCCAGGGGCGTCTTTGCATAGCAGTAGAACGGCGATGTCGTGCTTGATCACCTTGGAGAGTTGCTCGGAAATCGCCGATGCCAACTCATCCGGCGACAGCTTCGAGACGAGAGCATTCGTAATATCGAACAGCGCCCGCACGCGGTCCCGTTCGCGTACCAATTCTTGCTTGGCCAGGAAGCCATCCACGGCGACGGCGAACTGGCTGGCCACCCGCTCCAGAAACGTGAGCTCATCCGGAGTGGGCTCATACGGCGCCAGGCAACCAAATCCGAAAACGCCCAAGCGGTTCTCCCCCGCCGTCAGCGGCACAATTGTAAGGGCTTGTAGACCCGCCCCCCGAACCATATCGAGGAAATCCGGCCATCGGGCATCGTCGCCGACCGAAGGGATCACCAGCGTCTTCTGATTCTGCCAGACCCAACCGGACGGCGTGTCTTCAAGGGGAAAGAGAGGGCCGCCCATGGTGTTCACCTGTCCGGATGCTTTGAGCACGTGCAACCGCATGGCTTTTCCGTCCGGATCGAGGAGGATCATCGCCACGTACTCGAAGTCCACCACTCGGCGCAACGATTCCGCTACCCCCGACAACAGGCTGTCCAGGTCCGTGTGCCTCGCGATCGATCGCGCGAGTTCCAGAACAGCCTGGTAGATGTCGCTCTGTGAGGCCCTCACGGTTCCGATCATAGCCGATTCTCTTCCCACCCTATGGCAGATGCCGTCAGGCAGATGCCGAAACCGCCGACGATCTCCATCGGCGCAAAGGGGCGTCCCTTACGCCCCTCCACCCAAGACTTTATACAGTGTCACCAGGTTGCTCATCCGGGCGAATCGCAGGCTCACCAAGCCCTGCTGCGCGCCGTACAGGGAACGCTGAGCCACGAGAACACTCAGGTAGCTGTCGATGCCCGCTTTGTAACGGGCATCGGAAAGGCGGTAGGTTTCCGCCAGCGTATTGACCAGGTTCTGCTGGGCGTCCTGCTGCTCCATCAGTCTTGTGCGCAGGCTCAGGGAGTCGCTCACTTCGCGAAAGGCCGATTGAATAGCCTTCTCGTATTCGGCGACGGCCAGGTCCCGGTCCACTTCGGCGACTTTCAGGTTGGCTTTCCGGGCACCGGCGTCGAAGATGGGCAACGCCGCCTGGGGGGCGAAGTCCCAAGTTCGGGAGCCGTACTTGAACAGGTTGGTGAGATCGCCGCTCATGAGACCGAGAGCGGCGGTCAGAGAGATCCTCGGAAAGAAATTCGCGCGGGCCGCCCCGATGTTGGCGTAAGCGGCTTTCAACTGATGCTCCGCCGAAAGGATGTCGGGCCGCTTCAGCAACACCTCGGAAGGCAGCCCAGCGGCGACATCCTTCAATGCCTTCTCGGACCCCAGTTCACCGGGCACCAGATTGGCCGGAACCGGCGCGCCTACCACCAGGTTGAGCGCGTTTTCGTCCACAGCCACCTGGCCGGTGTAGCGGGCGATGTCCACCCGCGCCGCTTCGACCTGGCTCTGCGTCTGGCGGAGTTCCAGGTCGCTGGCCATGCCGGCATCGCGCGTGCGCAAGATCAGTTCGTAGTAGGCCTGCTGAGTCTTGAGCGTTTCCCGCGCCAGGTGCAGGTTCTCCCGGTCCGCGGCCAGGGCCAGGTAGCTGTTGGCTACGGCACCGACCAGCGCGATCTGCGTTCCCCTGCGAGCTTGTTCGGTCGCCATGTACTGCTCCAACGCCGCGCTTTTCAAGCTGCGGATGCGCCCAAACAGGTCGGGCTCCCAGTTACTGATGCCCACACCAACGGTGATCTGTCCCACGGTGTCCGCCTTGCCGTCGTTTGACATCTTCGCCGGCAACCGGTAAGCCTCGCCTCCGGCCGCCGCGCTTACGGTCGGGTACTGCTGGGCCCGCTGGATCTTATACAAGGCCTGGGCCTTCTCTATGTTGAGCGGCGCTATCCGAAGGTCCCGGTTGTTGGCCAGCG
>CAZLOS010000316.1:0-2359 GCA_964561215.1 uncultured Solibacteraceae bacterium | reverse complement strand
GGCAGTGACCGTGTTGGCCGATTTCTTGCCGGGCAACAGCAAGAAGTCGGCCGCTGTTTTCTAACGTCCCATCCCGTAGCGGCGCGCTGCATCGACTGCCAGGCCCGCGCCAATACTGCCGAAGAGGTCACCTTCGACAACCCGGGCTTGAGGCAACAGCGAAGCAATGCGCCGACGCAGCAGGGGTATGCCGCTCGATCCGCCAGTGAAGAAGACCGTATCGATACCGGACGCTGTCACGCCCGCCTCGGGCAGCAATCGAGCGACGGCAGCTTCGATCTTTTCGACTAACACCCGGGCTGCCAAATCAAATTGGCTTCGTGTCAGCAGCTTTTGCTGCCCCGGAGAAAATCGCTCCAGGGAAAGCTGGGCTGTCTCTTTATTAGAAAGGGCAATCTTTACCTCCTCAACTTGGTAAGCCAGCCAATGGCCGGCTCGATCCCGGATCAAAGCCAGGAGGCGATCGAGTAGCTCTGGCGTGATGGCATCAAGATGAAGCCGCTGCTGTTCGGCCCAGACTTGGCGGGTGTAGGCAAAGTTGATGGTGTGCCAGGTCGCGAGGTTGAAATAGATGCTGGCCGGCATTTCCCGACCACTCTTCAACTGGCTACGATGCCCCAACAGGGGCATGACCTCAGCCAAGCTCAGCTGTTTGTCAAAATCGGTGCCACCGATGTGGATGCCGTCGTTGGCCAAGACATCGCTCCATCGGTCAGCTGCTTGTGCTCGCTTCGGGGAAAGACGAACGATGGAGAAATCGGAAGTGCCACCGCCAATATCGGCTACCAGAACCACTTCCTCCCGGGCAAGGCCGGTCTCGTAATGGAAGGCCGCGGCGATCGGTTCATACTGGAAACTCAACTCCTTGAACCCCACCGCACGGGCAATATCGCCCAAGGTCGCCTCGGCCAGCCGATCAGCGGCGGTATCGTCATCCACAAAATGCACGGGGCGCCCGAGAACGGCCTGATTGAAAGGGCGCCCGCCGTGCGCTTCCGCCCGCTCCTTGAGGGTGGCGATGAACTGGGTAAGCAGATCACGAAAGCGAATGGGGCGCCCCTGGACTTCGGTGACCCCGTCAATCAGGCTGCTGCCCAAGAGGCTCTTGAGGGAGCGCATCAGACGTCCTTCATGGCCGTCGAGGTAGTCCTGAAGACCTGCCCGGCCGAAGCGAACTGAATTTTCCTCGGCGTTGAAGAAAACGACAGAAGGCAAGGTCGGCTTGCCGTCTTCAAGGGGAAGTAGCGTTGCTTGCTGCGGCCTCAGCCAGCCGACTGTTGAGTTGGATGTGCCGAAATCGATGCCGCAAGCATGGGCTGAAATAGGTGAAACCATTTGGGGGCTTTGGGGGTGGGGCGGCGATGCTACTGGGCTGTCCCTGGGCTGTCCAGGATATCAAGCCTGAGGCTAAGTTCTGAGTCGGTGGGTGATCAACGGGAGACTAGATCTGATGCGGGGGATTCGATGAGGGAGTGACTCAGTTGCCTTGCATATTCAGAAGGTAAGGCGATGCGGATAATGAAAAACGGCCCGGTTGCCCGGGCCGAATTCTTGTCCAGTTTTTGTCCAACTGAATTGGACAAACTAGCCGTTTTTCAGCTTAACCACACGTTCCAACAGCGCCGCAGGCGGTGCAGAAGTCGCAGCCATCCTTGCGGATCATGGTGTGATTACCGCATTCACTGCACAGCTTGCCTTGGGTCGGCATGACCTTGTTGCTGGTGGTGTCCTCTGGTGCTTCGAGGATACCCATCTGCTGCAGCGGGAAGCCGGCTTCGTCGAGGATGCCGAGCATGGCGTAGCGGTGGATGATCAACTGGGCGATGTAGGCGACCGTGGACGGGTAGGTCTGTTGCTTGCGCGAACCCGGGACGAAGGCCATGAAATCGCCGAGCGGCTCGGAGTAGTCGAGCAGCTTGCGCAGCTTCATGCCGATCCAGGCCGGGTCTAGGACGCGCATGTCGAGCGAGAGCAGCTTGGACAGGCCATCGAGGGCGCGCGGGTAGTTGCCGGACAGCCACATCGAGTACGGGCGGGAGGTGCCGTCAGGCAGCGTGATTTCCTTCAGGCCGAGGACGAAGTCTTCGCCGGTGGACGGGTTGCTGACGTCGACCGTCCAGGACAGGGTGCCGTCGGTGCCGGTCTTCGGCTCCTTGGTGCTGAACAGGGCGTCCTTCACTGGCGTCGGGCCTTCGTGCTTGAAGGCGCCGAGTTGCTCGCAGCGCCAGGCGATGACCTGGGCCATGGCGGAGACGACGGACGGCATGCGCTTGCGCTCGCCGTGCGGCGGCATTTGCATTTCGAAGGAGTCGCCGGGGGTCTTGGCCAGGGCGTCGAGCTTCATTTGCAGCCAGCCGTG
>CAZLOS010000315.1:0-2366 GCA_964561215.1 uncultured Solibacteraceae bacterium | reverse complement strand
GCCGGAGTTGATCTCGAACACCCTCAGATACTGCGGGAAGGGGCGAAGCGACTGTGCCACAGTGGCGCTGCCACGCCAGTTCATGAAACTGGAGAACGGAATTCCGTACGAGGTGTCTGCGATTTTTGTAGTCAGGGTCGAACGGAGCGCCAAGTTGCTGGTCGGCAACTGATTTCGGTAGATCGTCGAGTTCAGGCCGTGGCCGCGATTACCCACATAGGCGGCTTCGAACAGCCAGTTCTTGAACTCGTGCTGGACCGTGAAGCTCCAGTTGTAGATGCGCGGAGCCTTTCCGTAGTTCTCGCTCTGAGCATATACATAATCGTTGAAGTTGTCGAACGCCGCGTCAATCCGCGGCGGGGCCTTATAGCCGACCGGCTTGGGTACACCACGTGTCGCGTCCCAGTAGAAGGCCGGATTGAGGCCGTCGGAGGTGGAGGAGTAGCTGCCGTTGATACCATCCGTGCAACCGCAACCGCCGTTGCCGAGGGTCTGGTAAAAGATACCAAAGCCACCGCGCAGCACGGTCTTGCTGGTCAGGCGGTAAGCAAAGCCGGCGCGTGGGCCGAAATCGGAGAAATCCGTCGAATAGAGTCGCTTCTTACCCGTACGGCCAGCGCCGCTGCCGGCAAAAATCAGAGCACCAGGCAAGCCATCCGCGCCCGCATTGGGCTTGTCAAAATCGAGGCTGGAGTAATTCCCGTCGACTGCGTGCCAGCCGATCGGAACCTCATATCGGATGCCGTAATCGAGGGTCAACTTGGGTGTAATTCTCCAGGTATCCTGCCAGAAGCCGGCATGATAACCGTAGCGGATCGAGCCCGGGGTGTAGTTGGAATCGTTCTGATTGGCACTGTTCGGGGCGCCCAGCAGGAAGCTGGCAAACGCGTTGCCCGTCGTGTTCAGGGCAGTAGGCAGGGCCGTTTGGACGCGACTGAACTCGTAGGTGCCGTTCTCACCAGCGCGGTCGTTGCCGGTGGTGCGGAGCCGGCGAATGTCCCAGCCCATCTTAAATTCGTGCTTGCCGCGGGTCCAGGTCAACTGCTGGTTGAAATGCGTGGTCCAGTTGTCCTGACGGCCAGCGTTTACTTTTCCTTGATTCATCCCCCAGGTGGTGAGGTTATCGGTGGCCCACTTGATGTATGGTGTGGCGTCGTAATCGCCCGTCAGATTGAACCCGGCCTTGGAACCGAAGCCATTTTGCAGTGGGTTGTACCAGACGTTGCGGTCGCGCGTGAAACCAAAGGTGGTGTGCAACAGGACGGTAGGCGTCAACACCCAGTCCTGGTTGACGCGGTACATGTCGGGCTTCTGATAGCTGTCAAGGCCGTTACTCAGTGCGCCCGGCAGAGTGCCGTTGCTCCGGCTGAGCTGATTGCGCTTCGTCATGAAGTAGCTGATGCGATTGTTGGGCGTAAGCGAATGATCCGCCTTGATGGTCATTACCCAGTCGTCCAACTGCGTCGAGGCGACATAGTCGAAGTTGCTGGTAACGCTGCCGTTGGTAGTAGTCGGAATCGCGGCCAGGAAATTCTTACTGATACCGCTCCAACGGCTGACCGGGATCTGATTCCCGGCAAAGGGTAGACGGTCCGTCCCGGATGTGGTGGCCGGATCATAGATTATGGCAGACACTTGGCTGAAATCGCCCGTCCGCATCGCCATGGTCGGCAAGGTCGCCGTCGAATACGCCAGAGACGCCGGACGAATGTCTTTCGCGTAAGTGAAATAGAAGAACGTGCGATTGCGGCCGTCGTACACCTTCGGGATGTACACCGGACCGCCAGCCGTACCGCCTTCTTCGTTGAAGCGCTCTTTTGTGCGGAACCCGGGAGTGCGGTTCAACACGTGGTTCTGAGACCAGCCAGCCGCCTGTAATACGTCGCGGCGCAGGTTCAGAAAGGCGGAACCGTGGACTTCGTTGGTACCAGATTTGGTAACCATCAACTCGAGACCACCGCCCAAACGGCCATGCTCGGCGGCGAAGCTCGAAGTGACCAGCTTGAATTCCTGGAAAGCCTCGAACCCCGGGAAATAGAATACCGTGCCACCTGACTCAGGGATAGTCAAGCTGGCGCCGTCGATCAGGACCTCCTTGGCGCGCCCGTTCGAACCGTTGATGCTCAGTTCGCCGTAGCTGTTCACGCCAGGCATGTAGCCGATGAAAGCTTCGGCGCTACGCAGGCCACCCGTAAAGATGGGCAGACTCTGCACCAACTGCGGGCTGATGTTCTGCCCGCGCATGGCCGTTGTCGTTTCGAGCAGCGGAACTTCCGCTTTCACTTCGACGCTTTCGGCCACGTCGCCGATTTCCAGCTTCATGTCCATCGTGTTGCGCAAGGCAACGCGGACTTCGATGTTCGTCT
>CAZLOS010000314.1:0-2408 GCA_964561215.1 uncultured Solibacteraceae bacterium | reverse complement strand
CGAGGCCAATATCATTGGACTGGGGCTGACACTACGTGAAACCTCTCACGTTTTTGAGGTGGATGGCCATCATTTGTACACATGGTGTGCGCTGGACACCTTAATGTTTCCCGCCTTGACTGGCAAGATTGCCCGTGTCACTTCCCGCTGCGCCGCCACCGGTAGGCCGATCACTCTCACCGTTGCACCAGAAGCAGTGCTTCATGTCGAACCGGCAGAAGCAATGGTTTCACTGCGAACTCCGGATACTTCGCCCGACATTCGCTGTTCCTTTTGCTGTCATGTGCATTTCTTTGCGTCTCCGTCTATTGCAAATTCGTGGGCTTCGACTCACCAAGGGATTGAGGTCGTGCCTGTCGAGAGTGCATTTGGCCTTGGTCATGATGTCGCGCTTAAGCTGCTAGAGGACTGCGAGGAAAGCCCAGTATGAATGCGTACTCGATATCGAAGCTGGCTGATGATGCTTGCGTCAGCGTGCATGTCGTGCGCGACTACATGATACGCGGCTTGTTGCACCCTGCTCGGCGAACCGAAAGTGGCTATAACATTTTCGATGACAAAACACTAGGACGGTTGCGTTTTCTACGCACAGCCTTCGAGTCTCGAATCGGGCTCGATGAACTGACTCGGCTATGCAAAGCGTTGGACGCAGGCGATTGCGAAAGCGTGAACGGATGCGTTGAGCGCCTGCGCGGAAAAATCGACGCGCGTCGAATAGAGTTATCCGTCGTCGAGACTTCGTTAAACCAAATGGTTACCGGTGCGTCCACTACTGCCATGGCACGCATGCCACGCAAGGAGGACCGGACTTTAGCTTTGGGAGAGGCAATTGCTTGATAAAAAACTCGTGATGACATATCTCGCCCGCGGATTTGGGGTTTGTCTGCTCTTGTACATCGCAGCCCTGCTTTTGGTGCTGCAAGGTCCCTTCATGGCTTGCTGTCCGATCAATTTTGGGCCACCGGCGGGGACGAGCACACAAGCGGCATACCGGACAGCAAATGCGGTAGCACGTGATTACCCGTTACTCTCGGCTGTGGAGAGACCGGACACCGCTTGGATCAAGGAAAAACATTGACGAGGTGCGGATCAGCCACCGCCCTGGCAGAGCCGATGGCGATGATCCAAAAACTAATTTTGTAGAACAGACCAAACCGCGGCTTCGAAGTGCACCCAGCGCCCGACTCACAGGCCTTGTTAGGACGATACAAACGACGCCAGGCCAGAAAAAGAGCCGCCGTTATCGGAACAAGCAGTGGGCAGGGCGGGGCTTGTGGCCGCCCGGAAGAGACGCCCGTGCGGATTCCGGCATCGCGCCGTCTCAGCGAGCCGAAGTTCCCCCGGAATCCTGGGGCATGGACAATCCCTTGGTAAATGAGATCGCGGCTTTAGGGGCCCCAAGCAAAGTGTGCGCCGCGAGAGAGGGTCGGGCGCAGGGAGCACGTCGAGATAGACCCGCAACGACCTCGACGCCTTTTCGTCCTCTCCCGGCCACAACCTCCTGACTGCCTCGAAATAATGTGGCAGCGGCCGCGCGATTCTCAGAATAGCGTCGCCCGCGCTGTCTTTCACGGAAAGCGCGGAGAACTGCGCCAGCACTACCGCGAAGGCCAGGAAGACCAGCTCGGCGCGCTCGGCCTGGTGCTCAACATGATCGTGCTGTGGAACACAAGCTATATGGAGGCTGCATTGAACCAACTGCGCGCGGATGGCTTCGAGGTCCGCGATGAGGATGTGGCTAGGCTGTCGCCGCTACTGCACGAGCACATCAACATGCTTGGCCGGTATTCGTTCTCAGTACCGGACGCGGTGGCCAAGGGCGAGTTGCGGCCATTGCGCAATCCCGCGAGCGACGAGTAGGTCGCGAACTGGCCTTAACCCGGTTTTCCGTTCCACTGCACCTCAAACCCCACTCTCCGCGTGCTGTGCCGGCTCGGTCGGCAGGGTGGCCAACTGCGCTTCCAGATCGGCCAACGCTTCGCGCCGGTGTTCGACGAACTGGCGCAGCACGGCAAGCTGCGTGGCCGCTTCGCCGCCGTCCGCTGCATCCAGCGCCCGGCACAGCCGCGCCAGCGCATCGAGGCCGATACCCGCCTCAAAGGCAGCCCGCACGAAGCACAGCCGTTGCAAGGCCGCCTCGTCGAACAGACCGTAGCCGCCTGGTGTGCACGCCACCGGCCGCAGCAGTCCGCGCAGCCGGTAGTCGCGCACGATATGCACGCTCACCCCGGCATCAAGGGCCAGCCGGGACACCGTGTAGGCGTTCATCAAACACCTCCTTTGCCTCACCCGGCGCAGCAGGAAAGCTGCTTCACATCCTTGTTGAAGGTCTGCGCCGCGAGCTTCAAGCCTTCGACCATCGTCAGGTAGGGAAATAACTGGTCGGCCAGTTCCTGCACCGTCATCCG
>CAZLOS010000313.1:0-2433 GCA_964561215.1 uncultured Solibacteraceae bacterium | reverse complement strand
TACGAGGCAGTTTATGTGCCTGCTCAATCCAGTCAGCGATCTTCACTTCATCAGGGGGTGTGCAGGCTGTTGTCCTGGCTTTCATAATCTCTAGGACTCGCTTATACAGGTGGCTGGCATCCCAGCATGATAGTTCCGTGACAGACTTAACACCGGCTTCTCTGAGCAATCTCGCGTATTCGGGCTCGACTCCGTCTATCCTGAGCAGATCCGCCTGAAAAGCCCACTGTAGAATTGTTGTTCCGGAGATGCCGGTCCTCGTTGCCAGTCGGAGTCGTTGCTTTTCCCATTGGCAGGCTAGCAAAAGTGTTTCTACGGAGTCGATGCCTACCTGCTTTAGGCTCTTCTCCTGGGCTGAACCGATACCTAAGATTTGTTTCAGTTCTATCATTGGGGCCCTCCAAAATTTATTGAGGGGATTGCGGAATCTTTAAATACATTTTACATCAATAATAGCTTTACGTCAAGTTTCGCCGCCTATCTGCCGCGACACTTTTTCAATTTATTACGGGAGGGTTTTCATGAGCGAGACGCTTCGGGATCTGGTTGTTTCGCTGTCCTTGAGCACGGACAACTTCACGCGGAACATCAAGAGCGTTAATCGGCAGATCGCCGAAGCGGAGAGCAAGTTCAAGCTCGCGTCCGCCGGGGTCGAGGGTTTTGAGAAGTCCGCGAGCGTGCTGGGCTCGCAGATCGGCTCACTCCGGCAGAAGCTCATAAGCCAGCGCCAGGCAGTCGAGCAGTACCAGCGCGCGCTGACGGCGGCAGATGCGAAACTGCAGTCCTCTGTGACGAACCACGGCAAGTTCAGCGCCTCTCTGGAGTCTGCCCGCACGAAGCAGGCTGCGCTGAAGGGTGAAGTGGAAAAGGCAACCCGGCAGGTAGAGCAGTACCGCACCACACTCGGCGCGTCCGATTCCGCCACCATCGCCGCGGAGTCCAACCTCGAATCGCTGACCGCGGAGTATGCCGGGGCTTCAGAGGAAGTCACGAAACTGGAAGGCCAGGTCGTCGCGACCGGGAAGGCCATGCAGAAGGCCGCGGACGACTATACCCAAGCCCGCACAAACCTGAACAACGCCACCGCCGCCGTTCGGGAAACGAATGCCGAAATGAGCAAGCTGTCGAAGCAGCTCGCCGCCGCGAAGTCCGCGCTCCGCGCCGCTGGCGACAACCTGACCGCGTTCGGCAAGCGCGCGACCGCCGCCGGCAAGGCGCTGACGCCGTTGGGCCGCGATCTGACCCGCTATGTGACCACGCCCATTGCCGGGCTCGGCGCGTTCGCCATCAAGTCCGCCATCGACTTCGAGGACGCGTTCGCCGGGGTTCGGAAGACCGTCTCCATGACAAAGGACGAGTACGCCGCGCTGGACGCTTCCATGAAGCGGATGACGCTGGTGAAACCGGCTGATTATGAGACGATCGCCGCCGTAGCGGAAGCCGCCGGGCAGCTCGGCGTCGCCAATCACGCCATTGAAGGGTTCACCTCTGTTATGACGGACCTGGGCGCAGTGTCAACCGACCTCTCCGCCGAAGACGCCGCCACCAACCTGGCCAAGCTCGCCAACATCATGGGTGTGACTGGGGATAAGCAGACCAACGAGTACTTCGAGCGGATGGGTAGCGCCGTCCTGGAGTTGGGCGTCAATTCAGCGGCCACCGAGGCCGGCATTGTAGAGATGGCCATGCGCCTCGCCGCAGCGGGCAAGCAGGTGGGCCTGACCGAGCCCCAAATCATCGGGTTCGCGACAGCACTGTCATCGGTAGGCATCGAAGCCCAGATGGGCGGCACTGCGTTCTCCAAGGCCCTAATCAAGATGGAGCTGGCCGTGGAAAGCGGCGGGAAATCGCTGAAGGACTTCGCGAAAGTGTCCGGCCTGACTGCAGACGAATTCGCGCGGCTCTTCAAGTCCGATCCCGCAGCAGCGTTCCAGGCGTTCATCGAAGGTCTGGCAAAAATGGATGACGAAGGCGTCAGCGCCATCTCCACACTGCAGGACATCGGGTTCAAGGAAGTGCGGCTCCGAGATACGACTTTGCGCATGGTCAATGCGACCGAACTGCTCAATTCCACCCAGTCCATCGCTAACAAAGCCTGGAAGGACAATAGCGCCATCACGACGCGGGTGGCGGAGCGCTACAACACCACGGCCAATCGACTGAAGATGCTGAATAACCGCGCGCAGCTAACGGCCGCGACCTTCGGCGAAGTGATGCTCCCCACCATGGAGGACGTGATCGCCGGGGCAGGCGATTTCCTGGACGGCTTTGCCGAAATGGACGAAGGCCAGCGCAAGGCGCTGATCTCCACTGCAGCCTGGATCGCGGCGATCGGCCCCGCCATATTGCTGGTAGGCAAGCTAAACACCGGCATTGGAGCCGTATCAACCGCGCTCGGAAAGCTGCTGCTCTCCTCCGTCGAAGCGGGCGGCG
>CAZLOS010000312.1:0-2441 GCA_964561215.1 uncultured Solibacteraceae bacterium | reverse complement strand
GCCACGGATGTAATCGACATCGCCCGTGGACCAGATGCAGTTGTACTCGCGCTGACGACGGAACAGCGTCAGCGTGTCCTTGATGGCGTCCTGCCACTTGTCGCGGTTGACGCGCTCCAGTTCCGCGATCTCGGAGCCGGACATTTCGGTGGACGCCATCTGGATGGCGGTGCGGTTCTCGAACTCGACCGGCTCGTAGAACACACTGTCCGGCAGTTCCGCGTTTTCGGCCGCGATGCCGGGCGACGTGGCGAACCACTTGAGTCCCGGATCGGAGACCTTGGCCGCAACCAGGATCGCGCTCTCCGCGGACAGGTAGTCGGAACCCTTGGACTTGACCTTCACAGCGACACGGCTGTTGTCGCCGTCCGGGCTCACAGTGACCACCTTCATGTTCAGCATGGCCGTGAGCGTCACGGTTCCGTCTGCGTTCGGGGCGCTGGCAACGGTGATGGTTTCGCCGGACACAAGGTGCCGTGCGCTGGCTTCGGCCATCTTCAGGTACAGCGACTGGTTGTCGGCAAGGCCGGACGCATAGGCGCTGGTCATGTTGCCGTCGGTGTACACGCCCGTGATGGAACCGCGCTTGGCGGGAACGTCCTTCTGCCACCAGTGGTAGATGCGGGACTGCGTGGTTTCGGTGCCTGCCGCGTCCATGATGGCCGTGATCGGGCACTGCGCGTTCTGGCCGACTTCGACGATCTTCTTCGCCCAGTCTTCGGGCTGGATGTTCGCAAGGCGGTCATAGGTCACAACCGGACCGCGTTTGATTTCGCTCATATACAGTTACTCCTGTCAGTTGTTGGTTGGGTTAACTGGTCGGCATGTATAACAGGCCGGCCGCGAGGGGGGAGATGCTGATGGCGCGGGTGCCGCCGGCCCCGTCAACGGCGGTTTTCGCCGTGCCAATCCAGCACTCGCCGCCCGTGGAGGTGGCTTTGATTACCTTCCCGTCGTCGGTGATCATCACGGGATCGCCAATCGCAATTGCCGCGGCTGTCGCGGTGCAGGTGTGCAGGGCGCGGGTGCCCCACTTCACGCCGGTAAGCGTTGCACCAGCGGCGACGCCTTCCGTGTTGGCGCCGACGAAAACGTCATACGGATCGGTCTTGCTGGCATACGCGAACTTGGCGACACCGCCATCGTTCGAGATGCCAACAAGACGGTTTGCCGCAATACCTCCGGAAGCAGCCGGAAGGTCCAGTCGGTTGTGGTAGTACACTTCGGCGGCCCGGGTCTCGACGGCGGTAAGCCGCCCGGCAAGACCGGATGCGCCTGTGCTTTCCACCGCTTGCATCCTGGCCATCAGGCCCCAGATGCCGACTCTCTCAAGGTAGGACTTGATGTTGAGCATGCCAGTCCTCCTTAGGTGGTCTTGTCGGCCTGGACCAGCCAGCAGACGCCGTTGACGTTCTTCACGATGAGGATGTCCCCGGACGCGGTAAGATCGTCTGAAGTCCACGCGACGCCGCCAGACGTGAGGATCGAAGCGTCAGACGAGGCGACAGTGACCGTCGCCGCGCTGGTCGCGGAGATCACAAACGTCTCGCCCGCGCAGTCCAGAATCGGCGGAAGGGTCACAGTGAACGTGCCTGTTCCTGCCGTGCGGATGTGGTTCTCTCCGCTCTTGAGGGTGATGGCCGCCGTAACCGTCTTCACAGCAGACGGGACCGACGCGCCGAAAATGCCGACCTTTTTCGTCTCCATACGTTGCTCCTTCTAGAACCCCAACTTGCGCAGTTGGGGGTCGGTGCCGGCCCCGACCTGTGACAGACCGGTGATGGCTGCTTCGGTCGGAGACACTTGCCGCTTGTCAGGGGCAGGGTTGCGCACTCCAGGTGTGCGCGCCCCCGTCGGATTCCCCCGTTTCGCGGCGTCAAGTTGTTTGCTCGCGGCCTCAGCCTTGGGGATGAGTGCCGAAAGAATGTTTGCGGTGTCGCGCATGATCTGACGGGCGCTGTACTCCGGATGCTGGGCACGCACGGTCGCTATGGTGCGGTTCACGATCTCCCCGTACTGCTCGTACTCTGGGTGGTCGTCGTAGAAGCGCTCCGCGACGTGCCTGCGGCCGAATCCCTCGCTGAGAGCGCGCATGGTGATGTCGGCAACACGCCGTTCCATCGTCTGTGCCGCGGTCTTGGCGATGCGGCTGAACATGGACTCCAGGGTCTTTGCCGTTTCGTCGGTCAGGCACAGCGCGTCAATCTCTTCCGGCGTCATCTCGAACGGAGCGATCTCCGCTTCGCCGGGAATCGCGTTGCGCTGGTCCACCGCGGGCTCAGGCGGCGTTTCTCCATCAGTGGCGGCGACAGCGGCCGGGTCGATGCCGTGCTTGGCAAGCAAGCCCAGCAACCGGTTGTATTCGTCGGCCGGAATGCTCACGTTCTGCTTGGCGTCTTTTTCCGGTTCCGGCTTCTCGCCGCCGTCGTCGGCACCGGCAT
>CAZLOS010000311.1:0-2511 GCA_964561215.1 uncultured Solibacteraceae bacterium | reverse complement strand
CGGCAAGGCGCTGGTTTTGGCCGTGCTTGCCTTTCTCATCGCCCTTGCGGGGGTGGCGGGCATTGCTTGTGCCGCCGAGGCGGCCCACCATGCGGATTCGACCGCGCAACTGAAGGATTTCGGCTATCGGCTCCTTTCCTTCTCCATACTGGTGGCGATCCTGGCGTGGGGCGCCAAGAAGGCAAACATCAAAGGATTGCTGGCCTCCAGGCAGGCGACCGTGGCGAAGGCGCTTCAGGAAGCTGCCGAAGCCCGGCAAGCCGCGGAAGATAAGCTCGCCGAGTACAGCGAAAAACTGGATAAGGCCACACTCGAGATTGACAGTATCCAGAAGGCCATCAGGCAAGAGGGCGAGGCCGAGAAAGGCCGCATAATTGCCGAGGCGAACGAGTCGGCTGAAAGGATACGCGAACAGGCGAAAGCCTACGCCCAGCAGGAAGTGCAGATGGCCATGGCGCGGCTTCGTGCGGAGACATCGCGTCTTGCGGTCAGTCTGGCCGAGGAAAGTCTGCGCCGGTCGGTAACTCCGGCCGATCAGGAACGTTTTGTTGATGAATATCTGAACAAGGTGGTGGAGGTACATTGAGCACGAACGCTATTGCACGCCGGTATGCCAAGGCTCTCATTCAGGTGGCCGCGGAACAGGGAACTGTCGAACAGTATTTCTCGGAACTCTCCGTGTTTTCACAGACCCTCGTCCCTGGCGCAGAGGCAGCTGAATTCTTTGAAACTCCCTCTTACGGGATCGAAGCGAAACGGGAAATCGTAAAAGAGCTGGCGTCCCGCCTCAGTGTCTCCAAGACGATGCGCGATTTTTTGCTGCTGCTTCTCGACAAGAAGAGACTCGACCAGCTCGATGCAATTTTGGAAAGCTACCGTTCTTTTGCAGATGAGGCGGCAGGGATTCTCCGTTCCGATGTGACATCCGCCGTGCCCCTTTCGGAAGAGCAGGTGGCGGAACTGCGGACGGCTCTGGAAAAGGCGACGGGAAAGAAAGTTGTTCTCAGCGTTTCCGCAGACCCGCAGCTGATCGGCGGTGTGGTCACCAGGATTGGCGACAAGGTCTTTGACGGCAGTATCAGGACGCAATTGACAAAGATTCAAGATATATTACAGAAGGGGTGAGAAGTGCCTATGGAACTGCGAGCGGAAGAAATCAGCGAGATTATCAAAAGGCAGATCGAGGGGTACGGCAGGGACATCGAGGTCGCCGAGACTGGCACCATCATCTCCGTCGGTGACGGGATAGCCCGAATCCATGGCCTTGCCAAAGCAATGGCGGGTGAGCTGCTCGAATTTCCCGGCGGAGTTTCGGGCATGGTCCTCAACCTTGAGGAAGGAAACGTCGGCGCTGCCATCCTGGGCGAGGATAACGGAACAATCAAGGAAGGCGCCATTGTCAAGCGCACCGGAAAGATCGTCGAGGTTCCCGTCGGCGAGGCGCTGATCGGCCGCGTAGTCAACGCCATAGGTGAGCCCATTGACGGCAAGGGCCCCATACAGACTGAAGATTTTCGTATGGTGGAGGTGAAGGCCCCGGGTATCGTCAAACGCAAGTCGGTTCACCAACCGCTGCAGACCGGCATCAAGGCGGTCGATGCGATGGTTCCAATCGGGCGCGGACAGCGTGAGCTCATCATCGGCGACCGCCAGACCGGAAAGACGGCCATCGCCATCGATACCATAATCAACCAGAAGGGTGGCGACGTTGTCTGTATCTATGTCGCCATTGGTCAGAAGCGATCCACCGTGGCCCAGGTTGTCAGCAAACTGAGCGAACACGGCGCCATGGATTACACAATCGTGGTGTCAGCTTCCGCTTCGGAGCCTGCGCCATTGCAATTCATCGCCCCCTATTCAGGCGTTACAATGGGAGAGTACTTCCGTGACACCGGAAAGCACGCCCTCATCATTTATGACGACCTTTCAAAGCAGGCTGTGGCCTATCGGCAGCTTTCCCTGCTGCTCCGCCGCCCGCCGGGACGCGAAGCATACCCCGGTGACGTTTTCTATCTCCACAGCCGTCTCCTTGAGAGGGCCGCAAAGCTTTCCGATGAATGCGGAGCAGGCTCCCTTACAGCCCTGCCGATCATCGAAACACAGGCGGGTGACGTGTCGGCATACATACCTACGAATGTCATTTCCATTACGGACGGCCAGATATACCTGGAAAGCGACCTGTTCTATTCGGGCGTGCGCCCGGCCATCAACGTTGGTCTTTCCGTGTCCCGAGTCGGGGGGGCCGCGCAGGTCAAGGCAATGAAGCAGGTTGCCGGCACTTTGCGTCTCAATCTTGCCCAGTACAGGGAAATGGCTGCCTTTGCCCAGTTCGGTTCCGACCTGGACAAGGCGACCCAGATGCAGCTGGCACGCGGTGAACGCCTTGTAGAAATCCTCAAACAGCCCCAGTATCGGCCGCTTCCGGTCGAAAAGCAGGTGCTGGTCATCTTTGCGGCAAACAACGGCTACGTGGATGATTGCCCGGTAAGCGCTCTCGGTCGCTTCGAGGCC
>CAZLOS010000310.1:0-2517 GCA_964561215.1 uncultured Solibacteraceae bacterium | reverse complement strand
CCTGATCTCGTGCTTCGATGATATTGTACAGATTATTGTTTAACAGCCCCTAAGGGAGGAATCATGCTACGCGGATTGTCCATGCTCATGTGCGCGGCTGCCTTGGCGGCCGCCTCCGAACTTCCCGAACCCGCGAACACGCGCAACCAGCAGTATGCGGATCAGATCGAGCAATACTTCCGCGACTACCTGGTGCGCGACTATCCGGAACGCGCGCAGAAAGCGTGGAACCGTTCCTACCAGAGCGTGCCTCTCTTCCTGAAGAGCGTGGAGCCGAACCGGGCTCGCTACCGCCGGATGCTTGCCCCGCCCGATTGGAAAGCCGCAGGCACGCTTGAACGAAGCCCGCGCCCCGACATCGCGCAATCGGCCGTATGGATCTCCCTGCCGCTTACGAGCGGCCTGAAGGCTGAAGGGCTGCTGGTGTTTCCGGAGCGCACGAAGGGGGCCGTTCCCCTGGTCATCGCGCAGCACGGCATCGGCAGCTACCCCGAGCGTGTCTTCGGCGTGGGCGACGCCGAGAATCTGTACCACGATTACGGCGACGCCCTCGTCAAGGCCGGCTTCGCCGTGCTGGCCCCGTTCAATCTCGCCACCGCCGAGAAGCGCAACCGCATGGAGCGGTTGGCGCGGCTTGCCGATACCACACTGCCCGGAATCGAGTTGACGCGTATGTCGCGCCTGCTCGACGAGGTTCTGAAGGATCCGCGCATCGACAGCAGACGCGTGGGCATGTGGGGCATCAGCCTGGGCGGGATGGCCACCATGTTTTGGATGCCCCTCGAACCGCGCATCCAATGCGGCGTGGTGTGCGCCTGGTTCAATCATCGCCGCAACAAGATGGCGATCCCCGACAAGCGGTATAGCTGTTTCCTGGAGACCGCCGAAGAGCACGCCTTCTTCCGTGGCTGGCTCACGGAATTCACCGACAGCGACGTGGTGAGCCTGATTTGCCCGCGCCCGCTGCTGGTTCAAACCGGCAAGGCGGACCGCATCGCGTGGTGGCCGCAGGTAATCGAGGAACTTGACGCCTCGCGCGAACATTATCGCAAGCTCGGTATCGAGGATCGCATCGGGATCGACCTGCACGACGGCGGGCACGAGATTCGCGTCGAAAGCGGTGTCGCCTTCATGCAAAGGTGGTTAGGAAAATGAGCGAACTCAACTCTGCACGCCTCGCGGACCAGATCAAGGAAGCGGCCCATTTCTTTCCGGGCACGGTTTCGGCTTACGCCCGCAATATCGACACGGGCGCCGATTGCAGCCTCGACCCCGACCAGCGTGTGCGCACGGCCAGCACCATCAAGCTGGCCATCATGGCGGCGGTTTTCACGGCCGTCGCCGAAGGCCGCGCCAAGTGGACCACGAGGCTCAAGCTGCGCGAAATCGACAAGGTTGCCGGCAGCGGCGTGCTCGGCGAGTTCAGCGACGGCATGAAGTTCCCGGTGCGGGACTTGGTGCACCTGATGATCGTAGTGAGCGACAACACGGCCACCAATCTGCTTCTCGACCGATTCACCGCCGAGTATGTGAACCAGCAGATGGACCGGCTCGGACTCACCCAAACACGTTCGTTGCGCAAAGTCCGCGGCGACAGCGCCGACATGAAGACTCCCAGCGGTTGGAGCCGCGCGGGACTCATCGAGGAAAACAAGCGCTTCGGCCTGGGCGTCTCCACGCCGCGGGAGATGGTCACGCTGCTGGAAAAGATCGAGCGCGGACAGGTGGTGAGCGAAGCCGCGTCCAAGCAGATGATCGAGATCCTGAAGCGCCAGCAATACAAGCACGGCATCGGCCGTCAAATGGAGTTTGAAGTGGCCAGCAAGTCGGGCGGCCTGGACGCGCTGCGGAGCGACGTTGGCATTGTCTACTCGAAGGGCGGGCGCATCGCCATCGCCGTCACCGTGGACGATATGCCGAAGACGGATTACTCGCCGGACAACGTGGGTGAACTGCTCATTTCGCGCCTGGCCCAGATGATGGCCGCCGGGCTCAGCCGTGGTTGATGTAGTCGGTGCGGCCGCCGTCCACGGTGATGACCTGCGCTGTGACGAAGCCGGCGTCGTCGCTCGCCAGGAACGCTGCCGCGGCGGCGATGTCCTCCGGCTTCCCGACGCGTCGCATCATGGCTTTCTCGGCAATCGTTGAAAACAGCCGCTCTACTTCTTCCCGGGTGCGATCCACCCACACTATGTCGGTCGCGATGAAACCCGGCGCAATGGCGTTCACAGTGATGCCGAACGGCCCCAGTTCGAGCGCGAACCGACGGGTGAGGATGACCACCTCGGCCTTGCTGGCGGCGTAGAACGTGGTGCCCGCCATCGAGGTGCCGTGCGCGGCGATCGACGAGAGATTGACGATCCTCCCATAGCCGCGACGTTTCATCCCTTCGACGACGGCGCGAATCGGAACCACCACCCCGCGCACGTTGGTGCGCTGCATCTGGTCCATCACGTCCCAGTCGGTTTCGCCGAGATCCATGCGCCGGAAGATGCCGGCGTTGTTCACCAGGATGTC
>CAZLOS010000309.1:0-2532 GCA_964561215.1 uncultured Solibacteraceae bacterium | reverse complement strand
CGCTTCGGCACCGCGCGCATCTTGTTCGTCCTGACAGGCGCTCGCCGTTGCGCGAAAGTACAGCCCGCGGACGGCGGGGGATTCGATCTTGTCAAGCTTCTGCTCTGCTTGGCGAAGGTAAGTTCTGCGGTTGCCTGCCCCGTGGCGGTGCGAGGAAAGGAGTGCGAGCGCGAGCAGTACTTCGACTTCCGCTTCGTGCAGCTTTGCGGCTTGTGCGAGCGCGAGGGCTTCCTCTAGTGCGCGTGTTGCTGCCGCTCGGTTTTCCTGTCGAGCGAGTGTCTGCGCGAGTTTGAGCTTGGCGCGAATCGTCTGCTCTGGTCCCGCCTCGACGGTTTCCGCGAGTTTCTCGACGGCCTTGCTTACCGCGCCGTTGTGTGGCGCGTTGAGTTGTGCGAAAGATTCGTGGACCTCGGGCGCGAGGCGAAGCCACTGACATACGTCTTCACCGTCGTGGATGCAGACCTTCGCGTCCGGAAGGGCGTTGACGAGAAGACTCTTGATGCGCTGGCGTGTGCTCGGTGAGACAACGGCATTCGTGAAGAGCGTGTAGCATGCCGGGGGGCCTACCCATTTTGCGCCGTCACGTAGATTAGCGGTGATGCGCGCGCACTCTTTGCGCACTGCACTGAGAAGCGGGCGTGCTGGCTTTGCACCCGCAGCGTTGGCGGCCTCCACGAACTTGCACTGAAAAACGAACGAGCCGTCAAGTGGGTCATTCGTTGGATAGCGGAGTGTTCCGTGGAAGTGCGCGTCGCATCCCCAGTCGCCGTGGCCACCCCATGCCTCGATGCCAAGACCCAAACGCGCCTTAAGCAGCGATTGGATAAGTTGTTCGAACCGCTCCCATCCAAGGTCATCGAGCTGGTATTCGAGCATCGGTCTCTCACACGAGGATGCTTGCAGCGAAGCTGCTGTGCACGAGCGCCTCCCCGACGCGGCTGTTCACTCGCCTACGCTATTGTACGTGCACAACCGCTGGAACCGGGAGAGGCTCCTCACATGCAGGCGGAATCTGGAACCTGATGAGTCCAGGCTCACCAATCCAGAGTCCAATAAGAGTCCATTAACGAACTCGGAAAACCCGGTCCTGTAGAATCAATAGCTTGGGATCGTCAGCATCGGCGCCGTAGACGCTAAATGCTTTATTTTCAATCTACGATCGATTTCCCAAGCTGGACGTCGCGGGTTCGAGTCCCGTCTCCCGCTCCAAAGTCCATTAGATTCAATAGCTTACGGAACCTCAAAACGAGCCCCAACAACCACACTCTTTTCCACTACATTAACAGTCCTCACGAAGCCTTCCTCTTTGGCATCCGTACCACCTTCCGGCCAAGCACCGAATCCTCCAGTTTCTTGGCAGCGGCAGCCTTCTGTTTGAGATCAGTCTTTGTGTATTCATCCAGCGAGACCCCTATACCGTGGCCACGCTGATCCGCTGAGACCTTGGGGTCCACCTTGGCCTTATGTCCGAGGCTGGCGTTCGTCCTCCTCATCACTTTGAAGTCCACCCACCCGAGGCCCACCTTCTCCAGCGGAGGTCGTATATGCCGGCGGAGCAGGTTGTCCCGCCACATGGGTGTCTCCCTGTTTTCGGAAGCGAATACCCATGCGTCCGGTTCGGGATCAACCGCCGCGCCTAACCATTCCAAAAGCAACGAAGCAGTGCGAGACGGAATTGCCACTGTGCGCCCCTCGCCGTTCTTTGGATCGTCAAGGTCGCCTCGATAGACTCGCTGCTCGACCTCCACCGAGCTTCCGTCACTAGCAACATTCCGACGTCGGAGGGCCAACATCTCACCGGGCCGCAGACCCGCAAAAATACCGAGATGGAGGATCACCTTCTCCCGGAATTCCACAGCACCACAGCGAGCTCCACATCGTCAGCCGTCATCACGCGAGGTGTGCGTCTCCTGGCGGACTTGGGTGTGTACAGCTTGCTGGCCGGATTGGTCGGCATCACCTTCTCCGCCACGGCGAGTTCGCAAATAGATGTCAGGTCCCAACGAAGATGATCCACGGTAGAGAAACCGTGGGTCCCCGCCTTGGAATCCAAGTACGCCTGCAACCCAGTTGGACCGAGGTTCACCATCTGTTCGTCGCCCAAGTCGTTAACGACATGGGCACAGATGCGGCTCTCGGATGTGCCCCTGGTAGAGATCTTCCACTTGCCTCGGTAGAACGGCAAGTACACCTGACTGATGAACTCATTGAGCAGCACAGGCCGGAGGCAGGCCTCTTCTGCCTCCCCACCGTTAATCCCGCGCATGAACTCGACGTGTTCCTTCTCGGCGTCGCCCTTCGTGAGATCGCACATTCGACCAAGCGTGTGGTAGCGGTGATGCCCTTCGGAATCGTAATACTGAACGACCCAAACACGTTTTCTTCCATGCCTCCGTTCCTGGAGGCTTCCTTTCTGATGCCGTCTGCGTTTCATGGTCTTCTCCTGAAGCACAGACATTTGGTTCGGGTAGTTTGAGCTTAGGGGTCGTTAAACAATAACCTGTACAAACCAGAATGACAGGTGTATGTTTT
>CAZLOS010000308.1:0-2551 GCA_964561215.1 uncultured Solibacteraceae bacterium | reverse complement strand
CCCTTTCGGTCATATCGAGCGGCCCTTTGACATCGCCGCGCTCGCCATCGCCGCCGGCGCCACCTACGTTGCCCGCGCCAGCGCCTTCCACGCCCAGCTTCTCACCGATCTGGTCGTCAAAGGCATCGAAAACAAAGGTTTCTCCGTCATCGACGCCATCACCCAGTGTCCGATATCTTTCGGACGCAAGAACAAAATGGGCTCTGCCGCTGACATGCTTGCGTGGCAGCGCGATCACGCCGTCTTCGCTCAGGCCGTGTCAAAAATGAATCCCGAAGACCTCAAAGATAAGTTTGTCATCGGCGAGCTTTACCGGACGGTCGCGCCCGAATACACCGCCGAGTACGACAAGCTTATCGCCAGAGTGTATAAGAAGGGGGGAAAAGAAAATTGATATGGCATATTAGCCTGTCCGGAACAGGCGGACAAGGGATCATACTGGCCGGTATTATTCTGGCCGAAGCGGCGATACTGGAAGGGAAGCAGGCCATCCAGACCCAGTCCTACGGCCCGGAAGCCCGGGGCGGGGCCAGCAAATCCGAGGTAATCATCTCTGACGGAACGATCGATTATCCCAAAGTACTCGTTGCCGACATTCTGCTCGCGATGAGCCAGGAAGCCTGCGTGAAATACGTCGGCATCCTTAAGAAGGGTGGCAAACTGATCGTCGACAACACCAATGTCGAGGACATCCCCGCCATTGAGGCTGACATCCTGACGGCGGCCATAACCAAAGCCGCCCGCGAACAGCTTGGCAACGCCATGTTCGCAAACATCGTCGCTCTCGGCGTCCTTGTCGGCAGCACCGGCATCGTGGGTCGCGACTCGCTGCTCAAAGCGGTGCTCGCGCGGGTGCCCAAAGGCACCGAAGAAATCAACACCAAGGCGCTGGAAATCGGCTTCAGCCTCGGCGAAAGCAAGTAACCCTTCTTGCGACTCAGGGAACCCACAGAGAGAAAAAAGGGGGAAATTTGATATGGCGAATGCAAAACATTACTGCGAGGAACTCTATCGTCGGGTAATCGAACGCGATGCGCACGAGCCGGAATTCCACCAGGCCGTCAAGGAAGTTCTGGAATCCCTCGTGCCCGTTATCGAGAAACACCCGGAGTACATTGATCTGGGGATCGTCGATCGGTTCGTCGAGCCGGAACGCCAAATCATCTTCCGCGTGCCTTGGGTGGACGACGCCGGCAAGGTGCGTGTCAACAGAGGGTTCAGGGTTCAGTACAACAGCGCTATCGGCCCGTACAAGGGCGGCATCAGGTTCCACCCGTCGGTTAACCTGGGGATCATCAAGTTCCTCGGGTTCGAGCAGATTCTCAAGAACTCCCTGACCGGCCTGCCGATCGGCGGCGGCAAAGGCGGTTCGGATTTCGATCCCAAAGGCAAGTCGGACGCTGAAGTGATGCGCTTCTGCCAGAGCTTCATGACCGAGCTGTATCGGCACATCGGCCAGGATGTCGACGTTCCCGCCGGCGACATCGGCGTGGGCGGCCGCGAAATCGGCTTCATGTACGGCCAGTACAAGCGGATTAAAAACGCTTACGAAGCCGGGGTTCTCACCGGCAAAGGCCTCACCTACGGCGGCAGTCTCGCGCGGACCCAGGCTACCGGTTACGGTTTGGTGTATTTTGTTGCCGAGATGCTCAAACACAAGGGGTTGTCGTTTGAAGGCAAAACCGTGCTGGTATCCGGCTCGGGCAACGTTGCACTCTACGCCACCGAGAAAGTTCAGCAACTGGGCGGCAAGGTGGTCGCGATGAGCGACTCCAACGGCTACGTCTACGATCCTGCCGGCATCAATTTCGCTACGATGAAGCAGCTCAAGGAAGTGGAAAGGAAGCGGAGCTCGGAATACGTCAAGATTCACCCGACAGCCAAGTACACCGAAGGCTGCGAGGGTATCTGGACGATCCCCTGCGATATCGCCCTGCCCTGCGCTACCCAGAACGAGATAAACGAGGGCGACGCCAAGATCCTGGTCAAGAACGGCTGCAAGGCGGTGGGCGAAGGCGCCAATATGCCTACCACCCTCGAAGGCACCAAGATATTCCTCGACGCCGGCGTTCTCTTCGCTCCGGCCAAGGCTGCCAATGCGGGCGGCGTCGCGACTTCCGCGCTGGAAATGTCCCAGAACAGCATGAGATTGTCCTGGACTTTCGAGGAAGTCGACGCCAAGCTCAAGAATATCATGGTCAATATCTACAAGAACGCCAGCGCCGCAGCTGCGGAATACGGCCACAAGGACAATCTGGTCGTCGGCGCCAACGTCGCCGGGTTCGTCAAAGTGGCCGAAGCGATGAAGGCCCAGGGTCTCGTGTAATAGAAGCAGCAATACAGCCTGTTACCCCTCCTGCCTTACGGCAGGAGGGGTTTTTGGATTCAGGCGCAAAAAAAACGCGCCTGCCGATGCTTCGGAAGGCGCCGATAAACCGGAAAAGAGCTTGCGACCTTACTTGTAGATGATCCCCTGGAAGCTTCGCCCATCGATTTTCACCAGGAACGGGTCATCCCTTCTCACGAGGCGGACATGCCGGGTAGCAGCCAA
>CAZLOS010000307.1:0-2551 GCA_964561215.1 uncultured Solibacteraceae bacterium | reverse complement strand
CGCCCGAGCCGAAACGAGTGACCCTGACGGCCGGCACGTTGCTGAGTGTGCGGCTGATGGAGGCGCTGTCCAGCGACCGCGTCCAGGCCGGCGACAGCTTCAGCGCAACGCTCGATCAACCGGTGGTCGTCGACGGATACGTCATCGCCGAGCGGGGCGCCCGAGTGTCCGGCAAAGTGATTTCCGCCGAAAGGGCCGGGCGCGTCAAAGGATTAGCGCAGCTTTCTGTCGAGCTGACCCAGTTCACCACTTCCGACGGGCAGAAGATTCATATCCAGACCGATCCCTTCGTACGGGAAGGCCCCAAGTCGACTAAGAGTGATGCCGCCAAGGTCGGCGCCGGTGCCGGTATCGGAGCGATCATCGGCGCGATTGCCGGGGGCGGGAAGGGCGCGGCCATCGGCGCCGGCGTGGGCGGCGCGGCCGGAACCGGTACCGTCATGGCCACGCGCGGCAAGCCCGCTGTGCTGCCTGTCGAAACGCGCCTGAGTTTTCGGCTCAGGGAACCCGTCACGGTGACCGAGAAACTGCGATGAGGAGGACCTGCTGAGTCCCGCGGCGCTGTTACTGGAGCTGCCCGGCCGGGCGCGGCTTGAACAGATCCTGGCCTCTCCAGCCTCCGATCCGCTTGTGCTTGCGGGTGCTCTCGCGACGGCGTTTCTGTTGGGCGCAGCGCACGCGCTTACGCCGGGGCACGGCAAGACCATCGTGGCGGCTTACCTGGTGGGCAGCCGCGGCCGCGTGATGGACGCGGTGCTGCTCGGCGGCGTAGTCACGGTTACGCACACGGCCAGCGTCTTCGCGCTGGGGCTGGCGACGCTCTATGCGTCGCGGAGCGTCTCTCTCGATCGCATCTATCCCCTGCTGGCGCTCGTGAGCGGTGCGCTGGTGGCGGGAATCGGCATCTGGCTGTTTGGCGCGCGCTGGCGTGCGGCACGTCATGACCACAGCCACCTCCACGTGCATTCCCACGGCGGCTCGCCCAATCACCACCACCATGAAACGACGGGGAAAGGTAGTTTGGTGTCGCTCGGCTTTTCGGGAGGGTTGGTACCGTGCCCGGAAGCCCTGGTGGTGCTGATGATCTCTATTTCGCTGCGGAAGCTGGGACTCGGGCTGGCTTTGCTGGCCGTGTTCAGCTTGGGCTTGGCGTCGGTGCTGATCGCGATCGGCATAGCCATGGTGCTGGCGGCGCCGGCCTTGCGCGCGGTGGCCGGCGAAAACCGTTTCACGCGTTCCTTGCCGGTGGCGAGCGCGGCTGTGGTAACCTTACTCGGAATCTTCCTGGTGGCGGAGGCTGCCGGGAATCTTAGGTGGTGAAAGATTGGCTGACCGGGTTTTCTTATCGCTCTGGGTGCGCGGCTACGGGGAGCGGAACATGCTGGACCATCTGGCGAAGCTCCTGGCGGTGTTCCCTTTTTCGCGTCTGCGGCAGGGCATTCGCTCGCTGGAAGTTTACGCGCTCGAGTATGCAGAGCCGCCGCTTGTGGAAACCGTTTTTGATGAGCAAGCCGACGTTGAGAACGTCATCGAACTGGCGCGCGAACACCTTCATTCCGACGTGGCCTTTCTGGTCAACGGCTACTGGGAGTTATGGCGCTGGAAAGGCGAGTGGAAACTGGAGCCGTCTCCCATTTCGATTGAATGCTTCGGCCCGGATTTCATCAGCGATTCCGACGATCATCTTCGGCTGTGCCTCGGCGTGGACGAGGACTTCCTGCCCCGCGACGACGTCGAAGGCGGCACGATCGCTATCCGCAGCAATATCAAGGGCTTGCTGAGACTGACGGAGGAGATCGGCCGGGATCTGCCCGTCGCGCGGCGCCGCCTGTGGCTCGAATCCGGCGAAGACCTCGCCGAGCGGCTGGAAGATCAGATCGACTGAGGCGGTTTCGCCGGGTCCAGCAGCCGCCCGAGTGCGCCGGCAAGCATTTTCGCGGTGAACGGTTTAGCGAGCGACGCGACGCGCGCTTCACCGAGCAGCGGGAGGCTTTCCAGCGCCGACGGGCTGCCGCTCGTCAGCAGCACCGCGATGGCGGGATTCGATTTTCGCAGCCGGATTACCAGATCCTCTCCGCGCATGTCCGGAAGCGACAGATCCGCGAGCACTGCGGCGAAGCCCGCCTGGGAGGCATCAAAAGCCGCAACCGCATCCAGGCCGCAGGATGCCGCGACCGCCTCGTAGCCCAGCCGCGTGAGGTAGCGCACCAGGATGCGTAAGAGTCCCGGCTCGTCTTCCACCACCAGAATGCGCCCGGCGGTCATGGCATTCTCATGCCCCCTTACCACAATCCCAGGGAACCCTCGCCGCTGCTGAATGCCAGTCCGAAGGTGACGCGAACCGTATTGCGGGCGAACTTGGAGCCGTAAATCTCGTAGTCGCGCGTGTCGAACCGGGCCACGGCATGCAGCCCGCGCGCCAACTCGTAGGAAAGCCCCGCACCACCGCCATATCCTTGGTACTTATCCAGATTGCGGCTCAAAGATGAATACTGGCTGTAATCGAAGTTGAAGCCGATATTGAACTTGCGGATGCGGGAGTAAGAGTAGC
>CAZLOS010000306.1:0-2619 GCA_964561215.1 uncultured Solibacteraceae bacterium | reverse complement strand
ATCTTTGTCAGCCTGTTCGTGTTGTTCTGGGGTGTCTGGTACACGCTGCCCGGCCCCACGTATTTCTATCTCAACATCACGGGGACCATCTTCCTGGCCGGAGCCTTCTCCGCCGTGATCGCGGGCCTGTACTGGAAGCGCGCGAACACCACCGGCGGCTACTGCGCCATGATCGCCGGCGCGGCTGTTTCGGTGACGTTCTTCTTCTTCAAGGTCCCGGCCAACTGGGCCGGATTCGGCGCCTTCACCGCCGCGGCGCTGGGGATGATTATTGGGTCGTTGTTAGGAAAACCAAATGACCGCCCCGCCGAGTCTGTCTGACATCCGCGCGGCAGCCGCGCGTATCCGCGGAATCGCGCATCGCACGCCGGTGATGACGTCGCGTCTGGTGGACGCCGCCTGCGGCGCGCATGTATTTTTCAAGTGTGAAAACCTGCAGCGCGGCGGGGCCTTCAAGATCCGCGGCGCCGCGAACTTCATCCTGTCGGTCCCGCCGGAGGATCTTTCCAAAGGCGTGGTGGCGTTTTCCAGCGGCAATCACGCCCAGGCGGTGGCCATCGCCGCCGCGCACGTGGGAACACACGCCACGCTGGTGATGCCCACCGACGCGCCGCATTCGAAGATCGAGGCCACGCGTGCCCGGGGCGCGGAAATCGTGCTCTACGACCGGCTGCGTGAGGACCGCGAAGCGCTGGGAGCGAAGATCGCCCGCGAGACCGGCGCGACGCTGGTTCCTCCCTACGACCACCCGTGGACTATCGCGGGGCAGGGAACCACCGCCATCGAGCTGCTGGATGATGTGCCCGAACTGGACGCGCTCATTGCCCCGATTGGCGGCGGCGGGTTGATGTCGGGTTGCGCCATCGCCGCCCGCGCCCTGAATCCGCGCATCCGCCTGTTCGGCGTCGAACCCGAACTGGCCAACGATACGTACCTGTCGCTCCAGGCCGGCCGGCGCATCGAAATCCCCCCGCCGGCGACCATCGCCGACGGCCTGCGCAGCCCGCATCCGGGAGAAATCACGTTCCCCATCCTGAAGTCGCACCTTGAGGCTGTTCTCTTGGTGAGTGAAGAGGAGATCAAGGAAGCGGTGCGGTTTCTCCTTACGCGCATGAAGATCCTGGCCGAACCGAGTGGGGCCGTCCCGGCCGCCGCGGTCCTGTCGGGCAAGTTGCCGCACGATATCCGGAATGTGGCGGTGATCCTCTCGGGCGGGAATGTGGATCTGGACATGCTCGCAATCGTTGCGAAATAACGTCCTCAAAACAAAAACATGGTGCCTGGAAGCCGTGAAATAATCGGTCTGCGCGGCGAATCCGGATTGGCCGTTTGCGAACGAGCCGTCGTACTGCCGAACGCGGATCCCGCGAGTTGACCGCCGAGCGCCCGCGGCTGATCTTGAAGTATCGTTGCAGGTTGTAGGTCATGCACGCCCAGAGCGCTTCGACCGGTGCCTTCGCTATCCCCCGGCGCAGCCGCACCCAGTGGAGTTTGTCTTTCAGTCACGCATGCGGAAATTCCGCCACCGGCGCACGCTCTTTGTAGATCGCCTTGCCCGCGCCGGCCGCCATCTTCGCGTGATAGCGCTCGACCACCGCCGGCTCCACCGCCACGGGTACCGCGCGTCCGTGCTTCGCCATCGCGTTCTGCGGCGAGCAGGGCGGTCGCTCGGCACAGATGCGGCAGTCTTCCGTGCGGGCGGTGTAAACGTATAGCTTCCATCCCCCGGCTCGTTCTTGTATCGTCCGCAGCGGCAACCGCTGTTCGTCAGGGCAAACCATTTCATTCGCCCGCGCGTCGTAGACGAACGCGGCTGGATGGTATCCGGCGGCAATGCCGTGCCCCGCCTGTCCCGGCACCCCCTCGTTCCAACTGCCCCAGCTCTCGTCACCAGATTTCCGCAGTACCAACGACCGCCTTCCGATTCAGCCAGCGCGACATTTGCTGCCCGGTGGCGCAAATTTCTTGTGGATCTTTCTGATGTCCCGAAGATAGTTCCAAACCACATAACTGGTTCCGGCGGCATACATCAATGCTGCAAGTAGGCACATCGCCAGATACACGAAAAGCTTCGTCAAACTTCCTGCATGCTGATGAAGTGGCTGACCTTCGGAAAACGGAGCTATGGCCCCTATGCAAAAGGCCAATGCAATACCCAGCCACATCATTCTACGCTTCCAGTTGCGAAGGCGTCGCTGCAACTGGATCTCTTGTTCTGCGTCTTGCCGCGCTTCTTCGGTCGCTTCTGCTCTGATGCGCGCCCTATTCTTGAAACTCATGTGCCATGCTCCCTCACCGGCCTAAAACGGAGCTCTGAGCTGATTTCATTGGCACACCTGTTGCCCATTTTCACCTGTGTAACAGATCATGGTAATTACCACGGGCTCTGGTGGAGATAAGACCAACCAGTCGGGGATGTTCCAGAAGTTGTTTATGAACTCCGTATCCCCGTGTGTCGGTGGTGAAGCTGCCGCTACGCCAATTCCCGCTTGTACACGAAGGGCATTATTTCTGGTAGCTACGGATACGTCATACTTGGCAAGCTTTCGGCGGCCGACGGCATGACGACGCACGCCGGGGGTGTAGAGCATTTTGTGCAAGTGGCGTTCTCCTATCTTC
>CAZLOS010000305.1:0-2633 GCA_964561215.1 uncultured Solibacteraceae bacterium | reverse complement strand
GGTGTGCAGCGCGCGCGCCACCTCGGTGAGGTTGAAGCCGAGGCGGGCCGTCTCGCGGACGGCACGGAGTTGCTGGAAGTTCATGAGGCCTCGCCGTGGCGGAAGCGGCGATTGTGGGCGTGGAGAAGTACGTCGGTCCGCTGTATGAAGCGCTCGAAAACGGAATTGTCGCGCGGTTCGGCGTCGGCTGCGACGGCATCGACCGCGAGCTGTGCAAGAAGCACAACATCATCCTCACGAATACGCCCGGAGCGCTGGACAGGAGCGTCGCCGAACTGGCGATCTGGCTGATGGGAGCGGTGGCGCGCAAGGTCGCGGAGGGTGATGGCGTGGTGCGAGCGGGCGAGTTCGCGCTGCCGGCGGGCGAGGAGATGGGCGGAAAGACTCTGCTGCTCGCGGGGTTCGGCCGCATCGCCAGAATGGTCGCCAGGATCGCTGGAGCCGGGCTCGGCATGAAGGTACTGGCTTTCGACGTCCTCACGCTGGCCGAGCAAGCCGCGATGTCGAGCATGACCGAAGCTTCGTTCCAGGAACAGCACTTCCTCGCGGGATACACGTGCGAGCTTGAGCGGTCGCTGCCGCTCGCGGACGTGATATCGATACACATGCCCTCGAACGACTCCACCAGGCACTTCTTCGATGCGCGTCGCCTGGCTATGTGCAAGCATGGCGCGGTTCTGCTCAACACAGCCCGCGGGCCGATTGTGGACGAGATCGCGCTATATGATGCGCTGACTTCCGGCCCACTGGCCGGAGCGGGAATAGACGTGTACGAAAACGAGCCCTACGTGCCGGTCGATCCTCAGAAGGACATTCGCAAGCTGACGAACGTCGTGCTCACGCCGCACATCGGCTCCAACACAAGGCAATCGAACCGCAACATGGCCGAGATGTCACTGGCCAACTGCATGGCGTTTCTGGCCGGAGATCTGACGAGTCTGAACCGGGTGTAGCTGCTTCTTCCACCTGAACACCAGATGCACCGGGCCCTTGCCGCGGACTACGTGGCCGCCGTCGCAGTTGATCGCGGTCTGGACCGGAAGCTTGGCCTGCATGAACTTGGACAGCGTCCAGATGTCGGACCGGCCCTGAACGATGAATATGAAGTTCGAGTTCAGGCCGACTGCCATTCGGTCGGTCTGTTGGTTCATAAACGACAGCGAGAAGCCGTCCCGTTCCAGTGGGACGAGCCTTTGGCCCAGAGCAAGGGCGCTGACACCGGGCTTCCTCTTGACGTTGACGTAGTCCTGAGAGATATCCAGCCGGCCGCATTCGCCTATTGACACGAACGGCCTGCCGGTCCGCGCGCAGGATATAATGCTCCCCTTCTGCTGCACGAAGTCGGCCAGCGCCATGGACTTTGGGTTGTGGAAGCTGCCCGAGCAGGCCGCGATGCCGTGGTTCCGCATCTTCGCCTGCTTCACCGACTCCCCGCAGGGGTTGTAAGCTATCACGGTCTCGATGTGCTCGCAGTGCGGAAGCTGCACGACGCGGAAGACGTGTTTCTTGTAAACCGCCGTCCAGACCTTCACCACGTGGGGCGGATGCCAAGTTTTGACCCGCTTCTGAACCCGAACGGCCCCCAGCAGCGCCGCTGTCTCATCAGCCTTGAGCACCCTCGACACCGGTGGGCAGGGCTTGGGACGCGTGCGTGTGTGCGCGCGCGGCTGGTACAGCAGCGCGGCAACTCCGAAGCCGACTACAAGCGCGGCGAGTGCCAGTCTTTTCTTGTCCAAGCGCGTTGGCGTACCCAATTCATGACATTATACGGCTGCGGCCTGCGTTCGGATTACCAGCAGAGGATCGATGGTCCGTCGCGACGAGTGCCCCGCCGTCCTGCAGAACCCAATTTCCGTCCCGGATTATGTGTCACCCGCATAATCCGGGGAAGGGCCGCGCATTATTTGCGCTGCTCGTGAGTAATGCGCGCTAAGCTCAAAGACGGATTGATGCGGGCGAGTCTGCGGCGCCGGGAGGCGAGGCCATCGGAGATCCGGTCAACCCGTGATTACCAACGCGACTCGCAAGCAGGCGCTGATCGAGGTGATAACAGCGAAGAGGCGGGCCGACTTTATGGCGGACTAAGCGAATGAAGAAGATCCCAGTCCTCGGGAGCCGTAGTCTCGACCGTAAGGTCGTAGTACTCGTCGTCCGTGCTGGGCCAACCATCCGGATCGATCAACGGAACCTTCAGCACGCCCGTCACGGCAACATAGTCGCCCTTTCGCACAGTGCGCGAGAAGTCATCGATCAGCCGCACCCTGATGCCATACAGCGGCTCTTCCGGTGGGACTGGCGCCCGCTCCAGCATGTGCGAGCCGTCGTCGATATACGCGATAGCGTCGGCAAACGGCAGGTTCTCCGATTCGATCATCGTGACCTTGCCGAAGATACGAACGAGCAGGCCATGATTCGAAAGGCCCAGCGTCTGCATGACCCCGGGTTGGTTCCGCGCCGATCCGCCCAGCGCCTTCTGAACCAGCGCCACTGGCTTCGGCAGCTTTCGCTCTCCGGTATCGAAGTCCCAGTCGTAGGCGATGATGGTGGCCTCCATGCCGTTCAGGACAAGCGACCCCGTCAGATCGACAAGGTTCGTGACAGCCGGCTGCTTCTCCGAGTATCGGTCAAACAAG
>CAZLOS010000304.1:0-2658 GCA_964561215.1 uncultured Solibacteraceae bacterium | reverse complement strand
ACGATCTGCTCCACGCCGAACCGGCTCTTCTTCACGAGCGTCCTTTCGCGGGCGAGTCGCCGCCCCTCGGACTCGCGGTCAGCCCGGACCACTATTCGGGCAGCAGGCCAACGACCTTCCCGATGTAGAACGGGTTCGTGAGGAGCCTGTGGCTAGCGGAACTGAATACCACTCGAACACACGCGCGTCATCGTTATAGTGAACAGGAGATCCGCCTAGACGCGCGCGAAAGCCGCTCCACGATCGGAAGGTCGCACGGGATGAAGACGGTGACTGCCTACTACTCGCGCGGGGGCGAGAACGAGGTCGAGGGAAAAACCGCGGGGAACCTCGCCGCTGGAATCGGACCGGCATTCGAACTGACAGGTCAGCAACTCTGAGGGGTGCAGCTACTCATCGAGCAGAGACGCTGCAAGCAGCTTCCTCTCCCAAGCTTCCGCTTCAACTGGCGCTCGCCGCTTCACGCTGGCTATTGCCCTTCGCGCTTCCTGTGCCAGCCCACGAACTCGAAGCCTATACATGTACTTTAGAAAGCCGTGATTGTCGCCAACCTCCAGAGCGCGCAACAGTAGGTCCCTCACGCTGTACACGAGTGCGACGTTCTTCGTTCCGGCTACGGCCAGAAGTGGCCCAGGGCTGCCGCTGTTGTACAGCTTCCGAACACACCGTTCCAGATCCTCGACCTCTATGCACAATCCTTCTCTAGCCGCGAGAGATATCGCCTTCCCCACGTGTCCCTTCTCCAAAAGCGCCTGAACCCTTCTAGAGGCTGGTACTGAAGGGGCCGTCAGCAGTGGCCTGAAATCCTTCATTGGCCAACCTCCGCCGTGAAGATGATCAACTGCCTTATCGCTCTCGACATGGCAATGTAAGCCTCAATAGCGTGTCCGAAGTTCCGCGTGAGCCGATGTGTGGGCGGGGCAAGAACCACCATGGCCTGACGCTCATGGCCACGCAGGTCTAGCGCGCGGCCCACGAATGTCGCTGCGTCTCTCACGTCGCGAGTTACCTGGAAGCCTCTGCCGAGAAGATCGTCGACAAGGCGCTTGTGCGGCACGCCTAGAATGGCGACAGCCAGATCACGAGCCGCATACGTCGACAGTAGCTGCTTCAATGCTAGACACAAAGTGTCCAGAATCTCGGTCTCTTTGATTTGATACTCAACGACGCTCCCGGTCTCGAATACCGGTGCCTCCGACAGTACCTTCGTTGGTAAGGCGGTCTTCAGCAGCGCTGTGTACTTCTCCGCAATCTCCTTTGAGTTTCTGTAGTTGATTCCAAGAACTAGGCGCTGGAGCCTCGGAGTGCTCCGAAGCATGACGTTCCATTCCGCGAGACGATCGTCGAATCTGCGACGGTCGTTCTTTGGGATGTGCCCGCCCATCTGATTGAGGTCGTAGAACATCGTGAGGCCGTGACCTGCTCCCGAGCGACGCAGACAGTTGGTCAGCCAGGCAGTGGGGACTTCTTGTGCCTCGTCAATGACGAGATGTTCAACGGCCGTTCGCAGCTGAATCAGCTCGTCTTGGTTCCCTGGCACGAGGAAATACCCTTCGGCACTGCGTCTTCCGCAAGCCTCGAGCTGATTGCGAACCACGGCCAGGGATGTCGCGTTCGGGCAGACGAAACCGACTGTGTGCCCTCCATCCATCAGTGCGCGCGCCCGGTGAACAGCGCATATGCTCTTCCCTGTCCCCGCGGAGCCACAGATCGCGACTTGCGCCGAGTCTGGCAATGCGACGATGAACTCTTGGGCGGGATGGAGGTAGAGCTCCCATTCGCGACCACCGCACCGTAGTGCGACCTCAAGGTCTTCATCTTGCTGCAGCATCCTGAATCGAGCCTGCGGTATCGAGAATCCTGCTGTTTCGTATAGGCGCAAAGCCAAGTCACCGACCGCGGGGGTCACCTGCGTGGCCGCCTCCAAAACGTCGTTCTCGGACGTGCAGTTCTTGAATGCTGTCGCCTCCCCGATCGGGATGCCGAACGCGAGCAACTGGTGGTAGAGCTCCTGGGACGATTCGAGCGTGGAGATAGTGACAAACTCCTGCGCGCGATCATTGCGATTGACCGCCGGTCGATCCGCTGAATCGTGCTTGACGGCGCGGTGCAGCAGTAAGCGGTCCCCGGACAGCTCAGACAAGATCCGAAAGTTCATGTCGATCGACAAGGAAACGAGCTTGGAGCCTCGAAGGGCATGCAAACGCCAACCCGGGTTCGCACTCTCCCGCAGTGTCTTGGCATCAATCCTGCGAAGTCCGGCAATGATCTCTCGAGTCTTTGTAGAGAGTGGACCCGAAAGAGATGCAAAGTCAGTGATGAAACGCTCTGTTAATCCGACTTGCATGCTGGCCCCCATCCGCCGGTCAAGATGAACGAGCGTCAAGGCACCGCAAACTCGCAGGGCGTCGGTCTTGAGCGGGCTGTGCGGCCAACCGAAATTGTAGCTGATCGTCCCGCCCCGATGGTGCAGCGTGTGTCGGGGGGGGCGAAGCAGTGCTGTTTCAGTCGATCTGTCGCTCCAGCTCGCGCATGCTCCAAGCGCCGGCCACGGCCTCCAACTCGTAGAAGCGGCGTTCGTCGGGGTCGGCGAGGGTCAGCAGCGCGACGTAGTGAGATCAGCCCAGCTTGAACTGGCTGGCCAGGGCGTCGAGAAAC
>CAZLOS010000303.1:0-2682 GCA_964561215.1 uncultured Solibacteraceae bacterium | reverse complement strand
GGAGCCGCACTTCCTTGAACCCGATGTCCTGCAGTGTGGAGATGGCGCTGACGCCCTCGTCGTCCATCTGGGCAAGGCCTTCGATGAACGCCTGGAACGCCGCCGCGGGATCGGACTTGAAGAGCCGCGCGAATTCATCCGCGGTCAGGCCAGATACTTTCGCGAAGTCCTTCAGCGACTTCCCGCCGCTTTCCACGGCCAGCTCCATTTTAATCAGAGCTTTGCTAAACGCGGTGCCGCCCATCTGGGCCTCGATGCCAACCGATGAGAGCGCCGTAGCAAACCCGATGATCTGGGGCTCGGTCAGGCCCACCTGCTTGCCCGCGGCCGCGAGGCGCATGGCCATCTCCACGACGCTGGCTTCGGTGGCTGCGGAGTTGACGCCGACTTCCAGGACCGTGCTGCCCAGGCGCTCGAAGTACTCGTTGGTCTGCTTGTCCCCGGTGACGCCCATGATGTTCGCGAGCTTGGCGAGATTGGTGGCGGCATCTTCGGCGGAGAGGTCTGTGGACACCGCGCCGAGGTCTGTCATGACAGAGGTGAACCCCTTGATGGCATGATTGGCGACGCCGAGCTGCCCGGCGGCCTCTGCCACCGCGGCGATGGTCTCGTAGTCGGCGGGCTTCACCAGCGTCATCCGCTTCATGGACACGTCCAGCGCGGCATACTCGTCCTTCGTCATGCTGACGGTCTTCCGGACCCCAGCGAACGCATCCTCGAAGTCGATGGCGGACTTGACGGCAAAAGCGCCGAGCCCGGCGATGGGCGTCGTCACGTAGCGTGTCAAATCTCGTCCCAGGGGCGTGAGCGCCTTGCCGGCGGCGGTCGCGCGCTTGCCGAACGCGGTCAGGTTGTCCCCAGCGGCACGCAGCGCGGACTTCGCGGCGGTGAGCTGTTTTGAAAGTTTTCCGATTTCGGCATTTGTTTCCCGGACAGCGGCGGTGGCATTGTTCAGGTTTGAGCGGGCCTGGGTGTAGTCATCCGCAGCCTTCTGCATGGCCTTGCCAGTCGCGACGACTTGGCCTTCGAGCTTGGTGACCTCTGCGGATGCTCCCGCATACTCCGCGGTCAGCGCCTCAAGGTTAAATTCCGCAGCAATCGTTGCGGAATTGGACGCGCCGAGTGTGGTGCGGTATGATTCCACCTGCCGGGCGGCCTTCTCGACCTCACTCTTCAGCGCTGCCTGCTTCGTGCGGGCAGATTCCAGAGAGGCGCTGAACTTGCCGTGGTTCGCCACAGAGGACTGCAGCTTTACATCCGCCGCCGTCAGCGCGCGCTGATACTGCTCGACCGCCTGGCGCTGGCTTACGATCTTCTGTCGCAGGGAGCCAATCTGCGAGCCGAGCACACTCGCGGACTTCTCAAAGCCTTCGACTCCGGCGGCCGCGAGCTTGAACTTGCTCTCCGCTTCGGCGATCTGCTTGTTGACGGTCTTGATGTTTCGCGTGAAGTTGTCCGTGCTCAAGGACAACGAAACCACCAGATCCCGAAGCGTCTCGCTCATTAATTTCCTCCTGCAATCTTCCGCTTTGTAAATGAAGACGCCGCGTCAGATTGGCGGCGATAACCTTGACACAAAGTGTTATGGTGCTGTAAGATGGACATGAAGGTTTCCGGTCTTTCCAAGCAAAAGGAAGGAGGGGCTCCTTTGACAAAGTTGACTGAAATCTGGGGTATCAATGCTAACCACGAAAAAAGTCTACAAGAGGCAGGCATCGACTCCGTTGAAACGCTTTTGAGAGTATGCGTGCGGGCGAAGCAACGGTTCCTCCTAGCCGAAAGAACTGGTATCTCAAGGACAACGATTCTGGAATGGGCGAATAACGCAGATCTTTTCCGGATTGAAGGGGTAGGCTCCGAATACGCAAACCTTCTGCGTGAAGCCGGAGTCGAAACCGTGCCGGAACTATCGCGCCGCAACGCGTTCAGGCTGCATAAGAGACTAAATGAGATCCACGAATCCAATACCCTGGATTTTCCTCTGCCCAGTGAGGCGGAAGTATCTGACTGGATTACACAGGCGAACGGGTTGCCGCGCATTCTTCAGTATTAGCCGGTAGAAAGATCATTGGCCATGACTGGGCCACACTTCGTCGATGAACCTGCGTTTGGGCACTTTGGCGACTATTGCGCGGTTTGCCTCCCATGCCCGAATCCGAAAAAAGCCCAGCATGTCCATGCCATCAATGTCGTTCATTCTCCAACCTGCACCCAGCAGTTCGTTGTAGGTCGCGTAGATGTAGTCCGGCAGCGTCAGGACGCCGTCCCCTCCTGCGCTGCCGGCGTAGGGAACTCGCTGAGCACATCGGTGGTCTGGGTCTGAACCGCCAGCAGTGCCAGCACGACGTCGTGCATGAGCCGATCCACAGGGTAATGGTCGTACACGTCGTCGGGACTGAACTGGTTGCCGAACACCAGGCAGAACCACTTGACCAGGACGTCCAACGCTGCTGTCACAGAGGGCTGATCGCTTCCGTCTTTCGCTTGCTTAATGGTCTTTCCCGCCACGGCGTCTGCGGCAACTGCAGAAAGGCTGGCGTACATGTCCCAAGCCGGACCCATCTCCCGTAGTGCGCGACCGGAGATGAAATCCACAGAATACCTCTTTTCACCCAGAGTGCAGGTGATCATGATGGGCGCTCCCTTCTATTGAATTCAGGTACCGGAAGTGACCACCGGCGT
>CAZLOS010000302.1:0-2697 GCA_964561215.1 uncultured Solibacteraceae bacterium | reverse complement strand
CGGTGAGATTCGAGCCGGTGCCACGCGACACCGGGTTGAGTTCGTCGGTCCACAGGGCGTCGGCAGCCACGTCGGCGTGCCGGATGGCCTGCTTGCCGACCATGTTGGCGGTCTCCACGGCGTTCTGCAGCGCCTGCGAGGCGATCTGGTTCAGCCGCGTCTGCTCAATCAGCGACTGGCGCGCGGCCTGGACGTCCAGATCCTGATACACGTCGTACGTGCGCTTGATGTTCGCGTACGTGACGCGCTGGTTCTCGTTGTGGTTGGCGCCGCCGGTGGCGTTGGCGTTCTTGAAAAACTCGTCCGTACCGGTTTCGAACTCGCGTTCGCCCTGGTTCGGCGTAGCTACTTCAGGCATGTGCGTTTTCTCCTTCGTCTTGGGAATTGGTCAACTTGGTAATGCGCGCTGCCGAGACAGCGCTGAAACTCTCGCCTGTCGCCGCAAGCACCGGCTCCGCTCCGGCCAGTTGCTCGATGCGGCGTAGGATCACATCGCAGTACCCGGGCGAGATCTCGCATCCGTAACCGGAGCGATCGAGTACCTGCGCGGCAGCCATCGTGGTTCCACTCCCGAGAAAGGGGTCGAACACGACGTCGCCGGGATCGCTGAACGCCTTCACGAAGAACTCGACCAGCGGACGCGGGAACGGCGCGGAGTGCGATCCCTGGTTGCACTCGGTCCTGGCCTCGATCACGTTGCTCGGCCGCGCGATTCCTCCGTGCCGGCCGTTGTTATCGCCCGCGTTTTGCCGGGTGGTCTGCCAGGAGCCACGATTGTGTCCCTGATCCGCGGCCGCACCTCGCGGCCCTGTGCCAAGCAGTCCGCTGCCGGAGGTCGATTTCGGGTTGCTGGGGGAGTAATCGAAGCAGTCGTCCGACCAGTGCCCAACTTCCTTGGGCCGGAACTTGATCTTCTCCTGCCGGCAAAAGTGGAACACCGGCTCCCAGGCGTTCTTGAAGCGATTGCCCCAGCCACCCGGCACACCATCGTCGGTCTTACGCCAGCAGAATTCGTCGACGAATCGCCAGCCCCACTGCTCCACGTGCGCGATGGTGAGCTTCTTGACGTAGAGATTCCGCTGGCCTCCATCGGCATGCTCCTTGATGTTGAGGAAATAGGAGCCATCGGTCGCCAGAACTGTTGCGATGTTCTCGGCGACCGCGCGATACCAGGCCACATACTCGCCTGGCGGGACCGGCCGGAAGCCGCTCGACGAATCGTAGGCGCGCTGCGATGCGTACGGCGGCGACGTGATCGCCATACTCGCGCGTGCTCCATCGAATAGCCGCGCCACTGTCGCAGAATCGCGGGAGTCTCCGCAGATCAACCGATGTTTTCCGATGATCCAGATGTCACCCGCCTGAGTGACGGCTTCATCCGGCGGTTCGGAGACCTCTTCGGGCTTTTCCTCCTGGTCGGATGCCGCGTCCTCGGGCCCGGTCTCGGCAAGGAGGGCCGCCACTTCGTCTTCACTGAAGCCGAGGACGGCCAGATCGAGGTCCGCATCCTTGAGATCCTCCAACTCCACCCGCAGGATTTCGTCGTCCCAGCCGGCGTTCTCACTGATCCGGTTGTCGGCCAGGATGTAAGCGCGCTTCTGCGTCTCGGAAAGGTGATCGAGGACGACCACTGGCACTTCCGTCAGTCCAAGGCGCCGCGCCGCGATGACGCGCCCGTGACCGGCGATGATGCCCGCGCTGGTGTCAACGAGCACGGGGTTGTTGAATCCGAACTCGGCGATGCTGGCGGCGATCTGCGCAACCTGTTCATCCGAATGGGTGCGTGCGTTCCGCGTGTACGGGACCAACCGCTCGACGGGCCAGAACTCGATCCGCTTCGCCATCGCCGGCGAGATCGTGCTTTCAGCCATGGATGGCATCCACGATCTGAATCCTGCGTCCGATCCATCGCATGACGGGCACCGCCATTGAGTTGCCGATTGCCTTGTATCGCGGGCCATCGGCCGCGGGCTTGCCCCGGTAAGGGAACAGTGTGTAGTCGTCCGGAAAACCTTGCAGCCGCTCGCACTCCCGTGGTGTCAACCGCCGCACGGCGTAACGGTCCCGGATCAGGCTGCCGCCCGGCTGTGAACCGGGAGCATCTGACCGCACGGTACCCGCCGTGTCGTACTCGCGAACACCGGTCTGCCCCTCCTGCACGCAGACCGCGACCTGCCCGCCCGCGTTCGCGTGGCTACGGCGGTGCGGCATTGCTCGAAGCGTCGGAGCGGTTCTGCCGGCATCCGCGCCGTAGTCCTTGGCTGAGAACGCCACGGGGATCAGCGGCGTGCCGCGCCCGGTGCCGTCCTCGCTTGCGTCCATGCCCTCGCCCCGGAGCGTATGGGTCACGAGCGATTCGCATGTATCCGCGCTCATGCCGGGAAACCGGTCCCCGCCCGTGCGATTCGCGCCAGCCAACAACGGCGGCGCGACGTCGACGCAGAAAGTCTCGGTCTCGAAGTCCATCCGCATACTGCCACCGTGGGCATTGCAGGCGGTCGCGACTTCGATTGGCCCACTTGTCTTGTTGCCTCCAAACGGGATCAAGTGGCCGGCCTGCGCCTGGTTATCGTCCGCGCCACATGTTCCAACGCCGTCCGCAGTAAGGGCGGCAACGCTCTCCCTCTCCTTGCGGCGCGCCGAAGTATCCCGGCACAGGCCTTCGCGCTCAAGAAGTACCGCCGCGGCACGGCGCCA
>CAZLOS010000301.1:0-2698 GCA_964561215.1 uncultured Solibacteraceae bacterium | reverse complement strand
AATCGGCGTAATCTGCGGATTCATCTCCAGCCAGTTCGTCGCATTCGGCCAGCGAGACAGCCACGCCGTCGGGGTGCATAAGCAGATGGTTCTCGGCCAAGAACCGGGCGAACAGCATCCGGTGCCAATGCTCGTAGGCGCACTCATGGAGCAGCCGGTTAATGGACTGCGCCCCGGTCTTAGGATCACGCTGATCGCCAAGCTGGCGTCCGTGCGCCCGGAGCCGATTACGAAGCAGCCGCTCGTCCACGCTCAGATGCGCGCCCGGCTCCGCGCTGCCAACCGTCAACCGCTCCAAGGCGACCTTGGCGGCAGCCTCCGCCGTCCGCCGCGCCTGCTTGACGGTGCTTTCGAGGAGATTACGAAGCTGTGTGGGAAGGACAACTGTGCTCATGGCAAGGAACGGTCTCGCGAGCGGAATTTCTGCTCAATGTGTGGCTCACCAAACGACTTTTGGCGCTGATTGACGAAATAATCGTGATTATAGGACAGAATCTCAATCCGGTCATCGTATATCACATGCAGTTGGTTTACATAATACTTTGACCTTGGGAAAACACGCCAATTGGTTGGTTCGCCCTGCAGAGTATCAACTTTATCGTCGCTTCGAACGACAACGAGAGCATTGTCGAGTTCCAGAATGGCTCCAAATACAGCGTTATCTCCAGCCACAGGACTCCCCTTCCATTCGCTCAAGCGGATTCGCCGAACCTCCTTCGCCACGTTGCGCCTTCGAGGGTTGGTAGTCATGTATTCCGTCACATGGAGTTCACCATCTTTCGCCATGCACATCCTCAATTTACTTCCCCATACGACCCCTCCGGCAGTGCTTTCTCGGAATATCTGCTCTCCTTCAACGTGACCGATTGGCCTGGCCTTCCAGAACTCTTCTGCGAGCATGGCGTCGGTCTTTTGACTGTCTCTCTTCGGCGTTCTGAACTCAACGAGACTCGTTCCATAATCGTGGCCGAAAGCAAGTATGCTGCTGGAGATGTAGTTGCAGTCGTTACATAGGTGAGGCCACACCTGCTCAGGGCTTCGGGTTGCACCTACGAGGGCGTCAAAGTAATCGACTGTTGGCGACCGAAAAAGACCAGCGTCGCCAGCGGCTAAGGCCAGTATGTCCAAGCTAACATCGAGGCTTCCAACAGGTGCATCCCAGAGTTTGATGCGAGGCGAGTTGGCTGGAGTCTCCTCATGAATTGCCTTGGAATATACTCCGCTTTGGCTTGTGGCATAGAGATGATCCCGGTAACAGAGCGAATCGTTGTGAGCGAAAGGAAATGGGCTATCACCTTGCTCTTCCGTTAGGTCACTGAGCTGTTGAGTATCAACCAAAAGATTCTCCCTAATCAGAGAGGAGAACTTATTCTCCAATAAACTACTGACCTCCAGGTCGTGGTAAAATTTGTCCCACTTGTTCCCGTAAAGATAATCGCTGCGCTGAAAGGCGCACTCCAACGCGAGACGGCAACGATCCGGCACCCGCAAGCTGTCCACCAGGGAGTTCCAATTCACCTGCCGGAGCGACCCGTCCAGGTCGAAAAGGTAGAGTCGGCCTTTATAGATCTGGCTATCCCAAAAACGACCTACAATAGTGATTTTTACAGGCTGCATGGTTGACCTCTTGAAAGTTTACGCACTTTGGCGGGATCTAATACACCATTGCGAATCCAAAGCTCCTTTAACTGTTCTGGGAGCCGGTCATGAACGTTTCTCTGATGATCTGCGGGATATCCGTGCCACTGTTGATTGCTATTCCCATCCTCAAACCGGGCTACGAACAATGCACGTTGCCGGTCAACTCCAACGCCCAGATAGGTTAGACTACCCTGCTGGTAATGCAGGCCCCATGCACGGTCTCCAATGAACCATGTGTGGTCGTAGCAATAAGTGAACGCCGTGATCTCCTCAGCTTGCTGAATCGTCCACTGTGATTTGGCACGGTTGCCGTTGCGGTGATCGGGATGACATCCATAGCGGATTCCCGGCCTTACCTCATCAAAAATTATTGCACACATGATTCGTGAGGAATGTTCATTGTTCGTTGGTCAGCCGATGCCTACCGGCCCGTCCTTAAGCCGCTCTTTCAGTTCTTGTCTAACCTTGGACAGCCAAGCATCCAATTCAGCATCATCATGGATCGTAGCCGAGGGCAGCGTGACGTAAACCACCTTGGGTTCGATCATCTTGGCGGCATCGCGTTGGGCGTTCTGGAACCGTTGCGGCAAAGCGTCGCACTGGGCCTGCCACATCTCCAGGCTCATGGCCTCCAGGCTGGCGATGACCTCGGCCTCAGTGCCGACCTTAATACCGGGCACTGTGGTCAGCCCGTTTTGATCCAGGATGGACTGGCGCTGTGCCTCGTTGAGCTTCGGCCAGGCGTCCGACTCCTTGAGAGCCGCCATGCCCTCCTGGTGAAGCTGTTGGTAGCGGGCATGGTGCGCGGTCAGCTTCTCCCGGAGGAGCTGGGTGAGCCTGTCGCACAGGGGCGCGACTGGATCAGGATCGGCCAGGAGCTGGCGTTCGCTTTCGATGTTCAGGGCCTGTTGTTTGATGTCATAGGCCTCCTCCAGCCCACGGGCATGGGATTCCAAGCTCTCCAAGGCCTCCCAGCGTCCGATCCTGTCCTGGATGGCCTTAGCCGTCTGAGTCCATTCGGCCAGGTTTTGGGTCAGGGCCTCGCGCTGTTCGTAAA
>CAZLOS010000300.1:0-2701 GCA_964561215.1 uncultured Solibacteraceae bacterium | reverse complement strand
AGACCGGCGCACGCGTGCGCTGGCGGATAGCACGCTCGACCGGATCTGCAAGCAGCTGCGTAGGTTCGCGTCCGAAACGGGTAGTGCGCCCTACGACGTGACCCCCGGACAGATCGCTGACTGGCTGGACGGGCTGAACGTGGCACGTAACGTCGAGTACTCCTACCGAACCGCGCTTCGGACGTTTTATCGTTGGGCGTACCGCGTTGGTCGGGTGTTGGATGATCCGACGACGCTCACAGATCACCCGCTGGCCAAACATGAGCCGATCGGATGGTCTGAGCCGTTGAAGGTTTTCCGGCGCTGGCTGAGAGCATCGGGTTCATCCGACCAGACGGCCGGCACGTATCTGCTGTACCTTCGTGCCCTCGCACGCGAGACCGGCGCGCTCGATCCTTGGCAGCTAGACGAAGACGATCTCGTGGACTGGCTATCTCGCCACCAGTGGTCAAGGGAAACGAAACGTTCTGCCCGAACCTCGGTTCGGTCGTTCTATCGGTGGGCAGTCACGACCGGGCGGATTACTGAAAACCCGGCCGAGCGGTTGCCGGTTGTCCGCCCCGCACCGGCTACGCATCGCCCCGCACCGGAATGGGCTTACCGAGAAGCTCTCGCTAAGGCCACGCCCCGCGAAGTAGTCATGCTGCGATTGTCTGCCGAGCTTGGATTACGTCGCGGTGAAGTCGCACAGATTCATCATCATGATCTGGTCCTAGACGATGCCGGGCTGTGGTCTTTGACCGTGCATGGCAAGGGAGACAAACCCCGGATCGTGCCCATGCCTGACAACTTGGCGATGCTCCTTAGACGACAGCCCGAAGGCTGGTTGTTCCCCGGGAACTATAACGGCCACCTGTCCCCGCGCTACGTCGGCACTCTGATCTCACGGCTTCTTCCCGCGGGTGTCACCATGCACGCACTGCGTCACCGGTTCGCCACCCGCGCCTACTCCGTCAATCGAGACGTGTTCGCGGTCCAGCAGCTCCTCGGGCACGCGTCCCCGGCGACAACCCGCCGCTACGTTCAGTTGCAGGATTCAGTCATGCGTCAGTTGGTCGAGGCGGTGGCGGAATGACCCTCGATCTTGCGCATGCGGCGCGCCAGCGACAGTTGAGGCATCCGGTGATCCAGATACTGGCGTGGCATGTCTGCCAAGGTGCGAAGCATCGGAATGCTGCCGGCGTCTTGCAGCGGATGGGTCGGTGATGACGATGAGCACAGCAAGCCTCGTGAACAACGCGGATCGTTGGTTATTGGCGATCAGGCTGTTCACCGAGTGGTTGACCGGGCACGATTACTCACCCACCACGACCGACAAGCTTGTTCGGCAGCTTTGCCGGTTCGCTCGGGACCATGACGAGGTGAACCCGTGGGATGTCACGACGGCTCAGGTTGAGGCATGGCTTGGCCGGCTCACCTGCGGAGCATCGGGCATGTACCAGTACCGGACGATGCTGCGAACGTTCTACGGGTGGGCGTGGCGTTCTGGCCGGGTCAGCGTCAACCCGACCGCCCACGTTTCCGGGTACCGCCGCAAGCATGCACCGAGCACCTGGGCGGCTTCGATAGCGGAATGGCAGCGGTGGCTTCAGGCCGGCGTCCTCAGCGCGCAGACGGTTCGCCATCATGTGAAGATCGTCACGCAGATGGCCAACGAAGTGCCGGTGGCCAGCCCCTGGGATGTGGCGACGGCGGATCTCAGCGAGTGGATGGCGGGGCATCGTTGGCAGCGGGAATCGGCGCGTAGCGCACGCGGAGCTGTCCGTTCGTTCTACAGCTGGGCGGTGAAGGCCGGCTATCTTGCTGATTCCCCGGCGGCGGATCTTCCGAAGGTCCGCGCCGTGCCGCCCTGCCCGCGCGCCGTACCGGAAGAAGCCTATCGGCAAGCCCTGGCCTCAGCCAGCGGTGATGATGAGCTCATGATCCGGCTGGCCGGCGATCTGGGGCTGAGACTGTCCGAAGTCGCCGGGCTGCATTCTCGTGATCTGGTGAACGAAGGCAACGGGTGGGCGCTGTACGTTCACGGCAAGGGCGACAAGATCCGCCGGCTTCCCATCCCCGATTCGCTGGCCAGACAGCTACGCGAGCGGCCGGCGGGCTGGGTATTCCCGTCGCCGGTCAAGCCGGGCAGCCCGATCGGAGCGTCCTGCGTGGCCGATCACGTCTCGCCACACCTGCCCGAGGGCTACACGATGCACAAGCTTCGTCACCGGTTCGCCACCCGCGTCTACGCAGTCTCCCATGACCTGCTCGCCACTCAGCAGCTCCTGGGTCACGCATCCCCAACAACCACGCAGCGCTATGTCCAGTTGCCCGACGAGACCGCGCGCCGGCTGGTCGAGGCCGTCGCCTGGTGAGCCGTTCTACGATGCTGAGTCGAACTCACTAATGCCTCGGGCCTGAGGTTGCATGATCCTCGACCAGATTGGAGGTCGCTTCTTTGTGTCGGGCCGGCGTCCCCGAGCACACGCAGGCAGGGCAGACCTCCACCTCGCCTGCTGAGGCCAACTCACTACCTACTGATCAACGTTCCCATCACCCCGAGCAGTCCAAAACTGTAACCACGAAGGAAGATTCACCATGAACCCGAACATGATTGACCCGCAAGATGTCGAGTTGCCGACACCGCCGGCCTGCCCCACGTGGCGCACCGATACACCCGGTCACGACTGGATCAACCTCACGGCCATGACAGATCATC
>CAZLOS010000299.1:0-2774 GCA_964561215.1 uncultured Solibacteraceae bacterium | reverse complement strand
ATTGTCTATCGCTGAACTCGCACCAGGGGGAACATCCCGTCTGTCACTGTCGATCTGGTCACTGTCCCGGTTCCTTGGTTCCTTTGGTTCCTTTTGGGTTCCTTTTGAATGAGCGTGAATGCTGTACGGCAGCGGCGAATGTGCCGGCACGAAGGCGACTGGGCCGGACATCGGAGCCAAGTGCATATTGCGTCGGAATTCGATACGAGTCACCGCGCTCATGAGCCTTAAACCGTCAGAAGAGACTCGTCGAACCATATATCGACATCATCACCGGCAACCAAGAATCGGCATCCGGGAGGCAATCCCAGAAACCGGATCGCCTCCGGACAGCGTTCCACAAGATGACGCGAGTGCAACGGTGCGAAGAAATCAGGATCTTGTGAAAGTTCCTCGCCGCACCAAATGTACCACCCATTTGTGTCGCCTGAGGGCGGGTGTCGCAGCCCATTAATTGGGACTCTGCCTTGCGTTGCTATGGCGAACCCGAGCTTTGAGTCGAGGCTGGTTGGGACGTAGCTGTACCCCTTCTCCTTACATAAGATCTGCTGGGTCGCGGCGATCTCCAAATCGGTCACGGCGGTTCTATCGTTGCTCACGTAACCGTTCCTCTTCAAGTCGCTTCCTCTGTTCACGCGAGTAGCGGCTGAGATCAGCACCTTGGCGATTCGAACATGTTGGGCATTGCGGCTGTACTGCATCCTTTTGACGCATTCGGGCCTTGTCAATCGTACCCGTTTGGTAGTGCTCTTTGACAAGCGGAGTTTTGTGATCCGCATTCATTCTCGGTGCGACTTGACCACAGTCAACGCATGGCTTTCCTTGCACTGCGGCTCGTTGCTCCGCGGTAGTGGCGCCTGAAGGTCGCTTGTAGGGGGCAACTGCAATCTTCCCCGCCTCTTCAGCGTGTACGCCTGCTTCTGCGGCGCGAACTCCGGCTTCCCCAGCATGCACGCCTGCTTCGACAGCGTGCTCAGCTCGCACGGCCGCCCCAAGCCCCGTAACAAAAGGCAGTGCTGCTCCCACCATGTCGGCCCCTAGTGCCAGAACGTTGGTAGTTGTTGCCCCACCCTTTACGATTTGGTGGATGTCGTACAAGATAAAGGCCGCATCCGCCAATTCGTCGATTATGTGGCCGTCCGGGTCCGTGTACCGCAGGGGATTGTTCCGGACATAGGCGTACTTGTTGAGCGTCTGCGGGTCGGTGATGTCAGCGTAAGGCAACGGGCCAGGTTGGCCGACCTGCAGGCCTGTGAATGGATCTACGATGCCGCCCGGGAATTCGTCCGGCGTCGTGAACCTCCCCTGCGCCCCCGAGAAGTACCTTGCTCCGAAGTAATCGAGGCCGGTCTCCGAATCTCGTTCTTTGCCGGTGAACGCAAGAGTGGGCCGATCACATGTGCAGGTCTGCAAAGGCATCGTAACCATAGCCGCCCACGGTTCCCCCGGCGACGGAGCGGTACTGTTTTACCGGCCGGCGAACGTCTCCGATCTCAGTCGTACTTCCATGATCTCGAAGCCGGTACTTGATTGTGAGCCGTCCACAGCCCGATTTTGGCGCCCCCTTTGAGATCAGCGGCTTGAAGGTCCATTTCGGAAGAGCTTCTATCGCAGCGGAAATGGCGATTGGGTGGCCGGATTTGGCGCGAACACACGCAACCCTGCCGTCCGGTCCAAATCGGGCTTCTACGACAACTGTTCCCGCTAACTTGAGCCCCTTCCCGAGGCCGGACGGCCGGAGCGGCTCGACATGATCGACATGGTCGCGCATCTCTTTGGCGCTTAAGCAGATCACATCGCCCGCCTCACCCGAGGAAGCCCGATCCTTGCACTTGCAGCAGGCATCTGAGCCGGCCTGCGCCCCACCTGTGCCAGCAGCCAATAGCAAGATGAATAAGGCGGCGCTCATCATTTCACCCTCGAGTTCTTGATGGCTTCCTTTTCGGCTTCAGTCGTCTGCCGATCAACGGAGCCAGTTCCGTGTGCGCCGTAAGGAGCAACCCGGCCGAAATCGCCGAGGAGCACATGCCGTAGCTCGTGGTGAATCGTCGACGAAATGCCGTCTGGTGACACAGTGTTGACCACCACGTCGGTGAAATTGCCCGTCGAATACGGCCCGGGCACACCCTTTCCGCGCGGGAAGAACGTGTATCCGACAAAGCTGTTGCTGTTCGGGTCGTTGGGATTACCAGGCGTCATGCTCATGTTCGACATGGTTTCCCTTCCGGTATCCACATTCATGCCGACGGTTACCTGCACGTCGAACTTGTCGTTAGGCTTCAGCACATCAATCTGTGCGCTCGCGGAACGGTCGCCCGCAAGAGTCTGCAAAGTTTGAAAATTCTTCGAGTCGCTTTTATGGTCGGCGTCTACCGTAACGCGGTTCACGCCCTTCTTGAAGCCATTCGTCCCGTCGCCTTGAACTAGGTGTACGTGTGAACGATCCTCTTTAGGGAGCCCGGCGAGCACCTGGTTGTAGCATTCTTGAGTGTTGCCCGTCGCACATCGGCCTAGCGTGATATCCATCCCGTCGGGGTCAATATAGCGGAGCGGATTGTTGCGGCCGTAAGCATAAAGATTCAAGCGTTGCGGGTCGAGCATCCGCTCCTTTGTGATCCAAATTGGATCAACAGACGTGAACCTGCCCTGAGCTCCGGAGTAATAGCGCGCCCCGAAGTAATCGAGGCCGTTCTCGCTGAGCGCGTCGCCTCGTTCCTTCCCCGTGAACTTCTGCCTGACCGTTGCGTCCGCACTCCACAGCGCGCTGCGCCCTC
>CAZLOS010000298.1:0-2814 GCA_964561215.1 uncultured Solibacteraceae bacterium | reverse complement strand
TGTTCCACGAGTACAACTGGCTGGTGGGCGTCTCGCTGGACGGGCCCGAAGAATTGCACGACCGCTACCGTTTCAACAAGGAAGGCCGCGGGACCTGGAAGCGGGTGATGGCCGCTGTCGAACTGATGCAGGCCGAAAAGGTGGAGTTCAACGTTTTGTGCGTACTTAGCCAGGCCAACGTCGACAAACCGCGCGAACTCTACCGTTTCTTCCGCAAACTGGGCATCGACAATGTCCAGTACATCCCGCTCTCGGAATTCGACAAGAATGGCGAACCGCTGCCCTTCACGATCACGCCGGAGCAATACGGCCGCTTTTTGTGCGAGACCTTCGACATCTGGTGGCCGGACCGCCGCAAGGTGCGCGTGCGTTTTTTCGACAACCTGGCCGAGGCGCTGGCCGGGCAGAAACCGGGCAGTTGCACCTTGCACGAGACCTGCGATTCCTACGTGGTGGTGGAGTACAACGGGGACATCTTCCCGTGCGATTTCTTCGTCGAGAGCGACTGGAAGCTGGGCAACATCAACGTGGACAGCTGGCCGGAGATCGCGCGGCGGCGCAAGCGTTACGAATTCGCCGCCAACAAGACCATTCCCCACCCGTTGTGCCAGGCGTGCGAATACCAGGCGATCTGCCACGGCGGCTGCCCCAAGTTCCGCCATGCGAGGCACAGGCGTTTCGAGGACCTGGACTATTTCTGCCCCGCCTATAAGATGATTTACTCGAAAGCCATCGAGCCGTTGCGCCGGGAAGTCGAGAAACTGCTGGCCCGCGCGCCCGGCGCGCAGAGCCCCTACTGACCGGCGCCCGCGGCGGGGCCGCGTTCCAGGCGCACGCGTGCGATGCGGTTGCGCTCCATCTCGGCCACCGTGAAACGCATGTCTTCGTACTCGACGCACTCGCCCGGCTCCGGGATGTGGCCCAGTTCGTAGAGCAGGAAGCCGGCCAGGGTCTCGAAGCCCGCTTCGGCCGGCAGCGTGATGCCATACTGCATCTCAAGATCGCGAATCGGGGTGGCTCCATCCAGATCGATGACGGGGGCGACGGCCGACGGAGCGGGACGGCGCTGATCGTGCTCATCCTCGATCTCGCCGAACATCTGTTCGAGGACGTCCTCCAGCGTGACGATGCCCACGATGGTCCCGAACTCGTTTACCACCATAGCCATGTGCGTGCGGGATTCACGGAACAGGTCCACCATCTGGTCCAGGGGCTTGCTCTCCGGGACCACGATGGCGCGACGCAGCAGCGTTCGCAGGCGGAAGGGGGGCAGCGGACGCCCCAGACGCGCGGCGAAGCTGCGGCGTCTCCAATCGCGCAGCAGGTCCTTATAGTGGACAATGCCGGCGACCTCATGCGGCTGCTTCTCGTAAACCGGCACACGCGAGAACTCGTGCGTGCCGAACACGTCCAGGGCCTGTTCGAGCGTGCTGTCGATGGAGATGGAAACCACGTCGTTGCGCGATACCATGATCTCGCGGACCGCCAGGCCACCCATGTCGAGCACGCGCTGGATCACCGAGGCCTCCCATGTCTCCAGATGCCCCTCGCGGCGGCTGGAACTGATGATGAAGCGCAGTTCCTCGGCGGAATGCCCGCCGCCGCGTGTTCCCGGCTTGAGGCCGAGCAGGCGCGACATGGCAGCGGCCGAGTGTTCGATCACGAAGACGAACGGCGCGGTAATCCGGCTGAAGACCAGAAGCGGCGGCGCCACCAACATCGCCAGCCGTTCGGCTCTTTCCAGGGCCAGGTTCTTGGGAACCACCTCTCCGACGACGACGTGAACGAATGTGATGGCGAGAAACGCCACCAGGAAACTGGCACCGTGCAGTATGTGCGCGCTCACGGGAGTCAGCAGGGGGTGCAGTAGCGCAAGGATGCTCTGATAAACGGTTTCCTCGCCGGCCCAGCCGAGGCCAAGGCTCGCCAGCGTCACGCCAACCTGCGCCACGGAGAGCAACCGTTCCGGTTTCGCCAAGAGGCTCAACGCGGTGCTCGCGCCCACGTTTCCCCCTTGCGCCATCTGGCGCAGCAGGCCGGGCCGCGAAGAAATGAGGGCTACTTCCGCCGCGGCGAAAAAGCCGTTCGCGGCGAGGATGAAGAAAAGCAGGATGTACCGGTACCCGAGATACGTTTCCACCATCGCGCGAAGAGAATCACTCCGATTTTCAGTAGAATTCTACTAGTGTCCTTAGATCGGCTTCTCAAATATATCAATTTGCTCATCGCCGCGGTGGCGGTGGCCGCACTCGCAACGGCTTACTGGTTCGCGTGGCGGCCGCTCGCGAAAACCGGCGGCGAACTGAGGGCGCCCGTCTCCGCGCCAGTCACCGTGACGCGCGACTCGCTTGGGGTGCCGCACATCCGCGCCGCCAGCATCGAGGATGCCCTGTTCGCGCAGGGCTTCGTCACAGCGCAGGATCGTCTCTGGCAGATGGATGCGCTGAGAAGGCGCGCGGCCGGTGAACTGGCCGAAGTAGCGGGCGAGGCCGCCTTGGAGAGCGATCGCGAGGCCCGGCGGCTGCGGATGGCGCGCATAGCCCGCGAGCAGGCCGCCCGGCTGGCGCCCGAGGATCGCCGGGCGCTGTCGGCCTACGCGCGTGGCGTGAACTACTACATCGAGACGAGCCAGGGACGGCTGCCGTTGGAATTCTCGTTGATGCGTTACGATCCGCATCCCTGGACCGTGGCCGACTCCGTCCTGGCGGCACTCGAGATGTTCCGGACCCTGACCAACTCGTGGAAGACGGAGGTCCAGAAGCAGGCGCTGCTGGCCGGCGGGGACAAAGCCAAGATCGAATTTCTGTATCCGGT
>CAZLOS010000297.1:0-2825 GCA_964561215.1 uncultured Solibacteraceae bacterium | reverse complement strand
AAGGCGATCGAGGACGTCTACAACCAGCGCAACAACCCGCCTTTCGAGTGGGCGCGGTAAGTTGGCAAAGGCGCGTGCCACCAGCGCGACATATTTTGGCACAACAGGCCGCCCTTCGAGCCGGTGCCTTGAGGGCCAACCATGCGCGACGCGCGGCGCGGTCTTGGCCTTCTAGAGGTAGCACGCGGCGGCACGCTCAACAATTGTCTCCGCTTCACGCCATCGGAAAGCGCAAAGTCGCTGAGTCATCCTGACCTTCAAGAGATGCGATGTCCGCCAAGTATTCGTCAAAGAACGACGCCGGCATGTCTCCACCGAACTTCACAACCCGGCCATCGCGAAAACGCACTACGTCCGCCGCTCGCCCGCGGGCTCGCGCCGCCGCGTTAATGGCAAGTCCAGCAGCGATTCGCCGAATATCCGCCACAAAGTCCAGAACCCGCACGACCCTCTTTCGCGGCGTCACGCGCAGACCACGCCCCAGTTGTTGTATGAAAATGCGCCGACTGTGGGTAACACGAAGAAACACAACGAGATTCACATCAGGGACATCTATGCCCTCGTTGAGCATGTCCACCGCCAGAAGAACCGGCAGATCTCCCGTTCGGAACCGAGAGAGGTTTCGAAATCTCTCATCCCGTCCCTGCTGACTATGAAGAATCCCCGACGGCACCTGATCCGCAAGTAGGAGCTTCCGAAAACGCTCCGCGTGATCGATCGATCTACAGAACCCAATCACGCGGGGGCGATCAATCTCCTGCATATGCCGCACAAGGACCTTGATGATTGCTTGATCCCGGTCGGGCAGCAGTAGCCTCTCGTTGAGGTCCGCAATGCTGTATCCGTTCTTCGACAGAGAAGCCACTTCATGCCAGTTGATGTCGTCAACCAGCATTCTGTAATCGACATCCGCCAAGAACCCTTGTTGGAGCCCATCCACAATGTCCAGCGAATACACCGGATCACCAAAGATATCGCCCACTGAGAGCTTGTCCCCCCGCCACGGCGTGGCGGTCAGTCCGACCAAGAAGTTTGGCCGTAGCATGTCTAGAAGCTCGCGGTAGGCGACTGCCCCGGCATGATGGGCCTCGTCCACCACGACGAACGAGTACTTGCCAGAAAGATCCATCTCGCGCGCAGCCGGTAGCACCGACTGCCATGTCGCGAACGTCACGCCTCCCGAGTAGGCCGGTGACTCTCCATCTGTCCACAGGTGCGTCGAAATCCCCTTGTCCAAAGCGGGCCAGCACGCTGTCTCAAGCTGGCGTACCAAATCAACGGTGTGCGCGAGAACAAGTACTTCACCTTCCGGGTTTCGAGACAGATCGTTGGCGATGAGTTGTCCGGCGACCATTGTCTTCCCCAGTCCCGTCGCCATGAGGACCAGCGCTCTGCGCTCCCCTCGTGATCTCGCCGCTTCAACGCTGTTAACAGCAGCCGCTTGGTATGGACGCAGTTCTCTTCGTCTCGCGGACGCCCTCGGCAACTTGGCGAAGTAATCCAGAAGCACGTTGCCGGTCCACAGCCTCGCATCGACGCCCGCGTTGCAAAGGGATCGATGGTGCTGATAGGCATCTTCCGTGAAATACTGGTTTGTTGCTGCGACCACGACGTTCGCACCATATGCAGTCATCGCGCGAACGGCCTCTTCGAGCGCGCATCGTGGAACACCACCGGTCGCTCGGTATTTGCTCTGAACGAGCCATACCAGACCGTCCATCGTGCCCACTATGTCGGCACCCATGTCTCCGGTGCCCCCGACCAACGACACGTTGTCGAAGCCGGCATGCTGAAGCAACCGCGCAATTGCTCGTTCAAGCCCGCTCCAGGGCCCATACGCGAGACGCTCCTCTGACAGGAAGCCTGCCATCGTCCCTAGACCATCCAGCTCTGCAGCAGCCGAAGCGAAGCCAGAGCGCGCGCGTACCGCAGACGCCAGCGTTCGTCCTTATTGATGGCATCTCCGCCACCATCGGAACACAGCCACAGGACATCGCGGTATGTCTGCAACACCACTTCGACAGACTCCTTCTGCAGCTCGGCGGAGACGTGTGCGTACGAGTTCGACAGCAGACGACCGTCCATCACAAGATCGGGCCACCGCCGCACGAGATCAAGCAGATGGCCGGTGCTGACGGACGCCACAAAGGTCCCGGACTCCACAGCAGTTACTACTTCAGCCTCGCTTCCGCCTCCCTGTGACACAAGCGTTTTCCGCACTTTCGCGAGTTCTTCCGCGGGAATCGCGGACCTGTCGATAGGGGCCTTGCTCGGGACCATTTCAACAAGGTGCTGCCGTAGACCCTTAAGTACATCGCGGGCATCTTGTACTGCCTGCGGAACAAGCGTAAGAGCCTGCGGGAAGTACTTGGTTAGCAACATGGATTCAACGATTGCAACCGGAAATGCATCCTGCGTCGTTCCTGCCAAGAGAATGAAGCGAGCGGCAAGGTCGCGAACAAGACAGTCACGTGGTGTAGTCAGGCTCTGCTCGAAGAATGGATCGTCTGGGTTGAAGCAGAACTCGACCTCCTGACTGCTCGCGCGGAAACTCAACGGTCGTCCGTCTGCGCCGCCGTAGACGCGGTAAGCCACGACGTTCATTCGTGGCGATCCAGGAAGAGCCTCCAGTTCGTAAGTGCCAGTGAGGCTCTTTTCCTCGACGCGCGGCACCGACGGCGCCGGTGCCAAAACCGGATGGGCTCCTCGCGCCGGAGCGACGCCTTCCGGCGCATACGTCGTGTTGCCATCCGAGACCTGTCCTGCAGCCGTACCGTTCTCAGTTGCTGCTCCCGATCCAGCGTCTTCGGAAGATAGATGTTCCG
>CAZLOS010000296.1:0-2855 GCA_964561215.1 uncultured Solibacteraceae bacterium | reverse complement strand
GATCGGTGAAGTTACCGATGTAAAACGGGTTAGCCACATTGCTGTTGAGGTTGCTGGCGATGGCGTTGTTCCGCACGTTGCCACTGGCCCAATACTGCTCGGGCACGTAACTGTCGTTGATGCCGAGGCCTACGCCAGTTGTATAGGAACCCGCATACGCGGCCTCAACAACCATGTTGGGGCCGATCTGGCGTTGTACGCCACCTCGCCAACGCTGCTGGCGCGGCCGTGTCGTATCATAGATCCGGCCCGAGTAGCTGCCGCCCAGGATGGTGGAGGTACCAAGGGAATTGCCGAGGGGCGTGTCGAAGCGGCTGCCATCTGCCCGCATCGGGAATGGGTCCGAGAGCGGCGACACGCCGGCACCCGGGTTGCCAATCAGCCAATTCATGCCGAAATCGTTGGTGAGGATGGGAGCTGTGTTGCGGCTGTAGTTGGTCTGTGTCGGAGCGTTATCCAGCGCGTTGATCGTATCGTAGAAAATGCCATAGCCGCCTCGCAGCACGGTCTTCGAGTCAATTGCATAAGCTGCCGAAAGGCGTGGCAGCCACATCAGCTGACTCTTCACCAGCCGGTCGCTGGCACCGTTCTGCCCGGCGTACACCGAACCGCCGGTGATCTTGAACAGCGATGCCGCAAGTTCGGGAATCGGGGCACCTGCGTAGCTGGACTCCGCCACCTTCGCGACTGGAACGCTCGCCATCGGATCGAAGAAGGTCATCATGCGGTTATAGCGCTCGCTGGGACCCAGTTCGTACTCCCATCGCAAGCCCAGGTTCACATTGAGTTTGCGATTCACGCGCCAGGAGTCCTGGAAGTACCCGGCATAGTAAGGCGTTCGCAAGGCATAGGTTTCAGTTTTGGTAGCGTACCAACTGCCGAGTCCCATCATGAAGGCCGCCCAGGAGTGCCCGAGCGAACCGGCAGCGGTTAAGCCGTCGTCTTCCCGCCGCGTGTAGACGTTGCTGAAGGTGAAATTGCCGGACGGGTAGCCGTTGGTGCCGCCATTGCGGTCGGTGCGGCGGATATCCAGACCCGCTCGCAACGAATGAGTGCCGTGAATATGAGTGACATCCACCTTACCCATGGCGGTCTGCCCGAAAACCATGAATTCCTGCAGTAGGCTCATGGCGTTGTATCCGGAGGCCGACACGTAGGGAAGCATCTGGTAGCTTCCGGCGAAATCGTCCATGTACTTCGGCAGGCCGACATCGCTCGGCTTGTACTTGTGGGCGCCGGGAGCGGAGTTCGTAACCGACTCATAACGGTGGAACGAAGCCGAAAAGTCAATTACCGTCGTGGTAGTCGGGCTGTATACCCAGTCGAATACGCTGCCCAGGTTGCGCCGGATGCCGCCGGTGGTCTGCAAGCCCCGGTTGGTCTGGAAGGCCCAATCCCGCATATCCAAGAAGTAGTCGTCCCAGGTCCAGCGACCGAAGAGGCGGTGCTTCTCCGACGGCTGATAGTCGAAGCGGTTGGTGATGCCATCGTAATTCGATTGGGTCGGCACGGCCACACCCAAGTAATTGTTGGTGGGTTCCAGCTTCGGGTTCAAGGGCTCGTTATTCGGCACCGGCAGGAACTTCACATAGTGCTGATACATGGGGTTCGTAATCCGGCTCTTCGGCAGAACATTGCCGTAGATCGGCGTGCGAACGTAGTGTCCGGGACGCGCCGGATCGGATCGCACCGAGAGCGGATCATAGATCTGGTAAAGGCTGGCGTTGACGTTTAGCAGCGACGAGAAGTCCCCGTCGCGATGAGACATGCTCGGAAACGTGTGATTCAGTTCATATGACGGCAGCGTCGTGTGCCACCGATCACCGGAATAGCTGAAGAAGAAGAATAGCTTGTTGCGCCCGTCGAAAACTTTAGGAATGATGACCGGACCGCCCAGGGTGGCCGCGAACGTGTTGCGGCGGCCGCTGGACTGTTTATCCTGGCTGCGCAGGTAATCGGCCTTGGCGGTGTCGCCCGCCGCTTCTGCTGCCGCGATGTTCTGGTAATACAACTTCCGGGTGAAGAACGGCGTACCATTCCACCGGTTCTGGCTATGAACGTTGCTGGCCGAACCGTGCAACTGGTTGGTGCCGCTTTTGGAAAGCATCGAGACCACCAACCCTGTGGTCTGGCCGATGGTGGCATCGAAGCCAGAAGTTTCCAGCTTCATTTCCGCGATGGTATCCGTGTGCGGCAGGTACCCGCTGATACGGTTAATGCCGCTGGTCAACGCGCCATCCAGCGCAAATTGGTTCCCGCCCACGCGCGCACCGTTGGCGATGTTGGTGGAGGAGTTGCCCTGCGAAGCGCTGTCGTAAGGGTACAGCACACCATTGTGTTGCACGCCGGCGGAGAAGCGCACCACGGGCAGCATCTGTCCTAACGACATAGGCATGCCGGACTGGGTTTTGTTGTCCAGAGTGCGCCCGGACAGGCCGGACTGAGTGTCAAGCAGCGGCGCCGCCTCGGTTACCGTCACCGATTGGGAGACATCACCGACCTGCAATATGACGTTCACTTCGACGCGTCCGCTGGTGAGCAGCACGATGCCGTCGCGTTCGGTCTGCTTGAAACGAGTCAGCTCAGCTTTGACTTTGTAGTTGCCGGGCATCAGCAGGGCAGCTTCGTAGTAACCGGTTGCGTTAGTGATCAGGCGCACAGTGATGTTCGTGTCGGTGTTGACCACATGCACGGTGGCGCCGGGAAGAGCCGCGCTCGATGAATCGAGAACGCGGCCAAAGATCATGCCTCGGGTCTCCTGCGCTGCTGCGGGGAACACGATGCATAGGAGAAGAAATAGACTTAGGGGCTGTTAAACAATAATCTGTACAATATCATCGAAGCACGAGATCAGG
>CAZLOS010000295.1:0-2876 GCA_964561215.1 uncultured Solibacteraceae bacterium | reverse complement strand
CATCCCGCGCGCGCCGCTTCCCCAGGTGTAACGGAGGGGATTTTCGAGAGTGACCCTTTCGCCTTTCGCCAGCAATCCGGATTCGATCACTTGGGGGAACCTCGCACGCACAACGCCCGCTTGTTGACGCTGAACGAAAGCTCGTCGCCGTCAAAGGCACGCCCATCAAGGAAATCGAAGCGCCAAGCATACCCGGAAGGCTTCCCCCGGCTATTGAGGAGTCTCGTGCTGGTCCAGTGGTTACCCGTCAAGAACAAGTTGCCCCTCACGTGATAAGCGTAAGGTCGAAGAGTCTTGCCTTCGCCGCCCTGCCCCGGTGTACTTTCGTTCTTGTCGAAAATCCCTCGCATCTCTGCAAGCGTCGCCAATCTCCAATCAGAATGGCCAGCGAGCCGCAGGTCTCGACAATACTTCATCGCCTTCTGCCATGTTAAGTCCCTACCATTATCTTTGCCCGCCCACATAAGGTCGGTGGCTGGGTCTATCCAGTAGCCAATCTCTTGAGTCCGCTCAGGGGCCGGCTTCGGCGACAAAGTGGACTGGGCGCTTGCGGTCAGGATCACTGCGAACAAAGAAACAAGAACAGCCCCCCGTACCTGCTTCATAGGACACCTTCTGAGCGGGAAAAATTGTCCGGTAACCTGAAGATACTCGGCCATCGACTCGTCGGATTGCTCATGGTTACTTCCAGGACTGCACATAGAATTGGAAGGCGTTTACAGCCCCAAAGAACAGCCCCATTTTGCCAGCTTGCGCTCCACCGCCAGCGTTTCGGATAAGCATGTTGTTGCTCTGGATGAGTGCTCTGGCAGTCTCCGGAGATATGGCCGGGTTGAAGTACATACCGATTGTGATTTGGTCATTAGCACTCCGCAAGTAGTTGTAATCATGCATCGACGCCGCCCAATCACCTTGACCTCCCGGAGCACCCATTCCGCCGGGGCCAGCCCAATTGTTCTTCCAAAAGGCGAGTCCCCCGTATGCGATCTTGCTACCCAGGCCGAGCTTCTGTTCTCGGCCGGTCAGAAACTGGATATATCCATCAAGGCCACCGGACTTGCTGTTTCCCACCATCTGACTTTCAAGCCAGTCGACGTTGGCAGAAGCGAAACCATAGCCCCTGCACCCGCTGAGGCATTTTCCATCGTCATTGGTTCTTGCTCCCGCCTTGAACGTGGCGTAGTCAACAGTGGCATCGCTTCCCGAGCCGTCAATGGATCCCACCTGGTACTGTCCCGTTTTCCGGTTCCAGTGCACCCAGCTTTCGTCGACATATCCTGGCACCCAAGTCCCGCCGCTCTTCCCGCAGGCGCCTGAATTGGTGTCATGATTGACGGTGAAGCCTCCTGTGTTGTTCGTGGCGTTAACACAGTCCAGCCCGTTCGGATCGACGTAGATCAGCGGATTGTTCATCACATACGAGTAGAGATTCCAGCTCTGAGGGTTTCCTGGCTTCGCTGCCAAGAGTCCCGCCGGATCGGGCGACGTAAACCTTCCCTGAGCCCCGGAGAAGTACCGTGCCCCGAAGTAATCGAGGCCCGTCTCGCTATCTCGTTCCTTGCCCGTGAAGTTAACGGCCGCGCACGTCGTAGGCATAGGCGCGCGTTAGTGGGCGGCGAGGATGCGGGTGGCTGCCTCGGTTCCGCCGGCGCGCTGGAGGCCGGGGACGAAGAAGTCGCGGACGAGTTCAGCGTCGGTGGCCTGGAATTCGGCGGGCTTGAAGTCGAAACGCGCGCCTTCGCTGACCGCAGCGCCAAACAGGGCCCACCAGCGGGCGCGGCCTTCGGCGCGGATCTCAACGGGTCCACCAATCGACGCCACGGCTGCGGCAACGTCCTGGACGCGCGCCACGTCGTCGGTGACGTTGAAGCCGAGGAACATCTCGGCCGAGCGGTTGCGCTCGGCACGGGCCGATCCGGTCTGGAAAAGATCGATCAACAGCACACGCCGGCCTTCGGCGCGCAGCTTCTTCACGGCATCTGAAGCCTCGGCGGCGGCCATGCCGCCTGGATGAAGGTAGATGACCGGCGCGCCACGGCCTTCAAGCCAGCGGTGCGGCAGCTCAGAGAGCGGCAGGCCGTGACCGATGGCAAAGACCTCACGGAAACGGGCGCGGAGTTCGGCGGGCGTGGCGGCGGCGGCCTGGGCGCGCGACATGGCCTGCCAGTCGGCGAAGAGGCTGTTGAGATCGCGCAGGCCGGCGGGCTTTTCGCGGCCGTACCAGACGAGCATGTCGGCGACGTTTTCGATGGTCACGCTCTTCTCGGTGAAAGCGGGCGCCGACGGCGTGAGATGCTTGCGCATGAACTCGTAGACGGGCGCGCGGCTGGCCTTGTTGTAGTTGTGCGGCGCGTCGATCTGCACGCTTTCGACCAGCTCCGGCTTGCCGTAGAGACGCCAGACCGATTGCAGGGCGGGGAACTCCTCGCGTGGCATGTTCTTGGTCCAATCGCCGGTGGCGGCGACGGCGAGCATGGGTCGAGGAGCCGTCATAGACGCGATTTCGACGGTGTTCGAGTCGAGCCGCAGGCGGGGCGCGTTTTCGCAGACACAGCCGCCCTGCATGATGAAGCTGACCATGTTGACGGGCGCTGAGACCGCGATGCGGTCGTCAACAGCCGTCATGAGGAAAGTCTGCGTGCCGCCGCCGGAGGCGCCGGTCATGGCGAGACGCTTCGGATCGACATCGGGCAGCTTTTCGAGATAGTCGGCGATGCGGATGGAGTTCCAGAGCTGGAGGCCGAGCGGGTGGAAGGCCCAGAGGAACTGCTCGTCCGAGCGGAAGCGGTGGATGGTCTGGTTGGTGTCGTTGTAGCCGACCATGTCGTAGGCGAAGACGACGAAGCCGTTGCGGGCGAAGGTGACGGCTAGACGGG
>CAZLOS010000294.1:0-2914 GCA_964561215.1 uncultured Solibacteraceae bacterium | reverse complement strand
TGAAGACCGCGCTTCTCACCGCGATCAAGGATGTGGTGACGTCCCGGATCGCGATGGCACTGATGAACCTCTTCGTTCCGGGATCGGGCGTCCAGATGCAGCAGAGCGGGACGCCGAGGGCTGGGGGCGGCGGAATCCTGGGCAAATTGGGTGGCATATTCGGCATCGGCGCTGTGCCGGTGTTCGGTGGCAGCGGCGCGCCGGGTGGCACACCGCCCTTCGTGCCATCGACCTCCGGCGGCAACTCCGGGATGGGAGCGGCACCCGCAACTGGCGGTGCCTTTTCGAAGGCCGGACTGGCCGGGTTCTTTCCCGGCCTGAAGTCGTTCCTGGGCTTCGGCGACAACAAGTGGGTGGATCTGGGGGGCGGCCGCATGGCCACCGGCGGCTGGATTGGCCAGTACGGTTCGATTGGGGACAAGCTGAAGGCGCTCGGCAAGTCGGACGCGGCGGCGATGGCGGGCGGACTGCTGGCGCTGGATGGCCTGCGCCGCGGCGGCTACGCAGGCTTGGCGGAAACGACCGCCGGCGGCGCGATGATCGGCTACAAATTCGGTGGCCCCTTGGGGGCGGCGATCGGGGCAGTAGCGGGAGCCGTTGCCGGCATCGTACGTCTGTTCGTCAAAGGCGCGGTCGACAAGGCGAAAGAGAAGATCAAGGCTCTGTACGGAGTAGACATCTCCGACAAGGGCGTGCTGCAGCAGATCGTCGACACAGCGAAGTCGGCGTTCGGGGGCAACCTCGACCTGGCGATCCGCTCTCCGCAGATCCGCGACCTGATCCAGTTGTACGCGATGTCCACCGGCCAGAAGCCCACGGGGATGCCAGGCACGGTGACGCCGGTGTCGCTGGTGGAGACGGGTGGATCGCTGTTCCAAGCGCCAAGCTACAGCAATGGGACTCCGTTGCCTGGACTGTCGGGGCTTCCCGGCCTCGACCAGATCGGTGCGGGAACGCCCTCTGGCGGTGGGCTCGTGATCCAGTTGGATGGTCAGGCGACAACGGCGCTCCTGCGCGGTGAGGCGGTGCAGGCCATTGCTGACAATCCGCGCGTCGTGCAGTCGGCGGCTATGGCGGCAACGAAGTCGAACGCCGGACGCCGCGAGATGACTGCGCTCCAGTTGAGCCCCGGCACCATCACAGCCTGAAGCGGATGCCCGGCAACGTCCAGAATGCGGCGCCTTCGGCGGTGTTGCCCCAATCGCTGTCCCGGTCGTTCGTCCATGAGCGGGCGTACCCGCTCATCGAGAACGAATACAAGAACGGCGAGTCGCAACGCTCCGTCCTGGCGACCACCAGTCGTAAGCGGTGGCGCCTGGCGAAGCGACTGGCCCCTGCGGCGCTGCAGACGCTCCGCTCCTTCTACGACGCCCGTGGCGGCACCGTGGAGCCGTTCTACTTTTACGACCCTTACGAGACGAACCCGAAGTTCTCGTATGACCCGACCGGCCAGACCACGATTGGCCGGTACACCGTCCGGTTCAACAGCGACTGGCAGCAGTTTTCCGGACCTGGACGGTCAGACGTGCAGATCGAACTACTCGAATTGGCTTAGGAGATCCCATGTTGATGCTCAAACCTGGAGTGCGGGTCACCGGCATGCGTCCGGAGATCCTGTTTGCGATCGTCGCCGCCGAGCGAGCGTATCAGAAAGAAGGCCACGACTGCGTCCTCACGGCCTGCGTGGATGGCCGGCATACCACCGGTTCCCTTCACTACTCCGGGCTGGCGGTGGATCTGCGCACTCGCGATGTGCCGGCCGCCGAACTGAAGGACCTTCTCGCGTGCATTCGCGATTCTCTCGGCCCGGATTACGACGTGATTCTGGAAGCCGACCACCTCCACATTGAATTCCAACCGAAACTGCCCCTGACCAATGCCTGACCAGATAGGCAACATCGTCGTCCCGGACATCGCGGTCTCGGGCACGTTCCCCATCGTTCCTGACTACCAATACGGGCGGTCCAGCCATCCGGATGTGGCGATCCATCAGTTCGGTTCGGGGAACGCAAAGATCGAGCAGCGGTTCTTGCTCGGGAACGGCGCGCGCCGTTTTACCGTGAAGCGCGCCTGGCTACGGGATGCCGACCGCATTGCGCTGCGGAACTTCTGGGAGTCGAAATACGGACCCTACGGCGCGTTCACTTACAACGCGCCCAACGACGATGGCAACGGAACCACCGCGTACACCTGCCGCTTCGCCAATGAGCCTCTCTCCTGGGAGATGGTGGCTGACTGGGCCTGCTCCACCGGCGTCACTTTGATCGAGGTCCCAACTTCAAATCCGACTTACACGGTCGCCGCGACCGTAACCCGCTTCCCGTCACAGGCGCTGAAGGACGCACTCCTTTCGCAAGTCCAGCAGCTCATTCCGTTGATTGGGGTCCAGCCGCTCCAGTCCGGCTATCCGGCGATCTACCTGTCGGATCGCAGATGCACGGTTGGCGGCCAGATCTTCGTTCCGCGGCTGGTGGACTTCGACGGCGTCTCGCAGGGAATGGGCAACGAGGCCGACAACGCCACGTTCACGTTCGGCAATGCGGATCGCGTCATGCGCGACCTCGCCAACGATGTGGACCTGTTCCGCGCGGCAATTGAGTTCTCCCTGTTCCACGTTGGCCAGCGGATCAAGCTTGACTTGTGGAAGGGCGACATCGTCGACTGGTCCTTCGACTCGGGCGCGGAATTCAAGGTCACAGCCGCCGACGGCCTGTACGAACTGAATCTCCCCTATCCCACTCGGAAGATCTCCCGGACCTGCTGGAAGGCGTTCAAAATCGGCGCATGCCCGTATTCGACCGCTGGCGCCCTGGACCTCGTCCACTTCCCGAGTGCCGACCCATCGAAATGCGATAAGGGGTACGAGACGCCAAACGGCTGCCTGGCGCATGGGATGAATCGCTACTTCGGTGGG
>CAZLOS010000293.1:0-2971 GCA_964561215.1 uncultured Solibacteraceae bacterium | reverse complement strand
AATCAGCGCCGCCAGGCACGTGCCTATGGCCGGCTTTTCGTTCATGCCCAGCAGGAAGAGCAGGGCCGGCACGATGATCAGCCCGCCGCCGATGCCGAACATGCCCGAGGCGACGCCCGCCGCCAGTCCAATACCGAGTAACGTGAGCTCTCTCATATACTCCACTCCAACGAGAAGATGAACACAGGCCGGGACGTTCCCGGCGTTCACCCGTCAGGGCAGCACGGTCAACATCAGCCGTGAAGCGCTCTGCGGCGAATGATACACGCGCTGGGTGGCCTTCTGGAAATCGGCATCCTTGGCCGTGTTGATATCGACGAACTTCTGCGGATTGCGATCTCCCAGCGGGAACCAACTGCTCTGGATCTGCACCATGACGCGGTGTCCCTTGCGGAACGAGTGATTGATGTCCGGCATGGTGAACTCCACCTTGGTCACACGGCCGGGCTCGAACGGTTCGGGCTTTTCGAAGCTGGACCGGAAGCGGCCGCGTATGGGCTCGCCGCGCACCAGTTGTTCATAGCCGCCCATTTTGACGCCGCTGGGGCTTACATCGCCACGATCTTCCGGGTAGACGTCGATCAGCTTCACCACCCAATCCGAATCCGTGCCGCTGGTGGAAACATAGAGCGTCGCCGTGAGAGGCCCCGCCACGGTAAGGTCGGATTTCAGCACCTCGGTTTGGTATACCAGGACGTCGGCGCGGCGCGAGGCGAAGCGCTGGTCCTCGTCCATGTACTCGTACACCATGCCCTGTTCCACCGTCGGGACGTAAGGCACCGGCTTCGCCGGATCGCTCACGTATTCGTCGTAAGGGATCGAGGAGTTCCGGGGCGGCTCAAAAGCGAGCTTTCCGGACGCCTCGAGATAGAGCGGCCTGGCGACGGCCTGGCGCGGCGGCCAGGCATCGTACTGTCGCCACTGATTGGTCCCGGTCTCGAAGACATAGGCTTCAGGCAGCTTCAAGTCGCCCTTATTCTTCAAATAGAAGTTGAAGAACGGAAACTCTATGTTCTCACGGTAATAGAGACTGGTCTTCGAGTTGAAGCTCACATTACCCAAACGGTCCCCGTCGTTGTTCGCCCATCCTCCGTGCTGCCACGGCCCTTCGACCAGGATGTTGTACGTGCCGGGATTGTTCTTCTCCACGGCGCGGTAGATAGCCAGCGGTCCGTACACGTCCTCCGCGTCCAGCCAGCCTCCCACCATCATCACTGCGGGAGTGACTTTCTTGAGGTGCGGCAGAATCGTGCGCGCCTTCCAGAATTCGTCGTAGTTTGGGTGCCGCATCACGTCGTTCCAGAACGGCACGGCCCCTTTGTAATACTTCGCATCGGCGTTCGCCACCGATCCCATGTCCAGGAAGAACTTGTAGCCGTCGCCGATCCCGATTTCGAACTTAGGATCGGTCCTGTGTGTAGTGGGAGCGGGACGTGGGCGGCCGAAATGGCCATAGAAGCGGAAGGTATGGGTCAGCCACAACACGCCGTTGTGGTGCCAGTCGTCGCCAACGAACCAGTCGGCGATGGGCGCTTGAGGCGAAACGGCTTTCAACGCCGGATGCGAGTCGAGCAGCGACATGGCCGCATAGAAGCCGGGATAGGAAATGCCCCAAATGCCGACGCGCCCGTTGTTGTTCGCAATCGTATGGAGCAGCCACTCGATGCTGTCGTAGGTGTCGGAAGCTTCGTCCACATCTTGCGGGCCGCGCTTGGCGGCGACGTACGGACGCACATCCACGAAATCCCCCTCCGACATCCAGCAACCGCGCACATCCTGGTACACGAAGATGAAGCCTTCGCGGGCGAACTTCTCCGAAGGCCCCAGGGAGGACTTGTATTGGTCGGCTCCGTACGGCGCCACGCTGTACGGCGTGCGCAGCATCATGACCGGGTACTTCGTGGAAGTGTCCTTGGGCACGTAGACGGCCGTGAACAACTTCTTGCCGTCGCGCACCGGGACTTCATATTCGAACTTCGTGTAGTGCGCCTTGATGTACTCGACGCCCTGCGCCGAAACCAGCAGCGCCGCCGAGAACAACAAAACCAGAATCCGCATGACCTCTCCTGTAATTCGTGGGGATGAACCCTAAGTATAGGACGAGCGCGACCGGCCCCTGATTTCACATGCCGGCTTTGGCCTCAAGACTGCGCCAGAGATACCAGGATGCCACGGTGGCCCAAGGCCGCCAGCACCTGCCGCGCTCCTCCACATCCCCCGGCGTCGGCATCTGCTTCAATGCGTATGCCTTGCGCACCGCCGCGCGGATGCCCAGGTCCCCGATGGGAAGCACGTCCGGTCTGCGGAGGGCGAAGATCAGGAACATGTGCGCCGTCCACACACCGATGCCCTTCACGCGGGTGAGCGCTTCGATCACCTCGTCGTCGCCCATCCGCGGCAGCGCGGCGAAGTCCAGTATCCCGCCGCGGGTGTGCGCGGCGAGATCCCGAATGTACGTGACTTTCTGTTTCGACAGCCCCAGCTTGCGCATGCCCGCCGGCCGCAGCCGCAGGACGTTCTCCGGAGTTACCTCTCCACCCAGGGCATCCGACAGGCGCGTGTAAATCGTCAGGGCGGCCTTGCCGCTCAACTGTTGGTACACGACGGACTTGGCCAGGGAGTCGAACCGAGGTTCGAGATACTTGATTCTATAAGGGCCGATCTGGTCGATCAACCCGCCGATCACCGGATCGGCGTTCCGTAAGTGCCGCAAAGCTTTGCGCATAAGAGAAACACAAGCCGCGCGGGGCGCGTCTTCTAGGTTGACATAGAACTGTATGATGCGCTTCACTGCCTTCCCGTTGTCGCTGATTTTGATGATCCCCATGGCCGCGCAGGTACCCGATGACCAGGCGCCCATTATCAAAGTGGATGTGGATGTGGTGAACATACTTTGCTCCGTTCGCGACAAGCACGGTGCCTACATCCCGAACCTGACCAAGGACGACTTCACCATCTTCGAGGACGGCAA
>CAZLOS010000292.1:0-2971 GCA_964561215.1 uncultured Solibacteraceae bacterium | reverse complement strand
GGGCAGGATCTGCTCGACATCATGTCGGAATTGCAGTTCTCGCTGCACCGCCTGCGCTGCTACCCGGCGGCGCACAAGAACCTGAGTGAAGAGAATTCCGAGCGGTACGTCGCGGCCTGCGAATACGTGTGGGCGGAACTGACGGCGGTGGTCGAAAGGGGCCGCGCCAAGTTCGGCGTCGGGATGCTGGCGCCGCGCGCGGACATCACGCAGGAAATCGACGACTACACTCCCAACAAACGCGACATCGTCGCGGAGTACATCAACAAGCACGTCAAGTAGGCCCCTTATGGCTTCTGCTCAAGTTCCGCCAACCTTCCGGGAGTACGCCGACGACCTGCGCGACCTGCGAGGGCGCGCGCGGGCCAGCCGGCGCCGGGAGTTGGCCAGTCTCTTCGATGTGTCCCAGACGACGATCAGCCGGTGGCTGCACCGCATGGACATCGTTTCCCACACGCGCAGCGACAAAGGGAAGCGCCTGGTGGAAGAGCGTGAACTGTACGAAGTCTTCGCAATTCAATACTCATCGCACAAGCAGACCCAGGGGCCGATCATGACGGCGCAGGATGCGATCGAGATCGCGGAGCACAACGGTAAGTTGCGGCCCGGCGTTCTTGCGCCGTCATCCTATAACGCCTGGCTGCGTGCCCATCAGATAGCGCGCGACGAAGTCGACATTCCGGAGCCTCACATCAACCTGCGGAGCCTGGGCCCGAATCATGTGCACCAGGTGGACTTCTCGCTCGCCATCAACTGGAAGATCCAAAACAACCGCGCGGTGTACCAGGATCTGGTCTACAAGAACAAGCTGCCGGCGGCCGGAACGCCGCGGCTGCTACGGCTGATCGTGACCGATCACACGAGCGGGAACTTCGCCGTCTGGTACACGGCCGCTCCTGGAGAGAGCGTGTCCGCGTTGATCGAGGGTCTATGGTACGCCTGGACTCCGAAGACGTACGAAGGCCAGTCGATCCAAGACGTTTATCCCTTCCGCGGCGTGCCGCGCATTCTCATGATGGACCGCGGGCCGGGGTCCAGATCGCAAGTCCTTCTGAACTTCCTGGAATGGCTCGACGTGAATCTGAACATCTGCCAGGGAGCGCGGAGCAAAGGGCAGGTGGAGAGTGCGCACTGGTGGTGGGAGCAACGGTTCGAATCGCGCTTCCGCCTGGAGCCGCCAATCAGCATCGAGCGGTTGAACGACGAAGCCAACGCCTTCGCGGCCAAGCTCTGCAAAGAGGTGATCCACTATCGCACGCAGGCCCCTCGCACGCCGCACTGGGAGTTCCACCTGAACCGCAGCTTCGAGAGCCAGTTGCGCGTTCCGAACTGCAGCTTCGAAGAGGCGATGCGCTACGCGGTGAGCGCGGAAAAGACGGCGCTGGTGGGTGGCTCCGGGATCGTGCAGTTCCGGGGAAACAAGTACCGCGTTCCGGAAGTGTTGTTGCATGAGAAACACGTAAACGTTCAGTTCAGCCCGTTCGAGTTTCCGAACGTCATTTTGCGCGCTGTCGATCAACCCAACGCGCAGCCGTTCTTGTGCCAGCCAATCATGTTCAACGAACACGGATTCGCGGTAGATAGCGCCATCATCGGCGCGGAGTTCAAGTCCCATAAGCAGAGCGCGCGTGCGCAAGCCGTTTCCCAGGCGAAACAGGCGGTGCAGGAGTTCACCGAAGCGGGCCAGCGCATGGTTACTCGCGGCTATCACCTGGAAGGGTTGGAGGCGAGCGGAATCCGCAGCCACGAGACTCCTATCGAGGCCGGAGCGGAAGCCCCGGTTTACTCGAACGCGCAGGCGCGGCGCGAAGTGATCGAGCGAGTTGGCCGGCCGTTGGAAGTCGCCGAGAAGCGTTTGCTGTCCGGCTTCGGTCCCACGGTTACGGAAGAGGAAATTGACGCGGTTGTGCAAGCGATATCCGCCGGCGTCAGGGCCGCGGTGGTGCCCATGCGCACGGCGAATGCGGTGTAGAGAAGTACGACTGGAGGATGCCCTTGACCTTGAAGGATGCAATGGCCCGGGCGCGGGTGAGTTACAGAATGCTCGGCCGGGATGTGCAGATGTCGCCCGCCGCGCTGTGCCGGCTGATCGACCAAGGTGAATACCCGGCGCGGCGCGACATAGGCGACGTGCGGAAGTCAATCAGTGCCGCTCTCATGCAGAGCGGCATAAACCCCAACAACATCGAGTTTCCGAAGCCGGCATCGCAGCGCGCCCGGATCCAGGTGGAGCTCGAAGATAACGCGGGAGCCGATCGCAAAGCGGCACCGCTCACTACGGAGGATATAGATCTCATGCAGTTGAGCCGTGAAGTTCTGAACCATTTCGGGTTGCGCAGGCACCCGTTTCTGAACGATGTGGAAGCGGAGGACGATGTCTTTCCGTTCAAGGCGCACGAGCGTATTACGGAGGCGATCCACGATACGATTCATGAGCGCGGTCTGCTGGCCCTGGTGGGGCCCAGCGGATCCGGGAAGACGACGATCTGGGACGGCGTGGAAGAGCAGTTCCACAATTCCGAGGACGTCAAGATCTGCAAGCCCAAGCTCACCGAGAAAGACAAGCTCTCGCCCGGCCATCTGAACCGTGCGCTGATCTATGGCCTGGTGGGGGAGAGCGAGAGGATTCCCAATAACGCCGAAGATTGCGGCAGGAAAGTGGCCCGGCACCTGGCTGTGACCAGGGACGCCAACTACACGGCGGTGCTGTACATCGACGATGCGCACTTCGCCAGCACGCGTGTACTGCGCCAGTTAAAGACCTTCCACGAGCAGAAGATCGGACGCTATCGGCTGCTGGCCATCATCCTGGTGGGGCTCGAAGAACTCGAAGGGAAGCTGGCGCTGTTTCCGGAAGTCGGCAACCGCACGCGCCTGGTGCGCATGCCTCCGGTTCCAGTGAAGGAGTTCCTCGAATTCAAACTGCGGCGCGTTGGCAGCGGGATCGAGAAGCTCTTCGAACCGTCCGGAT
>CAZLOS010000291.1:0-3012 GCA_964561215.1 uncultured Solibacteraceae bacterium | reverse complement strand
CCCTGCAGTCATGCCCCCAGAAGCGGGGCGTGTGCACGCGCGTATATACGACAACTCCGAAAAAGCCCAACTCGGCGCTGCGGAAGGTAGCCCGCGTGCGGCTTACCAACAGTATTGAAGTGACCACGTACATCCCCGGCGTGGGCCACAACCTCCAGGAGCACTCCATCGTGCTGATTCGCGGAGGTCGTGTGAAGGACTTGCCGGGCGTCCGTTATCACATCATTCGCGGAACGCTCGACGCCGCCGGCGTCGCCGACCGCAAACAGGGAAGAAGCAAGTACGGGGCCAAGCGGCCCAAGTCGTAAAACACCATGTCACGCAGAAGAAGACCTGAAACCCGCGAAGTCGCCGCCGATCCTGTCTACAACTCGCAGTTGGTGGAGAGATTCATCAACTCGATGATGTGGGACGGCAAGAAGAGCACCTCGCAGTCGATGTTCTACGAGGCCATGGACAAGATCCGGGAGCGCTCTGGCGACGACCCCTTGAAGCTCTTCAAGAAAGCCGTCGAGAACTGCAAGCCGCTGCTTGAAGTGAAGACCCGGCGCGTGGGCGGCGCCAACTACCAGGTTCCCGTCGAAGTGCCGCAGAACCGCCGCGTCAGCTTGGCTCTCCGCTGGCTGATCGGCAACGCGCGGACCCGGCCGGAAAAAAGCATGCCCGAAAAGCTCGCCAACGAGCTGAACGATGCCGCCAACATGCGTGGTGGCGCCATTAAGAAGAAGGAAGACGTGCACCGTATGGCTGAGGCGAACAAGGCCTTTGCCCATTACCGGTGGTAAAGGATAACTGACACCAGGCATGGCGCGCGAAGTCCAACTCGAGCAGATGCGCAACATCGGCATTATGGCGCACATCGATGCCGGTAAGACCACTGTCACTGAGCGCATCCTCTACTACACGGGTAGGACTTACAAAATCGGCGAAGTGCATGACGGCACGGCGGTCATGGACTGGATGGAGCAGGAGCAGGAGCGCGGCATCACCATTACCAGCGCCGCCACCACCTGCCACTGGCGCGACTTCCGGATCAACATCATCGACACGCCGGGCCACGTAGACTTTACCGCCGAGGTAGAGCGCAGCTTGCGTGTGCTGGACGGGGCCGTGGCGGTGTTCGACGCCGTGGCCGGTGTGCAGCCGCAGTCGGAAACCGTCTGGCGCCAGGCCGACAAGTACAGCGTCCCGCGTATCTGCTTCATTAATAAGATGGATCGGGTTGGCGCGGACTTCTTCCGGTCGGTGGAAACCATCGTTACCCGTCTCAAGTGCCGGCCGGTTCCGATCCAGATCCCGATCGGGTGCGAGGAGCAGTTCCACGGCGTCGTGGACCTGGTTGCGATGCGGGGCCGCGTTTGGCTGGATGAGACGCTGGGCGCCGAGTTCGAGGACGTCGATATTCCCGCCGATTTGGCCGAGCAAGCCCGCCAGTATCGCGAACAGATGATTGAGGCGGTGGCTGAGTCCGACGACCAACTTTTCGAGAAATACGTTGGAGATCGCCAATTCAGCGAGGAAGAGCTGAAGGCGGCCATCCGCCGGGCCACCGTCGCGCAGAAGATCTTTCCGGTCGTCTGCGGTAGTGCATTCAAGAATAAGGGCGTTCAGAACCTGCTCGACGTGGTGGTGGACTACCTGCCCTCGCCGGCCGACATTCCTCCAGTGGAAGGCGTTTCGGTGGACGACTCCGATGTCAAAGAGGAACGTGTCGCCAGCGACGATGCGCCGTTCTCGGCCCTGATCTTCAAGATCATGACCGACCCCTTCACGGGCCAGTTGGCGTTCCTCCGCTGCTACTCCGGCACGCTGAATAGCGGCGATACGATCTACAACGTGGCCAAGCGGCGTCGCGAGCGCGTCGGCCGCCTGGTCCGGATGCACGCCAACAAGAGGGAAGATATCCAGGAAGTGTTTGCGGGCGACATTGTCGCCGCCGTGGGCTTGAAGAACGTCTCCACCGGCGACACGATCTGCGACGAGGACGCGCCCATCGTACTGGAATCCATCGAGTTCCCCAATCCGGTGATCCAGTTGGCCATTGAACCGAAGACGAAAGCCGACCAGGAGAAGTTGGGCGTTGCCATCGGCAAACTGGTCCAGGAAGATCCTACTCTGCGCATCCACACCGACCCGGATACCGGGCAAACCATCCTGGCGGGTATGGGCGAGCTGCACCTGGAAATCATCGTGGACCGGCTGCAGCGCGAATTCGGTGTGGGCGCCAACGTCGGCAAGCCGCAGGTGGCCTATCGCGAGACCATCCGTAACAAGGCTGAAGCGCAGGGGCGCTTCGTCCGCCAGACCGGCGGCCGCGGCCAGTACGGCGATGTGAAGATCCGCATCGAGCCGCTTCCGCTTGGGTCGGGTTACGAGTTTGTGGACGACACTTACGGCGGTTCCATCCCGAAGGATTACATCCCGGCGGTGGAGCGCGGCATCGGAGAAGCGCTGGAGGGCGGTATTCTGGCCGGCTACCCGATGTCGGACATCAAGGTTTCGTTATACGACGGCAGTTATCACGAAGTCGACTCCTCTGAAATTGCCTTCAAGATCGCCGGTTCCATGGCTATCAAGAAGGCGGCGGGAAAGGCGAGGCCGGTCCTTCTGGAGCCGGTGATGAGCACCGAAGTGGTGGTTCCGGAAGAGTACATGGGTGACGTGATCGGCGATTTGAATTCGCGCCGCGGCCGCGTCGAGGGCATGGAACTGCGCGGCACAACGCAGATCATCAAGGCCATGGTCCCCCTGGCTCAGATGTTCGGTTACGCCACCGAGTTGCGCAGCCGGACGCAGGGGCGCGGCAGTTTCACCATGCATTTCGGGCGGTACGAGGAAGTGCCCGCGTCAATTTCCGAGGAAATCGTGAACCGGGTGCAAGGGAAAGTGAACTAGCAGGAGAACACCGTACAGGAGATTCCGAGCATATGGCGAAAGAGAAATTCGACCGCAGCAAGCCGCACATCAACATCGGGACGATCGGGCACATCGATCACGGGAAGACGACGCTGA
>CAZLOS010000290.1:0-3063 GCA_964561215.1 uncultured Solibacteraceae bacterium | reverse complement strand
GAGGAAATCAGGGTTTCACCCGGTTCTCTTCACTGAGATCAACCAGAACCCTGCGCGCAGCTTCCTTGCGAACTGCTCAGAACGGCCTGTTTGGATCCGCGATACGTTGGCCCTAGTGAAGGGCGGACAACTCTCAGCGCAGGCAAGGTCCGCTCTCGCAGGGACTCCTATTGATCTCGTCTGTGGTGGCCCGCCTTGTCAGGGCTTCTCCGGTATAGGCTACCGACGAACCCATAGGGTGGCTCGCCGTGATATCCCTTCGAACCACCTGTATCGCTCGATGGTGGATTTCATCCGTCTTTCGAGGCCGCGCGCATTTCTGTTCGAGAATGTCCGTGGGTTACTGTTCGCTCGCTGGGACGACGGCGGTGAAAAAGGGGAAGTTTGGCGCGATGTGATCAGCTACTTCGCGAAGAGGCTCGGGGACGAGTACGTCTTTCGCTGGGATCTTGTACAGGCCAAGGACTATGGCGTGCCCCAACTCCGTCCGCGAATTCTGATGGTTGGGCTGCGCGTAGACCAAGTCAAGGTAGCAGAGCGCGGCGCGCGGCTGTCACGCGTACTGCTGTTGCCCGAAGAATGTCAGGGGGCTGTCCGCGCTGGCTTCCTTCCGCAGCCTCTTTCGACACCTCCGCCGAATCTAGAGGAGGTTCTTGGCGATTTGATTGATGACAGCTATCCCTGCCGCGAGACTGTGACTTATCCCCGCAGGGCGGAGAGCGAATACCAGAGGCGCTGCCGCCCTGACGCTTTGGCCGCGGCTGGCGCGCCGTTGACCGAACACCATTATCCGCAGCACTCCGCTCGCGTGCGCGAGCGTTTCAATTTGATTAGAAGCGGCAAGCCCATACCAGCGCGCCTTGCCACGAAGAAGTTTGCCCAACGAGCGCTTACCCGAGTTTGGCCAGATTCAGGCCACAACATCACCGCGTGTTCGCTGCCTGATGACTTCGTTCATTGGGCGCAAGATCGGACCCTGACGGTTCGCGAGTGGGCTCGCCTTCAGGGATTCCCGGACGCGTACAAGTTCTTCGGTCCACGGACGACCGGCGGGGAACGGCGAGCCGGAAATCCGACGGAAGGAAGCTGGAACCGGGAGGTCTGCCGCTACACCCAGATCGGGAATGCGGTGCCTGTGCCCCTTGCGGAGGAAGTAGGCAAACACATTCGTCGGCTGCTTGAGGGAGACGCGACAGTAGTGATAGGGTAAATGCGACTGCCGCAGGTGGAGGGGGGATGAGCGAGGCCAACCCGCGGGTTTGCGCGGTTCGCATTGCCAAAGCTGAGCGCAGCATCGGCGGCCGCCGCCTCTGGTCGCGAGAAGAGCTTGAGTCCGTTGCGGATCTCTACTTCGGATTCCCGGACATCCCGATACACAAGCGCAATCCGGATATTCAAAGGCTGGCCGCTCGACTTTCCCGCACCACGAGAGGCGTCGAGGCGCAGCTGTTGATGTTCCGCGCGATGTCTCGCGAGGGGAATTACGGGTTCAATCGAATGAGCGAGCTGGTCCGCGCAATCTGGGATGAAAGGACATCGAAGGCCCGCACTTGAAGGACAGGCAACGGCACCAATCACTGGTACCTACGATGTCGCCCTGTCCGGAAGGAATGAAGTGCACTCATTCATCGGTTCTTGGCGCCGTTTCGGTTATTCCCGCGGCTGTCGCAGATGGCTGGCAAAGGGTGTATCCGCGAGGTCTCGAACCGATTCTGTTGGCCGGACGCCACTTGTGCGCGCGGCTGTGACGTTCCCCACAGGGCCATTTCTGGAACCCCGCACCAGCGATTGCGCCCCCGCGTACCGCGCGTCGAGTTCCCCAATGCGTTCAGCGTCGCGATGAACGCTCAACGGACCCAGTGCCCTAAGGGTTACACGCGACACTTTCGGCCGGCAACGCAGACGGTCCGGCAGGGTGAGGCATGAGTACGATCGACCTAACACCATCCCCCCGAGTACTGCGCATGCTTGGTCAGATCGACTTCCAGCCATGGCAGTGCCTCGCCGAGTTGATCGACAATTCGGTTGACGCTTTTCTTGACGGGAAAACGGGACGCAAGCCAAGGACGCTAGATCCCCGAGTGGCGATCGAACTACCGAGTCTGCCTGATCTTGACGCGGCGCGTGGCTCTGTAACAGTCGCCGACAACGGCCCTGGAATGACGGAAGCCGAGCTGGCGCTTGCCGTCAAGGCGGGCTACTCCGGAAATGACCCCGTAGAAAAACTGGGGCTCTTCGGAATGGGCTTCAACATCGCGACTGCCAGACTTGGAAGACGGACAATTGTGCGATCCACAACAGCAGATAGCGACCACTGGATCGAGGTAGAAATCGATTTCGACAGCTTGGAGCGGTCTCGAACATTCATGGCTCCCGTGCACCGCCACGCGAAGTCGCCGTCCGATATCGAAAACGGCAAGCACGGAACAGAGGTTGTTGTTCAAAAGCTTGAGCCGCATCGTATCCGGCCGCTTATCAAGGGGCGCGGCAAGGCTTCGACACGCAATCGCCTTGGCAAGATCTACGGTCGTGTCATGACGCAGCTTGGAATCGAAATGCTCTATGGCGGAGAGTCTTTGAAGCCGCGTCTTCACTGCTGTTGGGCTAGTAACCGCAGCGTTCCGACCAAGAGCTTCGGCAATGTTCCGGCGATCATCGAGATCCACGAGGTGCTTGATGCCGGACGGTTCTGCAACACGTGCTGGGTATGGCTGACGACGATCGATAAGACATGTCCATCGTGCGGATCAGCCGAGAACGTGGTCGCGCGCAAACGCCAGATCGACGGATGGATTGGGATTCAGCGGTATTTCCACAAAGAACACTATGGAATTGATCTTATCCGGAACGGCAGAGTTATCGAGGAACTTGACAAGAGCCTCTTCTATTGGACGGAGGAGGAGTCGTGCGAAAGGCAGCTTGAGTACCCCGTGGACACCACCCACTGGGGCGGTCGAATCGTGGGCGAATTGGAAATCGACTTTGTCAGGGTGTCGCACCAGAAGGACGCCTTTGACAAGCTGGATCCTGAGTGGAGCCGCATCGTTGAGCTGGTGCGAGGCA
>CAZLOS010000289.1:0-3082 GCA_964561215.1 uncultured Solibacteraceae bacterium | reverse complement strand
GTCTACCTGGCATCCTCAGTTGCGGGCTGCAACACGACGGATTGCTCAATTTCGGTGTCACCTCGCGCACAGGGAATTGTTAGCACCTGCGAGCGAAAATTCGGTTTGACTACACTGATCTGATAGTGTGATGCATCTGGAGGTTTCGGCAAGTAGAGTTCGACCCGCCCATAGGCGTCAGATTGCCTCGGCGCACGCAAAACGGGAGTGCTCACCGTCGCACCTGCCAGTCTGGAACCATCCGAACTCTGGATCCGTAAAAGCACATGACATCCAGTGGGGACCCGAAAGCCATGGCAGTTCTCATAGAAAACTGGTACGACGAGTGGCCGCTTTCTAATGTACAGAAGTCGAACGGTGACCTGACCACACATCTCGTTTCCAACGACGAGTGAAAAGTCCTTGATTCCAACGTCACATATTTCGGCCACACCGTCGAGGACTTTGGCCTGAGCAATTTGATGCCCGTCCAAGCCTAAGGCCTTGACTTGCGGATAGAACCGGACTGGACGTCCCTGGTAATCCTTCACGATAACCTTCAAGTCACAGGGCGCGGCGTGAAGCACAGGCGCACAGAGAAAGATCATCACGCCGATCAGTAGCCGACATGTTGCCTGGCGACAAGCGGCATTACTTGAGGCAATTCTGAAATATGCTCGCATTGAAGACCGCCGCATTCTTTTCTGTCTCCTGGGGTGCACCATAAAGGTGACTCAGTTCGTGAAGGACAACTAGTGTCCTGAGCGAGAAATACGTTTACCAAAGCGTTCGACTTTGTCGAGGATTAGATCGGCGCTGGCGGTCCAGACGAATGGCTTGGGATCGCGATTGCGGTGATCCAGGTAATCCAGCATGGATTTCTCCAGCGAGCGCACCGCCGTGTGGCTTCCGCGCCGGACGCACCGTTCGGTCAACTCGGCAAACAGTCGTTCCACCAGGTTCAACCAACTGCCGCTGGTTGGGGTGAAGTGGACCTGATATCGAGGATGGCGGGCCAGCCAAGCTCGCACCTTGGCGACCTTGTGCGTTCCGTAGTTGTCCATCACCAGGTGAACGTCAAAACCGCCGGGTAGATTCGCGTCGATGTCGTTGAGAAACCGCAGGAACTCCTGATGCCGGTGCCGGCGGTAGCAACTGCCGATGGTGACGCCGCTGGCTACATCCATCGCCGCAAACAAGGAAGTGACTCCGTGCCGTTCGTAATCGTGCGACTGACGCGCGGGCACTCCAGGCGCCAGCGGCAGAATCGGCTGCGTACGATTCAGAGCTTGCACTTGGCTCTTTTCGTCCACGCACAGCACGATGGCGCGATCCGGCGGATTCAGATACAGCCCCACGATGTCCCGCACCTTCTCAACGAACAACGGATCTTTGGAGAATTTGAAATTCTCGACCCGGTGCGGCTGCAACCCGAACGCATGCCAGATACGCACGATGGCGTTCTGCGTCAGCCCAGTTTCGGCCGCCATCAACCGCGTGCTCCAATGCGTGCTGTTGGCCGGCATTGTCTCTAAGGTCTTCGTAATCACTTCTTCCACCTGCGCGTCGGTGATGGTGCGCGGAGCGCCCGGGCGCGGTTCATCCAACAATCCTTCCAAACGCTGCTGCCGGAACCGCTCGCGCCATTTGCACACCGTGGCAGCGGTAATACCCAACCGCCTGGCGACTTCGCCATTGCTGCTGCCGACGCCGCATCCGAGCACGATCTGGGCGCGTATCGCCATGGCCTGAGAAGTCTTCCGGCGACGAGCCAAGGTGGTGAGCTTCTCCATTTCTCCGGGCGTCAGATCAAGCGGTTTGGTTGGGCGGCCGATAGGCATATCCCAGTATGCGCCCATCTGAATGCTTATTCAATGGATTTCTCGCTCAGGACACTAGTTTACTCAACCCAACGTCCAGCTAATGCCGCGTTAACCAATTGTGCTACGGTGAGAGACGCTTTCCCTTTCCATATGGGATCTTTCTTTAGTCTGAGCATCCACAGTACATGAGAGAAGGTCACTGGCTCGCCAGTAAAATACCGTTGGAACGGAAATGAAGACATGTCCACGGAGAAGGAGTTGGCAAACTCCACAATGAGTTCCTCGGCGTCGTCGCCAGTGATACCGAGGTCATGCAAAAGCCTAGACTCCGATCGTACCACTTCATCCTTCAACCCGCTTTTCCTGCATACTAACATCCTGACTCTTTCAGCAATCTCAGCTGGCGTGTAATACTCACTATCGGCCATCTAGTCTACCCTCCTGAACACACAGTGCCTTACGGAGCTTTCTTTTCAGTTCCTTCGCTCTGCTTATAGCAGTTCCAAGTGTCCGCCGTGATAAGTCCCACGTCGAGTGCCAGCAGCGCCCAGCCGATTGGACCAGCGGCCCTACCACCAAATCGCAGCAGGTTAGTCGTCGCGAGTTCGCCCCACACTAGACGCGGGACATTGACCTCAATGTAATGACCTACAACGCTGAGGATCGTAGTGTATGGAGCCCCAATCGACCGATATGGAGGTACCCAGTTCTTGGGTATCGGCATGCCCACGATGCTGAGGACACTACCGGCCACTGCAGGGCCATACCGTTTTTCAAATGCCTTTCCCAGGCAGTCCCTCGCTCTTTTGAGCGCATCTGCCCACGTATCTTCGTTATGCTCTCTCGCCGGAGGAGGCATCTCCGTCGGGGCTTGAGGGGTCGGATCCATAGGGCGTGGCACAGAGCCTTCGCCCTGGGCGATCGCGGACTGTTGCAGTAGCCACTGCTCGATGTTACCGCCTGCCAGCATATAGGCGACCGCGTCGGACGTGGCGCGGCCCGTGTAGCCAGTTCCGCCCCCTGTGGGCCGGTTCCAACCGTCGTCGTACGGGTTCCAATCTCCCCAAACTGCTGCATCGAAGGCTTTCTCAAGCAACCCACTCGGATCCACAAAGTTCACCGGATCGTTCTCCACATACGCATACCGGTTCCAGCTTTGCGGCCTGGCGATGGCTGCGCTCGGCATATACGGGTCCGGCGTCGTGAACCTTCCGAGGCTCGATGCGTAGTAGCGCTGCTGCGCGTAGTCCAGGCCTGTATTTCCGTCAGCGTAGTAACCC
>CAZLOS010000288.1:0-3085 GCA_964561215.1 uncultured Solibacteraceae bacterium | reverse complement strand
AAACTCGGTGGGCACCGGCCCAACGGCCCGCTGCGAGGCGGCAAGTACAGCCGTTTCGAAGGCGGGACGCGCGTACCTTTCCTGGTCCACTGGCCCGGCCGCGTGAGACAAGGCGTTTCAGATTCGCTGATCTCACAAGTGGACATTGTGCGTAGCGTGGCGGAGTTCACCGGCGCGCCGCTCGATGCTAAGGACGCCCCCGACAGCGAGAATGTGCTGCCCGCACTGCTCGGCGAAAGTGCACGTGGCCGCGAGACGCTGGTCGAGCAGGGCCCGTCGCTGAGCTTGCGCGCGGGCAAATGGAAGTACATCCCGCCGTCGCCGGGAGCGCGGCTCAACAAGAACGTGAACATCGAATTGGGCGCCGATCCGCGCCCCCAACTTTACGACCTCGCCACGGACATCGGCGAGGCCAGGAACCTCGCCGAACAGTATCCGGAACGCGTCGCGGAAATGGATGCTATTCTTCGCAAGATCCGCTGAAAGCGGCAGCCGGAAGCGCAAACCCCATCGCGTTTGGACGCCGAATTGCTACGGCATATTGGCCAGATGAAGGGGAGTGCCATGTTCCGATGCCTGAAACCGGGCTGTCCAACGCAATGCGGGTCGCGCGCCAAACCAAGTTGCGTGGATCGCCTCCTGTGCCGCGTGCTCGCGTGGCTGCTCATCTTGTCTCTCCTGGCAAGCCTGGCAGCGGGCCTTGGATTCCTGTGCCACGCGATGGATGCCCATGAGGAGACCGTCCGGCTCAGTCGACTCCTTCGCCTGCCCGCTCCGGCTGATAGAGGACCTTCAGGACCTTCAGCCTGCGCAAGCCTTTCGGCACGCGCCATTCGATGACGTCGCCTACCTGGTATCCCAGCATGGCTGTGCCAATGGGGGCCAGCACTGAAATCGCGTTTTCGCCGCGGACCTGGGCCGGGAACACGAGCCGGTAGTTCTTCACTTCCCCGGTATCCAGGTCCTTCAGCCGGATCTCGGAGCCCATTGTGACCACATCGCGGGGCACGGCTCTCGGATCGACGATCTCCGCCCGATCCAATTCCACTTCCAGTTCGTTGAGGTATTCGGCATCGCGATAGTCGCCCGCACGCCGCCCGTCAACCAAACGCCGCAGTCTGTCGCAATCTTCTTTCGTGATATAGATGGTCTCCCTCATCGTAGGACCTCCAAGTGGAATCCGCGCCGGGATGCGCTCGTGAAGCATTCAAGAGAGCAATCGTAGTGCCAGCCCAAAAGCGCCTCCCAGACGGTAAATCGGCCCCTGCATTGGCCTAAAACGCACAGTGCTGCCCGACCACGTCCAACCGCGCACCAAGGGCGGTCCCACGATGACGGGCAAAATGCGCTGTAAAGCCGCAGGCATGTCCTAATGATGCCTTCTGGCGTCCGAATTGCTACAGCATAGCTGAGGCGTCGCAGACTATGAGCAAAGGCCCACAGCACGAAACATTCACTGTCCCCGCGCCCTACCCGGCCGGACTTCGAACCGTTCGTCAGGCGCTGGCGCGGCAGGGCTTGCATACACCGGCCGAACTGGACGTCACGGCCCGCATCAAGAATGAGCTGGGAGTGGGGCTGGCGCCCTGCGTTGTCCTGTACGTCGATGAGCCGGCGCTGTTGCTGGAAGCCGTGGTTTTCCACCGTAGCGCGGCCCTTATGATTCCCCAACCCCTGGTCGTTAGTGGCAACGAGCGCCAAACGAAGGTCATTCTGCGAAAAGTGGATTCGCTCGCTCAGGCCGAGTACCCGGCCGGCACGCGGGATCCGCTAGTCAACCTCCATTCGCGCATGGTCCGCGCCATGGAGTCGATTGCGGAGCGGGAAGGAGCGCATCTGATCACCTGCTCCTGAAAGTAGGCGGCCGACAGAGAAGGTAGATTGCTTCACCGGAAGAAACAATCCGTGGTTACGGGATCTTCTCACGGAGACAGCGTAAAACCACCGCAACAACCCGTGCTGGGGTGGCGCGAAACGCGTCTGTACGAGATGATCCAGGACCTATGGGGCCGGTGCACCCGAGGATTCTGGCGTGAGATAGACCTCGAAGCGTCAACCATCGTTTTCCTGTTCGGGGTAGCCATCCTCATCGTACTTTCCATGGTTGTGAGCAGTCGCCAGTAGAACCGTGACCCGGTTCGTCAAGGCCCTGACGACCTGCCGGTCGCTGCCTCGGAGTTGTACTCTGTTGATGAAGCATGTGAAAAGAATCGTCCCAAGGCTATGGATGTGGTGGGCGGTTAGCGTACTCACCGTTGCCCTGGCGCTCGTGTGCACCGGCCTGCTCGCCGTCCCGCCGCCGGGCTTCGCGTGGCCGGAGCGGTCCATTGCGGCGGCCGTGTTGTTCGTGTTGGGCCTGGGGGCTGCATCGCTGGCCGCGCATGAACACCGTCAGAAGGAGCGTTACCGCCGCCTTTCGGAAAAGCTTGGTTCGGTGTACGAGAAGGTGCAAGCCACCTTCGAAGGAATGAAGCGGGCCGAAAGGTTGTCCGCGCTGGGTCAACTGTCGGCCGGCCTGGCGCACGAGATCCGAAATCCCCTGGCGAGCATTTCGGGAGCCGCCGCCATCCTGCGACGCGACCGGAGCCTGGACCCCAAGCAGGCCCGCTGCGTCGACATCATCGCCAACGAATGCCACCGCCTGGACGGGCTGCTTACCAGCTTCCTGAATTTCGCGCGCCCACGCGCGCCCCGTTTTCAGACCGTGGATCTGACCGCCGTCCTGGACAGCACGCTGGCGCTTGCCGACCACGGAGTACACGGCAAGGCTATCCATTGTGAGAGGCAGGTGGAACCGGAGTTGCCGCCCGTCGAATGCGATCCCGAGCAGTTGGAGCAGGTGCTGCTGAATCTGATGCTCAATGCGATCGAGGCCAGCCCGGACGGCGAAACGGTCACCCTGTCGGCGTCCGCTCGCGACGGGCGCATCACCATCCGCGTGATCGACCACGGGCACGGCGTGGCGCCAGCCCACGTCGACCGCCTGTTCGATCCGTTTTTCACGACCAAGGAACACGGCACCGGCCTGGGTCTCCCTGTGGCCCATCAGATTATGCGCCAGATGGGTGGTTCGCTCCAGGCGCAT
>CAZLOS010000287.1:0-3122 GCA_964561215.1 uncultured Solibacteraceae bacterium | reverse complement strand
GGCGGCGTTCAGCTTTCTGGCGCACGCCGGTGGATGGCAACGATGGTTTCTACTTGCTGTCGCCGTTGGTGCCGCGATATGGCTGGTTTGGCTACTGGCAAGGCCAGCGCGACGACTTGAGGCTTTGGCGTACAGCCTCATCCTCGGCGGTGCCTTGGGCAATGCCTTCGATCGGGCTATTCGCGGGCAGGTTATCGACTATCTCGACTTCCATCTGCGTCAATGGCACTGGCCAGCGTTCAACGTTGCTGACATGGCGATCGTGGGAGGTGCGATAAGCCTGATCGTCGCGTCGTTGTCCAGACCTGCCGGCCAGCAGTGAACACATGGCGGCCGAAGCAATGCGAAACAATCTGCGTCCGCGAATCCTGCTTGCACCTTGTGGCTTCAAGGAGAGCCTCAGCGTAACCGAATTGATCGAGAGCATGGCGCGAGGAGTAAGAGCGGCCGCCCCTGATGCCGAGATCCTGTGTGCGCCCATGGCAGACGGTGGCGAAGGTTTTGTTCAGACGCTTGTGCAGCTGACAGGTGGCCGTCTGCGTCCGGTGCAAGTGACTGGTCCTGTGGGCCAGCCGCTGGAGGCGCATCTCGGTCTGCTCGGCGGAGTCCATGTTGGAACTGTAGCGATTGAGATCGCGGCGGCTGCAGGTCTACGGCACGTACCTGTGGACCAACGAGATCCCCTCTGGACCACCAGTTACGGTGTAGGTGACCTGGTGCGCGAAGCCTTGGATTTGGGTGCCCAGCGATTGCTCATCGGTTGCGGCGACAGCGGCGTAAACGATGGCGGCGCCGGTCTTGCCCAAGCGCTAGGCATCAGGCTTTCTGATCGTAGAGGGCGAACCATCGGCCGCGGCTGCCGGGCGTTGGGCGGTCTCGCTCACGTCGACCTCTCCGGGCGCGATCCGCGACTCAGCGATGTCAGCATCGACGTTGCGGTGAACTGGGACAACGTGCTGCTAGGACGACGCGGGGTTTCGCGCATTTTCGGTCCGCAGAAGGGAGCGTTGCCCAAAGATCTCGCCACATTGGAGATTGGCCTCGGGACTCTGGCAGCAGTTATCCAACGCGATCTCGGGATCGACGTTCGCACCATGCAAGGGGGAGGTGCATCGGGAGGGCTGGGTGCAGGTCTGCACGCATTTCTGGGGGCGCGCCTCTACCCCCGGTTCGCGATTCTTTCGCGCTTCTTGGACTTTGACGCACTCCTCGAGCGCGCCGATCTCGTACTGACCGCAGAAGGAAGCATCGATGGACTCACGCCGTTCGGCAAGCTGCCGGCGGAGGTGGCGCGCCGTGCGAAACAGGCCGGCATTCCCGTCGTCGCGATCGTTGGGTCAGTCGGAGACGGCGCAGACACAGTGCACGAAATCGGCATCGATGCCTACTTCAGTATTGTCGACCGGCCCGGTTCGATGGCCGACGCAATGTCGAGGGCGCCTGAATTGGTAGCAAGAGCTACAGAGCAAGTCGTTCGCTTAGCGCTTCTTGACTGCCAATCGACGCGCAAGCGGAAGCGAAAATAGTGCGAGGAGTGCCCCAGAAGTCACGAGGCGCATGTGATCACGGCGAACGCCAACCGACCCGATGCCCTGCCGCCGTCGCATCGTGACGGGCATCGTCCTCGGTGTGCTAATAGATGCTGGTCGTGCTGATGTTGGCGTGACCCAGGTTGTCGCGGACCACTTTCAGGTCGACCTTTTCGCTCAGATGGCTTCCAGCGGTGTGCCGAATCCAGTGCGTCGACGCCTGCTCGAGGTGGGACGCGGCCGCTTCGAAGTCGGGACCACGCCGCCGCAAAGCGGGGTGATCTTGGTTTCCGTGAAAATCGAAGCGGTTCGAAATTAGGGTAGACCATAAGCTTCAATCTCAGCCTTCATGCCCTGTCAGAGCCCAATGCTGCTCGGTCAGCTCGCACAGCGGTGCGGAATACTCGACGGCCTGACGGTGCCTCTCAAAAGCAATGGCGTCCAATTGCGCCAGGTTCGACGCAATCAGCTACCGAACCAGCTTGGCGTTCGCGGCAAATCTTGCGGTTCAGCGCGCAGCCTCAAGGTGCGTCACGGTCAGCTTGCCTTTCACGACTTCCACATGAAACCGGACCTTGTCGCCGGCCTTGACAGGGTCGAGCATTTTCTTGTCCGCGACATCGAAGCCCATGGTCATGGCCGGCATCGCGATGTTGGGAATGTCGCCGTGCTTGAGCACGATCACACCGTTGGCGGCGTCGATTTTCTGGACGACCGCATCGGTCAGCATGACGGCCGCTTGCTGGCCTGCGGCCGGCGTCTTCATGGACGACATGTCGTCCTTCGACATCTGGGCCTGGGCGGCGGCCGATGCGGCGAGCAGTGCGAATGCGAGGGGATGCAAGACTTTCATTGATTAGCTCCTTGGTTGGGTTGGGTGGAAACAGCAGACAAACGGTTGCGCGCGGCATTGCCACGTCGACGCAGCAGATACCAGGCGGCAGGAACGACGAGCATGCTCAGCAGCGGCGCGGTGACCATGCCGCCCACCATGGGTGCGGCAATGCGGGTCATCACCTCCGAGCCGGTGCCGCTGCCCCACAGGATGGGCAGCAGCCCGGCCATCACAACGGCCACGGTCATCGCCTTGGGCCGCACACGCAGCACAGCACCCTCGCGGATCGCGGCCAGCAGGGTTTCGTCGTTCATCGGCTCGCCGGATTCGAGGCGGCGCTCCAGCGCGTTCTTCAGGTAGACCAGCATCACCACGCCGAACTCGGCCGCCACGCCGGCCAGCGCGATGAAGCCTACCGCGGTGGCCACCGAGATCGAATGGCCCAGCGCCCAGATCAGCCAGAAGCCGCCGATGAGCGAAAACGGCACGGCCGCCATCACGAGGGCCGCATCGGCGAACGACCTGAACAGCAGGTAGAGCAACACGAAGATGACCGCCAGCGTGACGGGAACGACCAGCTTCAACCGTTCGGTCGCGCGCTCCAGGTACTCGAACTGGCCGGACCACGACACCGCGTAGCCAGCGGGCATCTTCACGGCCTTGTCGACTGCGGCCTGCATGTCGTTGACGGCGGAGCGCAGATCGGGGTGATCGTACTTTCCGTGCAAATTGGTGCGCTTCGCGAAAAAAGTTCTTTC
>CAZLOS010000286.1:0-3174 GCA_964561215.1 uncultured Solibacteraceae bacterium | reverse complement strand
TCGGGTAGCCGTGGTGCGCCTGGCCGTCGAGCGTGCTGCCGACGAACGTCTCGGCAGTGCCGTCGTTGTCGAGGTCTTCGTAATGGGCGGGCGTGTATGCGCCGATCGGCCCCTCGCCGACGATGCCCAATCCCTCGTAGAAATCGCTCTCATCGCGCCCGGCGGCGATCTTGCAGTTCACCGGCATCTCGCTGTCGGTGTAAATCTCGGGCACGATCTGGTCGTAGATCGAATCCGCGACCAGCGACACGCTCGTGATGGTTGAGCGGCCGAAGCCCCAAACGCCGGTGGAATTGTCCTTGATGCGCACGCCCTGCGGCTCGGCGAGGATGCCGCCGTAGTAGCGCTTCATGCCGTGCGCGAGGCAGCCGTTCCCGGTCTCGTAGCCCTTGTCGCACTTCGAGGCGTCGGCACTCGGAAAGTGGACCAGGTCGAGCGTGCCGGCGCTGGAGTACGGGCAGGCTTGAGAGTTGAAGGGCTTCCAGCAGGTACGCGAGATTTTGCGCGTCGGGTACGGCAGGTTCAGTTCGTAGAGGCCGTCGGCCGCGGTTACCTTGAGCTCGGGCCCGGCGTCGAAGGACCAGTTGACGATGTCGCCCTTCCAGAGGTCGAGCTTCGTGCCGGTACCGACGTGAAAGAGTGAGAACTCCAGCGCGGCCCGGAATAGGTCCACATCGTTGGCTAGGTCGCGCATCACGCGGTCGGCGTTGCCGAAGACGAACTGCGCTTCGTCCGCCTCGTTGCCAATGGACTGCGAGATCCCGTCAAACTCCAGCAGTCGCGCCTGGTAGAGTTGGCCGCCAACGGTGCAACGCCGGTCGGACACGCAGATGGCCGGGTAGCCGGACTGGAGCGGCTGGATGCGGACGAGCGGGATGATCTCCTGAACCTGGGACAGGAGCGCGGTCTGGAGCGCCGAGGGCGGGAAGCGGTTGACGGTTTGGGTGAGCGAGTATGTAGGCGACGTGGTGGGGATTTCGATCAGCGTGAGGCCGAGTGAGCAGGCCCAATCGGCGACCATTTCCCAAGACAGCGGCTCGTTGGCGGAACGGCAGGTGACCGGCGTGGTGCCGCCGCCATCATCGTTCGGAGCATTGTAGGTGAAGGCGCCGTGGGGCCCGTACTTCGATTCCCAGAAGTTGCGCAGGGCAATGCGGTCGGCGTCGCGCAGCCAGTTCCTTCGGATGGTGAAGCGCCGAGCGCCCGTGCCAAGCAGGAATCGCTGTTCGATTTTAGCGTTGCCCGAACCGAACTGTTGGATTGCGACTTCGCGCGCGCGGGAGTGCCCGTGCGGGTAATCCGAAACGAGCGGGAACACGCCGCTCGGCACGATCTCCGGTACCGCGATATTGCCGATGTAGTCGGGCATATAGCTTGGAAACTTGTGTCAGTTACTTCAGTCAGGAAAGGAGGCGCTCAACCACAGAGAGCCGCCCAATCAGCGACTTCGAAATGCGCCGCGGCTATGAGGTCGGTGAGGCGATAATGGTGTTGTGCTCGCCACTCGCATGGGACCTGACCGCCCCGCTACTCCGCCGGGTCCGCCAAAATCCGTCTTCTGTGACGAATCGGGAATGACGGGCAATGATCTTCTTGATCCCAATCAGGCCTTCTTCAGCTACGCCGGCGTCGCCATCGATTCTGAGCGCGCTGAAGGAGTTGTGAAGAGACTCCTCAGGGATCACAAACTGCAGGGCATCGAGCTGAAGGGAAAGAAACTCGTCAAATCGGGCTCCGGCCGCAGAGCGGTTCGAGCTTTGATCCAGGAAGTGCGGGACGAGGCACATCTGGTCGTGCACCACAAGAAATATGCGCTCGCCTGCAAGTTCTTTGAGTATATTTTCGAACCGGTGCTTGCCAGCAAGAACAGCATTTTCTACGAAGTCGGCTTCCATCGTTTCATTGCCAACCTGCTCTATTTCTGGACGGAGGCGCAGCAGGCCAGTGCCGTGCAGTTGCTCACCGATTTCGCCGACTATATGCGTAAGCTCGATCCCACTCGCGTTCCGGCGTTCTTCGGACCACAATCGATCGTGATTGCGGCCGGTGCCGACCCGCTGAGTCACGTCGGAACCTTTTGCGTGATTCATCGGCAGAAGATCGCTGATGAGCTCGACGGACTGGATGGTACCCCGACAGGCAAGTGGATTCTCGACCTGACAAGTTCCAGCCTCTTCAGCATCCTCGCGCACTGGGGAGACCGCCATCATCAACTTGACGTGTATTGCGACGAGTCGAAGGCACTCAGAACTAATGATATCTTCGACGCCATGATCAACCGCACCGATCGGGCCTACATCCGAATCGGCGCAAAGGAGCGGCTCCTTACATTCAATCTGGCCCGCTCGCCGCAACTGGTGCGATCCGAAGATCACTTCGGTATCCAGATTGCTGATGTATTGTCATCGGCAGTTCGCCATTCCCTGGAACACCGCGAGGACGCCGAAGCCCAGGCGTGGCTCAAGGACATGATGCCCTCGCTGAGTGATGAGAGCGTCTGGCCTGATCCGACCACCTTGGATCTCGATGCTGCCGAGGCATTCGCCAACGGAATTCTGCTCCACGAGTTGATTGATCGCTCCTTGAAACGAGAAGACCTTTTTGACGGCATCCCCGAACTCATTGCTGTGGCCCGGGCTGATTTTCCAGAGTTCCAAAGGAGGACGGGTAACAAAGGTCTACTAACCTGAGGCCCCGGCCGTTGCCCGTGTCACGCTCCTGTTGCGGGGACGAGAGATCATGCTTTGGCTCCTGCCACCACTGTCGGTGGTCAGCAGGAAGTTGCTCATGCCACCTCGATCACTTCCATGTTCAAATCTGCGCGGCCGAGGTCAACCGACTGGCTCCAATCGCCGGCGAAGCGCACGGTGTAGCGGCCCGCAACGGCCTGGCCGGTTGGGTCCGACGAGAATTTCGGGCTCGTCTCATACGGGTCGTGAAAGTAGAACGGCTCGGTCGGGCCCTTGCGGGCGTCGTAGAAATCCCGGAGCGTCGCCAGTTGGATCGGCGTGAGCCGCTTCGCCAGGCGCCAGCGTTTGCGGCTATTCGTGGCCTGGGCCGACCGCTGTGACTCACCGTTCCGGTACTCGCTGTCGATGACCGGATATGCCCGCTCGTGAGCGAATGAGCGCGAGAGGCTCGCCGGCATCACCGTCAACGGCGCAGCGTTCTGAA
>CAZLOS010000285.1:0-3233 GCA_964561215.1 uncultured Solibacteraceae bacterium | reverse complement strand
CGGCGCTAACCGGCACGCCTAGCGGCTCAAGGCCGAAGAATCCGACCAGCAGCAGGGCCAGAACCCCCCAGCCGAAACGAAACGTAGCCACATCGCGAATGGCCTCATTCGGCTGTTTCAACTGATTCACGTCGTAGCGTGCGGGGATGCTGCGGCGGAAATAGATCGACAGCACGGCCAGAGAGGCAATGATGGCGACAATATTCGCTGGAAGCGTGACCGCAGCGTATTCATGGAATGGGTTTGTGTTTGAAGCGGCAGAGATTATTTTGATCGGTTTGGATACGACAAGTGGCAGGCTGGCGGCATCTGCGATGAACCCTGCCGCCATGACGAACGCGAGCGTTGCCGCCGGACTGAACCCCAGTGCCAACAACATGGCCATGACGATTGGCGTGAGAATCAGCGCTGCGCCATCGTTGGCAAAAAGCGCGGCGACGGCTGCACCCAGCAAGATGATCAGCGCAAACAGCAGACGTCCTTTCCCGCCGCCCCAGCGTGCGACGTGCAACGCTGCCCATTCGAAAAACCCTGCCTCGTCGAGCAACAGGCTAATGATGATGATGGCAATGAATGCGGCTGTGGCGTTCCAGACAATCTGCCAGACGACAGGAATGTCACCGAGGTGAACGACGCCGGACAGTAGCGCCACGACAGCGCCAAGCGTTGCACTCCAGCCAATGCCCAGCCCGCGCGGCTGCCAGATCACCAGGACGATAGTGGCAAGAAAAATCAGAAGGGCGGCAATCACGTCAATTCTCTCTTTTCAGGGGGTTTTCGAGTTCTTTAAGAAGGCTCAAGAGGTCAATCCGGGAGATGACGCCGATCACTTTCCCATCCTCCACGACAGGAAGGGACGTTAATTGATGCTCCACCATCAGCCGGGCTGCAACGGAGGGATGCATGGCAGGCGCGACGCTATGCACTTCCGTGGTCATTACCTCTGCGGCAGTACGCCCCTCGGCCTTGTCGCGCTGCGTCCCCTTTGGGCCAAGAAAGGAAACCCAGAAATTCTCCTTCCAAACCGATTCACGTGGTTCAAGCCGTTCGTCCGCTCCCCGGTGAATCAAGTCCTGCGCAGTTACAACGCCGATCAGCCGAGCAGCGCCGTCGACCACCGGAACGCCGTTGATGCGATGGGCAAGCAGCATGCTCGCAATGTCCTCAACCGGTGTTTCAGGTTGAATGGTTACCGGATCGGGCGTCATGTAATTCCGGATCAACATGGTCGATCTCCTATGTTTGGGGATGGATGAGCGCACGCAGTCGTTCTGCACCGATTGGCTCTTCCTTCAGAAGCGGGACAACCGCGTAACGGTCTGCGTGCTGATTCGCCACGGCGCTGATTTCGTGTAGCTCGTTGGCCGCACGCTGACGCAGTAACGGCGACTTGGCCGAGGCTGCCGCCACGCTGGTATTGATGATCCAGGCCCACGGCTCGATCCCGGCACGGCGCAAATCAGCTTGCAGGTTGGCGGCCTCCAGTACAGGCGTCGTCTCCGCCAACGTGACGACGAGTACCTTCGTTTGTTTCGGATCCTGCAACTGCATCATCGGCGTCGTGAAGTGCACACCGGTCTTGCCCATTTGTCGTGACACTTCGCGGTGATACGCGCCCGTCGCGTCGAGCAGTAGCAAGGTGTGCCCGGTCGGAGCCGTGTCCATGACAACGAACTTTTTCCCAGCCTCGCGAATGATGCGTGAGAACGCCTGGAAGACCGCAATCTCTTCCGTGCAGGGCGAACGCAGATCCTCTTCCAACAGCGCGCGGCCTTCGGCATCGAGTTGAGCGCCCTTGGTTTCCAGGACGTGCTGGCGATAGCGCTCGGTCTCGGCATGCGGATCGATTCGGCTCACAGTCAGATTGTCGAGCGAGGAATCCAGTGTGTCGGTCAAGTGGGCAGCAGGATCGGAGGTCGTCAGATGCACCGGCAAGCCGCGATGCGCCAGTTCGACCGCGATGGCGGCCGCCAGGGTTGTCTTGCCTACTCCACCCTTGCCCATCAACATGACCAGCCCGTGTCCATCCGCCGCGATGCCGTCGATCAACTCGGCCACGCTTGGCTCGTCGAGTTCGATCGGGGAATCAACCGCTGCGGGTGCTTGTGGAGGAAGGTCGGTCAGTAACTGCCGCAGTGCTTCAAGGCCGACGAGATTGAAGGGCTTAAGTTCTACGTGATCACGCGGAAGCGCAGTCAACGTAGCCGGGATGTTCTTCAGCGCCGTTTGTTCCCGTTCGTGGATTGCAGCGGCGAGTGGGTCGGTAGCGGCTTCAATGTGAGGCAGGATGCCGTTGATGACGAGATGTTGCTGTTTGAGGCCTATAGCGGCCAGTTCTTCGTGGGTTCGGGCGACCTCGCGCAAGGTCGCCTGCTGGGCGCGAGCGACTAGCACCAAGCGGGTTTGCAGCGGATCAGCCAAGGCTTCAACAGCCGCCTTGTACTGAGTACGCTGCTTTTCCAGACCGGCCAGCGGGCCTAGGCACCAGGCATCGCCCTTGCCGGCTTCCAGGAAACCGCTCCACGCGCCCGGCAGTTGCAGCAAGCGGATGGTATGGCCGGTAGGTGCCGTATCAAAGATGATGTGCTCGTAATCAGCCGTGAGTGCCGCGTTGGTCAGTAGCGCAGTGAACTCGTCAAATGCGGCAATTTCGGTGGTACACGCGCCGGACAACGATTCCTCGATGCCCTTCACCACGTCATCAGGAAGCACGCCGCGGACAGGGCCAACCAGGCGCTCCCGATAGGCACTGGCCGCTGCCTCGGGATCAATCTCCAGAGCAGAAAGACGTGGAACCGCCGGAATCGGTGTGACGCGATTACCGATATCGACACCAAATACCTGCCCGACGTTGGATGCCGGGTCGGTACTGACCAGGAGGACACGCTTTCCGGCTTCGGCCAACTGAATGGCCGTGGCACAGGCAATCGAGGTCTTGCCGACGCCGCCCTTGCCTGTGAAAAACAGAAAGCGGGGAGGAATTTGCAGGAATTTCATCATCATTTTCTCCATGTTGTTCAGCAGCAGCCACGCGGGCCGGAGCAGCAACCGCCCGTCGCCGGTTTGGCGGCGTCTGCCGGTTGATCAATGCCGATCCAGAGGGCCAATTCAGCCCGCTTCGGATAACGTCCTGCGAGAGCCACTTCACCATCGACCAGGATCAGTGGTAGCGCATCCTGACCGGAGCGCTGCAAAAATCCTTTGACGGTCGCATTGTCGGCAAACGTCTGTGG
>CAZLOS010000284.1:0-3286 GCA_964561215.1 uncultured Solibacteraceae bacterium | reverse complement strand
CGTGTGCGGCGCGCGGAACCTCGGAGAGGCGCTCCGCCGTATCGCCGAAGGCGCGGCGATGATCCGCACCAAGGGCGAAGCGGGCTCGGGCAACATCGTGGAAGCCGTACGCCACATGAGGACCATCCAGAAGGAGATGAAGCAGCTCACCGTGCTCGGCAAGGAAGAGCTGGTGGCCGAATCCAAGAAGCTGCAGTCGCCTCTCGAACTGGTCCAGTATGTGGCGGAAAAGGGCAAGTTGCCGGTACCGAACTTCTCGGCAGGCGGCGTGGCCACTCCCGCCGACGCGGCGCTGGTGATGGCGCTGGGCGCCGAAAGCGTATTCGTGGGCTCCGGCATCTTCAAGTCCGACGATCCGGAAAACCGCGCGCGAGCCATCGTCAAGTCGGTGACTTATTGGAACGATCCGGTCAAGCTCCTGGAGGCCAGCGAGGAACTCGGCATGGGCATGCCCGGGCTGGATATCTCGAAGATTCCGGAAAGCGAACTGCTTCAGACTCGGGGATGGTAGACGTGAAGCGTGTCGGTGTATTGGCTCTGCAAGGCGATTTCGAGGCGCATCGGAAAGCCCTCGAACTCGCCGGCGGGGCCGAGACCATGGAAGTGCGTACGGCGGGCGACCTGGCCTCCGTCGACGGACTCGTGATTCCGGGCGGCGAGAGTACCACCATGCTGAAGCTGCTGGACCTTGAGCAATTGTTCGACCCGCTGAAGGAGTTCGGGCTTCGCAAGCCGATTCTCGGCACGTGCGCGGGCGCCATCCTGCTGGCCTGCGGCGTCAGCAATCCGCCGCAGGCGTCGCTCGGCTTGATGGACATTTCTGTGGAACGCAACGGCTACGGCCGCCAGCTCGACAGCCGGGTCACCGAGATCACGCCGGAGGAGGAGTTTCTGCGGCGCGCCGGAGGCGGGAAACTGGAGGCGGTGTTCATCCGGGCGCCCGTTATCCGAAGTGTCCGCGATCGCGTGACGGTGCTGGCGCGCTACCAGGGAGCACCGGTGCTGGTGGAACAGGGACGGCACATGGCGGCGACGTTCCATCCGGAACTGACCGGGGATCCTCGCGTCCATCGCTGGTTCGTGGATAAACTCTAACTGTGCGAAAAGATCGCATTCTTTTCGTTTGCATCGGCAATGCCTGCCGCAGCCAGATGGCGGAAGGCTTCGCGCGCCGCTATGGCAGCGACGTGATGGAAGCGTCGAGCGCGGGTCTCGCGCACGCTGTGGAGATTCCCATCGAAACCCTCCAGGTGATGGAGGAGAAGAACATACCCCTCGACGGGCAATTCCCGAAGGGGCTGGACGACGTTGAGTTCGGCAGTTTCGACATGGTGGTCAACATGAGCGGCATTCCCCTGCCCCCATACCTGACCATGGCTGTGCGCGAATGGGAAGTGCCCGACCCGGTTTCGAAGCGTATCGAGTATCACCGCAAGGTGCGCGACGTGATTGAGAACCTTGTGATGAAGTTGGTCTTGGATCTCCGGCGCACGAAGGGTTGATCCCATGCGGCGGCGCGGGTGGCTCTTCATCGCGACCCGCCGGGGGACGTGAAGGAAATTTCATGCTACCTACATCGCGCGCGGCAGGCTGAACCTGTAAAATCGTAGGTTCACGATCGGGGGAGTCCCCAGCCAAGTCATGCTCTTGTACGCGATAGCTATCTTCCTTAGCGCCTTCCTGCTGTTCCAGGTACAACCGATGATTGCCAGAATCATCCTGCCCTGGTTCGGGGGATCGGCCGCCGTGTGGACCACTTGCATGCTCTTCTTTCAGGTCGCGCTGCTGGTGGGTTATTCGTACGCGCACTTCGTGGCCAAGCGGCTGTCCGCCAAGAAGCAGGTGATCTTACATGCCACGCTGCTCGGGTTGAGCATCCTGCTGCTGCCCATCGCGCCGTCGGCCGGTTGGAAGCCGACGAACGCGGAAATGCCCACGCTGCGGATCCTGGCGCTGCTGGTGGTTTCGGTGGGATTGCCGTACACGCTGCTGTCGACCACGGGTCCGCTTCTGCAGGCCTGGTACGCCCGAAGCAGGCCGGGCGCCATGCCTTACCGTTTGTTCGCGCTGTCGAATCTGGGATCGATGTTGGGGCTGCTGACCTATCCGCCGCTGGTGGAGCCGTTCCTGTCGACGCGCAGCCAGACGCTTGCCTGGTCGGCCGCCTACGTGGTCTTCGCGGTGCTGTGCGCTACCACGGCATTCAAGAGTTGGAAAAAGGCGGAAGCCATTGCCGCATCCGGGGCCGGCGTCACAGAGGAAGCCGTCATGGAGACCGATCCGGCTCCCACCGCGGGCAGACGGATCACCTGGATTCTGCTGCCCGCGTGCGCCAGCGCGCTGCTCCTGTCAGTGACCACGCACGTGACACAGGACGTGGCCGCGATCCCATTTCTGTGGGTGCTGCCTTTGAGCCTTTACCTGCTCAGCTTCATTCTGTGTTTCGACGCCGACGGCTGGTACCGGCGCGGATTCTTCATGCCGCTGCTGGCCGCCTCGCTCGGTGGCATGACATACATGTTGTGGTCTGACAGGGCGGAGATCAGACTCTGGCTGGCGATACTCATCTGGGTAGCGGGACTCTTTGTCGCGTGCATGATGTGCCACGGCGAACTGGCGCGCATCAAACCGCATCCACGCTACCTGACGTCTTTCTACCTGATGGTTTCGGTGGGCGGCGCGCTGGGCGGCGTTTTCGTCAGCTTGTTCGCGCCGGCGGTGTTCAATGGCTCATACGAATTACCCATCAGCATCGCGGCCACGGCAGTGCTGGCGCTCCTGGTGCTGCGCAGGGACCCCGCCAGCCGCTTCTGCAACGGCAAGGGGCACCAGCTATGGTGGGTACTCCTGGCGGCGGCGTTGGGACTTTGCTTTGCGCTCTCCTATGAAGTGCGCGAGACGGTGAGCGGTTACCGCGTGCTGGCGCGCAATTTCTACGGCACGCTGCGAGTGAGCGATTATGGCACGGCCGACGACCTGGACGGAGAGCGCAAGCTGACGCATGGCGTGACGAACCATGGCGAGCAGTGGCTGCACCCCTCGATGCGCCGCAAGCCCACCGGCTATTACTGCGAAGTGTCCGGCGTGGTGCGCGGCCTCATGGCAAGCCACCGCGAAGGCCCGCAGAAGGTTGGCGTGATCGGTCTGGGCGCCGGAGTGCTCAGCGTCTATGCGAGGCCGGGCGACGAGTACCGATTCTACGAGTTGAACCCCCTGGTGAAGAAACTGGCATACAAGGAATTCTCGCTGCTGCGCGAATCGCCGGCCCCCGTCGAGGTCATCCTGG
>CAZLOS010000283.1:0-3319 GCA_964561215.1 uncultured Solibacteraceae bacterium | reverse complement strand
GGGAAGACTGCGTCGCGGGCCGTCGCGTCGCCTTCCTGGGCAGCGAGACGAAGAAGCAGTTGTATGGAGCGCACCCGGCGGTGGGCGAAACGCTTTCGATAGGCGGGTATCCGTACGCGGTAATCGGAGTCATGCGCGCCAAGGATCAGGATTCGAGTTACGACGGGCGCGACATAACCAAGGTCTTCGTTCCATTTGAAGCGATTGAGCGGGATTTTCCCGAACCGCCGCCCACTATTCCACACGCGATCGACCAGTTCCTGGTGACTCCGCACTCGCTGGAAGATCACGAGATGTGCAAATGGCAAGTCCGCCGGGCGCTGGCTCGCGTGCACGATTTCGATCCCCGCGACAAGGACGCCGCCTTCATTTGGGACACGGTGGAGGAATCCAAAGCCTTCCGCCGCATGACCGACGGGATGAAGTATTTCCTGGGTGCGGTGGGCGTGGTGACCCTGTTGTTAGGCGGCATCGGCGTGATGAACGTGATGCTGGTGACGGTGCGCGAGCGGACGCTCGAAATCGGTGTGCGCAAGGCCGTGGGCGCCACCGCCGGGTCGATCCTCCGGCAGTTCTTCCTGGAAACCCTGATCGTTGTCCTCCTGAGCGGCGGTGTGGGGCTGGGGTTTGCGTTCGGCGTTTGCGCGCTGATCAACCTGATCCCCATGCCGCCGCATTTTGCCGGAATGGTGGCCACATGGCAGAGCGCGCTGATTTCGTTCAGCCTGCTGGGCCTGGTGGCGGTGCTGAGCGCTCTCTACCCGGCCAACCGGGCCGCGCGCGTCGATCCGATCGAGGCGCTGCGGTACGAAGCGGGAGGATAGCCGGCCATGCTGCGCGAGATCCTTCTCCAGGCCTGGATCGCGCTGCGGCGCAATCCCACCCGCAGCCTGCTTACGATGACGGGCATCGTCTGGGGCATCATCACGGTGACTATGCTGGTGGCTTACGGCAGCGGCTTCCGTTACATCCTGATACACGCCTTCGAGGTGTTCGGGAAGAGCGTTGTGGTGTGCTGGCCGGGGCAGACCAGCGAACAGGTGGGGGGCGAGCGCGCCGGCAAGCGCGTTCGTTTCCAGCGCGAGGATCTCGAAGCCGTGCGCGCCGAGGCCACGCTGGTCAGGCACGCCTGCCTGGAGACGTTCCGCCAGCAGAGCGTGCAGTACGGCGAGCGCACCGCCATGCGCCCGGTGCGCGGCGTGTGCGCCGAGTACGGCGAGATGCGCAGCGAAGTCCCCAGCGATGGCCGCTGGATTTCGCCCGAGGATGTCCTGGAGCGCCGGCGGGTGGTCTTTCTGGGCGCGCTGAGCCGGCAGCGCCTGTTCAGCGGGCGGCCCGCGGTCGGCGAAACGCTTCTGATCGGCGGCCTGCGTTTCACTGTCATCGGGTCAATGGATCGCAAATTCCAGATAAGCAACTACTTCTGGAGCGACGACGAGTCCATGTTCATACCCTTCACCACCGCCGGCGACCTGTGGAACACGCGGTACGCCAACGTGCTGTTGTTCACCACCGTGAACCTGCGGTTCGAGTCCAAGGCCATGGCCCAGGTACGCGCGGCGGTGGCCAAGCGGCAGCGCTTCTCGCCCACCGACAAGCGCGCCATCAGCATGTACGGCCGCGAGGAGTTCCGCCCCATTCTCGACGGCCTGACCATCGGCATGCAGGTGCTGATGCTGTTCATCGGGTGCCTGACGCTGGGGATCGGCGGGGTGGGCGTCATGAACATCATGCTGGTTTCGGTGGACGAGCGCGTGCGTGAGATCGGCCTGCGGCGGGCGTTGGGTGCGCGCCGCAGCCACATCCGCGCGCAGTTCCTAAGCGAGGCGCTGCTGATCACGCTGGCGGGCGGGCTGATCGGCATCGCGCTCTCCTACGGACTGGCGGCCCTCGTCGGTCCCATCCCCATGCTGGGCCCGCTGTACGAAGACGATTCGGGCATGGGCGACATACACCTGAAAGTCTCCGCCGCCACCCTGACGTTGTCGACCGGGGCGCTGGTGCTTGTGGGCGTATTGAGCGGCCTGATGCCCGCCATTCGCGCCTCGCGCCTGGACCCGGCCGACGCCCTGCGGTACGAATAAGCGGACACCTACACAACTCCGCGTAGTATGGGAGTTATGAGCACCGGCTCACACAGCAGTTTCGAACACGGCACGCTGGGACGCACGGGGCGCGCGGTCCTGCGCCTGGGCCTGGCGGCGAGCTATGGCGTGCCCACCGCGGCGGTCGAGAAGGCTATCGACGCGGGTGTGAACTATCTCTACTGGGGCAGCCGGCGGACGGACGCGTTCGCCCAGGCGCTGCGCAACCAGCGCGGGCGCCGCGACGAGTTTGTTCTGGTGCTGCAGTCGTACTCGCGGATGGCATCGCTGGTTCCCTGGAGCGTCGAGAGTGCACTGCGGAAACTGGATTACGATCACGCCGACGTGTTGTTGTTGGGAATGTGGAACAAGATGCCGCCTCCGCGGATTGTCGACGTCTGCCGCAAACTGAAGGAGCGCGGCCTGGTCCGGCATCTCGCCTTTTCGACGCACAACCGGCCGCTCATCCCGCGCGCCGCCGCCGGTCCGGATTTCGATCTCTTCCATGTGCGCTACAACGCCACGCACACCGGCGCCGAGCGGGATGTCTTCCCGCACCTGGCCGCCGACAATCGTCCTGGCCTGGTAAGCTACACGGCGACGGATTGGAAACGGCTGCTCGGGCACCGGCGCATTCCGAAGGGCGAACGCGTACCTGCGGCGGGCGATTGCTACCGGTTCGTGCTCTCGAACCCAGCCGTGGATGTCGTCATGTGCGGCGCCTCGTCCGCCGCGCATATGGACCACGCGCTGGAAGCGTTCCGCAAAGGCCCGCTCGACGAAGAAGAGATGGCCTGGATGCGCCGCGTGGGCAAGGCGATCTACGGGAAGTAGCGCGATTGTGGTGGCGTTCCGCCAACGGTTGAAGGAAAATGAGAGCGGGCCATGATCACGCTCGACACATTGCGGCGGGAGAAGAAAGCGGAGATCTTGCGGCTTGCCGAGTTGCACGGGGCATCAAACATACGCGTGTTCGGTTCAGTCGCTCGGGGACAGAATCGCGAAGATAGCGACATTGACTTTCTGGTGGAGTTCCGGCAAGGTAGTAGCCTTTTCGACTTGATTCGATTGCGCCTGGACTTACAGGAGCTTTTAGGGGCACCTGTTGACCTCGTAACACCAAACAGCTTGCGCTACGTCCGCGACCGTGTACTGGCTGAAGCCAGCCCATTATAGGCCTATGACGAGGGGCGATCCGCGCATCTACCTGCTGCACATACGCGACTGTTGCCAGG
>CAZLOS010000282.1:0-3351 GCA_964561215.1 uncultured Solibacteraceae bacterium | reverse complement strand
GCAGATGGTGATTGCGAAGTTTAAGTTCTGATCCGATCAACGGACTGTGCGTGGGCCCGGCAGCGGCTCTCCCGCTGCCGGGCCCTCTGGCTCAGCCAAGGAATGCAGGTGAACTGATGCCCAAAGCACTGGTTGTGGACGATTCGCGGGCCGTCCGGATGATCCTCGCCAAGATTCTGAAGGAACTGGGCTACGAGGTGAGCGAGGCTGCCAACGGAAGGGAAGCCTTGGAAGTGATGGAAGGCGAGAAAGCGGTAGTGAAGCTGGTTCTGGCGGACTGGAACATGCCCGAGGTAAACGGGCTGGAGTTACTGAAACGGTTGCGCCAGATGCCGGAGTTGTCCTCGCTGGTAGTGGTCATGGTGACCACCGAGACGGAACTGACCCAGATGGCAGCAGCCTTGGAGGCGGGCGCCAACGAGTATGTCATGAAGCCTTTCACGAAGGAGATCCTGGTGGAGAAACTTCGTCTCGCGGGAGTCTGTCCTTAGAGGAGCGCGTCATGCCGGCAGTAAGCAAAAGATTGCTCCAACCCGGAGAACAGATCCGCGTGCTGGTGGTGGACGATTCGGTGGTCATCCGGCGCCTGGTCACCCACGCCCTTGAGCAGGATCCCGAAATCAAGGTTGTGGGGACGGCAGCCAACGGCGTGATCGGACTCCAGCGAATCCCGCAGTTGAATCCCGACGTTGTCACCTTGGACATTGAAATGCCGGAGATGGACGGCCTGGAGATGCTGAGGCGGATACGGCGGGAGTACCCGCAACTGCGAGTGATCATGTTCAGCACGCTTACGGACCGCGGGGCGGCGGTTACGTTGGAGGCGCTGAGTCTGGGGGCCGACGATTACGTTACCAAGGCCTCCAACGAAGGGTCGCTGGATCGCTCGATGGCCCGCCTGCGGGAAGAATTGGTCCCGAAAATCCGGCAGTTCTTTCACCTTTCGGCGCCAAGGTGTACGGCGGCGCCGCTGGAACCGGCACGTATCCCTACGGCGGCGCCCTTGCGGCAGATCCTGAAGATCCCGCCAAGGGTGGTGGTGATCGGCGTCTCTACCGGGGGGCCGACGGCCCTGGGCCGGGTTCTCCCGGAGTTTCCAGCCGGGTTCCCGCTACCAATTCTGGTAGTGCAGCATATGCCGCCTCTCTTTACCCGATTGCTGGCCGAGCGTCTTCGCACTACCTGCCAACTGCTGGTCGCAGAAGCGGAGGAGGGCCGGCCGGTGGCTGCGGGAAATATTCTTATTGCACCCGGCGATTATCACATGAAGGTCGCCTCCAATAGCGGCCGGGTGTCCGTGCACCTGGACAAATCGCCGCCGCTGAACTCCTGCCGCCCTGCGGTGGATGCGCTGTTTGCATCGGTGGGCGAGATCTATGGCGGCGCCGTCATCGCGACGATCCTGACCGGCATGGGACAAGACGGTTTGCGCGGCACGCAGATTCTCAAGGCTTACGGCGCCAGAGTTGTAGCACAGGATGAAGCATCGAGCGTGGTTTGGGGCATGCCGGGCGCCGTCGTCAACGCCGGTCTCGCGGACCGCGTACTACCTCTCGATCAGGTGGTGCCGGAAATCCTGTGCATGGCGGGGCAAGCCTAGGGGGGATTCGGATGCACACAGCAGAGATTTACGCAGAGAACTACCGGTTCCTCCAGCAGCATGTGTACTCCCATACGGGCATCGTGCTCGAAGATGGCAAGGATTATCTCTTTGAGAGTCGTCTGACGCCGATCGTCCGGCAACTGGGCCTCGATTCGATCAACGACTTATGCGCGCTGATGCTGGCGACGCGGGAGGCCGAGATCGGCCGCCAGGTGGTCGAGGCCATGACCACGAACGAGACCTACTTCTTCCGCGATCCCGCCCACTACAAGGGCATCCAGTCCGTTCTGTTGCCACGGCTCAAGAAGGAGCGCCAGGATACGAAAAGAATGCGGTTCTGGTCGGCCGCCGCCTCGACGGGGCAGGAAGCCTACAGCCTGGCCATGCTTCTGCTCGAAGAAGGCCTGGGGGACTGGAATACTCAGATTCTGGGCACGGACTTTTCGTCGCAGGTTCTCGATCGTGCCAGGTCCGGAAAATACCAGCAAATCGAGGTGAATCGAGGCTTGCCGGCGGCTCTCCTCGTCAAATACTTCCGGCGTTCGGGCGTGGATTGGCAGATAAGCGACCAGGTGCGACGGATGGCGAATTTCGAGACGATTGATCTGCGTGCCAGCATGCGCGCACTCGGGCCCTTCGACCTCGTGTTCTGCCGCAACGTCCTGATCTATTTCGATGCCGAAACCAAGTTCCGGATTTTGAAGGAACTACACGGGACACTTTTCCGGGGCGGCTGGCTGCTGCTGGGAGGAGCTGAAACGGCGTTCGGCATTGAGGAGTTGTTCGAGAAGCAGATTGTGCAAAACGCGACCGTGTACGTCGCCCGCTGAAAGGACACGTATGCCATCTGAAGTGACGGTACAAATCCTGCCAAGTGAGCTGGCGCAGATTGTAGAGTCCGTATTCGAGACTATGATGAACCTCGACGCGACTCAGTGCGGGGCGTCCTGGTTCCCGAGCGCGGATCGCCTCACCGCGGCCGTCCACCTGGCCGGCGATTGGAACGGAGCGGTGCTGCTCGAATGCGACCGGCGCCAGGCCTGCCGCTTTGCGAGCCGCTTCCTCTCGATGGATCCGCCCGAGACCGTGGACGACGTCGTACGCGACGTACTCGGAGAACTGGTTAACATGATCGGCGGTAACCTGAAGTGCGTTTTGACGCAGGGCATCCGGCTTTCCATGCCTTCGGTGGTGGATGGGAGCGACTACAGCCTCCGCGTCTGTGGGGCGGAAGTCAGGGAGCGGCTGGCCTTCGATAGTGCTGAGGGACTCTTCTGGATCACCGTCTTGGCCACGCGATCGTGACGTTGATGCCACTTCGCCGAGGCGGACGGCTGACCGTCCAGAGGCGCCGGCCACGATAAAGGCGCGGTTGCCGACACGCTCCCGCAACAGTTCGAATTGGAACACCTACCTCGCGCGCACCTTATACCCCTTACAACGAGGGCGGTTCGCCGGCTTGCGGCGAGTGCCAAGCAGGTTGGTTGTATATGGTGATAAAATAACCTCCTTTTCTTTCGAGCAGGTGTGATCCATGTGCTCCAGCCGGGCAGGAATCCAGCTTTGCCTGAAGGTGACCACTTTGTGGTTGAACCGGATCGCCGGCGACGAAGCACCCGGTGCGGCCAGGAAATACGCGTGGGTCGATTACAGGCCGTTCGACGCTAAGCAGCCGCGGTTGGAATCGGCGTTGCTTGGGCCTGCCCCAATACGAGATTAGCGACATCGCGGTATACCGGGCCGATATC
>CAZLOS010000281.1:0-3386 GCA_964561215.1 uncultured Solibacteraceae bacterium | reverse complement strand
GCCTCCGCCGCCTCAGTCTGCGCGACGGAAACGTCCCGTCTGTCACCATCCCCCGGCGGTCTTGACAAGATCCCCGGCTTGCCTTGAAAGCATCCTGACAAGGAGGCGAAGGACGAACACCAATGACTCAGCAAAGAAATTCACGAAAGAGAGCGGAATTCAGTTGACACAATCATAGGTAGGCGCCGCCCTCCGTGCCAACATAGCTGAGACACCTTCCGTAGCTGCAATTAGTGAGCAGGGCGGAAGGAAGGATCAGCATGGACAAGAAGAACCGTTTTGTGGTTCCGCCTGCGGTTTTGCCCGCGGCGGAACGGAGCGAAGCCGAGCGTAGCGCGGCGCAGCGCAGTGGAGCCGCGGGCAAAACCGGCGCCTCATCGGCGTCCCCGCCCCGCGTCGAGACGGAAGTACCGGCCAGGGCCAAGCGCCGGAGTTTCACGGCTGAGTACAAGAAACGCATTCTCGCCGAAGCCGATGCCGCCACCGAAGTCGGCGCGATCGGTTCGCTGCTGCGCCGCGAGGGCTTGTATTCCTCGCACTTGACCCACTGGCGGCAGGAACGTGCGGCCGGTATTGACCGGGCCTTCGCCAAGAGGCGCGGCCCCAAGACCCGCCGCAACGCCGAGGCCGAGGAGAACGCCAAACTGCGCCGCCAAAACGAGCGCCTGACGGAGGAACTGCGCAAGGCGCACCTCATCATCGACGTTCAAAAAAAAGTGGCTGCCTTGCTCGGCCGGACGATGCCGGAGATCGATCCGGAGACTCTCTGATGACCGCCGCCCAGTCTCTCGCACAGCAGGTGGGCGTGGCTCCGGCTTGCGAGGCCCTCTCGCTTCCGCGCGCAACTTTCTACCGCCACCACCGCGGCTCTCCGCCGGCGACCCGGGTTCGGCCCACACCCCATCGCGCCCTCACTCCGCCGGAGCGCGAACAGGTGCTGGCGGAACTGAATTCGGACCGCTTCCGTGACGCCGCGCCCGCCGCCATCTATGCGCAATTGCTCGATGAGGGCCGGTTTCTCTGCTCCATCCGCACCATGTACCGATTACTCAAACAGAACGGCCAGGTGCGCGAACGCCGCGACCAACTCACCCACCCGCCCTACCGCAAGCCGGAACTGCTGGCCACCGGCCCCAATCAGCTCTGGAGCTGGGACATCACCAAACTCCGCGGCCCGGTGAAGTGGACTTACTTCTACCTCTACGTGATCCTCGATGTCTTCAGCCGCTACGTCGTCGGCTGGATGCTGGCGCCGCGCGAGAGCGCCGAACTGGCCAAACGCCTGATTGGTGAAACCTGCCGCAAGTTCGAGGTCCCCGAAGGCCAGCTCACCATTCATGCCGACCGAGGCTCTTCGATGACCTCCAAGCCGGTGGCCTTTCTGCTGGCCGATCTCGGCGTCACCAAGACGCATTCCCGTCCGCACGTCTCCGACGACAACCCGTATTCGGAAAGTCAGTTCCGCACCATGAAATACCGGCCTGAGTTTCCCGACCGCTTCGGCTCGATTCAGGACGGCCGCGCCTTCTGCCAGCGCTTCTTCCCCTGGTACAACGACGAACACCGGCACTCCGGCATCGGCCTGCTCACCCCGGCCACTCTGCACTTCGGATTGGCAGATCAAGCGCAACAGCAACGCCAGACCGTGCTCACCACTGCCTATCAACAGCACCCGGAACGCTTCGTCCGCCGGCACCCGAGACCGTTCGTCATCCCCAAGGAGGTCTGGATCAACAAGCCACCCACAACAGATCCCAATACTCAGTAAATTCCCAGAGGAGGTGTCTCAAAGTCGTTGACACGCGCACGCTACTGCGTTATTGGTCTCTCTCACCCAACTCGATGGAGCAGGTTTCCTCTCTCAACGTTCGTCGGAAATGCAGAGTTTTGAGTAGTAACGAATCATGGAAGACGAGAACGACATAATCCCCATAAGGCACTTCACTCATGGTGGCCGCGCCCGAAGGGTTGACAGTTGCCTCCTTCATGAAGACACCGAACAAGGAGACAAAGCGTATCCAAAGCCGCCCCCTCTCTACAGAGGGTGGATTGATCCGCACTTTTTGGGGTGGGCCATACACCCATGGAGACTCCCCGGGATCGCGAAACGACAGTGCCACCGCAACTAGGAGTCGTGGCTCTTTAATCAGAAACTTCCGTTCCGACGGGTGGTGCAAGGATGCAGCCACTCGTACGACGTAAGAGCCATACGGCAGGGTGACGATATCTCCATCTGTGGACTTCACTCGCACCAAACCGTCCGTGCTCTCACGAAAGATCACAATGTCAAAACTGCGCAGTGGTTTCCCGTATGCATCGAGGACCGAGAATTCAACTGTCCCAGATCCCAGCTTGTCCGATTGTAAGGTGGCGCCGGCCCCCACAACGATCCCTCCCGTGAAGTACAGCAGTAGCACTCTGCATAATCGTGTCCCGTTCGACAACATTGCTCACTCCTATTTCTCTACGCCGAAACAGTCTCTGGCGAATGCCTTAGTGATCTCCACTGACGCCTGCTTTGCGGGATCGAGACCAAGCGCAGACATTATTTTGTCATCTTCAAATCCGAGAGAGTGCAGAATCTCGTGCATCACTAACGCTGTGTTGTAGGCGGCGCTGTGCTCGAGGATCACACTCGGACGAATAAACACAAGCGCGAGGCCTAGGTCATTCAAGCCCAGCATTGTGAGGGCACTTGATCCCTCATGGTTCTTAAAGTAGTCGGCAACCGTGAATCCAGGCATCGTGCCCTGCACATAGTTTGGCGAATTCTTAAACATTTCGTTGTAGTCCATGCTGCTCGCCAAACCACGCGATGCGGTACCATCGTACGCCACCAGTCGTCCCGCAGTGCTTACAATGGATCCTAATGTGATCGTTCCGCCGGACATGTTACCCAGATTGTCAATAAGTCCTTGACAAGGCCCAGGCAATGTTGACGCTTCAAGAAGACCTAGATTCCCCGCCGCCTGAGTGAAGGCTCCCACCGCCTGCAGTGAAGAGTTCGTTCCGCGTCCTCCGCCAACCGGATGTGCAAGGAAGAGGAGTGCCATCTCCTGCTGCATTTGAGCTTGCCACGACCCAATCAGCATGAGACCGAGGCGGTCTTCGGGCCCAACACGCCAAGTTATCGAGAAGGGTGGGATATTCGGGTCTAACCCACTCGGATCCACGAAATTCACTGGATCATTCTCGACATAGGCATACCGGTTCCAGCTTTGCGGCCTGGCGATGGCTGCGCTCGGCATATACGGGTCCGGCGTCGTGAACCTTCCGAGGCTCGATGCGTAGTAGCGCTGCTGCGCGTAGTCCAGGCCCGTCGTCCCATCGCGATAGTACCCCGTGAAACCGTACCCTTCGTACACCTGCCCGTCTCCGTACGGGTT
>CAZLOS010000280.1:0-3390 GCA_964561215.1 uncultured Solibacteraceae bacterium | reverse complement strand
CTTTTCGAGAACGCGGTCAACAACGTGGAGGACCTGCGTGTTGGCGCCGAGCAGAGCGCCCGGAGATTCCTGAACGGCGAGAGCGAGGAACTGCACCAGACGGCGCTGGCCACACAGCGTGCCGAGGTCGCGTTCGACCTCTTTCTCCAGGTCCGCAACAAGGTGGTGCAGGCCTACCAGGAAGTCATGCGAATGCAGCTATGACGGGACGCGCAAGATAAAGGTGGTTCTGGCCGCGCATGAATCAAATCCTCCGACTAATCGGGAACCTGACCCTCCGCCAACGGGTCACCATCGTCGCTGCCGCCGCGGCGGTCGTCGCCGGTTTGATCATGTTTTCCCGTTGGTCGCACGAGCGCGATTTCCGGCCTCTTTACACCAGCCTGTCGCCCGAGGATGGCGGAGCCGTGGTGGCGAAGTTGAAGGAAACCGGCGTCGAATACCGGCTCTCGGAGAACGGGACCACCGTGATGGTGCCCTCCGCGCGGGCGGCGGAACTGCGGCTTCAGATGGCCGCGGCGGGGCTGCCCAAGAGCGGCCGGATGGGTTTCGAATTGTTCGACAAAACGAACTTCGGAGCTACGGACTTCACCGAACAGGTGAATTTCCGAAGGGCGCTGGAAGGCGAACTGGAACGCTCGATGATGGCGCTGAGCGAGGTGGAGCAGGCACGCGTTCACATCACGTTTCCCAAGGAATCCATCTTCCTGGAGACCCGCCAGCCCGCGAAGTCCAGCGTGCTGCTCAAACTGCGGCCGGGCGCCAAATTGTCTCCCGCGAACGTACTCGCGGTGACGCACTTAGTTGCATGCGCCGTCGACGGCCTGGCCCCGGAAGCGGTGTCGGTCCTCGATATGCAGGGCAACCTGCTGAACCGTCCACGCCGCGGCCTTGAAGCCGACGGCACCGGATCGTCCGAGGGCTTCCTCGAATACAAGAGGAGTCTCGAAAAGGACCTGGTGGCCAAGATCGGCGCGGCACTGGAGCCGCTATTGGGCCCCGAGGGGTTCCGCGCCAGCGCGACGGTCGATTGCGACTTCACTGCCGGCGAACAGACGGAAGAGACTTTCGATCCTGCCCGGTCCGTCATGGTCAGCCAGCAGCGCACTGAGGACGTCAGCGGCGCGGCGCTGGCGAGCGGGATGCCCGGCACGGCGTCCAACCTGCCAAGGCCCATTTCGAGGCCCGGTAGCGGAACTTCAGGCGGTGTGGCGCGGCGTACCGAAAACATCGCGTATCAATCCTCCCGTACCACGCGCCACCTGCGCCTGCCACAAGGAACGCTGAAGAGGATGTCCCTGGCCGTGCTGGTGGACCACACTGTCAGGTGGGAAGGCGCGGGCGCCAAGACGAGGCGCATTTTGGAGCCGGCATCGCCGGAGAAACTAAAGGCCGTACATGACCTAGTAGCCGCAGCGACAGGATTCACTCCCGATCGCGGGGATCTGCTGACGGTCGAGAACCAGCCCTTCGAATCCACTTTGAGTTGGGAGCCTCCGGCTGCTACACCGGTCGTAGGGCCGCCGGCGGACAAACCCTTGCCGCTACCAGCCTGGCTCAACAACGCTCTGAAGCAGAAGAACATGGCCGTGCTCACCGGGGTGGGCGCAGGATTGCTGTTCCTGCTCGTCCTCTTGGTTTTCTTCCTTATCCTCAGGGCACGGAGACAGCGTAAGAAACGCGTCGAGGCCAGCATCGAAGGTCCCGCCGCGCTTAACGCCGCCGGCGCGGGTGCACCCGCCGCGATCGAGAAGGCGCCCAACCTGGAAGAGCAGATGGCTGCCAAGCTGGCCGAGCAGGCCGCCATAAAAGAGCGTCTGGAAGCCGAGGCGCTAAACTCGCTCAAGCTGCCAGAAGTCACCACCAAGAAAACGGAAGTGCTGACCAAGCACATCAACGCGGAGGCCAAGAAGGATCCCGCCAGTATGGCGCACCTGGTACGCACGTGGTTGAACGAGCGGGAGCATTGACGAGTCATGATCCGCAACGCTGAGAAGCCGACCGCCCCCATGCCGGGCGTCAGGAAGGCCGCCATCCTGATGATCATCCTTGGCGATCAGACCAGCGCGGATATTCTGCGGGAACTCGATGAAGAGGAAGTGCAGTTGATCAGCCGCGAGATGGCGCGCATCAACTCCATTTCCAACGAACAGAGCGAGGATATCCTCAACGAGTTCTATCAGATGACCGTTGCTAAGGACTATGTCCTCAAAGGCGGCATCGATTACGCGCGCAAAGTGCTGATGGGCGCGTTTGGACCCGAGCGAGGAACCGTTCTGCTCGACAGGCTCATGAAGACCCTGTCGAGCGATCTGGCCAGCTTCGACGCGCTGCAGAAAGCGGATCCCAGCCAGCTTGCCAAGTTCATCCACAACGAGCATCCGCAAACCATCGCCCTGGTGCTGTCACACCTGAACCCGTCGCAGGCGGCGGCCCTGCTGGTTTCGCTACCCGCCGAACTGCGCGCCGACGTGGCGCTCCGCATGGCGAATCTGGACCAGATCTCGCCGGAGATCATCTCGAAAATCGCGGGCATCATCGGGCACAAGTTGAAGGCCATCGGCGAGCTCAGCCGCGAGGCGTACGGCGGCGTGCACGCCGTGGCGGAAATGTTCAACCGTCTGGACTCGGCGTCCAGCAAGGAGATTCTCGATACGATCGAAAACGCCGACCCCACGCTGGTCGAGACCATCCGCCACCTGATGTTCGTCTTCGAGGACTTGCTGCTGATCGATCCTACCGGGGTCAAGGAAGTTCTTTCGCGCGTCGACCGCAAGCTGCTGACGGTGGCGCTCAAGGGCACCAGCGACCAATTGAAGAACCACTTCCTGCAATGTATGTCTCAGCGCGGAGCTGAAATGCTCAAGGAAGACATGGACGCCATGGGCCCGGTAAAGATCAAAGAAGTCGAGGCCTCCCAGCAGCAGATCATTGCCGTCGTCAGGCAATTGGAAAGCGAAGGAGTGATCAACCTCAAGGGTACTGTCGGAGAACAGTATGTCGTCTAGGCGGATCACGGGAGAAGATGCCTGCCATGCGCCGCCACTGGTCTGGCGGCATGCTCCCCACAAGCCGTGCGACGACCCGGCGGCGGCGCCCCGGCTGTATGTGGACTCACCCGGCCCGCGAACGGCGGGGGCTGAACCGGACTGCGGCGAAGCTCCACCGCTCGATGAACAATTGAAGCGGGCCCGCGAGGCGGGGTACCGCGAGGGTGAGGCGGCGGCGACTCAAGCGGCCCGCGCGAGGATGGACGCCGCGATCAACCAGCTTGGCGCGGCGGTGCGTGAGTTGACCGGTTACCGTGGCCGGCTGCGCCACGACGCCGAGCGGGATCTGGTCAAGCTCTCCGTGGCTATCGCGCGGCGCATCCTGCGCCGGGAAGTCCAT
>CAZLOS010000279.1:0-3581 GCA_964561215.1 uncultured Solibacteraceae bacterium | reverse complement strand
CTGTGGACGATTGGCCCGCATCGGCTGATCTGCGGAGACTGCCGCGACCTCGCCGTCGTCGGCCGGCTGCTGGCCGACGTGCGCGTCAACGTGGCCATCACCTCGCCGCCTTACGCAACGCAACGAGAGTACGACCGTTCGAGCGGCTTCGAACCCATCCCGCCCGACAAGTACGTCGAGTGGTACTCCACGGTGGCGGCAAACATCGCGGTCGTCCTCGCGGACGATGGCTCCTATTTCCTGAACATCAAGGAGCACGCCGACGGCGGCGAGCGCAGCCTGTATGTGAAGGATCTGGTGATCGCGCACCGCCGCCAGTGGGGGTGGCGATTCGTCGATGAGTTCTGCTGGCGGAAGACCGACAACGGCGTGCCTGGCGGCTGGAACAACCGCTTCAAGAACGCATGGGAACCAGTGTTCCATTTCTGCTGCCAGCCGCAAATCAAGTTCCGGCCCAAGAGGGTCGGACACGAGTCGGAGGACTGCTTCGACTATTCGCCCAACAACCCGAAGTCAAAATCGGGGAGCGGACTGCTGGGCACGGGGGCGCGTGGCGATGCGGCCGGAAAGCAGGGCGCCACGGACGCCGATGGCCGGTACGCTGGTGTGGCGCGCCCTTCGAACGTGATCGAGGTGAAGTCGGAGTCCTCGCAGGGAACGCACTCCGCTCCGTATCCGCGCGCGTTGGTCGAGTTCTTCCTGCTGGCGTTCAGCGATCCGGGCGACATCGTCTTCGATCCGTTCATGGGGTCCGGAACCACGATGGCGGCAGCAACTCTTCTGGATCGCGCGGGGTACGGGTGTGAGATATCGGCGGGCTATTGCGATGTGGTCCTGCGCCGGATGATGAACCTGACCGGCGAGACGCCGGTGCTCTCAGACACAAGCGAGACGTTCCCGGTGGTCGCGGAGGCGCGCGGCGTGCCGATCGAGCAGGCTCTGAACCCGAAGCAGCAGGACTCGCGGGCCATCAAACACCATGGGCCGAACCCGCACTACGGCCCTCGCAAGAAGGCTTCCTGATCGAGCCAACTACGGCGAGAGCACCACGAGCAACGAACGGCTGTTCTCAATTCAAAACCGAAGGAGTAATTGACTATGCCTGAAGTGGCAACGCCCAACCAGGGCGAACGCGAATTTGAAACCGGGACGGATGAGTTTTTCAAGGCTCACTCCGAACTGACGGCTACCAACGCAAAGCGAACGTACGACGTGTACCAGGATCTCGATCTGGTCGCCGCTCGCCGTTCGCAGTTGCAGTTCGATCAGATCCAGAACATCGCACTCCAGGCGCTCCAGAACAGCGTCGAGACGGCGAACATGGTCGCGAAGCAGGCGGTGCGGCACAGCGATATCGCCATCGACGCGCAGTGGAATCCTGTCCAGCAGGGCACGGCAGACAACATCACCGGCTCCGTCGTGGAGGACACGAAGGTCGCGGCGAAGGCTGTCGATGCAGCGACGGCCAAATCGGTGGACGCGACGACGTCGGTCTTGCTCGGCACGCTCACTACGATGGCGAACGTGCTCGCGGCGATGGCCAAGAAGCTCGGCGTCGAGGCGTAAGCACATGGGGATCGCGCGGAACAGCGCCACGGATCTTGGGCCTTCCAGGACTCGGGAGCGTGTTCTGCGCGATCTCGCCGTAGAATTCTGGCCCATCGGCAAGTTGATTCCGTACGCGCGTAATGCCCGGACGCACACGGACAAGCAGATCGCGCAGGTCGCGGCGAGCATCGTGGAGTTCGGGTGGACGAACCCAATCCTCGTAGGCGCAAACGACATCATCATCGCGGGCCACGCGCGTCTGGCGGCGGCTCAGAAGTTGAAGATGGCGGAGGTGCCGGTCATCGTCCTGGACCACCTCACCGAAGTGCAGCGCCGCGCGCTCCTGCTCGCGGATAACCGGCTGGCGCTGAGTGCCGGATGGGACGAAGAGATGCTGCGGGTCGAGTTGGAGGCTCTGAAAGAGGACGCCTTCGATCTCGATATCGTGGGCTTCTCGAACAAGGAGATTGAGGAGATCCTGGCTGGCCCCGAGCAGGTGGCCTACGGCCTGACGGACCAGGACGCCGTTCCGGACGAGCAGGAAGCCACCGTCACGGTGGTGGGCGACGTGTGGTTGCTGGGTGACCACCGGCTCCTGTGTGGCGACGCCACGGTGGTGGCCGACGCGGAAAGGATTGTGGCCGGCGGCTTGGCCGACATGGTGTTCACGGACCCGCCGTACGGTGTGGCAGTCGCCAGCCGGGTCGGTACGCGCGGCGTCTCGTCGGCCGAGGCGCGGTCGTTGGGCACAGCCAAGATCGCCAACGACGAGATGTCGATCCCGGTGCTCACGGACTTCCTGCGGCTGGCGTTCGGGAACATGCTCGCGGTTTGCCGCAAGGGAGCGTGCTGGTACGTCGCCGCGCCGCACGGCCCGATGGGGCTGGCGTTCTCCGTGGCTCTCCAGGAGATTGACGTCTGGCGGCACTCACTTGTATGGGTCAAAGACTCGCTCGTCATGAGCAGGATGGACTACCACTACCGGCACGAGCCTATCTATTACGGATGGATTCCGGGCGCGCCGCACCACGCAGTCCCGACGCGCACGCAGGATACGGTGTGGGAGATCGCCCGCCCGAAGCGCAGCCTTGAGCACCCGACGATGAAGCCGGTCGAGTTGGTCGAGCGCGCTCTTCGGAACAGCAGCAATCCGAAGGACACAGTCCTGGACCCATTCGGCGGGTCCGGCACGACGTTAATTGCGTGCGAGAAGACCGGTCGGCAAGCCAGGGTGATGGAGTTGATGCCCAGGTACTGCGACGTGATCGTGCGGAGATGGCAGACGTTCACCGGCAAGGTGGCGCAGCACCAGGAGTCCGGGCGGGCGTTCGACGAAATCGCGGAGGCCGTCGTACACACTCACCCGGTGAGCCAGTGACCGTGAAGCAGAAAAGCCGCCAGCCTTGCGGCTGGCGGCGTCGTGCGCGACGGCGTTATAGCTCGCTGGCCAGGATCAGCCATGCAGTCCGGTAGGTGCCTTCGATGCCCGCCGCCCACACGCGGTACGCATACGGGCAAAGTCCAGGATCGCCGCCGCGTTCCATCTCGCGCCGTTTGGATCGCAAGTTGCTGTCCGCGATCTCGTACGCCTCGTTGACGCTTGCGACCGGTCCGATTGGCTCGTAGTGTTCGTCCTCGTCTTCCGCGATGAGCATCGCGATGCCGAGGTCCGTCTCTTTGGCGATCAGGATGGCGAACCCAGGAGTGGCTTCCTGGCGGGCGTTCTTCTTCGTCTTGGTTGTGGTCTTCATACACGACGATTCATCACTCCGGCTGGCGAACGAAGCAAGGGAATAATCGCAAGTGGCCGAAGAAAAAGCCGCCCGTTTCCGGGCGGCGATGGTGAGGCGAATGTTTCCTACTTCGCGATGCGGTATGTCCGCTCGCCAGCCTCGTTCTTCGAGGACTCGACCGCCAGCCCCATCTTCTTGGTGAGGTTGCCGGAGATGAATCCCCGGATGCTGTGGTTCTGCCAGTCGGTGGCCTTGGCGATCTCGGCCATCGTCGCGCCGTCCTTACGGCGCAGCAGGTCC
>CAZLOS010000278.1:0-3586 GCA_964561215.1 uncultured Solibacteraceae bacterium | reverse complement strand
TACCCGCAGTTGCGATTCGTCTCGCTGGTGGAGAATGGAACCCATGTCCTGTTTGCCAGCCAAATGGGCGGCTGCCGAGTTTCGGAAAGCGCCCTTGCCGAAGGGGTGTATCGCCACCTGACCGCCGGTATGCTCTGCCTGGCCGACCGCGGACTGTTCAGTTTCCGCGCCTGGAATCTCGCGCGTGCGCAGAAGGCCGAACTGGTGTGGAGAGTCAAGAAAAACTTCCGCCTGCGTCCTGAGCGGTACCTGCCCGATGGCTCCTATCTGAGTCAGGTCTTCCCCAGCGGCGCCGACTGGAAAAAGCGGACCCATGGCGTGACGGTGCGCGTGATCGACTACCAGTTGGCGGGCACCGCCGAGGCCGAGCCCATCTATCGACTGCTGACGACGATTCTGGACGCCGGGCAGGCGCCGGCGCAAGAACTGGCCGCGCTCTACGGCCAGCGCTGGGAGATTGAGACGGCCTTCGACGAACTCAAGGTGCATTTGCGGGCCGCGCGGATCGTGCTGCGCAGTAAGACGCCGGAATTGGTGCGGCAAGAATTCTATGGGTTGCTGCTGGCCCATTTTGCGATCCGCAATCTGATGCATGAAGCGGCGCTCCTTGTCGACGTGGATTGTGACGAACTGAGTTTCCTGCATGCGGTTCGTGTTGTCCGGCGCCAGATGGGACGCTACGGCGCTATTCCCCCCTCGGGAGAGGAATCGGTTCTATGAGGGCGTGCTGGCCGAGTTGCTCGCGCAGCGAGTTGCCTCCAGCCGGGGTCGCCGGAATCCGCGCGGGGTCAAGCGTAGAATCAGCCAGTTTCCCGTGCGGTCCCGCTTGCCACCCTGCAGGCCGAAGATCTTCAATCCTGCTTGTTTGAAAATCGTTAAGTGAAGAGTATTGGGTCTGTCCCCAATACTCTAGGGGACGAACGGCCCCCTTGCCCCGCACTCAATCGGTAGAGACCCGGAGCGCGTCTTCAGCGCTCCGGCTGCTTCGGCGGGTTCTTCCTCATCGACTCGCCGCGCAGCTCGATCCGGTGCGCCCGGTGGACAATACGATCCAGGATTCCCTCGGCCACGGTGGAATCGCCGATTTGACTATGCCACTTGGTCACCGGCATCTGCGAGGTCAGCACCAGCGAGCGCACCTGGCAGCGGTCCTCGCAGATCTCCCAGAAGTCGCGGGCTTCGATTTCGCTCAGCGGCGTCATCGCCCAGTCGTCGATCACCAGCACGTCGATCTTACTCAGCCGCAGCAGGACGTTGCGTAGACTGCCGTCGGCGCGCGCCAGCGCCAGATCGCGGAACAGCGCGGCGGCCCGTGTGTAGAATGCCGAGTATCCGTCGCGGCAGGCTTTGTGCGCCAACGCGCAAGCCAGATAACTCTTGCCCACGCCGGTCGGCCCGCAGATGAAGACGTTCTCGTGCTGGGCCACCCAGGCCGATTCCAACGCCAGCGAACGCAGCAACGTCTTGTCCAGGCCGCGCGCGGCGCGGTAATCGATATCCTCCACGCAGGCGTTGGTGCGCAGTTTGGCGCGCCGCAGTCGCGCCTGCAGAGCTTCGTTCTGCCGCCAGGTGAACTGCCGGTCCACCAGCAGCGCCAGCCGCTCCTCGAAGCTCAGTTCCCGCGCCTCCTCGCTCTTGGCCAGTTCCCGCAGCGCCTGCGCCATGCCGTGCAGCCGCATCGCTTCCAGTTTCTCCAGCATCGGTTGTTGTAGCATCGGCGTAGCTCCTTTACTGGAAGTACTTCGGCCCGCGCAGGTTCTCGTGCTCAGGCGACGGCCGCGGCGGCACGGGCGGAAGCAACGGCTGCGAGTCGAGCCCGCTCTCGAGGATGGACTTCACGCGCCGGTAGCCGATCGCGCCGGTGAGTAAAGCGCGCTCGGCGGCGGCCTCCATCCGTGCCGCCGAATACTTCGTGGCCAGCCGGATCAATCCCAGGCAGGCCCGATACCCCATCTCCGGATGGGGCTTGTCTTCCAGAATGCGCTGCACCAATTGCGCGGTGTGCGGCCCGGTAGCGCGCGCCCAGTTCACCATGCGCGAAGGCGTCCACTCCAGGTGCGCCTGGTGGCTCTTGGGACGGTGCTCGTTCTGCGTGATGCTCTGGTAGCGCTCCCGGCTGCGCAGGTGCGAGGCCACGCGTTTGCCGCGATGGAAGATCTCCACCGTGGCCGGCGTGGCGCGCACGTCCACCAACTGGCCGGTGAGCGAGTAGGGCACGCTGTACCAGTTGAAGTCGAAAGCCACGTGGTAGTCGAGGTTCACGCGCGCCTGCGACCAGTGGCTCAGGTCGTAGCGTTCGGCCGGCAGAGGCTTCAATGCGGGGCGGTCGATCCGGGCGAACAGGCTGGCCCGGCTCTCCTCGCGCCGCTTGCGGAAGGGCCGGTGGTTCAGATAGCGCAGCAGTTCACGGATCGCTTCGTTGGCTTCCGGCACCGAGAAGAACTGACGGTGACGGAGCCGCATCACAATCCAGCGCTGGACCACCTGAACGGCGCTCTCCGCTTTGGCTTTGTCGCGTGGCTTGCGCGGGCGTGTGGGCATGACCGCGATCTGGTAGTGTGCCGCGAACTCCTGATAGGTCGGGTTCAGGTCGGGCTCGTACAGGCAGGCGCGCGTCACGCCGGTTTTGGTGTTATCGGGAATCAGCAGTTGCGGGCAACCGCCGTAGAACTCCAAGGCATTCATCTGCACCTTGAGCCAACTGGCCATCTGCTGATCGGTAGTGGCCTCGGCGTAGGTGTAACTGGAAACACCCAGGGCGCATACAAACAGCGGCGCCGGATGGACGCTGCCGTCGCGGTGATGAATGGGGATGGTGGCACCCGCCCAATCCAGGAACAGCTTCTCGCCGGCGCGATGCTCTTGCCGCAGGACCACGTCCTGCTGCTTCTTCCAGCCCCGGTAGAGCTTGCAGAAGTGGCTGTAGCAATAGCCCTCCGGGTGTTGCTCCCGATACTCTTCCCACAGCAGTTCGAGCGTCAGTTCGCGGTGCTGTTGGCGTTGCTGGCGCAGACTGGCGAAGTCCGGCAGCGGACCCCGGGGTGGTTTGGCCGGAGCCTGAACGGGCGGGAACAGCGCGGTCTGCAACCGCTCCTCGTCCCACTCCGCGTCGAGCGGCCAGACGAGGCCGGCCGCTTGGGCGCGGGACAGATACTCGTGTACCGTGCTCTGACTGACATTGGTGCTCCGGGCAATCTGTCGCTGGCCGAGCTTCTGCGCGAAGTGCAGCCGGAGAATCTCTTTTACTTTTCGCATGGACTTCCTCCTTCTGGGCACCTTGGAATCCGCCCTCCTGGGGCGGACCATGGTAGCCGTTGGTTTCAGTCCAGCGCCATCCGGTCCGGCTCGATTCTCCCGCGAAGCCGATCAGCGTTCTCCCAATTCGATCACCGTTGGCCGCCGACGGCCCCAAGTGATCGCTTTCGCGGGAGAACACCGATCGCTTTCCGAAGAGAACGCTGATCGATTTGCGAGGAGAATCCGTGATCGGAATCACAGGAGAATGGGTGATCGGTTACGAGGAGAATCCGCACGAATCGATCGTCACGCCCGTCCCCGACGTCACCCAGCCGTTCCCCCACCGGTC
>CAZLOS010000277.1:0-3586 GCA_964561215.1 uncultured Solibacteraceae bacterium | reverse complement strand
GTGTAGGGGATGTCGACGGTCTGGCCTTCGTAGGTCCCGTCCACCTTGATTCCCATGTTGTTCAGCGTCAGATACGACGTCGAACTCCTGTCGATGTCGATAGCTAACGACCTGCCCAAGTCAACAACAGCGATGCTGAAATGAATCGCGGAAGAATCGCCATACAACGATGCCGCGTGGTTCGTCCTGGGTGATAGTGAAAACGCCGCGCCATCAGACGTGATTACAAAGCGGCCGCACGGCGAGACGAATGCCGCGCCGAGATCAATGTACAGCCCACTTCCATAGGAGTCGCTGTGCGATACCCACACACGCCTCCCGGTCGACGTGTGAGTGACCACCAACGGCCCAACCGAAGAACTCTGATCCATCGTCACCTGGCAGCCCGAATTGGCCATGGCCAGCTTAAAGTTTCCGTTCAAGTCGCATACCAGCGGCGCGTTTGAGGCGCCAGTCCCGCCGGCGCGGAACTGCTTGAACCAGGCGCCCTCGTAAGAGGACTCCACGCCAATGAAGCCAATTTGAGTTCCGCTCGCGTTATAGACGCCGAACTTCCCGGGCTTGCTTCCGCCGCCGCCCACGGAAATTTCAGTCGTGTTGAGCTTCGCACTTGTTACCGAGCCGGTAACAATGAGGCTGCCATCCATCGCCCAGACCTTCAGCTTGCCGTCCTGGATGATGAAGATATTGGAATCGTATGTGCTGGCCTTCGCCTTCGACAAATCCAACTGGCCGGCCGATGTCCCGACGCCGATGTTCACGGATGGCGTGTACGCCAACACGCCGCTGTTGATGCGACCATTGACGTCATAGCCCACAGCCATTACGTTGTGGGTCGTGTAAGAGGTCCCCACCGGCAACTCGAAGGAGAGATTCGGGCCGGCCCCTTTGACTCTAGTCTCCCACTTTGAGCCGTCGTCACTGACTTTGATCTCTACCCCACCCCACCTGATGTCGCTCGGAGCCGTGAATGAACACGTCACAATGGCGCGAGATGTGCCGTCCGCAGTAGACGGGTAACTCACGGTCGCAGTGAAATTTGAGACGTTCTGGCAATACTCCTGCCCGGTGGAGTCGACCGGGACGGCAGGGATGCTCACAGTTACGGCCGGCGTAGTTCCCTGGACATAAGAGTTGACCCGGTTGTTTGTGTCGCCGGAACAAGCATAGAACGTCGCATTGGCCGCCGCAGATGGGAAGTTCTGAGTGCTCCACTGGAGTGAAGTCCCGCGCTCAACACCGCTGATCTGGTAGGTGCGCCCATCGGTCCAGATCACGTACAGGGCCACACCACCATATTTCGTATCGGACGGGTTCGTCCAGGAGAGGTTTACCCGAAGTACACGCTGGCCCTGGCCGTTGACGCCGTAAGCTGGGCTCGCCACGGCCACAGAGAAGCCGGTCACAAGACTCGCGTATTCTGAGCCGGCGCTCCCGTTGGTGCGCTGAATCGTGAGAGCAACGGATGGAGTAGTGCTTTCCACCACGGCCCCGACCGTCCCATCGCCGTAAATCGGCACAGCATAGAGTGTGACGGCCTTCGCGGCACTTGGGACAGCCAACGACTTCGAGGCGAACGCTGACTCGCCTTCGAGTGCATCCGCAACCGTGATGTCGCCGGCATCCCAGCCCCGCATGAGCACGCGGACGCCCTTGTACCTGGGTGTCACCGCGTTTGTCCAACTTCCGCGCAGCCGGAATGTCAGATCCCCGCTTTCGCTCGTTTCGTACACGGCCTCCGCGGTGAAGCCGGAGACGTAAATCGAATTAGAGAGCGTGCTGAGCGTGACTGTCGCCCCGCTCGGATTCCCGTCGACATCGGTGCTCACCCGGCCGTAGATATCCACACTGGCGCAGATGAGCGTCCAATGCTCTGCCGGGTCCGGGATGCTATCCGGCTCAACGGCGATGGTGTCGTACAGGTACAGGTCGCCATTGTCCTTGCGTTGGAACTCCGCAAGCGGAACGGAGGCAGCGCGGCTGTAGCCCTGAGATGAGTGAATCCAGAGTTGAACTCCGGACCAGTTGTTCCGGGCAGTTGGAGCCAAGCACGCCCAATCAATCAGCATCCGTTGGCGGCGGTCATCCCAATACATAGATGGCGTGAAGGTACCGTCGCCGTTGGAAATGCCCGCCCGGAAGTCGAGTACGTCGCCCGGCCCGGCCGCGGATCCCACCTCAACCTGGGCGTAAGCGGCTCCAGACCAGCAGGTGGTTTGCAGCACACGGTTGCCATTTCTGCTCAACGTGTAGAGCCGGAACCGGAAGTAACGGTAGGCAGATGCCGGGTCCGGGATCGTCCAATACAGAATCGGGATATCGACAGTCAATCCCGCGCCGGCTTTTTCCGTGACTGCCCGTTCGATCCCTTCATTGTCAGGGGCGGCCCCCCCATTCACGTCCACCTTCTGAACCGTCAATTGCGACGTCCAGAAGTTAATGTCGTTACTGGGAAGCGTGTACTGAATGTGATCTAGACCCCACCAGCGCTGCGTGCCAACACCCTCGTAACCACTGCCGTACACGACATTGCCCAGGGACGCTCCGGTGATCCCGTTGGCCGATGAGTTGGCCAGAGGGGCCACTTGGAAGCTGGCACTCTCAACCACATCCGAGTCACCATGCTCGTTGCCGGCAGCCACCTTCACGGTCCAGGTAGCACCGTCCTTCAAGACGATGCGATCGAACTTGATCGTCTCTCCCACATACCACTTGCCGATCAAGTCAAAGCCGTTTCCGGCGTAGTTCGGGGCCCAGGCTGTCAGCCATTTAGCCGTGGTTTGCGCAGGCAGAGTGACCGTGACGCTGATTTTGGTGTAGACGAGGGCGTTCTGATCGGCCCAGCGCTCGCCCGCGGACTCGGCTGCAATAACGCTGGTAGGAGCGGTTGGCGCGATGCCAGTAACCAAGCCAGGAGACGCGGGCTTCGTTAGAATCGCGCTCTCGATCCAGTCGCTGAGCTGGTTTTCAGCGTTCTGCGCGGCGACTCGAACCCGCGCGTATTCGATGACACCCGACAATGGCTCCCACGTCGTGTCGAACGTTGCTGTGTTCGGATCGCTCCACGTAAGACCCACAAATTCAGAGATTGGAGTCTGCGCCACAGCATCACTGAAGTATCGGGCTTGAGCGACAAATCCTGCCGTCGATCCACCACCGCTTGTGATCACCACATGGAACATGAAGCACGGAACTCCACCTACGACCTCGGTTCGAAGCTCGACCGTGAGAGCCGTGGGCTTGGGTGGTGCCGGAACGGACGATGTAATGGGATTGAACACGCCGGGCACGGCAACCGAGGTCCGCGGCGCGGAGTCGTCGTAGACTCCCAGGCTGTAAAGCTGGCCTACGACGCCCACCTCGTCGTTCTCATCGTACGAGACCTCGATCACGCGAAATGGAACCGCTTGCAGTCCAGCCTCGGTCGCCGAGACCGCGATCACGTCTCCGATTTCCAGCAGCGACGCCTTGATGTCCGCTGTGAAGCTGCAGAACTTGCCCAGGTCGCGGTACTTCGCGAGTTTCCACTGGCCGATGCGCCAGGCCTGGAAGTAGTTGTCGATCGAACTTCCGTCCAGGTCCTCGT
>CAZLOS010000276.1:0-3592 GCA_964561215.1 uncultured Solibacteraceae bacterium | reverse complement strand
ACGAGGACCTGGACGGAAGTTCGATCGACAACTACTTCCAGGCCTGGCGCATCGGTCAGTGGAAACTCGCGAAGTACCGCGATCTCGGCAAGTTCATCAGCTTCACCGCGGACATCAAGGCTTCTCTTCTGGAAATCGGAGACGTGATCGCGGTCTCGGCGACCGAGGCGGGGCTGCAAGCGGTGCCGTTTCGCGTGATCGAGGTCTCATACGATGAGAACGACGAAGTCGGCGTCGTAGGCCAGCTCTACAGCCTGGGCGTGTACGACGACTCCGCGCCGCGGACCTCGGTGGCCGTTCCCGGCGTATTCAATCCCATCACATCGTCTGTTCCGGCACCACCCAAGCCCACAGCTCTCACGGTCGAGCTTCGAACTGAGGTTGTCGGTGGAGTTCCGTGCTTCATGTTCCATGTGGTGATCACGAGCGGTGGTGGATCGACGGTGGGATTTGTCGCTCAGGCCCGATACTTCAGTGATGCCGCGGCGCAGACTCCAATCTCGGAAGTTGTGGGTCTCACTTGGAGCGACCCGAACACGGCAACGTTCGACACCACCTGGGAGCCATTGTCGGGTGTCAACGAATACGCGCGGGTTCGAGTCGCTGCGCAGAACGCCGAAAACCAGCTCAGCGACTGGATTGAGAGCGCGATTCTAGCGAAGCCCGCGTCTCCCGGCTTGGTTACTGGCATCGCGCCAGCCGCTCCTACCAGCGTTATAGCAGCCGAGTCCGCGGGCGAGCGCTGGGCCGATCAGAACGCCCTCGTCTACACCAAGATCAGCGTTGCGGTCACTCTGCCTGCGCAAACCACGGCCAAATGGCTGACTGTCTGGGCCCCGAACTACGCCGGAAACGGCTTTGACTTGATCGGCAAGTGGTACGTGGGAGAAACGATCAAGTTCGATCGCATCGTCTTGAAGGACGGTGCGACGTGGACCGTGATGGTGGCTGTCGGCAACGAGCATGGTGACTCGGATGTGGTTGAGAGTGCTAGCTTCCAAGTGGCCTCGCTGGCCAACTCGTCGGCGAGCGGGATCACCGGAGCGTCCCTGGGCAATGTCGTGTACGGCAGTGGTTATGAAGGTGTTGGTACACAGCGCTGGTGGGGCCTCGATCACATTCAGTACACGCTTCCCAGTAACGACATTAACTTCTGGACGTCGCAATTGACGGTTCAGAAGGTGGACGTGAATGGGGGGGCCGCCCCTGACAATGAAGGGATCGAACGGGCAGTCACGGAAAAAGCCGGCGCGGGATTGACTGTCGATATCCCGATTCTGTATTGGACGATCCCGGACCCGGCATCTGCCTACCGTTACTTCCGGTTCCGGCTCTACACGTTGAGCAGAAATGGCAACCGTGTGCTGCAAACCACCTGCTGGTCTGGAGCCGCTTACGCCCAGGTTGAGGTGGGATCCGCGGCCGGGCCGGGCGACGTACTCGACTTCCGGGCGGGCATTTCCAACGGCGACGGTACCTTCACGCCATCTATGTATTGGGATGACCGCCGCCAACGGATGCTGATTGATTGGGCGTGCTTGGCTCCAACTGCCCGGAACAACTGGTCCGGAGTTCAACTCTGGATTCATTCCTCCCAGGGCTACAGCCGTGCCGTGTCCGTCCCACTCGCCGAGTTCCAACGCAAGGACAATGGCGACCTGTACTTGTACGACACCATTGCAGTTGAGCCGGATAGTATCCCAGACCCGGCAGAGAATTGGACGCTCATTTGCGCCAGTGTCGATATCTACGGCCAGGTGAGTGTCGATGTCGACGGGAATCCAAGCGGCGCGACAGTCACGCTCCCAACTCTGTCGAATTCGATCTATGTTTCGAGCTTCACCGCGGAAGCCGTGTACGAAACGAGCGAAAGCGGTGATCTGACTTTCCGGCTGCGCGGCGGTTGGACAAACGCCGTGACGCCGCGTTACAAAGGCGTCCGAATCCTGATGCGGGGGTGGGATACCGCCGACATCACGGTGGCCGATGCACTGGAAGGCGAAAACACCTTCGCTTCGAAGACGCTGTCTGTTCCGAGCTCGGCGAAGGCCGTCACGCTCTATGCGGTGCCGATTTACGGCGATGGGACAGTGGGCGCCGTGGTGGCCGGTACGACGCCATCTGTTGCCCTGACGATTCAGCGCACCAACGGGAGCGCCGGCTCAGAGTACGCGAGCCTGGTGACCGGCTTCTCTGCGGCCGTGGCGAGTCCAGCTTATGGCACCAACGGCCAGGGCCAGCGCGTACTCCAGGTGAACCTCTCCTGGACGAACCCGTCCGATGCGAAATATGGTGGCGTGGCCCTGTACGTGATCTGGACCGATGGGCGCACCTACCAGATCAGCGGTGTTGAGCGCGGGACTTCACTCCAGTGGAGCACTCAGAACTTTCCCGCCGCGGCGGCCAATGCGACGTTCTACGCTTGTAGCGCTGACACCAACAATCGGCTTAACTCCTATGTCCAGGGAACGACGCCGGCGGCAACAATCAGTATTCCGGCCATCCCCATCGACAGCAGCGGCCAGGAGTATTGCCAGAACGTCTCGAATTTCAGCGTGAGCGTGAGCTACCCGTCAACCGCGGACGGCACATCTCGGGCCGTGGTGACCTGCACGTTCACGGCCCCCTCCGATAGTCGGTGGGGCGGAGTGGAGATTCGCACCGCTCATGACGCGGGCGATTATTCCACTCAGGTTAAAGGGTCAGCGACCAAACTTAGCTTTGAGATCCCGGTGGGCATCTCGTCGACCACCTACAACGTAATGGCCGTGAGTTATGACGTCAATGGCCGCATCAACAGCGGCGTGTTGGCGTACACACCGTATGTGAACATCGGCGTCGGGACATCGGCCGGCCAGTTGGACCTGTCGAAGGCGAAGGCCAGCACCTACGATTCCAACATCTTCATCATCCAGGACGGCAAGTTGAAAGTCTGGGCGATGGATGGAAGCCTCATCGTAACCGGATCAGTCACATCTTCGAAGCTGAACACCGCCGAAATCTCGGTTGGCGGCGGCGGGAGCAAGCCTGGGAAATTCGGCGTCTATAACGCGAGCGGAACTCAGATCGGCTTCATTGGAGTCGAGTCCAGTTACGAAGGGGCCTGGTTCAAACAGTTCCGGGCTGGCGGAACCGGCGCGGCCAACGCTCCGCTGGTTTGCGATTCGAGCGGAAACTTCAAACTGAACATGGCCGCGTCTGGTTGCCAAGTGACGATGGATCAGGCTTCGTCAGTTGGCCCATTGGTGGTTACGCACACGTCCAGTGGCCGGAGGGTCTGGATATCACATAACGACTCCTACGGGAGTGGTTTGTATGTGGATTTAGGCTTCTCTTTTGTTGCGCCGTGGGCGAGGTTGGTGACAACAGCGACCACTGCGGACCTCACGTTGACGCCTACAACCTTCGGCATGATTAGAGCCTACGGGAACACGACGACGCCATCTGTACATTTCGTAGTTGGATTCGGGGACCTCGCAAGGTCATTCGGTATCGACATAGACCGTGGATCGACCAGTTTCATGACGCTGAACAACGTGGGAATCAAGGTGGACGGGACCTACGAAGGCCAGACCGTCGACATCCCCTACAC
>CAZLOS010000275.1:0-3598 GCA_964561215.1 uncultured Solibacteraceae bacterium | reverse complement strand
ATTCAAACAACTATTTCTCCAACGCAGCCGGCAGGAAGATCGCCAAGTTCCGCACGAATCAATTCGGCGGCGCCGTCGGCGGCCCGGTTTACATCCCGAAGGTCTATGACGGCCGCAACCGCACCTTCTTCTTCTTCCACCACGAGAAGATCCGTTCGCCCGGCGGCGCCGAGGAGAAGGACACCGTGCCGACCGTGCTCGAGAAGAACGGCGATTTCAGCCAGACCTTCAACAGCGCTGGTCAGGCAATCCAGATCTTCGATCCGAACTCGGTGCACCAGGATGCTGACGGCAAATGGGTCCGCGATCCGTTTGCGGGCAATATCGTTCCGAAGGCGACCTGGAGTCCGGTGGCGACGAAGGTCCTGGCGTTTTACCCGAACCCCAACCTGCCCGGACAGACAGCCGCACGCATCGGCAACTTCTTCATGCAGGGTTCCAGTCACTACTCCTGGTACCAGCAGAACGTGAAGGCGGACCACAACTTCAGCCCGAACCAGAGGCTGTCGGTCCGTTACAGCCGTGAGGTAGGCACCAGCGGTAATAACAACAACATGTGGGGCGAAGGCAACTACATGGTGCCCAGCAACTACAACCAAGGCATCACCCGTCCCCAGAATGGCGTGGTCGACTACACCCACATCCTCACCCCCACTACGATTCTCAGTCTCCGTGCCGGCATAGCCCGGTTGTATGCCGATTCGGGCCGCATCGATCATCCTGGTACCGGCTTTGACGAGAAGACCCTCGGATTTACGGGTCCGCTCGACGTGCAGCAGGCGCCCGCTTTTTATCCTGAAGGCTACACGATGCTGGGTCCCAGCCAGTGGCAGCACATCCGCCGTGCCGAAACGAACACTCACTTCATCGGCAGCGTGACCAGGGTGTCGGGCATCCACTCTTTCAAGGCCGGCGGCGAAGCGAGAGTCCTCATGTTGAATTACGGCCAACCCGGATTCAACGCAATGGGGATCTACTTCAACCGCAGCCAGACCATGCAGTACCCGCTGAGTGGGAACTCTCTGCAAGGCAACGGGCTGGCCTCTTTCATGACTGGTTGGATAGGTAGTGGAAGCCAAGGTACCGACGCGTACACGGCCGTGGCCTCGCACACGTACGCTTTCTATGCCAACGACGACATCCGGCTTACTCCGCGTTTGACGGTGAGCCTTGGCCTTCGTTGGGAACTGCCCCGGCCGGCCACGGAGCGATTCAACCGCTTCGACTATATCGACCTCAACATGAAGTCTCCCCTGAACGTACCCGGCTATCCGAATCTGAAGGGTGGGTATGTTTACACGGACGCGAACAACCGCACGTCCTATGACGCGGACACCCGTGATATCGCGCCGCGTGTGGGCTTTGCCTACCAGTTCGCCAGCCACATGGTGCTGCGCGGCGGCTACGGCCTCTACTACGGGATTCCGAGCTACCAGAATACGGCGGAGCTTGCCGATGGATATGTCACCGGCACGTCAATTACACCGTCGTTGGACGGCGGCGTGCATGCGTTCCGGACCCTGGCTGACCCCTTCGGCAGCGGCGGTCCGCTGAAACCCGTGGGCAGCAGCGTCGGCGCTCTGTTCGACGTCGGCAACGTCATCTATGGGCCGGTCCGCGATTGGGGCCGCGCGCCACGGTATCAACAGTGGAGCTTGTCGGTCCAGCGCGAACTGCCCGCCAATTCCGTGGTTGAATTGGTCTACACCGGCAGCAAGGGCACGCACCTCGGCTTTGGGAACATGCGCCGGCAACCCAACTACATGAGCTCGGCGCAGGCCCTCAGCCTTGGCAACGATCTCTACACGATGGTAGACAACCCGTTCTATGGCTACATCACCGACCCCAACTCGGCGCTGAGTCAGCCTCGGGTGACGCGGCAGACGTTGTTGCGGCCCTATCCGCAGTATGCCGCCATTGCCGGGCGGCCTGGGCCGCCGATCGGTAACTCGGTTTACCACGCCGGACAGATCAAGTTCTCCAAGCGCATGACGCATGGGTTATCCATGACCGCTCACTACACCTGGTCGAAGATGATCAATGACAGCGAGAGCGCCGATGACCCCAACCTCGATTGGCTGTACTCGGCGGCGGGCGGCCGTCCTCGTCCGCAGGTTTGGGACAATTTACGCCTGGAACGTGCCGTATCGCTGTTCGACATCAACCACCGGTTCGTCGCGGACTTCAACTATGCGCTTCCTTTCGGCCGCCGCAGCTCTATCGGTTCGGGAATGAACAAGATCCTGGACGGCTTCGTCGGAGGCTGGCAGGTGAACGGCATCCTCACCGAGCAGACTGGTCAGCCGCTGGTGCCGACCCTGGCTGGCGCAAAGACCATCGAAGCCGGAGCTACCCAGCGACCCAATCTGCTCTCGGATCCCAGCATGCCTGGATCAGCGGGTGACAAACTCAACAGTTACCTGAATGCAGCCGCTTTCTCCAGGCCGGGGACGTATGCCTGGGGCACCGCGCCGCGTACGCTAACCAGCGTCCGGGCTCCGGGGTTGCATAACCTCAACATGTCTCTGTTCAAGCATTTCTATCTGAACGAGAAGGGAGACCGCTACTTCGAACTGCGCGGCGAGGCGGGCAACTTCACCAATACCGTGCGTTTCGGCATCCCGAACTCGCAGGTTGGCTCGTCCGGATTCGGCGTCATCTCGGGAACGGCTTCGGGCCACGGACCGAGAAGCATCACGTTGGGTGCCAAGCTGTATTTCTAGCCCAGCAGTAGTCTGTCTGTCGTCCAAAACGCCCTCTCCTCCTTTTGGGAAGAGAGGGCGTTTTTGTGCCATTGGTAAATCACTCACCACCGCGTACCAACTCGGGATTGGTCGGGTACTGTCGCGATTCCCTCTCTACACAATCCCCGCGTGGTGGCTCTGCAACGAACGGCAGGATGAGGCTCCGCCGTTTTGGCGGTGGGCTGCAATGCCCTTGGCCGCGGCCATCGCGCCAGCCAGTGTCGTGATGTAGTGCAGCTTGTACTTGATGGCGTTCTTGCGGATGTAGGAGTCGTCCAACTCGCTCTCCTTGCCCGCCGGCGTGTTGACGATCAGTTGGATCTGGCGATCCCGGATCAAGTCTACAATGTTCGGTTGGCCTTCCTGCAGCTTGTTCACGGGCGTCGCGGCGATGCCGCGCTCGGCAAGCCACGCGGCCGTGCCCCTGGTGGCCAGAATCCTGAACCCGAGATCCGCAAACTGGCGCGCTACTTCCAGCAAGCCACCGCGGTCGCGCCGGGCCACCGTAATCAGCACCGTCCCTTCGAGCGGCAGAGCCGATTGCGTTGCTTCCTGAGCCTTGAAGAAGGCTTCACCGGGCGATGAGGCCAGGCCCAGGACTTCACCCGTCGAGCGCATTTCCGGCCCGAGCAGCGGGTCCACTTCCGGCATCATGTTGAACGGGAAGACCGCTTCCTTCACGCCGTAGTGCGGGATCGTCCGGTGCTTCAGGCCGCAGCCTGCGAGTTTCCGCCCCAGCATGATCTGCGTGGCCACGCGCGCCATCTGGATGTTGCAAACCTTCGAAACCAGCGGCACCGTGCTCGAGGCGCTCGGGTTGGCTTCGAGCACGTACACCTTGTCGTTTGCGATTG
>CAZLOS010000274.1:0-3600 GCA_964561215.1 uncultured Solibacteraceae bacterium | reverse complement strand
ACCACCACCAGGCCGCTCAACTGGAAGTATCCGCTCTCGCTGCGGAACAGGAACATCCCGATCAGCACCGCGTCCACCGTGAAGTGCCAGATGAGAGTGCTCAGGATCCCGAAGCGCATCATCAGGAAGCCGGCCGCCACGCCGATCACGCCAACTTCAATGCCTCGGATGTAGCCGGGCTGCTGCGGGTAGTTGGAATGCAGGAAGCCCCAGACGAACGCCGGGATCACGATGGCCAGCCAGCGCCACTTCACGATGCGCTCGAGTGCGGGAATCGCGAACAGGCGGAACCAGAATTCCTCCGAGGTCGACGCCAGCAGCGCAATGGCCACCGGGTAGATCCACGGCAGCATGGTGGAGAGCAAATCGGAATACTCGATCTCTTGCGGACTCCAGACTCCGAATCTCCGCCCGATCAGGTAGAACGCCACCACGAACGCGATGTGCGCGGCGGCGAAGGCGTACCCCACCACGCAGGCGTTGAATGCGCGTTTCGTGCGCAGGCCGCGCCAGGCAAAGCCCGATGCGAGGGACAACTGGTTGGGCTGCGCGCCACGGTAGAGCGGTTCGCCGGCCGCCGCCGCGAGAATCACGTAGAGAAACACGAGCACGCCCGCGCCCAACCCGCGCAGCAGGCCGATGGCCAGCGTCTCATGGTAGGGCGTGCTGGTGGAGGTCTGGTCGATGAAGAACGGCAGTTGGTTCCACTCGTTCAGCATCATCATGACACCAACCGCGAGGGACACCAGAAGGACCGGACGCCAGTCCAGGCTCTTGCGGCGGATCCAGATGATGATGAGCACCACCGCTCCCAGGATCATGGGCACGCAAAAGCCGGTGGCAATCTGCGCGTACAGATCGTTCGCGGCGCGCATGGTGGCGAAGTCGCGCTTCCACTTCTCGGGCACGTAGAGGAATTCCTGGTACGCGCCCACCTGGTCGCCCTGCACGGTCACGCTGCGGCGGTTGGTAGCGTCCTTCGCCTTGAAGCCCTCCTGTTCCCAGGTGAAGAGGTAGTCGTAGCGGTTAGGGCGCTCCTGCAGTTGTTCTTCGATGAACCGCTGTGGCGCGGTGGTTTGCTGGCGGAGGAAGCTCTCGGCGATGGCCCGTGCCTGCTCCTTGGGGAGACGCGCGCCCGCGGCGTCCTCGCGTATCTGATGTTCGAAGCCCACCAGCCGGCCCTCGGGACTCAGCCACACGGTCATCTCTTCCTTTTCCGGCGGACGGAACCACCGGGCACGCCATCGCCAGACGGACACTTGGCTGCGCATCAGGCGGTTGGCTTCCGTGAGGCCCAGTTCCCGCTCCAGGTAGAGGCTGGCGGTCTCGTCGGGATCGAACAGCGTGAGCTGATGGAAGCCGTCCATGCGCAGTCCGCGCCCGGCGAGGAATTTCGAGGCCATCGTGGAGACCTGGTCCTTCGAGTAACGCAGGTTGATGGACGCCTGCGGAAACGCCGCCCTGAAGTTGAAGGCTGTGTAAGCCACCGACACCGCGGCCACGGCGATGAGCACCAGCACGAGCCGCAAATCCCGTCTGTCGAAACGTTCGCAAGTCATGGTGTGAGTCCCTTTATTCAATCACTTTTCGCGAGGACTGTTGTGGTACATTTCTTTCTTCACGGAGGCCCTATGCGCGTATCCCGACGTAGCGTCCTGCTCACCACCGCCGCGGCTGCCGCCGCACCCGCCCAAACGGGTTCGAAGCCCGCCGCTCCTCCCGCTCCCGTTGGCCGCCGCTTCACGGGCGCGGCCCTGCGCGAGATTGCGTTTCCGCTCGGGGGCATCGGCACCGGCACCGTTTCGCTCACCGGCAGCGGGGCGCTGCGTGATTGGGAGATTTTCAATCGCCCGAACAAGGGCAGCATCCTGCCGTTCGCCTTTGTTGCACTGAGATTGGAGGGCGGCGGGATGACCAAGCCGCGCATCCGCGTGGTCGAGCGCAGGCCCATGCCGCCGTTCACCGGCCGCGACGGCCCCACGCGTCTCACCGCGCTCGGGCTGCCGCGCTTTCGCGAGGCTGCGTTCACCGGCGCCTACCCATTCGCCAACATCCGTTTTTCCGACGCGGCGCTGCCGGTAACGGTTTCGCTCGAGGCGTTCAACCCCATGATCCCGCTGGCGACCGGGGACTCCAGCCTGCCGGTCGCCATCCTGACTTACCGGCTGACTTCGCGCTCAAAATCGAAGCTCAACGCGTCGCTGGCCTTCAGCCTGATGAATCCCGTGGGTTACGACGGCCACTCGAAGCTTGGCGGGCGCAACGCGGATTGCTTCGGCGCGAATCTCAATGAATTCAAAAGCGAGAGCGGAGCATCGGGCATCCTCATGACGTCGTCGAAGTACCCCGACGGTTCATTCCGCAACGGCTCGCTCGCACTGGCGACCGGCGCGGCGGACATGAGCTACCGCCTGCAGTGGGAGCACGGCGCCTGGTGGGACGATTTCCAGAAGTGGTGGGACGAGTTCTATGCGAAGGGGCGCTTCGCCAACACCCCCACCAAACCTTCGGCCGACAAGACGACCGAGTACGCCACGCTCGCCGCGCACGCGACGCTCGCGCCCGGCGAAACCAAGGACATCACCTTCGTTCTGGCCTGGCATTTTCCTTACGGTGAAAACTACTGGTCGCGCGAGCCCGAGGCCAAAGGCAAGCCGCTGGCTAACGAATACGGGACGCGGTGGAAATCTGCCTGGGAGCCGGCCGCCAAGGCCCTGCACGACCTGAAGCCGCTACGCGAGCGTTCGGCGCGTTACCGCGACACGCTGCACGGCTCAACGCTGCCGGCGCCGGTGATCGACGCCGTTTCGAGCCAGGCCTCCATCCTGCGCACCAACACCCTCATGGTCCTGGAAGGCAAGCGCACGCTCGCCTTTGAAGGATGCAACGACGAGAGCGGCTGTTGTCCCATGAACTGCACGCACGTCTACAACTACGAGCAGGCGCTCGCGCACCTGTACCCCGACGTGGAGCGCAGCATGCGCGAGACGGACTATCTGGTCAACATGCGCCCGGACGGCAGCATGAGCTTCCGCACGCTGGTCCCGCTGAAGAAGGGCGGCAACGATTTCCGCCCCGCGGCCGACGGGCAGATGGGCTGCGTCATGAAGACGTATCGCGAGTGGCAGCTTTCCGGCGACGACGAGTACCTGCGCAAGCTCTGGCCCGAAGTGAAGCGCTCGCTCGAGTACGCCTGGAAGCAGTGGGACGCCGACCGCGACGGCGTCATGGAAGGCCAGCAGCACAACACCTACGACATTGAGTTTTACGGTCCCAACTCGATGATGGGTTCACTCTACCTGGGCGCGCTCCTGGCCGCCGCGCGGATGGCGCGCCACCTTGGCGACTCGGCTTCGGCCGAGACCTACGAAGCGCTTGCCGCCAGCGGCGGCAAGCGGCTGGACCAGGAGCTGTACAACGGCGAGTATTACGTGCAGAAGGTGGACGAGTCCAGGCAGGAAGCGGCGAAATATCAGTACGGAGAAGGTTGCCTGTCGGACCAGTTGCTCGGGCAGTGGCTCGCCGAAGTCGTGCACTTGGGCAAGGTCCTGCCGCACGAGCACATCCGGCGGACGCTGGGCGCCATCTGGCACTACAACT
>CAZLOS010000273.1:0-3622 GCA_964561215.1 uncultured Solibacteraceae bacterium | reverse complement strand
AAGAAGAACAACCTGCGACGCATGGCATACAAGGCCTGGCTGGCAGAGCAGTTGAAACTGACGCGCGAGGCCGCCAATAAAGAGTACGAAATCGCGACGGAAATTCAGAACCTGATTCGTGCGGTGTCCACATCCGGCGCCGGAAATCTGAAGGATTGGAAGACTCCGAGCGTCCTTGGAGGCCAGCAGCCGAAGAACCTGGGTGACGATCTGGCCTACCGCAACTCGCGCGACATGGACCTCGCCCGCCGCAAGGAATTCGAGGCTATCCAAAACGCCGCACGTCTATCCGCAGAAAAGAACATACCGGAGATTCTGAGGCCGTATAAGGAGCTGTATGCCGAGTTGCAGCGCTTCAACACGCTCAACCTTTCGCCGTTCCAGGAAACGCTTAAGCAGTTTAAGAGCAGCGTGATTGAAATTGGAACGAAAGTCACCGAAGCCTGGAGTAGCTTCTGGGCGGACATGGTGAGCGGGCAAGAGAATGCCGGCAAGAAGTTCCTCGCGGCGTTGTTGAACATCTTCGCAAAGGAACTTCTCGCAATCGCGGTGAAACTCACGGCGTACTCGATCATGAATGCGGTGCTAGGCAATTGGGGAGGCGCAGCGAGAATGGCCGCTGCCGCCGCCTCAATCGGCGCGCTGGCTGGCGTCTTAACCGGATACGCGTCATCGCTGGCAGAGACAAATTCGGCCGGTTCCGGTGGCACGTACCAGAACATTTCCAGCCCGACCAGCAGCACGGTGCAGGTGATCAACGTCGGCGCGGCCGGGCGCGCGCAGAATGCCGGTGAGGCGTCCTCAGCGGGCGCGAGCACGGTTGTCGGAGAGTTGGTGGTTCGCCTCGATCGAGGGGTGATCGTCGACGAGGTAAAGAGCAATATCCGGCGCAACGGAACGTTGCGGACGGTGATACAAAACGCGTGAAGAAATGAGGCTTATGAAGACACTGATTGCGATTTTGCAGTTGTTTCCGGTGATCCTGGCCGCGATCCGGGCGGCCGAGGAAGCCATTCCCGAATCCGGAAAGGGAAAGACCAAGCTGGACCTGGTGCTCGGCGTGGTCCAGGCCGCCTACGACGCGAGTTCGGAATTGCAGAGCTCGTTTAGTTGGCAGAGCCTGGTCGTCGTCATCACCAAGGTTGTCAGCAACGTGGTGGCCGTCTTGAACGCCGCTGGCATTTTCAAGAAGTCGGCGCCGGCGGCCGCCGCAACGAGCTAACTCGCAAGGAACACAATGCGCTGAAGCGCGGCCGGACCGCTATTCATCGCGCCGGCCGCGCTTGAATGAATGTGGAGAATTGATTGGCTGACTTTCCAACATCGCCGAAGCCGAGCTACCCGATCGAAGAGACGGCGCAGCAGCCCGAAGTGTTGATATCGCGGCACAAAGACGGCAGCGAGCAACGGCGCTACAAGGGCGCCGGTGCGAAGGGCGCATGGGCTCTGTCGTTCGGATCTTCCTGCCCGATCACGAACGCCGAGCGCCAGGCGATCATGACGCACTACTCCGCGAACTCCACTCTGACTGCGTTCAACTGGACGCACCCGGAGCGGACGTCGGAAACGCACCTAGTGCGCTATGCCGAAGCTCCCGTCTTCAACCACGTCGGTTACGACGCCTATGAGGGCCAGGTGAAGCTGCAGGAGGTGCTCGCGTGATTCAAGTGTCGGCCGAGCTGCTCGCGACACTGAATGCGATCGCGAACCGTCCGGTGGACCTCTACGAGCTGCAATTGGCTTCCGGCACGCGCTACTACTCGACCGAGGACATCACCTGGAACGGGCACCGCTACCTGCCTTACGTCGAGTCACGGTCCTCTATCAAACGCAGCGGCGACGGCGAATTCGATCGCGTCACCATCACGCTGTCGAACGTCGATACGGCGATGGCGCAGCTGCTGTTGAACGATGAGATCGAAGGCCAGACGCTCATCATCCGGAAGATCGATCGCTCGGTATCCTCCGACTCCGTTGTGCTGTTCCACGGCATGATGGAGAGGCCCTCACGGGTCAATGAAACGACGGCCAGCATCGAAGCGAACGAGGTTCTAGGATCGATCGAACACGAATGTCCGTCGCGGCCGTTCTGCCTGCTCTGCCCCTGGGATTTCAAGAGTTGGGAATGCGGCTACGAGGGCGCGGAGACCGAGTGCGACAAGTCCTGGGCCCGTTGCGCTGAGCTCGGCAACACGGCCGGCTACGGAGGGTACAGGTTCATCCCGCATTCGGGGACCTACCAGTACGAGGAAGTCGAGAAGAAGCGGTTCCTGCTGCTGTTCAGCCGCAAGAAGTCGAAGACGATCACGGCGACGTTCAACTCGATCGACGACACGCCGTACGATGTGCCGATTCCCATCATCCTGGGGCGCGTGCAGATCGCGGGAATTGTGATCCAGCACGCGGATGAAGGCTCGACTCTCAAGGTTCTCGCGGCGCTGTGCTTGGGGCCTATCAACAGCATCTTCTACGTCCGGGCGAACACCACGGTAGTTACCGACTGGACGCCTCACACGGGCCAGCGGCACCAGACCGCGGACACAAGGTTCCCCAACTCCTACGGCTACAATCTGCTGGCTTATTGCGGCATCACGGTTCCTTCGGACGTCCGCTCCGTCGACAGCGCACCGACGATCACGGCTGTTGTGTTGGGCTTGCACGTCCCGCGCTTCGACGCGCAGGGCGCGTATGTCGACTATGCCTGGAGCGACAACCCGATCTGGTGTACGCGCCGGTTTATGACACTGCCGCTGCTCGAAGGCCGCATGGGCGTTCCTGAAGAGCTGATGGACGACGCGCTGCACTATCAGGAGGCCGCCTATTGCGATGAGTTGATCGTCAACACGACGAACGACCAGAAGATCTACGCTCCGGTGGATCCGCCGCCGAGCGTGGTGGTGGGAGACAACTACCAGCGCTACCAAAGCACGGGCGTCGATGGCACCAATCCGGAGGTCGACGGCCCGTACAGCACGTATGAAGCCGGCGTGGACGACGACACCAACACGACGGTTGTGCCGGTCAACGTGAAGCGCTTCACGATGAACGTGGCCGTGGCCAAGGCAGAGAAGGCGGTTGACATCCTCTACAAGAAGCTGTTGCCTTCCTTCCGCGGCTACATCACGAAGAGCAAGGCAGGCAAGCTGCAGATCCGGTGCGAGCGGCCGGTGGCGAATTCGGCCGTCAATGCAGCGACCGCCGCGAATAGCGACGTGGTCTCGACGCGCTCCGGAGAAGCGGTTCGGTTCAACGCCGGCGACTTGATCCTGCTAGGCGCTCTGACAGCGCATGCCGAGGTGCGCCAGGTCCTCGATCGCCCGACCGATTCCCAACTCCGGCTTACGGTGCGCACGGAATTCGCGCATGAGGCCGGAGAGATCATCCACCTGGTTGCGCAGGACTTCACCGACGCGAACATTGTCGGGAACCTCGAATATCCGCTCTCCGATCGCCAGCCATCGACCAACCGAGTCACGATCAAGTACGTCGATTCCCCGGCCGGTTTCGAGTCTCGCGAGCTTCGAGTCAACGATTACGAGCACCAGGCCAAGGTGCACAAGGTAAACAACGAGGACCTGGACGGAAGTTCGATCGACAACTACTTCCAGGCCTGGCGCATCGG
>CAZLOS010000272.1:0-3645 GCA_964561215.1 uncultured Solibacteraceae bacterium | reverse complement strand
TGTCTCACCCAGCAGCAGGCCTGCGACGCTCGCCCACTACGATGCCAGAATTCCCCAAAAACATGCCGCGGCGCTCCGAGCTTACGGTTACCCTAACGATCTGGCGAATCTGTCTGACCTCCCACCGGCAAGCGTTCGATCTTGATAATGGCGTTGCGTTCCGCGACGCGCCATGTTCCACCCTCCGTAACATAATACCGGGCACGTTCGAACCCATCCTTCAGAAACTGCCTTCGGTAGTTAGTCATCAGCGCCCGGCCATGATCGAAGACCACGTATTGCACGGCGACATTGTCTTTATCGGAGCCCATGAGCATCACCCGAACCTCATCCGCTTTTCCAAACTTCAAGCTGAGGCCCTCGACCCAGCACTCTCCGCACCTTCTAGCCATGCCATCAGCTAATTCGATCATCCGCGGAAACATAGGGGCCAGACTGGCGACCAGTTCGTTCTCGGACAGCAGCTTCTCCGTCGTATATTTCTTGGGCTTCTGGAAGGTCCTCGCTTCCTTCCCAAGCACTGCCAGGACCTGGCTGCGGTTGAATCCGCGCTCGATGAGACGGCCTTCAAATTCCAGCCGCTCGGCAACAAGGAACCCCGGCACAATCTGCTCCGCCCCTCCGACCGATACCTGCTGTCCACAGCAAAGCGAAATTGGAATACATATCAATCCAAGTAGTTTCATTCCGTTCCTCCAAATGAGACAAGTTGTTGAATCGGCAAACCATACTGACTATACGAGAATCGACGCGTTGGTGCGCGGCCTGGTCGAATTCATGAACCTATTTCCAGGGATACGAACGGTCTCATCTTGCGCTGGGCATGAACCCCTTGCAGAGAGTTATGTGAGCTTCACCGCAGAAACGCTTGCCGACCTGCACCATTTGATGCGAGCTCTTCCTTTCATCGGTGAGCGCTCCAGTATATGGGCAAACAGGCCCGTGCACGAGGCCATTTACATTACGGTGGATCCTAAAGTGTTCAGCCTCCGCATATTGGGGTGGCCAGTTCGGGATGTTCACCGGAGACTCATAGCCGAAATCGAATGCAGCCTGGCTAGCTGGCTTTCCGAAGGTAAGCATCGGCTTTCGTCCAATCGTGGTACCCAAGGCAGTGGGGACAGAACACTCGCTGCCGTTCAAGATGGAGAGCCCTCCAGGAGGCCCGGTCGATAGTCCAGTTCGTGTTCACCGGCTTCTTGGTTTGTGGGCAGCGGATCATGACGGTGTAGCTGACCTTTTCTGATTTCACCTCCGGAACGGATGGAGGCCGGCTTGTTTTAATCTCTACCTCGATGAAAGCCTCAGCTCGCCCAAAGATCATCTCAGCGCCCGGGTGACGCTGGTACTGGAGCCATAGGTTCAGGAGGCCGACAACAGGCCTGCTTAGGACGCCGGATTTCAGCACTTGCGAAGCGGCTTCCGCGAATCTCAGGCGCAGGACTTCGGCCTCGTCCTCCGGAGTTCGGAGCCTAAGTTTGTCGGCCATTCCGTCCATCTGCCTCTGCACTTCCCTGATATGGTCGAACAACGCACCTTTGTCGTCGGCGAGCGGTTCAGTCTCCAGACCAGCAAGGACTTTGAGCAGGGGGTTCCGCTCTTCTCCATCGGCCAACCGCAGCATCTGAAGAATCACAGATGAACTCGGAACAACTGTGTCCGTCTCGTACTGGCTTATTGTATTGGAAGCCACGCCCAGGCGAGTCGCAAAGTCCTTTTGGTTCAGCGTCATCCGCTTTCTGATGTGGCGAATTGTCTGGCCGAGCGTCATCACAAACAAAAAACTCTGTTGACAGAAGTTCTGTAGACAGATTATTCTGTCAACAGACATGCAGCAAGATTATCACACCGAGATTCGCGTGTTCATGATCAGGCACGCACTTTCCATTCCCAAAATCTCCAGGCGACTGGGCATCTCGACCAGCTACGTTTTCCAGGTACTCCATAGCAAGCGGCCGGCAAAACACATTCGCCAACGGTTGATTCTGGAACTCGGCTTCCCCTCCGAATTGATCGAGTACCGACCGGACACCTGGCCAAAAAGGAAGGCCGCGTGATGTTCACCCCCTGCGCTTTCAATTTTCAGCCGGCCGCGGCAAGCGCGTCCATGAATATCTCCCGGTTTGTTTTTCAGGTGGTGAGATGACGGACTTAAAAACTCAGATCCTGATGACTATCCGCGGGTCGAAGAAATCCGTTGAGCAGCTCGCGGACGAACTCGGTTGCTCGGCGTCTCTGCTTTACCGCTACGGCCTGGAGGGAGAATCCGGCGCCGATCTGCCGTTGAAGCGTCTCATCCCGCTCATGCAGGCGACCGGAGATCATCGCCTCCTGCGGCATCTGAACGCGCGGTGCGGTTTCGTCACGGTGAGCCAGCCTCGCGTGCGGAAGCTGAAGGTTAAAGACCCCAAAGTCATTAACGAAATCCAGCGGAATTTTTCAGACCTCCTCGCACAGTTCTGCAAGTTCGTCGATGTGGCGCCGGCCGACCAGGTCACCGAGCTGCTCGACGCCATTCACAAGCACGCCTGCGATGTCGCCGCGATGGACCGCGCGGTCCGCGACTGGCAGCAGCAGGAGATGGAGTTCTGAGTATGCGTATCGCATGGGCGGTGAAGTTCCTGGACGGAGGATTCGCATCGTCGTACGACAAGTTCTGGGAGGTCGAATAGTGGCCGCAAGCGACGCATTGAAGGCGCTGAGGGACGGTCTCTGGATCATAGACACCACCAGGAGATCCGGCTTCATTACGACGTCGATGGTGGCGACGGCTCCGGGATGGGATCGCGTGCGCGCCTGGCGGTACATCCAGGCGTTGGCGGAGATCGGCTGGCTGGAGCGAGGCGAGCGGAGAAGGTACTACCTGGGGCCGGTTGTGAGGCAGTTTGCGATCGACTGGAACGCGTGAGTCTGGGCAAAGATTGCCCAGTAAATTGGAGGATTCATTGAAAACAAAGGAACTTGCACCAGTAAGGTCTGGGCAAATTGCCCAGCAAAAGGATGGCGACGACGGATTTGAGAAGGTCGGAAAGGAACTGGAGAAGTCCGCGCTGTTGAAGCTGGGAGCGCTATCTGGATGCGCCATAATGCTGCGGGAGCTAAGTCAGCAGCTCGAGGCGAAGCACGTCGAAGCTCTGGCGCGCATCCGTGACGAGCGCCTGTTCGAAGCTGGTGGATTTGACAATTTCGAATCATTCTGCCGCGAGTACATCGGTGTGCCAAGGCGCACGATAAACCAGAAAATCCATGAAATGGAAACGCTCGGTCCTGACAAGTTTGCGATCAAGCAGATGGTGCGGGTAAGCAAATACGACCTTGAACTTGTCAACACCGACAGCGGGTACATCGTTCTCGACGGCGGTGAGAAGATCCCGATCTCGGACAAAACGCGTCCCCAGGTTGTGGCAGCGGTTCAAAACGTGATCGCCGAAAAGCGCCGAGCGGATGAAGAACTTGGCCGTAAGCAGCGCGAACTCGATCGAGCGAAAGAAGCCAAGGACGCGGCGGAGGCAGCCGCGACCAAGGCCCGCGAGGAACTGGACGCGATCAAGACCGTGCGGAAGAGCCGGTGGGAGCACGTCGATCAAGATGGGCAGGATCTGCTCGACATCATGTCGGAATTGCAGTTCTCGCTGCACCGCCTGC
>CAZLOS010000271.1:0-3649 GCA_964561215.1 uncultured Solibacteraceae bacterium | reverse complement strand
CCCCTGCGCCCAAGGCAGGTGCGCTACCAGGCTGCGCTACGCCCCGACATTTGAAGCTCTCTTGATTTTAAACCACTTCTTGGCTCAACATCCATCCTAGTTCCCGTTCTCAACCCAAAAACGTATCAAAACTGTATCAAAACCCCGTTCACTGCACGTTCACCGTATCAAAACCCCTGGCCTCGTTGGCCTGCCGATTGATCTTCTCCAGGGCCTCTCGCTTCATCTGCAGCTTCATTTGCGAGTACTTCTTGAAGACCTTGGCATCGCCCTGCCGGAGCAACTGCGTGACCCATTCATCTGCCACGCCACCCGCACTGAGGCGCGTAGCGTATGTCGAACGTAGGTCATAAATCCGAAAATACGGAATCTTGGCACGCTTCAGGGTCTTGTGCCAAGCGGTCTTGAGTGTCCGCTGGTGCCCTGTTGCGTTCTTCTCACTTGGAAACAGATAGACGCCCGGCCCCGCAATCCGAAGCTGGTCCTGAAACGCCTGCACCGCGAGCGGCGTGAGCGGAACCTCAGCTACGCCATTCGGCGTCTTCGAATCGGGAATCCAGACCACCGCGTTCTGCAAGTCCACCTGGTCCTTCTTCATCGATGTGAGTTCCTTGTACACGCGTAGCCCCGTTTCGGTGATGATTCGCACCACATTTCGCAAGTACTCCGGGGCATGAAACTCTATCATCTGCTGCTCTGACCATGCCACGTAGTGCGGCCGGAACAGCCCGCGGACCTTTACCGGAAACTCAACACCTGCACAAGGATTTGCTGGTAGCAACTTCTTTCTCACGGCCACGTTCAGCGTCCGTCGGAGTACACGGAATTCTTGGTGGACCGTTGTCGCCTTCAGTGGCCCCAGTTCTCGATATCCAGTACGCGTCTTAACGTGGGCGCGCTGTTTGAGCCGAGTTCTGAGGTACTGTTCAATGGCGTCGGCGGTCACATCCACCAATCGCCACGAACCGAACGCTGTTTGAAGATGCTTCATCGCGCGCTCATTCGCCTCATGCGTCTTCGCCGCGCGGATTGGCGGTTTGGAGTAGTTCTCCATGAAAACGGCCGCCCAGTCTTGAAAACTAAGCTGCTCGCCCCTCCGCACGACCTCCAGCGTGCGATTGTCGCGGGCCTGGAGACGCTCGCGCAAACAGCGTTGCGCCTCGTCCCAGTCTTCAGTGCCAGTTGATTCCAGGTGACGGCTCCCGGAAGCATCCCGGTAGCGCATCCACCAAATGTTGCTGTCGCCACGTCGGTAAACAACACCGTCATGTTTACTTGGTCTCGCCATTCCCCACCTCTTGTTTGAACTGCGCGCGGAACGGCACCAACTCCGATCTCAGAAACCGGATGTTGCGGCCCATTACGCGGAGATGGGGAATCTGCTTTCGCTCTACCCAAAGATACACCGTTTGCGGGCTGACGCCAAGAAAGACGGCCGCGGCGCGAACCTTCATCGGGACTTCGGCGCCGACTAGATCCAACTGGTCAATGGCTGGTTCTGTGGTATTCATCGAGTTCCCTATCTACGAGTACGAGGGCCGCTGGCCAGTGGATATGACAGCGTGGATCGTATGGAAGCTTTGCGTCGGTGCCAAAGCCGGACACATCCCCAATTTGTGCAAGCATCTGGCCTATCCGGTGCCGGGTACAATGAGACGGTTCGGGGGTTCTATGGATGAGAAGACAATGCGCGAATTTCTGCGGTTACACGAAGAGCAGAATCGAATGAGTAGGCTTCTCCGGGACGCGACACACGGACTTGAGTCGGGAGCGTTGGAGCAGGCGCGGCGTCTGGCCGAGTTTCAGGTGCAAGTGTCACCTGTCGAGGAGGCAGCGAAGCGTTGGCAAGAGCGGAACCGGCTTTTCGGCGGACACCTCGATGAATTGCGGGAGAGGATCGGCTTTTTGGACGGCTTGCGTCTGCACGGAGTCGCATCGACGTCGTTTCCGCAGCAGGAAGCAATGCGTCGCATGATGGATCTGGAACAAACAGTCCGCGCCTTCCGCCCACCGCAGGTCGACGAACTGAACAGCTTGGGGGCGGTGATTAGACGCGTCACCGAGTCGGATTGGGTGCGAAAAACACTCCTCACGGAAGACCGGCTCCTGAACGTAATCCGTGGGATGCACACCGCGTGGTTTGAGCCTTCTGGGGCAAGCTCGCTCGTGGAGAATCTTGCCAAGCTCAAGACACTCGGGACAGCGCTGGAATTGCCCGCGTACGGCCAAGAGAGTTCTGCTGTAGTCAGGGAAATGCTGGGCGACTGGCGCTGCATCAGCCTTCCGGAAGCAGTCTACGCGGATTGGCAGGCTCGTTCGAACTTCTATCGACAAGCAGGTTTCGACCTATCGCTCGTGGCATTGCCGGAACCAGCGTTCACCGAATCGCTTCACGTCACTTCGGTCTGGGATTCCGGCGTATTTACCCCAGTCCTGAGCGAAGCGGAAGACACGCCCCTCGGGCAAACCGATAGCGCCGAGGGGGCCGTCCGAGTCCGCATGGTCGAGGCGTTCGATGCCATAACCGGCTTCGAACGCCGCGTTCGCGCGTTCCTGGTCTCGGCGCTTTCAAGACACTATGGGGCAAAGTGGTGCAAGCAGCGCGTCCCAGGCACAGTACTCACATCGTGGAAAGTGAAACGCGAGAACGCCATTGCCCAAGGTCAGCAGCGACTTGACCTGATCGAGTACGCGGATTTTACCGACTACATTCAGATCATCACTCGCTCCGACAATTGGGAAGAGTTGTTCTCAACAGTATTCATCAACAAGGACGACGTCACGGTCTCATTCCAGCGACTCTATCCCCTCCGGCACGCCACAATGCACTCGCGCGAGATTACCAAGGAGGATTTCGTGATGTTGCTGGTGGAAACCAGGCGCGTCACGCAGGCGATACGCAGTCTTGAACCCATACAGAAGACCGAGGATGAGGATTAAGCAGGCGAGCGCGAAGTCTTCCAAAGACCACCACCTGCGTCTATAGATTCACACGAGACGTCGGTGCTCTTTGGAAGATTCGGTCACCACGCCGCTGGCACGGAAGCAGGCGAACTGCAAACCGTCCCACCGATGTGCCCAGATCACTTGCCGCGGCATCATCCTTGCCGGCATACCGTGAGCACACGCTACTCCGAGCAAAAGAGGGGACGGTTTCGAGGCGTGCACACTCGTTGACTGACCACCAGTCAGTCCGCATCCGGTTGGCGTCGTTGGCGTTCGGCTTGGGAAAACGCTCCAGGGAAAAATAAGGACTTCTGCGACGAATGGCGTTCACCGCGCCCACGTAGAATCAACGAGTTTCGCACAACACCGCGCAACACCCATCTTCTTGTAGTCTCAGCGTAGTCACAGGATTCCGCAGGCCACGCGCGCTTCGTGTGAGTGCGCCGCGCCTTTCCGCTTTTGGCTGTGCAATCAGGACGTTGCGTAGGTTCGGCGCGTATACTGGGAGGCGGTAACGTCCTCCGAAACATTTTTGGCCTGTTATGAAGAAGGTCTCGCAGAGTGACATTGTCGGCGAGCAGGGCATCAATTTCATTCAGCGTGTTGTCTTGGAGATGGGGTTCTTGTGGCATGCGACCGGTCTTGAAGGAGATTGCCCGGAACTCCGTTGAAAGTAAGCGACCCTCGGAACTCATAGATTACG
>CAZLOS010000270.1:0-3660 GCA_964561215.1 uncultured Solibacteraceae bacterium | reverse complement strand
GGCCCCCGTCGAGGTCATCCTGGGCGACGCGCGGCTATCGCTCGAGCGAGAGCCCAACCAACAGTACGACCTGCTGGCAGTGGATGCTTTCTCCAGCGACTCGATCCCGGTGCACCTGCTCACGCGGGAGGCGTTCGCGCTTTACGTTCGTCACATCAAGCCGAGTGGTGTACTCTGCGTGCATGTTTCGAACCGCTATCTGAACCTGGTTCCCGTCGTGCAACTGGCCGCGCAGAGCCTGGGCAAGGACGCCGTGATGCTGGAGACCGAGGAGGACGAAGACACGGGCTGCTACGCCACCACGTGGGTGCTGGTCAGCATGAGCAAGGGGTTCTTCGAGCAGCCCACCTTCCATGCCGTGGGTTCGCGGCCGGCCATCCCGCGGGGGTTGCGCGTCTGGACCGACGATTACAGCAACCTGTTCCGCGTCCTGGACTAGCTCCGGCCATCCAAAAAGAAAGGGGGCCGGTCCGTAAACCGGCCCCCCCGCGAACGCAGTTGAGTTACAGGTTAATCACAGCCTTGACGATGTTGTCGTCGGAGCTGCGCTCGAGCTTGAAGCCGAGCTTCTGGCAGATGTGCTGCATCACCGGGTTGTCCACGTGGACGAAAGCGGTGACCTGCTTCAGTTTCTCCTCGCGAGCCACGCCGAGGATGCGGCCGAGCAACTCGGTGCCCAGCCCCTTACCTTGCCACTTGTCGGTGACGATGATGGAGAACTCTCCCTCATCGGTGCCGGGCAACTTTTGCAAGCGGCCGACACCCAGGATCTCCTTCTTCTTCGTATCAGGGTCGGTGTGTTCGGCCACCAGCGCCATCTCTCGGTCGTAATCGATGAAGCAGATACGGGTGAGGCGTTCGTGAGCCACGCGGCGGTCCAGGCTCAGCGCCTGGAGGTAGCGCAGGTAAACGGTCCTTTCGGAGAGAGATTGGTGGAAGTCCACCAGCATCGGCTCGTCTTCGGGACGGATGGGCCGCAGATGCAGCGTCTCACCGTTCCTGGCCTTCCACGCCTGGACGTACTTGCGCGGATAGGACTGGATGGCGAGCTTGGGCAGATTGGATTCGGCGGTGTCCTTGTCGAACACCACAACACGGGCGTCGAGAGCGATCAGGTTGTCCGGACCGGCCAGCATCGGGTTGATGTCGATTTCCTTGATCCAGCGCTGCTCGCTGACCAACTGGCTGAAGCGAACCATGATCTGTTCGAGCTTGGCCAGATCCACCGGCTTGCGGCCGCGGACGCCCTTGAGCGCGGTGTAGATCTTGGTCCTCTCCATCATGCGGCGGGCCAGCGTGGTGGTAAGCGGCGGCAGGCCGAGGGCGCGGTCCTTGAAGACCTCGACGAGCTGTCCGCCCATGCCGAACAGCAGCACGGGACCGAACTGGGGATCGATGCTGGAGCCGAGGATGATCTCGTAGCCTTCCAGCTTGATCATCGCCTGCACGGTGACGCCCAGGAAATGCTGCGCACCGACCTTTTCGGTTACCGAAGTCTGAATCTGCTTGTAAGCTTTGCGGACGGCGCCGGCGTCGCGCAGGTTCAACACCACGCCGCCGACATCGGTCTTGTGCGTGATGGTTTCCGAGAACAGCTTCAGGACGACCGGGTAGCCCATGCCTTCGGCGGCCTTGGCGGCTTCGTCTTCGCTGCGGGCGATGACGGTCGGCACCGTCGGGATGCCGTAGGAAGCCAGGACTTCCTTGGACTCGAACTCGGTAAGGATGGTGCGGCCGGCCGCGCGCGCATCGGAGATGATCTTCTCGACCTTGGCGGTGTCGGCGGCGCCTTCCTCTTCGGCTTGCGGGAAGACCGGCGTCTCGTAGAGAGCCTTCAGGTTGTAGTTGTATCGCCACATGTTGTAGAACATGCGGGCGGCAGTGTCGGGATAGGCGAAGGTAGGAATGCCAGCGGCGTTGAGGATCGCCTCGCCCGCGGCGACTTCAGGACCGCCCATCCAGCTTGCCAGCACAGGTTTGTCGCCGAGCTTGGCGTAATTCTTCAACTGGTCGGCGATCTTGGTGGACTCGGTCATAGCCTGCGGGGTGAGGCAGACCAGCATACCGTCAGCCTGAGGATCGCCAGCCACTACTTCGAGCGTCTTGATGTAGCGCTCCGCGGTGGCGTCACCGATGACGTCCACCGGGTTGCCGTGGCTCCAGGTGGACGGCAGGAACTCGTTGAGCTTCCCGACGGTCTCATCGTTGAATGCGGTCAGCTCGCCGCCGGCGCTGATGAGTGCATCGGTAGCCAGCACGCCCGGACCGCCGGCGTTGGTAACGATGGTGAGGCGCGGACCCTTCGGACGAGGCTGCTTGCCGAGCACTTCGGCCATGTTGAACAGGTCGCTGATGTTGTTGACTTGCAGAACGCCGCTGCGGCGGAAGGCAGCTTCCAGAACGTCGTAGCTGCCGGTGAGCGAGCCCGTGTGAGAGGCCGCCGCTTTGCCGCCGGCCGCGGTGCGTCCGGCCTTGATGACGATAATCGGCTTGGACAGGGCTACTTCGCGCGCGGCGGAGAGGAAGCTACGGGCGTCGCCGACCGATTCCATGTAGATCAGAATGCTGCGGGTGCGGGGATCGTTGCCCAGGTAGTCGATCAGGTCGCCCCATCCCACGTCGACCATGGAGCCGATGCTCATGAAGGCACTGAAGCCGACCATTTCCTTGAAGCTCCAGTCCAAGACGGCCGTGCACAGCGCGCCGCTCTGGCTGATGAAGCCGACGTTACCAGGCCGGGCGATGCCGCGGGCGAAAGTCGCGTTCAAACCGGAGAGCGGGGCCATCACGCCCAGGCAGTTAGGACCGATCACCCGAACGCCGCACTCGCGGGCCGCAACCAGCAACTGCCGCTCAAGGGCCGCTCCTTCCGCGCCAATCTCCTTGAAGCCGGCCGAGATCACGACGGCTCCGCGCACACCCACTTCGCCGCACTGGCGGATCAAGCCGGGGATGGTGGCGGGCGGCGTGGCGATCACGGCGAGGTCTACTTCGGCCGGAACGTCTTTCACGCTCGGATAGGCTTTGATGCCGAGGATGCTGGGGCGCTTCGGATTGACCGGAAACACGGTGCCGCCGAACGGCGTGCTGATCAGGTTCCAGAGTGTGGTGCGCCCGACGCTGCCCGGGTGTTCCGTTGCGCCGATGACGGCCACGTTCTTGGGCCGGAAGAATACATCCAGCGGGTGCTCTGTCTGCCGCAGGATGTCATGTGCCGACTCCTGCGACTTCTTCATTGACATTTTCATGAGGCCTTGCTCCTTCAGTTCAGGTCAGACTTAAACAATGGCGAAATTATCATCCTATATCTTCTGATTAATGGCTGTCCGGCGCAAGTGTTGAAGAGCGGGGGCAGACTCATCCCGGACGGGAGCAAGGATCCCGAACCGGCAGGAGAACTCACGGGCACAAGTACCTTCTCTATCACTGTCCCGCAGGCTTGGAAGAGCACCGTTGGGTTCTTCCGGCACGGCGGAGGTGCGCAGGAGGAGGCAGTTGAAGAGGGCGCGTTGGTAGACGTTGTGGAGCCGGGTCTCATAACGATGGATGAGGGCGGGTTCGGGGCGTGAGGCGAGGGGGCTGAAGGCGGCGACCATCTCCTCGGTCAGACCGTCCTCGACGCCATCGGCGGGGCCGAAGCGGTTGACGAACTGGTCATGC
>CAZLOS010000269.1:0-3689 GCA_964561215.1 uncultured Solibacteraceae bacterium | reverse complement strand
GAGCTTGGTCTCAATGCTGGTGAGATACTTCCTGTCTGTCACCGAGTTCCCCGGCATTGCCTACTCCGACTGGCTGCGCCAGAACGGCTACGAAGATATCGACCAACGAACGAATGGAGGAAACCGATGATGCAAACCGATTGGGACACGCTCTGCGATTACACCGATGAACTGATGGCCACCGGCCGCTACCCGGGCCGCTACGAAGCGATGCTGGAAGCCCAGCGCCAGAACCCGCACCTGGACCGGACCCCGCCCGGCATGCAGTCCCTGCGGCCCGCCGCCGCGCGGACCGTGCCCAGCGGCAACGCCGAGCAGCAGTTGAACGCCATGGCCAAACAACTCGCCGCCGCCCGTCACATCCCCTTCGCCCAGGCATACGTCCAGGCGCTGATGGAAAACCCGCAACTCTACACCGCCTACCTGGCCCAGCACCCCCGCCAGTCCGGAGGCTGATTTGCATTCCAAGAGGCGGTTGTCGAGCCTGGCGACCGCCTCCCCGCCGTATCAACCTATCAACCTGTTTCTGGTAGCTGACGGTGGCCCCAGCGTGCCGTCCGTCCACCCGCCGCCCACAGCGCCGGAAGGGTCCCTTGACCGGGATGGTCCATAGTCCCCAATCGGTTATACTAAAATATAACTGGAGAACAACTGCAATGCACACCACGAATCTGCGCAAGGTCGGCGGCTCGATCATGCTGGCCGTTCCGCCCGCACTGCTCGACCTCCTGCGCCTGCGGCCGGGAGTGAAGGTCGGCATCGCGGTTGAAAGCGGCCAACTGGTCGTCAAACCGCACCAGCGGCCGCGCTACACACTGGATGAACTCCTCGCTCAATGCGATCCCAAGTCGGCCCGCAGTAAAGAAGACCGCGAGTGGCTCCGTGGCAAGCGGGTAGGCGGTGAACTCATCTGATGAAGCGCGGTGACATTTGGCTGGTTGGGCTCGATCCCACTGAAGGGCACGAGCAAAAGGGTCGCCGCCCCGTCCTGATCGTCTCGCCGGACGCCTTCAACCGCGTCACCAAAGTGCCAGTGGTTCTTCCCATTACCAGCGGCGGGAGTTTCGCGCGGACAGCCGGCTTCGCCGTGCCGCTGGTGGGCGCCGGAACCCAAACCACCGGCGTTGTCCGCTGCGATCAACCCCGCGCCCTCGATATTGCCGCACGCGGCGGCAAAAAACTGGAAAGCGTGCCCGACGCGATCATGGATGAGGTGCTGGCCAAGCTCGCGCCGATATTCGAGTGAGTTGCAGCAGCGGGGGCAGTGGCAAGACGCTGCCAACGCGTCAGGCTGGCACCGCGGGCGGTGAGCGGCGCGACTGCGCCGCCAACCGGAAGCGACAAAGCCAAAGGTGGGACGGTGCTGCCTACCACGCTTCGCCAGGGGCTCACGTCACTCTGCCCCGGTCGGCCGAACCGCCGGACCACTTGCCGGTTTGTCCCCCATAATCGTAGGAATGTCGAGATCCGGCCGGCAAGAGCCTATCGCGTTCAGCAGTTGGTTAATTTCGTCCAGAGCAAAGTGACGTAGTGAAATATCCACCCTGGCCTGGGGGTCGCGCGTGTCTCCGTAGATGGCTATTCGCCTAAAAGGTCTCGATTGGGCTAAGACGTCGCTGGCTGACGCGATTTCGTTTCTGACGAGCGTAATCTCGTCAAAACGTATGCGCCGCTCTGGGCCCCCACTCGCGCGCATGATCACGCTCTCCTGGTTCCAGAGCACCTTGTACTTCAGTCCGAAACACACCACAAACACTCCGTACAGAACTAACGGCACAATGGGCAACCACAAGAGGAGTGATTCAGAAGTCTTGATGAAACCGAAAATACACAGAGCAGCAAATCCGGCGCAGATGACGATCAGGCTGACGTATGGTTGAATTGTCCGCCGAAGTGGAGTTAGCTGTCCATGCGACGTCACTTGCATGCTCCAGTTTCCTTACACGCGGTGGTGGTAACCGCCTTGACATAAGTCTTCGTAAACGTTTTTCCGGCGTTGGCGACTTGGCCTCCTACGGCTCCCTTGACTGCTGTTTTCAACGACATCGAAGACGCAGTCCCATTCTCGATTTTGGTAGCTACCCCCTTAGCGACCGCTTGCATGTTGTTACGGCCGGAAGATATCCCGGGAATGCTTACCTTGGGCATCTGGCTTGCCAGACCGCCAGTGACCGCCCCAACTCCGGTACTAACGGCCGAGCTTTTCACACTGAACCCCTGTTGCGCGCCGCTCGCCATGTCTACTATTTGCTGAGTTCCATTGGAAATAAGCCCCTGAGCTGCACCTTTTAGCGCTGCGGCGGCTACAACCGAACCTCCAAGCGTTTCCGGCATATTGACGATGCCCTCCGCCATGATTGCGCCTCCCACGGCAGCCCCAGCCAGACGTCCTGCAGTAATCTTCTCGCCTGTCACAACGTCTTTGACAACTTCGGCGGCCATTCCGACCGTCGCGCCAACGGCAGCACCGACCAGATCGTCCAGTCCGAAAGCATGGCCATCAGGATCGACGTACCGTAACGGATTATTCCGGACGTAGGCGTATTTATTGAGCGTCTGTGGGTCGGTGATGTCGGCGTACGGCAACGGTCCCGGCTGCTCGATGTCATGGCCAGTGAATGGGTCTACGATCCCGCCCTGCCATTCATCCGGGCTGGTAAACCTCCCTTGCGCACCGCTGAAGTACCTAGCCCCGAAGTAATCGAGGCCGGTTACTGCACCAGTCTGGAACCTGATCATACCCATAGCCACCCGTCAATCACGCTTCGGGACGTCCCGCTTCGGATCATCCAAGACGAAATTGAACACCAGGACACCTCGTGCGTACTTGAAACGGGGAGTCCCCTGGCCTCCAAACCCGAAATTCGGGTCGAATGTCCACTGAAGCGCAGCGGCTTCAGCCGCAATCACCAGGCTTCGATCCGGCCTGGGCTGGTCTTTGACGTACTCTGGGCACGTCCTATGAACCAGCCCTTGGCCGTTGATCAGCACGCGTACCCGCACTGTGCCGGTAGTGCCGTCGGCTTTGGCTGCGGGAGGGTATTGAGGTGTCACCTTGGTCACCGCGCCCCTTTCGACGTAATGGGCGATCTCGGTCGGTAGAAGCTTCGAAAAGCCGCAGTCACCTTCGGGGCCGGTCACGGAAACCTGCGCCACGGCGAACCGCGCAACCAGGAACACGAGTGCAGTGGTAGCTCTCATCACTGCACCTTACCGTTGACCGTGATAACTGTATCCCCATGGTCAGCGCCCGTTCTCGGATTCATTCCCTGGACGGCCCTGATTTCGTTTTCAATCTTGATGACCGTCCGGCTGTCCAAACCCGGGTTGTGGAGCAAGTTCTGGTTACCCGCACGGTATTTCAGAGTCTCCCCAACGAGCTCGTGCCACATCGTGACAAAATCTGGCTGAACGCCTTGATAGACACCTTTGCCGTTACAGCACCAGACCTGCGTGCCTCCAGGAAGATCGCCTTGCGTGACGAGTACGTTTACATGATTGCTTCCGGCGGGCGGAGCGAAAACACTGTCTTGCTGGCTCCAAGAGCGGACCGACCCAACCCCCGCCAGTGCGCCTTGGTTGAACGTTGCAGTGAGACCGCCTCCGATGACGCCCACATCCGCGACGATGCTGTGATCGTTTATGAGCCCCGTGAGTTGTTTATAGCCCCCTGAGGCGTCCTTTCCAAT
>CAZLOS010000268.1:0-3699 GCA_964561215.1 uncultured Solibacteraceae bacterium | reverse complement strand
TGCCCGTAGCTTCAATTGATGTCGCCGCAATACTCTCCCCACTCTTCATCCAGCATAGCGTCTTCAGCCGCCTGACCTCCCAGTGCTCCGGCACATCCCCCAGCCATTCCACGCCGGAGGGCTTGAGGCGGACGTTGGCGTCAAGGCCGCGGGTGACGACCCGTTGGATGATTGCCTGCTTCTGCTCCTCAAGCAGCTTGACGAGCTTTCGCTTCGCGCGGACACACCGCCGGATCCCCCGTTCCGCATTGTCGAGGAAGCGGACAATGGCCGTCTGCTCAGCGAGTGGGGGGACAGCCACATGGAGAGAACCAAGCCGAGTCTCCCCAATCGCTGGGTACGCGATCCCGACCGACTCCGCCGTAATGCGATCTGTGAACATCCTGCTTTGACATACATAGCTCACGAACTTCGGATCCGTACCCGCTCGCGGCGTAAGCACGGCACAACCAGTGGAGCAGATCAGATCATCGGCCTGCCGCTCGACGAAATAGACTGCCGTCAAATAGGTGCGAACGGTCGACACAATCGTGTCACCATTGCGGACGACACGACGTGCTCTCGACGGCGCAGCACCGAAGCGCATGGGCTCAGGTTCTCTTCTCAGCGCACCAGTTCCGACTGACCCAATGTCTATGTAGCGGAACTCGTGGTCCCACGCTGTAGTCTCAGGGAGAACTTCCCTGTTCAGACAAACCCAGCGTTTCAACGGAAACACTTCCCATTGCTCCGGTTTCAACCGCGCCCGCGGCACGCCGCGATCCTCGTAAGCACGGTATGGCATTGGATTCCGAGGCATGCTTACACTTCTCGGCCCAGTCGCTTCCAACGCCGCGCAAAAGCTTCTTGGCCGCCTTCCATCACATGGCAGACTTCGTTCCGCAACCTCCCGTCCTGCAAGCAGCCGCATTGCCTCACAAGACACTGTCCGCGACCGAATGCCATGACATGCACAAGTTCAGCATCACCATTAACGACCACATTGGGGTTATGGGTCACAATGATCAGTTGCCGTCGACGCTTGTTCTCGCGAATCTGGCCCACGATCAGGTCGTAGATGAGGTAGTTATCGAGGTCATCCTCAGGCTGGTCAAGCACGAGCGGCTCTTCCCCAAACGACAATAGGAACGCCAACAGAGCTGCAGATCGCTGTCCTTGTGAGCCTTCGCTAATGGCGTGCCAGCGGTCGTCGCGACGGTACTCGATGTGCAGATCGTCGTCCGGGAACCACGTGAGGATTCGGTCTACAAACTCGGGACGCTGTTCCTTGCGCTCAAGATAATTTCGGAGATGTCCGCCCAAAGATGCGTCTCTATTGACTAGCTTGTTCCTCACGGTGACAAGCGCGGTCAGTTTGTCAGCCTCTTTGGCGCAGGCTAGTTCTAAGGCAATCCCGCCGCAGGCCTCCCCGTCGTCTATCTTCAGAATGTCCTCGGCGAACCGCTCGTCGGTCGCCTCAATCAGCTCGCGGCACTCCCGCTCAATGCGTTGCGGATCAAATCCGAAAGGTTCAACAGCCATGCGCACGTACTGGTTGCTGTCGAGAGTCGCCGCTACGAAGTCCTGTCGAGCTTTCGTGATCTTCTGCCTCTGGTCCAGAATTGCCTTCTCTTGTTCGACAAGCTGCTGCATCAGTTTCAGCTTCTCAGATTTCATCTGCAGCAGGATCTTGCGTCGTTCGGTCAGATCCTGTCTCTGCAGTGACAGCCGCGCAAATGCTTGCGGATCGCTTGCGCCCTGCTCGGCGAGGCGCGCTTGTAGCTCCTTATGTGCTTCGACCGCGGCTGCAGCGCGGGCGTTCCACGCCTGCAGTCGGCTATCCTGCGCCAACTCGGCCGCCATCCGTGCGAGTCTCTCCGCGTCGTCGCTCATTCGCTGCCTAGCTTCCTGCATCACGTGTTCCGCATCGGCACGCCAGCTCACCACCTCGCCGTCGGCTTCGGTGAAGTTCTCGCTAGACCAGTCCTCGAGCACAAGACGCTCGCTCGTGTCACGTAGATCTGTCGCCGCTTTGCGCAGCTGCGCTAGTGTTCCGTCGACATCGCGTTGCTGATGCTGCGCAAGGGCGAATGCGTGTCGCACACTCGCATGGTCGGCACTCTCAAGATCGGCAAGCCTTCTGCAGGTTTCCAGCAGTTGGCGCTCCACCTCCGGAAGCACCTCCAGCTTGGCATCTAGCTCACGCAGACGAGCGCGCTGCGCCAGAAACGTCCGGCGCGCTTCCTCGCACCGTTGGGTGAGAGGTTCCACCTCTGCAGCCTCATCGATGATATTCAAGAGGCTTTGCCGCCCACTGCCAGCCAACGCCGCGATCTGTCCCTGCGAGTAGATGCGGATCGGGAACCGCTTAGGGCTTGTGCTAGTGTTCTCCGAGAGTCTCCACTCTTGCCCGTTCCATTCCTCTACGACCACTCCACTATCAGGCGACATACACATCCGCAGACGGTCACCGCCATGCAGCCATTCCACGCGGATCTTCGTGTCCGGGCGGAGCGCCCCGTTGTCATCACGTCCTTTTGCTACCGTGCGGAAGGATGTGAAATGCTCGCGCGGCTCGCTCTTCTCTGGCAGGTTCACTAGTTCCTGCTCGCGCCGCGCGCCCAATCGAAGGGCATGAACAATGGTTGATTTCCCGGTGCCGCGTCCGCCGACTATCGCATTGAAGAAGGGAGAGAGTGTCAGCCGCGCAGATTGACCGTTCCCTATGTAGCGCGCTTTCTCAATCTCGATTGCGCTGACTATGTCGGTAGGTACCCGGTAAGGATCGAAGGACCGCTCGTCGCTGCGCCAAAGCGAAACCTCATTGCCGTCCAGCAACGCAAGCCGAAGGCCCTCAAGTGTGGGATCGGCCATTTTCACCCATGTATACCTGCTGCCGGGGGCGCCCGCGCCTTCGAAGCCGTGGCAGTCGCTCCCCAGTACACGAGCGACGCGTCCCGCTGCCTTCTGGGCAGCCTCAGGCCAGGGCTTGGACAGATCGCACCACTCCACGGCCAGCAGGCCTTCTACATCAAGCGCTTGCTTGACCATGGCCGCGCTCAACACACATTCGCGCGTCCCCGGATTGACGCGCAGGAGCCCTTTGTCACAGTCGGCATGAGCAAGAATGGGGATAGCGTGCAATTCCAAAACAGCAGCGATTACCCGTTGAAGGCTCTCGGACGTCTCGGCGTCGCAGGCACCCTTCGTCCCCGCATAGCCAACGCGGCCCAGCAATGTGTCAATTTCGCTGGTCCCCGCCGCGGGGTCGAACACCGCGAGAACATGAACGCCACCTTGCGTCGAAATCTCCACGCCGGGAAAGAGGGTCAGCTCGCGGAACCCTTCACACCCCTGACGCTGAGTGGCCTCTGCTCTCATCTCGGAGTAGGCCGCTTTAAGCTGGTCAATCCAAGCGCCGCTGTTGTGGTCGGTAACTGCAACACAGTCAATGCCGGCCGTCATGAACTGGCGCAGCCAATCCGCGGCCGCCAATTGTGCCGCGCCCCTTGCCCAACATGAATCTGTTGAAATCGGTGTGTGCGCGTGGAAGTCGAACTTCCACCAACGCGAACCGGGGAAAGACCACGAAGGGTCAGTCATTGGGCGAGTCCCCCAGGACGCTCTCTAGCAGCCCCTCCGTCTCTTTCCTCAACGCCAGGATCTCCGCGCGGATTTCTTCCAGCGAGCGGAGCGGCTGCGGCTTGTAGAAGTAGCGGG
>CAZLOS010000267.1:0-3718 GCA_964561215.1 uncultured Solibacteraceae bacterium | reverse complement strand
CGGCTGGTCGTGGTCCACGTGGATTTGTGTGGGGCCCGCGGTCCCATGCCAACCACCATCTCGGAGGTGATCGAGCGGCAAAACGACATCGGTTATTCCAGCCGCACCCGCGTAAACACGAACGCACTGGCTTCCAGCGTCAACCTGCAGCAGGCGGTGGCGGACCTCATCAAGAAGCTGCCTGCGCGGTTGCGCTCCGATCCTGCAGTCGCCACGCTGCGGGAGCACCTGACTCACCAGCCTGTGGACATCGTTCATCTGATCTACCGGGACAAGCCGTACGAACTTGATTCGAAGGACTATGAGTTTTCCCGGGCGATGGTGAAGGAGCACTGGGAAGCGGGCGCTCGTGACATGCGCAACACCATCGCGCATCCTGAATGGCTGCAGCGGGCAACGGAAAACGGCATAACCACGTTCGATCTCGCCGAGCCGGGCCCGGGCCGTGTGCGGCACCCGGGCCTGGAAGTCGGGAAGCTGACCACCCCATGAAGGCCGCCGACATCGGTGCACGATGCGACCGCCGATGGTGCTTTGGCAGCGCGCCGGTGCACCCTTCGGCCTCCAACACACGGTGACCTGACATGACAACCCTGTCAGAAACCGTCGGCCCACTCCTGTTCGCGCGGGGCGCCGATGAAAATCAATGTCGGCTTTCCGCCATCGTCGTCACCCCGGACAACCTCGATCCGCCCCTCCTGGTTCCCGCCGATGGTCAGGAGGCCATGCCTGCGCGGCTGTATTCGCAGTTCGGCAAGACGGTCTGGCGATACGACTTCCGGCTCCCTTCGCGCGAGAACGCCGCCTACCGTTTGGGCGATGTCATTTTTCCGGTGGCTGCAGACCTTTCAGGAGATGTGCGGATCGCCTACGTCTCTTGCAATGGCCAGGAGTCCGAGGCGGGTCAACCGTCGAACGAACGCAACGCGATGTGGCGCCGTCTGGCGGCCGAGCACGCGCGTACGCCGTTCGCCCTCCTTCTGCGCGGTGGCGATCAGCTTTATGCCGACGAAGTCTTTCAGTCGCATTTCGTCCTCGCTCGATGGGCGGCGAACGCGAGGAAGGAAAAGACAGACCACGTGTTCAGCGCAGATATGCGCATGGCGGCGGAGAGTCACTATTTCCACCGCTACCTGACGCTCTACGCTCAGCCGGAAATCGCCCATTTGAATGCCCGAGTGCCTTCGCTCATGATGTGGGACGACCATGACATCTTCGATGGCTGGGGCAGTCTTCCGGAAAAACTCCTCGATGGCCAGGTCGGTCGCGGCCTCTTTGATGTCGCGCGGCGCATGTTCATGCTGTTCCAGCTCGGCGCGACCGATGAAACGCCCCCGGTCGGAGGGGATGAGAGCCAACGCCAAAGTCTGACCCAGGTCGTCCGCTTCCCGCGGTTCTCCGTGATAGCGCCCGATCTTCGCTCCGAGCGCCGGCCGACGCGGGTGATGGGCCCTGCGGGCTGGACCGCATTTGAGCGGGCGCTCGCGCAAACCAATCGAGACGACCGGATTCTGGTCATGTCAAGCGTGCCGGTCCTCGGCCCGCGGTTCAGCTGGATCGAGAAATTGCTGGACGTGCTCCCCGGCGTCCAGAAATACGAGGACGACATGCTCGATCAATGGCAGAGCCGGTCGCACCGTGCGGAGTGGCAGCGAATGCTGGAGACGCTGCAACGTCACGCTACCGAGGGCCAAAACCCGGTCACCGTCCTCTCGGGCGAAATACATCTCGCCACGCGGGGCGAGATGCGGTTCACCGACGGAACGATCCTGCATCAGCTTGTGGCGTCTGGAATTGCGCATCCACCGCCGCCAGCGTCCTACGCCCGTGTTCTCGGCTATCTCGCGGCGTTGGGCGAGAACCCCTTGCGTGGGCAGCCGGTCCGCTTAAAACCTTTGCCCGGGCAAATGCAGATCTATGCAGCCGAGCGAAACTACGCCGTCATGAACCGGCGTGGGCAGGAATGGTCCGCCGAGTGGGAGTTGGAGGGGAGCGGACGTACGCCTGCGATGGCCCTTGGGGGCGCTCATGACTGAGGGAAGATCGTCTTCTGCCCCGGTTCGCTTGGAAAGGTCAAAGCGGCCGCCAAGGTGGACGAGATGTGCCCTGACGCCGTGAAGCACAACGCCAGGGACGCCTGCAAGGCCGAAGCCAGGGCCGCCTGGGCCGAATGGGAGCAGCGCTACAGGCCAAGCCCGTAAAACGAGGCCGAGCGCACGCGAGCCAGTCCCGACAGGAAAGGAAGGAAAGCGTCAGGCGTTGAAGTGTCGCATCACGATGGCTGCTTTTCGTCCTTGGCGCGGTCGTGTTCGCTGTGTTCATGCTGCATTCTTGTTTCGCACCTTCGGTGCGTCCTCGGCAGCGTAGCTTTCCTTGCCCGCGATTTCAAAAGGAAGGCAATCATGCGGCCGCATGTCGTCATCCGTTTTGATCACGCTGATGCTGCCGTCCAACTCCAAAATTGCGAACGCCACGTCGCATAGGCGAATGATCCCCTGCTTGCGAATCGCGGCCAATAGCTCGTTGTCTGAAACATCGAATTTTCTCATCATCTCTTTTTCGACCTTGCCCTCCTGCACCAGCAGCACCGGAGCGCCCTCGAGAAGTGCGCGCACTTTCACATTTCGCGAGGTAGCGCGATTCAACAGCGAGCTGAGAATAACGAGAACCGCGGCTCCAGCGGCCGCGCCCAGCACCGAGTTGTCGCTGCCTATCATCGCGTTTTGCACGACGTTGGAAATCATCAGGACAATCAGGAAATCGAAAACGGTTGCGCTGGCCATCTCGCGCTTGTTGGCAAGCCGGAAAATCAGCAACAGCACGAGGTAAACCAAAAGCGGGCGCACCAGCTTCTCTGCCCACGACAACTCGGGGAGCAGCATCTGGCGCCATGGGATCGCGAAGAACGTGTCCGTCATACCATCTCCTCAGCCCACTGCGGTGTCATGGCAATGTGACTTGTTGCACTCCCGCTGCTGCGACTTCGACAGGGTAACGCGCGCGGCCGCGTGGTTACCCACCAGACACTCAGCGCAGCACCGTCCGCGAAGGACACCGTGCAGCAGTGGCTGGCCCTTTAGGACGCGGCGGGCTTACCGCACCCGGGGCAAAACTTCGCGGCGGGCGGCACATCGGCGCTGCACGCGGCGCACTTTGTCGCCGTCTGGGCAACCCCGCACTGCGGGCAAAAGCGCGTGCCTGCCGTCACGAACGTGCCGCACTTTGCGCATGCTGCCCCGGGCGGCGCAGGCTGGGCGCCGTAATTGCCGGGCGGCATTCCGCCCGGCGGGGGACCGCCGTAGTTGCCGTAGCCGCCATGGTGCCCGCCGCCGTGGCCACCGCCGTGGCCGCCGCCGTGATGGCCGCCCATCATTCCACGCAGTTGATCAAAAAATCCCATGAGGACACTCCTTGCAAACGCATCTAACCGAAGAGAAATGACCAGGTGGCCGGGTCGATTCCTCTGAATGTATCCTGCCCGGCAGTTCGAACAGGGTAAGGCGGCGTTCTTTTGGCTTCGTGTCCTACGCGTCCGGCGGGAATGGGCACGCAACAGAAGGAGAACGCCGTCGTCACTCGCGCTTCCAATGCTGCCATGCGGTGTCCACCGCAAAGGCGATGCACCAGGCTACGAGCGCCGTCCAAAGGGTATGACTCATAAAGTGCGCACCCCGCAACTGCTGGGCGAGCCCGAGCAAGAGGCCGCTCGCCAGCGAGG
>CAZLOS010000266.1:0-3728 GCA_964561215.1 uncultured Solibacteraceae bacterium | reverse complement strand
GAATCGGTTAGTCCTGCACACTTTCACGCACTCTCCCGGCGCCGCCGGCAAGCCCGGCTATGAGTACCTGGCGGGCACGCACTTCAATCCCAACGTCACCTGGTGGGGCCAGGCGCGGGCTTGGACCGACTACCTTGCCCGCTGCCAGTACCTGCTCACCGAGGGCCAGTTCGTCGCCGACGTGCTGTTCTTCAATGGAGAGCAGATCCCCAATTACGTCGAACGCAAAAAGGTCTATCCCGACCTGGGCTTCGGCTACGACTACGACGTCGCCAACGCCGAAGTGATCTTGACGCGCCTGGCCGTGAAAGATGGATTCATCACGCTTCCCGACGGTATGCGCTACCGCGTGCTCGCGCTGCCGCGCCAGGGCCCGATCAGCGTCGAAGTGCTGCGCAAGATGGCGGAGTTGGTGCGGGACGGTGCCACCCTGGTGGGACCGCCGCCCACAAAGTCGGTGGGCTTGCGCAACTACGAAGCGAACGACCGCGCCGTGCGGGAACTGGCCGCCGCTATGTGGGGTGCGGCCGAAGGTGTGCATCGCTACGGCAAGGGCCGCGTGGTGTGGGGCAAGCCGCTGCGCGAACTCTTGCTCGCCGGCCACGTAACGCCCGATTGCACTTTCACCGGCGCGGGTACGAACCCGGAAATCGACTTCATTCACCGCCGCATCGGTTCCGCCGACGTCTACTTCGTTTCGAATCAGTGCGACCGCCAGGAAGAGATACGCGCCACGTTCCGTGTCGCCGCGAAGAAGCCGGAACTATGGGATCCCGCCACAGGGCAGCGCCGCGAACAGGTAGTTTTCGAATCGCAGCCCGAAGCGACCACGCTGCCACTGCGCCTGCCTCCATACGGCTCCGTGTTCGTGGTGTTTCGCGGTGCTCCGCGACCGGATCATCTGTTAGCCGCGCCGCCCGAAGTCGAACCGCGCGCGGGTCGGAACGCACTTGAATGCCTGGTGTGGAAGGCCGGCCGTTATGAACTGAGCCGCGCTGGTGGCGGCGTGGTGCGCATCAGCGTCCCAAATGTTCCTGTGCCCGTGGAAATCACCGGCCCCTGGACCGTCGCCTTTCCCAAAGGCTGGGGCGCCCCGGAATCCGCGGCCTTCCCCAAACTGATCTCGTGGACCGAACGCGCTGAACCGGGCATCCGGTACTTCTCCGGCACCGCCGTTTACCGGACGCGGTTTCAACTGGACCGAAACCTGATGGGCCGGCACCTGGAACTCGATCTCGGCCGCGTCAGAAATCTGGCGGAAGTAAAGTTGAACGGGCGCTCGCTAGGCGTGATCTGGAAAGAACCCTGGCGGGTCGAGATCGGCCACGCCGCGCGTCCCGGCGAAAACTCTCTGGAGATCGCCGTGACCAACCTCTGGCCCAACCGCCTGATCGGCGACGCGGGCCTGCCGCCCGAAAAGCGCTTCACGCACACCAACGTGAACAAGTTCAAAGCGGATTGGCCGCTGCGCGAATCGGGCCTGATGGGCCCCGTTCGAGTGGTCGTGGCCGTAGTGAAACCGATCAAGTAGTCGAGCACGAAGTCGGGTATGATGTCCGTGGTACCGACCGAGGCCACCATGCAACGTCCTTCCCGGCGAGGCTTCCTGCGCAACTCGCTTTCGACGGCTGCGGCCGTCCCGTTGACCGCCGAAGCAGCCGCCCCATCCACTGAGCCCACTCGGCTGTCCAACGCGGCGTGGATTTCCAAGACGCTCGACCACTGGCGTGCACGCTGGATTTGGGACGACTACAACCGCGAAACCACCAACATCTACGTCTGCCTTCGCAAAGTCATCAACCTCGAAGCGGCGCCGCGCGCGGCGGATGTCTGGGTGACCGCCAACAGCGTCTACAAGCTCTGGATCAACGGAGCCGAGGCCGGCTGCGGACCTGAGCCCAACGAACCGCCCTTCAAGTTCTACGATTATTACGAGCTGGCCAAGCTGTTCCGCGCCGGCGAGAACGTCATCGCGGCGCTCGCTTACAACTTCGGTATCGGCACGCATTTCTATGGTGCCGGCCCCGGCGGCTTCCTCCTGGAAGCCCACCTCTTCGATTCCGTCGGCCACGAAACCGTCGTCGCGACCGACAACACCTGGCGCGCCGCCCTCCCGCGCTGGTATTCGCGCTATGCGTTGCAAACCATTTGGGCCAATGGCTTTCAAGAAGTCTGCGATCTGCGCAAGGAGGTGCTGGACTGGCAGACCAATCCGCACGAGCCCTCCCCCACCGACCAGAACCCGCCCATGCGCTGGCGCTGGGCCAGCGAGTTCGGCGCGCCTCCCGCCCCTCCGTTCACCGTCATGTTGCCGCGCGAAGTGCCGCCCGAGCGGCGCCGCCTGGTGTCACCCCAACGTGTCGTCCACGGGAAACTCGGCCGTCTGCCGGACGACTGGATGGTCCGGCAGGCCGAGACGATGCCTAACCCATACCCCAACGTAGCCACGCGCATCGCGCTCGAAGTCGAATCCGGCGCGCCCGCCGGGCTGATTGCGGATGCCGCGAACCTGCTGCGCGACGATCCGAACGTTGCCACCATTGCGCCGCCCCCGCCCGGAACTTCGGCCCGGGTCTTGATCGAGTTCCCCGAAGAGGTGGTCGGCTACCCCTTCCTCGAAATCGAGTCCATGGATGGCGGAATGCTCGACGTGGGCTATAGCGAATTCCTGAAGCCCGGCGACCGGATCGACATGCTCCGCTCCGTCTTACAGGCCGACCGCATCATCCTGGGCCGGGGCGCCCGCCGCTGGCAGAGCTACGACCGTCGCGCGTTCCGCTATTTGCTTCTCGACGCCCAGGGGCTTCGGAGTCCGCTGAAAGTCCGTCACGTGGGCATCACCCGCATCGCCTATCCGGTCGAGTACCGCGGACGTTTCGAGTGCTCCGATCCGCTGCTCAACAAGATCTGGCAGGTGGCGCGCCTGTCGTGCGAACTCAACATGCACGACCACTACGAGGACGGTCCGGTGCGTGAGCGCGGCCAGTACGCCGGCGACATACGCACTACCGCCCTCTGGAACTACTACTTATTCGGCGACCATCTGCTGATCGCCAAAGGCCTCAGGCACTTCGCGAGGTTGCAGGACGCAAGCGGCTGGTTCAAAACGCTTTCCCCCAGCGGCACCCGTCACAACATCGTCGAGATGCTGATGCAGTGGACCATCGGCATCTGGGAATACTATTGGTACACGGGTGACCGTAAGCTTGCCGTGGAACTCGCCCCGCACGCGTGGCGCGCACTCCGGTGGTTTGAATCCTTCCTCGCCGAAGACGGCCTCATCGGCCAGGCGGACCGCCGCGACTGGTGGATTTTCATCGACTGGGGTCGCTTCGACTTCCGCGACGAAATCGCCGCGCTGAATCTTTGGTATGTCCAAGGCTTGGAAGCGGCGGCCCGTCTGGCTGACCTCGCTGGGAACGTTTCCGAGGCAGGGCACTTCAACACCCTTGCGAAGCGAGTGCGAGCCGCCTGCCAGCGCCGGTTCTGGAACGAGCGCGAGCAGGCCTATGTGGATTGCTGGACGCGGGAGGGTCCGTCGAAGCATATCACCCGGCAGACAAACCAGTTGGCCATTCTGAGCCAGGCCGCTCCGCGCGACAAGTGGACCGCCATGTTGAGCCGCATCGAAAAGCCGGACATCGACCGCATCGAGACGCCCTGGTTCAAGTTCTTCGAACTGTGGGCATGGCTGGAAGCCGGCCGCCCGCTCACCGCCGTGCTCGACG
>CAZLOS010000265.1:0-3867 GCA_964561215.1 uncultured Solibacteraceae bacterium | reverse complement strand
ATCCGCGAAGGTGGCCGCACGGTGGGCGCCGGCACCGTGACCGAGATCCTGGGGTAAGGAGTTACGGATGCCGCGCGAGAACATTACGCTGCAGTGCACCGAATGCAAGCGGAAGAATTATACATCGACTAAGAATAAGAAGACCACGACGGAGCGGTTGGAACTTAAGAAGTACTGCCCGTTTTGCCGCAAGCAAGTAACGCACCGTGAAGTGAAGTAGACTTAGGGATAGGGAGCGGCGGTGGTTTCGGGCGCGATGATCGGTTTCGAGTAGGGGCGTAGGTTTAACGGCAGACCAGCGGTCTCCAAAACCGCGAGTGGGGGTTCGAATCCCTCCGCCCCTGCCAGGCTTCATGCCCCGCTGGCCAATCCGGGAGCAAAGGCGAACCAGACGCTATGGATGAGCAAAGTATCGGCGAAAAGCTGAAAAGATGGCCGGTGCGCGTGAAAGACTACATCGGCGATTTGCAGACCGAGATGCGGCGGGTGACGTGGCCGAACTGGAAGCAGGTGCGGGCCACCACCGGCGTCGTGATTCTGTCGGTGTTCCTATTTGCGGCTTACTTCGCCGTGGTTGACACGGTATGCGGCCGCATGATCGACCGCGTTTTCCAGATGTTCGGGAAAACAAGCTAGGTGGTGCCCGATGGCGGATGAGAACATCCTGAACGAGAACGGGTCGACGCTCCCCGAAGAGGAGGGCGGCGGGACGCCCGAAGTTCAGGATCTCGGCGAAGTCGCAACGGCGGCACCGGTTGCTCCGGAGACGACCGGGCAACAGGGCCCCCCGAAGAACTGGTACATCATTCATACCTATTCGGGGTTCGAACAAAAGGTGGCTGACTCGCTACGGACCAGGGCCCAGGCTTTCGGATACTCCGACAAGATCGGGCAAGTCCTGATTCCCACCGAAGAAGTGGTGGAGCTGCGAGGCGGCAAGAAGGTCACCAGCAAGCGGATGCTCTATCCCGGCTACGTCCTTGTCGAGATGGAGATGAGCGACGATCTGTGGCACGCGGTTAAGGACACACCGCGGGTGACGGGATTCGTGGGTGGCGGTACAGCGCCGGTTCCCCTGAGCGCGCAGGAAGTGGATCAGATCCTGAACCGGCAGGCCACTAGTGCGGACCGCCCGCGGCCGAAGCTCACCTTCGAGAAGAACGAGACCGTCCGCATCATCGACGGGCCGTTCACGAATTTCTCCGGCAAGGTGGACGAAGTGAACGCGGAGCGAAACACGTTGCGCGTGCTGGTGACGATTTTCGGGCGGCCTACGCCGGTAGAGTTGGATTTCCTGCAAGTGGAGAAAGTTTAGCGCCGCGCGGCAGGGCATAAGTGAAGCGCGGTGGATGAAGGGTATTTATGGCGAAGAAGGTAGTTGGACAAGTAAAACTTCAGATTCCGGCCGGCAAGGCCACGCCGGCGCCTCCGGTGGGCACGGCGCTCGGACCGCAGGGCGTCAACATTATGGAGTTCTGCAAGGCGTTCAACGCCAAGACCTCCGCCAAGGACCAGGAAGGTCTGATCATCCCCGTTGTGATCACGATTTACTCGGACCGCAGCTTCACGTTCATCACCAAGACGCCGCCGGTGCCGGTGTTGATCAAGCGGGCGGTGAACCTGGCCAAGGGCTCGGCCGAGCCGAACAAGACCAAGGTCGGCAAGATCTCGATGAAGCAGGTGGAAGAAATCGCCAAGATCAAGATGCCGGATCTGAATTGCTTTACGCTGGAAGCCGCAGTCGAGTGCGTGAAGGGTACTGCGGTCAGCATGGGAGTGGATGTCATATAGCGGCGGCGGGGCGGGTTGGACATTACCCGTCGCGCTCTGCTAGAATGTTGTATTCCTGACAATTTAACCTCGCATTGCGTGGGAGGCAGAGGCCGGTAAAGGCCGAAGCCGTTTGGACCAGTAAACACATGGCTCAGAAATCGGGACGAAAATACAGTACTGCCGCGGCACAGATCGAGCGCAAGGGTTACGCGGTCGAAGAAGCGGTGCCGTTGCTGCAGAAAGTGAAATACGCGAAGTTCGATGAGACGGTCGAGCTTCACATGCGCCTGGGCGTTGATCCCAAGCACGCCGACCAGATGGTCCGCGGCACCGTGGTGCTGCCCAACGGTCTGGGCAAATCCAAAAAGGTTCTGGTGATCGCATCGGGTGAAAAGCAGAAGGAAGCCCAGGACGCCGGAGCCGACTTCGTGGGCGGCGAGGAGATTGTGCACAAGATCCAGCAGGAGAATTGGATCGATTACGACGCCGTTGTCGCCACGCCGGACATGATGCGGCTGGTGGGGCGGCTGGGTAAGGTGCTCGGCCCCCGCGGTTTGATGCCGAACCCCAAGACCGGCACGGTGACGGTGGACGTGGCGCGCGCGGTCAAGGAAGTGAAAGCCGGCAAGGTGGAATTCCGCGTGGACAAGACCGGCGTGATTCACGTGCCTGTCGGCAAGGTGAGCTTCGCCGCCGACAAGCTGCTTGAAAACGCGCAGTCGATGATCCAGGCGATTCTGAGAGCCAAGCCGGCGGTGGCGAAGGGGAAGTATGTGCGGAGCGCCACGATCTGCTCGACGATGGGCCCGGGCATTGCGCTGGACGTGACCGCGTACAACACCAAGCTCGCCTAAGGCCCGGTGGAGTAAACCATGAAGAAGAAAGCCGACAAAAAGAAGGACTTCGATGTGCTGCGCGATGTGTTGGGCAAGAACCCGCACGTCTTCATGACCGGCTATGAGAAGTTGACGGTCGCGCAGGACTTCGAATTGCGCAAGGCGATTAGAGCGGCAGGCGCGAACTACCGGGTGGTGAAGAACAACCTGGCGGAGAAGGCCGGCGAGGGTACGCCCGCCTCGGAATTGGTGAAAGGCCTGCGCGGCATGACCTCGATGGCTTACACCAGTGGCGACCCGGTGGCGTTGGCCAAGGCGCTCACGACGTACGCGAAGGCGAATACGAGTTTTGCGTTCAAGGCTGGCATGGTGGAAGGCCGCGTGGTCGATGTCAAGGCTATCCAGGACATCGCCGCGATGCCATCTCGCGAGGAGTTGCTGGCCAAGGTATTGTTCCTGATCCAAGCTCCGGCGCAGCGGTTGGTAACAGCTATCAGCGCAGTGGGGCGTAACCTGGCGGTGGTCGTCGACCAGGGGGTCAAGGAAAACAAGTTTTCAAACTAATCAGACGTTCGGTGAACACAAGAAGGGATTTGAGCGAGTAGGAGTTTAGAGAAATGGCGGACATCAACGCGATTGCGGAACAGATTCAGGGTTTGACGCTGCTTGAGGCGTCGCAGCTGGTGAAGATGCTGGAGGAGAAGCTGGGTGTGTCGGCGGCGGCCAGTGTGGCCGTGGCGGCTCCGGCGGCCGGCGCGGCCGCGGCTCCGGCAGCGGAAGAGAAGACCGAGTTCACCGTAGTTCTGGCTGCGGTCGGTTCGAACAAGATCAATGTTATCAAGGCGGTGCGCGAAGTAACCAGCCTGGGCCTCAAAGAGGCGAAGGATCTGGTGGACGGCGCTCCCAAGCCCATCAAGGAAGGCGTGTCCAAGGACGAAGCCGAGACGATCAAGAAGAAGTTCACGGACGCCGGGGCTACAGTCGAGATCAAGTAGGGCGAGCAATGGCTCGCCCCTGCGCTCGCCGCGAGCGTGGTTTGACGGGGACGGAGGCGTCTGATACACTTGGGTTGTCTCAGCCGGAGTCGAAGCCGGAACTTGCGCTTGTGAACCTCGCATCCCGCGTTGGCGGTGGTAGTCTGTCCCGTGCTACTGGGAAGTGTATTCGGTACAAGTGTCTTCAGAGGGAGCCGGGCGCCGGGCGTTTCGCTCTCATCCGGCTATTGAGTTGTTTTTGTTCGCATCCCGTCGACTGTGTG
>CAZLOS010000264.1:1462-3873 GCA_964561215.1 uncultured Solibacteraceae bacterium | reverse complement strand
TCCGCGCGGACATCTTGGCGCTCAAGAAGGAGACCGAGGGGCTGCTGGACGAGATCATCGGAGGAGACAGGGAATGACGCTGGAAGAAGAGGGCCAACAGATTCTCAAGACTCGGGATGATCCAGCCCCTGTGAAACTCTGCCGCGCGACCGACGCGCCCGATCAGCAAGAGCTGTTCACGCTCGCTGACGACAGCCATTGCTCTTGGCAAGGTTCGGGTGATCAGTTCGGGCCCGAGCGGCTTCGAGAGCGCATTGAGCCGTGGCTGACGGCGCTTGCTCAGTCTGAGCATCTGTCGCTGCTCGTCGGTTCTGGACTCACCCATGCCGTGCACTGGATGGCGACGGGGATGCCTGCGTCAGGAATGCAGAGTGTCCCGTTCGGAATCCGCGACAAAGAGATTTCGAGCGCGGCCAGCCGTGCCGCGACGGCGGCGGGACGCGAGACTGGGAATATCGAGGACCGTATTCGCTCGGCAAATGAGCTGCTCTGCGGCTTGGAAGTCTTGGCGGCGAGCAGGCCACCTGAAAGTGCGGAGTGGAAAGAAGCGGAAGCTCTCGCGGTAGCTATCAAAGAGGTGCTCGTGGGCTTCGCGCACGAGATTCTGGTCGCGGAGAATGAACTCACCCAAACACCGGAAGAGAAGCGCGAGAGGGCCTTCAACTACCTCATCAGTTTCCTTATGAGTTTCGCCAGCCGGTCCGGTACCCGCGAGCGGTCGCAGATCTTCACGACCAACTACGATCGCTATATCGAAGCCGGGGCCGATGCTGCTGGCCTGCGCCTTCTTGACCGGTTTGTCGGTACGTTGGCTCCCGTGTTCCGTGCTTCGCGATTGGATGTTGACCTGCACTACAATCCGCCGGGAATTCGTGGCGAGCCGCGCTACCTCGAAGGGGTGGCGCGCTTTGCGAAGTTGCACGGATCGGTCGATTGGGTGAATTGCGGCGGAGCGATCCGGCGTATTGGACTGCCCTTCGGCGCCGTGGACATCGCTCCTTTCCTTACCGCCGCAGGTGTAGATGATGCTGATGCACTGCAGTTGATGATCTACCCGAACGCAGCCAAAGAGCGAGAGACGGCGTCCTATCCATACGTCGAACTCTTCCGTGACTTCGCGGCGGCCATATGTCGCCCCAACAGCACCGTGATCTGCTACGGCTGCGGTTTTGGTGATGATCACATCAATCGCGTGCTGGCGGACATGCTGACGATCCCATCCACTCACCTTGTGGTGATTGCGCATGGAGATCCGCTCGGTCGAATCATGCGCACATACGCGCAGCTTGGCCGAAGTGCGCAGATAACCCTTCTTGTCGGCGACCATGTGGGAAACCTGGAGGCGTTGGTTGACCACTATCTGCCGAAACCAGCCATCGATCGCACTACGTTCCGGATGGCGGAGCTCTTGAAGGCCCGCTGGGGGACGGGGCCGAAGGAGAGGGATGGAAGCGGGGCCGAGCCGGTAAGTGAGGGAGATGCCGGGAAGTGAGCCAACAGCCCTTCGAACAGGCGGAGAGCCTCCGCATCGGGACGGTCGACTTCGTCTCGCCGGATGAAATCAAGGTCGCCCTCGATATCGAAGCGCCGGAGTCGGTCGCGCTGAATGCGGGCGCGCCGCGGGCGTTCCCGCGAGTCAACGGATATCTGCTCATTCCCGTTGACGAAGGCTTTCTTGTCGGACAGGTCGAGTGGCTGACGGTGGAACGATCGGCATTCCCGAAGCGTCGCGGGATGCAGGACTTCGGTCTCGTTGACCTGCCCTATCCCCTTCGGCGGTTGAGTCTGAACCCGTTGGGCATGCTCCGGACCAAGGCAAGCGATCGCGGTACCGGCTATCTCTTTCGGCGAGGTGCTGAGTCTCTGCCCTCGATCGGTGCGCCAGTTCGACTGCCGACCGCAGTTCAGCTTCGCTCGATCGTAGAATCCGGCACGCGGCGGCGCGTCAAGATTGGCACGAGCCCACTTGCCGGTGACGCCGAGGTTCGCGTAGACCCCAACCGGCTCTTCGGCCGCCACCTCGCGGTCCTTGGGAACACCGGCAGCGGCAAGTCCTGCTCAGTGGCGGGACTCATTCGCTGGAGCGTAGAGCAGGCGCAGCAGTGCCGCCTAGATGGCCCACCGAACGCGCGATTTATCGTCCTCGACCCGAACGGCGAATATTCGCGTGCTTTCGCCGGCGACCCGGGTATGACGGCCCGTCTGTTCAAAGTGAGCCCGATCGATGGGCCGCTTGCATTGAAAGTGCCACTCTGGTTTTGGAACAGCGCAGAATGGTGCTCATTTGCGCAGGCAAGTGCGAAAACGCAAAGGCCGCTCCTGCGGCGTGCGTTGCGAGAGATCAAGGCCGGGCGAAACGGAATAGGTGAGTCAACGGTAGAAGAGCGTCAACTGAGGCTTCGCAGATATCT
>CAZLOS010000264.1:0-1362 GCA_964561215.1 uncultured Solibacteraceae bacterium | reverse complement strand
CTCGCCAGAGAGGAGAACGTCAGCCAGTTTCTAGACTTTCTGGTGGCCAGAATAAGGATGTTCCTCGCAGAACCGAAGATGCGGGCAGTCTCGGCGGATGGCGAGAACATTCGTCTGGATCGGTGGCTTGCGGACTACGTAGGGGGAGACGGTGCAGAGAACGGTACCGTGTCGGTTATAGACCTGTCACTGATTCCCTCGGAAGTGGTCCACATTGTCACGGCGGTCATCGCGCGCATGGTCTTTGAGGCGCTGCAGCGCTACGTCAGGCTTAATAACGCAGCGCTGCCGACAGTGCTCGTGATGGAAGAGGCTCACACGTTCATCAAACGATACAGAGAAGATGTGGAGAATCAGGACGCAGCGGCAGTCTGCTGCCAGGTGTTCGAACGAATCGCGCGCGAGGGGCGGAAGTTCGGATTAGGACTCGTCCTCTCATCGCAGAGGCCATCAGAGCTGTCACCGACGGTGCTCTCTCAGTGCAACACGTTCCTGCTGCATCGGATAAGCAACGATCGTGATCAGGAACTTGTTCGCAGCCTAGTTCCGGACAATCTGAAGGGACTGCTGCGGGATTTGCCGTGCCTGCCTTCCCAGAACGCGATTCTGCTCGGCTGGGCGTCTGAGTTGCCCGTCCTCGTGAGAATGAACGATTTACCGAAGTGCCAGCAGCCGCGTTCCGACGATCCCGAGTTTTGGGGCGTGTGGGTCGGGAAGGACGACGACGGCAATGTGATTGAACGTGCCACGGACTGGGATCGGGTCGCTGGGAGTTGGCAAGCGGGTCAAGCCAGCGAAGATGACGGTGAGGAATGATCGCGGTGCGCAGGCCGTTGTCGGCGGCGAAGGACTCCGGTGTGCAGCCGCATTGGGAAGTGCCGCCGCACTGGGAGGTGCGGCGCATCAAGACTCTTTTCCGCGAGAAGGACGAGCGACGCCGTGACGGAAGCGGGTTGCTTCTATCGTTGACGAAAGCTCATGGTCTCGTTCCGCAGATGGAGGCATCGCACAGACCGGCAAGCAGCGAAGACCTGTCGAAATATAAGCTCTGCAGGCCTGGCGACATGGTCATGAACCGGATGCAGGCATGGTCTGGAATGCTCGCCGTTTCGTCACGAGAGGGGCTAGTTAGTCCAGACTACAGCGTGTTCGCGGCGATTGGGCCTCTCGAATGTAGGTTCTTCGAGTATCTCTTCAAGACGCGTGTCGTCGTGGACGAGTTTGCCAAAGCGTCGAAGGGAATCGGAAGTGGCTTCAATCGGCTCTACACGCCGGAATTCGGTGCAATACCTGTGGCGGTGCCGCCTCTGGCGGAGCAAGTCGCCATCGTGCGTTTCCTCGACCACGCGGACCGGCGGATCC
>CAZLOS010000263.1:0-3884 GCA_964561215.1 uncultured Solibacteraceae bacterium | reverse complement strand
AACCGGTTTTCAGACCGTTGGCGGAGGCGCGGAGCTTGCCCTCGGCGGTGCGGGGTCCGGTGGAATGCTGGGCGTTGAGGCGGTTGGCCGTGATTTGGGCGGCGGATGCCATGGCAAATTCTCCTTTTGAAATAAAAAAGGCAGGCCCCGGAGCGGGGACTGCCCTTACAATTTCAGTATAGCGTGCGGTAAAAAGCGGTCACGGGCTAACTTGTTGAGACGAAAGAGGCGTTGGCGTGTGACCGGCGATACAGGAGGATCTGGATGAAAGCGGTAGCCGGCAGCGAGTCAAGGTGACTGGACGCGGATCCCCTGATTTCATATGCGTCTTTGTGCACGAAATTAAGCTCAGGAGGCGACAGATATTATGCGTTGCTGTTCGCTCTTGGGAGTGGTCATAGCGACACTTGTGGGGGTGTCTCTTTCGGCGGAGTTGGCCTTCGCGAAACCCACCGATCCGCGTATTGTGCGGGGTTCGGTAATCGAAGAGACCTCGGGCGCTCCCATTGCATCCGCCAGTGTGGTCCTGTCGACCCCGAAAACTGGAGAGACTGTCGCCGAAACCGTCACTGACGAAAAAGGCCGCTTTGAGTTCCCAAACGTTCCCGGCGGCACTCTTTCAATACTGGCGACAAAGGAGGGTTACATCAACGCAGGTTCCGGCGGCGCGGAGAACGTGGCGGAGATTCCCGGCGGGAGACGCCAGTCTGTGACGCTGGTTCTCACGCGACCTGCCGTCATTCAAGGCAGAGTACTCAACGCATCAGGCCTGCCTGTCCGCGGCGTGAAGGCCATCGCGTTGGCCCGGAGGGCCGGGCGCGCCGGCGTCCGCTTCGTGCCATGGGGCTCCGCCGTCGGTGGCAATGAGCGCGGAGAATACCGCATATTTGATCTGATGCCCGGACGGTATACGGTCGCCATTGTGCGCGCGCCATCGAACCAGGCAGAGGTCTTCGCGCCTGTCATGTTTCCGGGCGTCACAGATGCGGGACGGGCGGAATTCTTCACGATGCGAGCAGGCGAAACCCATTTGAACACTGATATCAGAATGGTCAATATGGCGCTTTATCGGATCCAGGGCCAAGTCGTGGGAGTTCCAGGCAACTGGAGCGGCCAGCGGATCGCCGTTTCCATCTCAGCGATCGGGGGCGGTCCGTTCAACGCCGGTAATGTCTTTACGGACGAAGATGGGCGCTTCGAGTTCGTGGGCGTTGCAGCAGGTGCATACCAACTCACTGCCAATGCGTTGGTGCGGGAGCCGGACACCGCCGCACCGAGCGCGCGGCGTGGAGCGTCGCGTCTCGAGGTTGCCAATAACGTGGAGGGGATCCAGATCATAGTAAGCAAGGGAGTGACCGTCACGGGCAAACTGCTGGCCGCCTCATCCCCTTCGGAATTGCCGGCAGCAACGTGCCAAACCGGAGCGGCAGTCTGGCTTTTACCAGAGAACCCAGAGACGCTCGACCTGCGGGCCAGAGTCATCGACGGCGGCGGCTTTGTTTTCGCCGAGGTATATCCCGGCGTCTACCGCGTTGCCATCGATACGCCGAAGAACGATTGTTTTGTGGAGAGGGTGATCCAGACGGGACGCGGGGACACAAGCGGAGACATCGTCGTAGAAGGTACGCGCGGCGACGAGGAGCTAGCGGTGTTTGTGTCTTCCCAGGAAGGTTCGGTGACGGGGATAGTGTCGACTGCGGACGATGCCCCCGTGAGCAATGGCATTGTGATTTTGGTTCCGGCACTCGAAGCGGAAATCAACAAGCGTGCCGCATTTCTCCGCACGAGTACCGGCGCAGACGGCCGCTATGCCTTTGATCGGGTAATACCCGGTCAGTATCGTCTCATCGCGATAAAGGAAGGGCCGGTCACCGATCTACTGGATGTTTTGGATCCACTTGCCCCGGCAATGTCAAACGCGAGCCGGGTGGAACTCGACCTCGCGGTGAAGGGCGGAAGTGAGACTACCGCCGATTTGAGGATCCGTCAATGAGAAGGCGTTCCTGCACTCCATTCTTGGCAGCAATTCTGCCGTTACTTGGCGTGACATGGCTCTTGGCAGCGCAGGCGTCCCGGCCGGCAATTCCGGAGCAAGCATCCGCCGGCGCGATTGCCGGAGTTGTGACGGACGCCGAAACCGGATTGCCACTCATGGATGTTGAAGTCAAGGCCAGCGCCGCCGGCCCAAATCGGACCGTGAAAACAGGCGTCGATGGCCGCTATCTTCTTGAGCGGGTGGCGGCTGGAACCTATGCAGTATTCCCAATCAAGGAGGGTTACGGGCATGGCATGGCCGCTCGGCCGCGGCGCATTCGCGTAGATGCGGAACGGAAGGTCGAGAACGTGAACTTCGCATTGCGGAAAGAAGGGGTGATCGCCGGACGGGCTTTTGATGTCGACAAGAAGCCCGTGAAGCAGGCGCGGGTCATGGCCTGGGTTCGGGAATACGCGCGCGGCAGGGAGGAGTTCTCATTCCGCGGAGGAGCGCGGACCGACGATCTCGGCGAGTTCCGAATTACCGGGTTGCGCGAGGGGAGGTACTATCTCGCAGTATTCCCCCCAACACCAGGTTTCCGCAGCGTCTCAATTCCCGACCTCGAGGATCGGCAACTGAAATGGGAGAATATCCCGACGTTCTATCCAGGCGTCCCCGCGACGGACGGGGCCCAGGCAATCCTGCTTGGTCCCGGTGAGCAACGGGAAGCCGTGGATCTCGCCATCTTGAAGGAGAAGACGTTCTGCGTTGCGGGGGCCATTCGAGATGCTGAGGGGGAGGTGGTTCAGTTAGCTCTGAACGACGCATCCTCGGTTTGGGATGCAACCATAGCCTCTGGCCCGGTGCAAGAGAACAAGGACTTCGTTGTGTGTGGACTCCCGCGTGGCTCGTACTCTCTCTCGGCAACCACCGTGAACTCCGCCGGGCATTCGATCCGATTCGGCCGGGTACATGTCCAGGTGGCGAACCGGAACCTCCGCCTGCCGCCGATCCAGTTATCTGCGGCGACACAATTGCCCGGACGAATCTCGGTGACCGGCCTCCAACAGGGCATGCCCGCGCCAAGCGGGTTCGAAGTCTACTTGATGCCTAACCATCGCTATGAATACGTCAACGCTATGGAAGGGGTCAAGATCGACACGGCTCCCGCGGAGTTCATTTATGGCAACCGATTCCCGGACGAATACTGGCTGCACGTGCGCGTTCCCGCCGGCACGTACGTCAAGAAAGCAACGTGTGGGTTCTTGGATGCGATGCGGGAGCCGGTTCGTCCCGGTTGTGGAGAACTTAACATCGTAATCGGCGCTGACGCTGCGGCAGTGTCCGGAACAGTCACAGATGCCGACGATCATCCGGTCAGCGACGGTGCGGTGGTATTGATGCCCAATCCACTCCCTGTCACCCTATCGCCGGATGCCATTCTTTCCACGTTCATCGATCAAGACGGGCGTTTCGAGTTCCGCGGAGTGGCGCCACGCAAGTACCGCGTCATAGCGTTCAGTGAATTGGAGTCCGGACAGGAACAGGACCCGGCATTCGTGCGCGAGTGGCACTCGAGAGCCGTCGAAGTCTCCCTGAGTCCGGGAGAACGGAGTGTCCTGAACACCAAGGCGATCCAGCAAAGGTAGTGAGTCATGGGGTGTACTGTTGCACGGCCCGGGAACTTCACGATTATCCCTGGCGGAGATTTCGACGAGCAGACCAGGAGGCTGGAGTTGTGCGGCAGGGCTGCAGCGAGCCCGACTTAAAAGTCGGGACAAAGGGCACGGCGGTGCACTACAAAGACAGTGGTTGACGCCCATGGTCAGCGCGGCCACAGAAACGCAATAGCGGGCAACCGCTCCATGACTGTCGCGGCTCGTTAACGCAACGAATAACGAGTCAGAGC
>CAZLOS010000262.1:0-3945 GCA_964561215.1 uncultured Solibacteraceae bacterium | reverse complement strand
GAAAGAGCCGGAAATATAGCCGATTGCGATGATCAAAGCCGACGCGAACAGTCCCTTGGCCATGGCCGCCAGCACTTCGCCCAGAAGAATCGAACTAGCTCGAATGGGCGCCTGAGTGAGGATCTGAAACGTGCGCAGGTACAGACGGTTCATGTTCAGATTGGTTGCAACCCAACTATACGAATTGTTCATCGACGTCATCGCCACCAAGCCAGGCAATAGGAAGGCCAGGTAAGTCTGGCCCTGCACCCGAATATTGCCGCCCAGTCCGAAGCCAAACGTCACCAGGTAGATGACTGGTGTCACCATGGCCGAGACGAGGTAGCTGACATGCAGCAGCTTACGCCGGAACAGGAGCATCTCGCGCAGAAACACCGGATACCAATCCGCCCTGATCGTCATTGCAGTTTCCCGTTTGTCAAAGTCAGAAACACATCTTCGAGGCGTGCCTCGCGGATTACCGCCCCGGCACCCGCGTCTGCGGCGATACAGCCCGCATCTTCGCGTGATCGGCAGATCCGATGAGCGAGCGTGCCGGCGGGATCGAACCACTCGACAACATGCGTACCCACCTGCTCGCGCAGCGAATCTGGCGTATCCATCGCGATCAGACGTCCGCGCAACAGGATGCCCACGCGGTCGCACAAGGCCTCGGCCTCCTCAATGTAGTGCGTGGTCATCAGCACCGTACGGCCGGCCTGGCGCATCGTGCGGACAAGGTCCCAGATCTGGTGCCGGATCTGCGGGTCCAATCCGATCGACGGCTCGTCAAGGAAGACGACGGCAGGTTCGGAGAGCAGCACGCGCGCCAAAAGCAGCCTGCGCTGCATGCCGCCTGAAAGCTGGCTTACAATGGCATCCCGGCGGTCCCACAACTCCACGTGCTTAAGCGCCGTGGTGATGCGCTCCTTTAGCCGATCCACCTTGTGCAGTTGGCCGTAGATCAGGAGGTTCTCCCAGGCGGTGAGATCGCGGTCCAGGTTCGTGACCTGGGGGACAACTCCGATGATCTTCCGGATCTCATCTTGATCCCGGATTACATTGAATCCGTTGACCCGGCATTCACCGGAGTCCATGCGGGTCAGCAGCGTTGCGATCTTCACCAGCGTTGTCTTGCCTGCTCCATTGGGGCCGAGGAGCCCGACGATCTGGCCGGCGGGAACTGTAAAGCCCACTTGGTCCAAAGCGCAAACGCTGCCGTAGTGCTTCGTCAGCGCATCGATTTCAATCATTGCCAGCTTCCTTCCGGGGCGAAGACAGCCCGCCATCTCACGAAGGACGGCGGGCTGTCAACACGCCTGTCTTAGAACGAGTACGTGATGCCGCCTATGGCGGTTGTTCCGGCTTGCCGATACCCTTCGATGTAGTAGGTTTTGTTGAAAAGGTTATCGATCTTGGCGTAGATCCTTGCCGCCTGCTTTTCCTTCTGCCAGGCCGCAAAACTGGTCACCAGATCTGCCTTCGTGAAACCGGGGAAGAGCATTGCCCGGCCGTAATCGACATACGAGTTAAGCATGTCGGAGTAGTGGTACAGGTCGAACGTCGTCGACAACCGGTTGTTCCATTGCCGAATCACGACCAGGCCCGCTGTGTGACGGGGCTGATTGAACATCTGGTAGTAGCCGGAGACGGTGGTGTCCTGGTCCGTGTTGGCTCTGACATAGGTGTAGGAACCCGTGACGGTCAGGTTCCGCATCGGCCGCGCTTCAACGCTGGTCTCGATGCCGCGCGAGATACCACCCGAGCCATTCATGTACCCATACGGACGTCCGAACGGGTCGGGCTGGGCGAGGCTATAGGTCCAGTTCGTGACCTGCACGATCCGCGTGTAGAAAACTGTGGCCGAGACGCGCAGACGGTCGCGGAGGAGGTATTGATCGATTCCGCCATCCACCGAGTTATAGCGGTCGGGCGCCAGACGCGGGTCACCGTATGGCGTGAAGATCACCTTGTCCGGAGTGCTGTAGTCAGCGTTGAAACCGGCGCCAAAGCGCTCATAAAGTCCCGGAGCGCGATAAGAATTGCCGCCATGAACCCGGAACTTCGTGTTGGATTTCGCGAGGAAGTAGGCGACGGACACATCACCCGTCAGCGCGTGTGGCGCGTTGAAAGCTACGTTCCAATAGGGGTTTGACGCGCCGCTGTATTGGAATTCGGGTGTTGCTACATCGAAGGTTTGAGCACGACCAGACAACGAAATCTGCAAGCGACGTTTCAGCAGGCTCGCCTGTGCCGCAAAGTAGCCTGCCTGCGAATCCTGATGCGCCCGGGTCCACTCGGTCACGCGACCGACCAGCAGGTTGTTGTCCTGGTGGTCAAGATAAAACTCGTGTTCGAACTCATATCCGCCGGTGAGGCTCAGCCAGGGTGCCAGTCGCGCCGTGGCGCGCGCTCCAGCGGTATCGATATGGCCGGCGTACTTTCCATAATTGTCGGCTTCCGGCTGGTAACCGACGCCGCCAGGACCATTTTCGTAGACGCGCGACGTGATGACACGCTGGTAATTCGCTTGCCAGTCGAAGGTCTCGGACGCAGAGTGCCGAAGCATGACGGCGGTAGTGATGAAGTGTGAGCCCCTTCGGTTATCATAGTCGGCGACGTTCGGGATGAAAGTGGCGTTGCCGAAATTGGGCGTGCCCCCCATTCTATAAACGTCCACCTGGCTCTGCGACAGTGCAATCGCGTCGACGGTCCCTGTAGCCGGGATGTTCGCGGAAGGCACGCCGCTGCTGGTTGGGCTGTTGCCGTAGATCAGAAAATCGTCGGTCGCCCAGAGACGTCCGGTGAGGTTGATGCGCGGCGTCAGGTCGTAGCGTAGGAATCCCTGTACGGAATTATTGCGCCACGGGCTGTAACCGTCGACACCTTCCATGACGTTGATGTGGTTCAGGCCGATGGTGTATTTCAGCCGGTCCTTGAACGCCCCGCCGCCCAGCGAGCCATGGGCGTGATACATGCCCATACTGCCTCCTTCGAGTTGCAGGTCGCCATGCAGAGGCGCGCCGCCTTGCGCAGAGACGAGGTTGATGACGCTGCCGACCGCGTTGGTACCGTACAACGAAGAACCGGAGCCGCGCAGCACCTCGACGTGTTCGGTATTGTTCATCGTCATCGTTTCGAGAAACGAACCGATGTCGCCCTGCGAGTTCGACGCGTCGCGCAGCCGCATTCCGTCGACCAGGACCGCCGTGGCGTCGGAGCGTAAGCCTCGAGATTGGATCGAGGTCCACTGGCCGGGCCCGCCCAGGTTCAGCACGGTCAGTCCCGGAGAGGTGGTCAGCAGGTCGGTCAACGCCTGCTCGTCGCGGCTGGCGATTTCGTTTTGTGAAATCACGGTCAGCGGCTTGGATACTTCGTCGAGAGTTTGCGCTGCCCCGGATGCGGTCACAACGACGCTCTGGTTTACGCCGGCCACTTCAAGACTGACATCCTGCTTAGCCGATTGCGCGGCGGCGATTCGGATCTTGAGGGTGGCCGAACGAAACTGGTCGCGCTCCACAGCCAGCACGTAGTCGCCGGCAGACAAACCTGCAAGGCGGTAATCTCCGATTGTGTTGGTAATGGCCCTGAAGGCAACACTGCCATCCTGCCGGAGCAGGCGTACCTGCGCCTGTGCGATCGCGCCGCCTTGTGTATCAGTAACTCGTCCGGCCAGGGATGCGGTATCAGCCGCCGACGCCAGCAGGACGCAGCTTAACAGTAGTGTGATGAGTCGTATCATTCTGCTTCCTTTTCCTCGAAAGTTTGGTTGTAAGGTTGGCGGCAGAACTACTGCGAAGCTCGTGTGAGATGCAGACCGGTCGTGATGAAGGAAGGTCGAGGTGCATGTTCCCGTGCTCCGCAGGAAATCAGCCGCAGCTTCCTTGGCAGGTCTCCTGGCTCGGAGGGGGCAAACTGCAACCCGCCGCTTCACCTTCCCCGGTCATCGGATGACTGAGTGGTACT
>CAZLOS010000261.1:0-3970 GCA_964561215.1 uncultured Solibacteraceae bacterium | reverse complement strand
CGTCGTTGTGGAGTTGCCCGCCAGGCGTGCCCACGCCGGCGTGCCGTTGGCGGCAACCATGTCTCCAAGAACCGGGGCGGCAGCCACGGTGTCGGGGTGCATCGCGGAGAGGAGGTTGTGGGTGGGCGCGCTCGCCGCGACGGTGACGTTCACCCGGTCGTTTCCCGAGTCGTCCACAACAGCCAGCGTGACGTTCGCGCCTTCAACCAGGTTCAGCGCGCGGCGCGTGCCGATTGCAGCCCCGGCCTTCTGGATCGTGAAGGGCAGTGCCCCGGAGACGATGTCACCGGCGACGTGCGAGTGCTGGGGGAGGTCTGCTGCGGCCAGTGAGCCACCGGCGGTGGCACGGCCCCGAGTGTCCACCGTGATCTTGGTGTAGGTGCCGGCGGCGACGCCCGTAACGCCAAGCGAGACGACTCCGTTGTCGATGGCCAACCCGCCGACCGGATCCACCTGGACGATACCCTTACTGGTCGTAGTCGCGTCCGGATAGGAGAACGCCCCAAACGTCTGGCCCGGCGCGAAGTCGATGACGGCATCCATTGCCAGATGGTTGCTGGCATTCAGGGCTAGGCCGAGGTCGCCCGAATTGTCGGCTTTGCGCCATTTGATCGCGCCGGTGTTGGGCAGACGCACCAACCCGGTGCCCGCCTTCGTACCGGAGCCGAATTCCGCACCATCCTGGAAAGTCTTGATGCCCGTGACGGTGACCGCACCGTCTTTCCGGACATAGTTCCGCGCCGCCGCCGTCCCCAATTCGTTCTCGATGGCGAGCACTGCGGACTGCACAGCGGTGATGAATCCCGCGACCATGTTGGCCTTCACTGCGACGCCATTCGCGTGACTTGCGGCAGTGGTGCCGAACGCGCCGCGCTGGCATCCGGTGAACTGGGCGCCAGTTTTGGCGGTGTACACGGCCAGTTCATCGTCGATGGAGAGGATGCCGTACGCTTCGGCGAATCCACCAGCAGTGGCTACAACACTGATCGTGGAGTCGCCCGCGCCGATCGCGGCGGTCGCCGTCGTTTGGAGCGGCTTGGTGGAGAAGGCGTCCACCGGACTGAAGAGGGTGGACGGCCCGTCGAGCGATCCCGGATAGCTACTCATTGCATTTCCTTGCGTTGCCGCGGAATTGGTTGAGCGCGCCACTGACCACCGGCGCAACGGCGATAGCGGTCGGAGCCTCGACGGCGCGTGCCGCACGCGGCTTGTGGTAGCTGGCGCCGGTGACCTGCATCTGCCCGCCAATCTGAAGCGGAAGCGGCCGCGAGTTGAGGCAGAACTGGTCGAAAGCCCAGAAGCAGAGCGAATACAGCTTCAGCGGAAGCCACATCCCGTAGGCTTGTGCCATGGGCGGGTCCGGCGGGCCGTAGATTCCCGCCAGATACATGCACTCGCCGACCGGGCGCCCCAGCGTTGACGGGAACGCCATCGTCTGCCGCATCAGGTTGCCGTTCTTCTGCCAGATGTCGTAGTCGAAGCCTTCCACCCTGAAGTACTTAATGCCATACGACGACGTGCGCCACTCGTTGGGCAGATTGACGTGCATGTTGAGCGCGCGGTAGCCGGCATTCGGTTTCGGCTTGCCCTGGTTCGCGTCCAGCGGCCACAGGCATTCGAATACAGCGGTCGGATGATACTGGCGAACGTATTCGATCACCTCGTGGCAATACGCCCAGATCCGGTCACGGAGGAAGTCGGCCGTCGCCAGGTCATCGGCGGGATCATCGGTGTTCGCAAGAAACTGGTGCATCGGTCGACGGTATGCCGCCTCGAACTCCCGCTTCGTCTCGGCGTCGTAGTAAGGCATGCCAGAGTCGTTCGGGAAATACCACCATTGCGTCTCGCCGAACTGGAGGACCACCGCCATGCCCGCCGCCTCGATCTCGTCAGCGCACTCCTTGTACATCTGCTTCAAGTAGCTTCGTACGCGCCCGCCGAAGTGCATCTGCGTCGAGGGCACGGGCAACTCCACCGCCGCGCCGTCCCAGTAGCACGCTGCCATCGCAGCCGGAGGGCGGTAGCACTCCATCGAGAACGCGAAGGACGCTTTGATGCTGGCCACGTGGAACTGGCCCGCAAGGTCGCGAATCCAGCGGCGCGCACCCTCTGTCATGACCGGTGACACCGCGTCGATCATCTCCCAGTCGCCGTCGGCGCCCGCGATGCCAAGATGATCGGCCAGAGTGAGTCTCACCGAGTTCGGATTGCTGACCGCCAGCCCGGTGTAGGTCCAGGACGGTGCCTTCGACTGGATGCGGAGCGAGGTGGATGTCCCGTAGTTGTCGTCGGCCCAGACGCCAGCGAACATGCCGTTGATGGTGGCGCGTATGTGGCTCACGACCTGCTGCAGCGTCTCGCCGTAACCAATTGCGTGGGTCACGGTGGTGCCGCCGATCGAGAGCCAGACCACGTCGCCGGGCGCGGGATTCCCGGAGAACTCGACCGTGGCGTAGGGATAGCTGGCTCCCACGCGACGGCGCTTGTTATTCCAGAAGACGCCCATATAGACATCGGCGTGCCCGTGGAAGCCGAGTTTCTGAAGTTGCCACAGGTGCCAGGCCGGGGGCTTCTTGTAGCCGTGGTCCGTGTCGAAGTCAATGGCCAGCGACACGTCGGCGTATTGCTTCGGTGCGTCGGGCACGTCCTGCGGCTCCAGCGGCCAGAGGTAATCGAAGTAGAAGTAGTAACCACTGCTCGACGTGTTCTTCTGGAATTGCGCGGTGATCTCTACAGTGTGATTTCCCGCCGGCACCCTTTCGCGCACTTTCAGATTCGCCGTCGTCCCGCCATACTCAGCCAGGTACAGGTCATGTGTCGAGGCGGCGCCATCAACCGAGACATTGACCTTCCCGCAATCGGTATTGAGGAACGTGCCGACGTAGAGATCGTGCTGGCGTGGATACGAATACCGGATCGACACCTTGCGGACATCCTGGGCGCTACCGGGCGCGGTGCGCTTGGCGTGCCCCATGCTCCACCACTGCGAGGGCCAGCCTTCCGCGCCATAGCCGTACGGTTCCCAGTAGCCCGTGTACTTACAGCGCCCGTCCGACTCTTCGATCCGCTCCGATCCGCCGCCCACCTTCAGGCTGGCGTCCCCCGTGATCCGAATGTTCGAGATGGTGCATCCCCACTCGACGTTGCCGGGGAAGCCGGACATGGGCGAGAGCTTTTTCATGCGGGTGCCCGCAGGCCAGGCAGCCGCCGTCGAATTCTCGAAAGCCCGCTCGACCCGGATCTGAGTCGGAGAATTGACCGCGAGCAGCCGCACCACCTCTTCGCTCCCCGGTGTGCCGATCAGATACCTGCCTCCGGTGAGTCGACCTGCATCGTCCACTGGCCAGACGGTGTCGGTGGCGGCGATTCCGGCTGCGAGAAAGCAGCCGTCTTCGAGGTCCTGCTCGGCGTTCTCGAAGCGGGGCGCGAAGACAGTGTACATCTTGCGGCAATCGGTCAGCGGCACCAGCGCGCTGTTCTTGTCCCGGAGAGACGTTGTGAAGTCGAGCGTGACGTGATACTTCTTGCTGCAATCGCCGCCGGCGAATCGCGCGGCGCTGGTGGTCCACGAGAATCCCTCGATGTCGTCGCCATCGCTGTACCCGCGTGGGAATGGCGACGTCAGCTTCTGATGGCCGCCGGTTGCCAGGAGCACGTCGATGTTCCCGAGCTTGCCGTAGTTCGCGGCGGGAGGGGCCTGCGTGCGAAACTCGATCTGGATTTCGTCCGGATTTAGGCCGGCGACCGCCTGGATAACGGCGGTTTGGTCGGGCCCGTAACGCCCAGCGACCGAACTGCCGCACGTGTTGATCAGGTCGATGAACTTCTGGCGCAGGTGATACGAGGTCGGAACGCGCGTCACATACGCCCCAGCCGGATGCTTGATCGTTGCGTTGATCCAGATCCGGTTGTAGGTGGGATCGGAATCCAGAACCCAGCACCGTTCCTCGTTGGTGCCGAGGCGCTCCAG
>CAZLOS010000260.1:0-3984 GCA_964561215.1 uncultured Solibacteraceae bacterium | reverse complement strand
CGCACGTTGGCGGGGGCCAGGCTGATGGTGACCGATTTGCTCGGGTACCCGAATCCGGAGTTCATCAGGGCTGACTTGATGCGTTCCCGGCTCTCGCGCACTGCTGTGTCCGGCATGCCCACCGTGACGAAGTCCCGCGAGTTGCCCGACCCGTACATGTCCACCTCGACGTCGATCAGGTGAGCGTCGATCCCATACACGGCGGCCGAGCGCGTCCGGAAGAGTGCCATCTCTCTACTTAGTAGGCGGCCCGGCGAAAGTTCTCAACCCGAATCTTCGGTGCCCGCCGGAAGGAGGACCGTGTTGCGGCAAAGGAAAGTCCGTTCAGAATGAGGCACTTCCGTGTTGGCCCGTCCCTGGACCGGCGCAGTCGCTCGTGATGGACGAACCAGAGAAAAACCACGTCAACGGAGATGTCCGGCTATATAATTGAGCGAGGCCAGAACGCCAAAACGGTAATTCTGGAGTGGACAGACCCCTGGGAGGAGGCACCCACGCTTTTGTTTGCCCCTATGCGTCCCGGTGCTTATGGGATCATCTCGCCGATTCACTCCGGCGGGGTAGGGGAAGTGCACAAAGCCGATGATACGCGGCTGCAGTGCACGGTCGACATTGAATTCCTGCAAGAACCTCTCCCCCCAAGCCACAACTGCGCGAGCGTTTCGTCTCCCAAAGCGAAGCGCTGGCTGGGAAGCTGAAGGAACGCTTGCTGTTACCCCATGGCGCCAGAGGGCAACAAGGGTGCGTGACACGGCATTGCCCCGGGCGCAGCAGGAGGGCGAGTTCGCATGAAACGTCTCTGTCATGCTTTTGTTGCGGCGACGTTGCTTGGCCTGTACTGTACGCCAGCCGCACCGCAGACTCAGCTCGTTCAGTCCTACGCGCTGAATGACTACAAGCGCGTTCTCGACGGCCAGTGGGAAGGCATTCGATATGCTTCCGACGGCAACGTGTATTTCGGCAGCTCGACACACTCAGCGCACGACGGTGCCTCCTTCTTCAAGTACGACCCCAGGACCAAGCAGCTCACTTTGCTGAGCTACGACATAACGACGGTTTGCGGCGAGGATCCCTCGACGAATCCGCAGGGGAAGCTCCATAGCGACATTGTGGAATCCAACGGCTGGCTGTACATGTCCACTCACTTTGCCAGCGAGTTGCCCGGCGCGAGCGCCCGTTGGACCGGAGCGCATGTCATCGGATACGAGTTGGCCACCGGCCAGTTCCGCGACTACGGGGTGGTGCATCCCAATTACGACTCCTATTCGGCGATAGGGGTAGATCCGGCCCGCAATTACATTTACGTGTTTGTAAACGGTCTGATGACGGGCCAGGTATTGTATCTTTACCGGATTGACGCTGTCACCGGCGCCAAGACGAATCTGGGCCAACTCGGGGAAAACACGGGCGCGAGCCTATGGATGTTCGTCGACCGCCGGGGAGACGTATGGTTTTCCATTCAGAACCAGAACGGCGATCTTCTCCGCGTCCACGGCGATACCGGTTTGATTGACCGCTATCCCAATGCGCTGCCGCCGCTCTATCTATGGGACAGAGAGCAGGTGGATCCCGATACATCACATCAGTACCTGCGCTGGATCCAATGGATGCAACCACTTGACGGGGACCGCGCGGTTCTCACGATCGGGTACGGGGGGATGCTCTACCTGTTCGATTCAACTCAGCCTATCGGGTCGGGACTCGAATTCCGGAACATCAAGCACATCGGCTACAACTATCTCGGCATGGCCGTGGGCAACAACCGCGTCTTCTACTATCAGCGTGCCAACCGCGGATATGGGCACCAGGGCGACCAGGCGCCCGAAGGCATCAAGGATTTCCATCTCCTGAGCATTCTGTTGAATCCGGCGGACGGCTATCCCATCACCGATCACGGCCTCATCCAGGACCAGGATGGACGAGTCGTGTGGCGTGTGCCCGGAATGATGACGGACGGTCACGCGCGCGTGTTCATGGTCGGCGACTGGTGGACCATTCCGGGCGACCTCGGAACCCTGAGGTACCAATACAGCGGGGGCGTCGAAAGCTACGTGCAGCTCCCTCGGGGCGAGTTCTTCGCCATGGCGGAGCATGTGATTCAGGACACCCTGACCGTCCAATCGACACCAGTGGCCGGAGTGGATGTCGTGGGGACGATCTCGAAGCCCACGAACTTCAGCGGGCTGTTGGACGACGGATCCGCGGTCAGCCTGACCGTACCGGCGTCCTTCGTTTCGGGCAGCGACGTCTATTATTTCGATCACTGGCGGTTGAACGGAACCGGCCAAGGGGGTAATCCGCTCACTTTCACAATGAACGGCCACAGCACCGCGGTTGCAGTCTACACGAAGACGCCGGTCTCGGTGAGCCCTCCGAGCGTGACATTGAGGCAGGAGCAGACGCAGCAGTTTACGGCGGCCGTACAAGGCGCGGCGGACCAGTCGGTAACGTGGGCACTGAACCCGGTGGCGGGCGACATCACGGCGGCAGGTCTGTACACCGCACCGGCCGTGATCACGACCAGCCAGGTGGTTACCGTGACCGCCACCAGCGTTGCCGATCCGAGCAAGCCGGCGAGCGCTTCCGTGATTCTCACGCCGCCGGTCTCGGTACAACTGGCTCCGCCCAGCGCGACGCTGGGGCAGGGCCAGACGCAGCAGTTTACGGCGACTGTGCTGAACTCGACAGATCGGTCGGTGACATGGTCGATCAGCCCGGAGGCGGGCAGCATCACGACAACCGGTCTGTACAGGGCGCCGGCGGCTGTTCTCACAAGGGCAAACGTAACTGTTACCGCCACCTGCCTGGCAGACGGAACCAAGTCTGCCACTTCAGCGGTTGTTCTTACACCGCCGGATCCGATGTCTCTGACAACCCTTCGGATCAACAGCGGCGGCTGGTCCAAGAACTACACGGACACCAGGGGAAACCTATGGCTGACGGACCGGTACTACGAGAGCGGAGGGCTCTCCTACAACAGCTCGATTATCACGTCCGACTCGGCTCTCGACTTTACTGGTCGTCAAGGACAATACAAGGACTTCGCGTATCACATACCGGTGATCAACGGCGCCTACCAGGTGACGCTGCGCTTTGCCGAACATTACAAAAGCGCGGCTGGCCAGCGAATCTTCAACGTGACGCTGAACGGGACTCCTGTGCTCACCAACTTCGACATCCTCGCCCAGACAGCGCCCCGCACGGTCATCACCAGAACATTCACAACGGCGGCGACTACCGGCACGATTGACATTCTGTTCAAGGGCGTGGTCGGCTACGGCCTGATCTGCGGAATCCAAGTGATACCCGCCGGCGGGACTGATTCGCAGCCACCTCAGGTGCAGGTAACCGCGCCGGGGTCCAACGAGGTGCTCGTCCGCACGATTTCGTTATCCGCCGATGCGAGCGACGATGTGGGCGTCACAAGTGTCCAGTTCAAAGTGGACGGCGCACCAGTCGGCGCGGCGCTCGCGCACCCTCCCTATACGATCGCGTTCGATACGACGGGGGTCGCCGACGGCGCCCACACGATTACCGCAACGGCCAGTGACGCCGCGGGACACACCACGCTAAGTGCTGCGGTGCCCGTGACAGTGAACAACAGCCCTCCGGTCCGCTCGAACGGCATGCCCGTGGGTACTCTGCCGGCCGGCACGGCACAGGCAACGCTCTCACTGACCACCGACGAACCGGCGAGCTGCCGGTACAGCACGACCGCCGGCACGAGTTTCGCCGCGATGCCAGGCAGCTTCACGGCCACCGGCGGCACCAGCCACAGTGCAACACTAACCGGCCTCCAGAGTGGCGCAGCGTACAAATATCTGGTGCGCTGCCAGGATTCCGCGGGCAACGCCAACCTCGATGACTATGCGATCAGCTTCAGCGTCGCTGCGTCGGGACAACTGCTGACCACGATCCGCATCAACAGTGGCGGCTGGTCCAAGAACTACACGGACACCAGGGGAAACCTATGGCTGACGGACC
>CAZLOS010000259.1:0-4109 GCA_964561215.1 uncultured Solibacteraceae bacterium | reverse complement strand
AGAACAACATTCCCTACACGGTCCTCTCGCTGGCCACCAAGGATTCCTGGAAGGACCGCAACGGCGACTGGCAGTCCCGCACGGAGTGGCACCGCTGCATCGTCTGGGGCGCGAAGTTCGCGGACTTTGCGGCCGGTCTCAAGAAGGGCGCGCACCTTCAGGTGGAAGGCGAGCTCCGCAGCCGCGAGTACCAGAAGGACGGCGTGACGCATCGTGTCTCTGAGATCCGGACCAAGTCCATCCTCAAGCTCGACCGTGCGCAACAGCAGACCGAAGCCGTTCCTCAGGAGGCGGAGCCGTCCGACGTGCCCTTCTAGGGGCACGCTCAGCGGCGAAGGAAACCACGCGGCGCGGCACGATGCGCCTGAGAGGAGAGACAGAGATGAATACCGAACAAGCGAAGCAACTGAGTGAAGACTCGCTGGATCGATTGATGGCCGCCCTGGAACAGGGCCAGAGTGAGACGCTGAAGAATTACCTCCGCTTGATGTCCCGCTTCCGGAAATACAGTTGGGGCAATTGCCTGTTGATCTACAGTCAGCGGCCCGACGCAACGCATGTTGCCGGGTTCCACGCGTGGCTGAAGCTTCGGCGCTATGTCCGCAAGGGCGAGAAAGGCATCGTCATTCTTGCCCCGATGGTCGGGCGGAAGAAGTCGGACGATGAACTGGCCGAAGACCGCGAGACGCGCGTGTTTGGCTTCCGCGCGGCGCACGTGTTCGATGTCAGCCAGACCGACGGCGAGCCGTTGCCGGAGTTCGCGACGGTGCAGGGCGATCCGGCGGAGTACACCGAGCGGCTGAGATCGTTCATCGCGGCGAAGGGGATTGCGCTGGAGTTCTCGGACCGCATCGCACCTGCGAACGGCACGTCATCGGGTGGAAAGATCACTTTACGTCCCGACCTGTCACCGGCCGAGACGTTCGCGACATTGGTCCACGAAACGGGTCACGAACTCCTACACCGGGGAGTGCGGCGTACGCAGACGACCCACACTGTACGGGAAACCGAAGCGGAAGCGGTAGCCTTTGCGGTGTCCAGCGCTATCGGACTCGATGTCAACAGTGCCAGCACCGACTACATTCAACTCCATGCGGGCGACAAAGCCACGCTGGCCGAATCGCTCGCCTTTGTGCAGCAGACTGCCGCCGAGATCCTCAACGCCATCCAGCCAGCAGAAACGACGGAGCTTGCAGCAGCCTAGAGCCGCGGCGGCGCGGGCTCAGCGCCCGCGCCGTTCCTTCACAAACTGGAAGCACGGCGAACACCGCGCCAAGTGTTCGAAAATCGGATCTCTCATAGCAAACGCCTTCGGGTTGCAGGCGAATGCCTCCAGCGTCTCAACATCAGGGCACCCGTGACGCGTTGGGTTGGGATGGACATGGAGCGTGCTCTGCTCCATCTGCCGGAAGATCTCTTCCTGTGTGAGTTCGTGAGACTCTTCGCTTGCCATTGCCTTTAGATAATGGTCCCGAGATAACCTTTGGGTCAAGCGTTTTTTTAAGCTGTTTGCGGGTTCGGCTGAGGCGCTGCGATAAGGTGTTCGGTGTAATACTGAGCGTTTCGGCAATCTCTTTGATGCTGAAGCCCCAGTATAGCCGCCACAACACGAATTGCATGGTCTCATCGACGGAGTCTAGCACCTCGCGCCATTCCACGGATCGATCCATGTTCTGTTGTGCCTCCGTGATCTCGCGACGTCCAACTGCACGTATCACATCGTCGGAGAGCGACAGGAACCGCCGGGAGCGTTCCAACTCCGCGTCCACCAGGTTGGTGAAGGTGCGGAACAGGTAGGCCACCGGATCTTCGACCGGCCGAGACTTGCGAGCGCGCGATGCCTTGTGCACGGCCCTTTCGGCTAGTTCCAATGCACGGGAATCGTCGTTCAACTCGCGAGCGCGATAGCAGAAGAAATCGGCTCCAATCCTCTCCGCCGCTATCAGAAACACAGGATCGACCGGAATGTCTTGATCGTCCACCGGACTGACCCACAGCACGAGTCTGGGGTCGCAACCATTTGCGTGGGGGAGGTTGGCTTGCATAGGAATGATCTCGCATCATGGAAAGCTTCTCGGGGCGCGCGCACGATCGATCTGCGAGTAATCAGGCAGTACACCCCATTAGCAAATAGATAGACACACCATCAGCGTTCTGTCCATGACTTCGTGATCGCGCATTGTTAGCGCATGGGTAATGTCGCGCCCAGTACTTATTGGCAGTTACGCCAATCGGCGCGGTCACATTTTGGAGCGGCGAAAGCTCGTGTCTGATTGAAGGGTAATTTCGAAGGAGATCACGGATGGATTTCTATCGTTGGCTGAAGCCGAGCACGAAAGTGGCGGCATGGGTTCGTCATCGCCGAAAACTGATCGTCCCTGCGGCGTTGCTATTGGCGAGTTCCCGCGTTTACGCCCAAAGCGACCCCTGGGAAAACGCCGTCCAGGTATTGCAGACGGCATTTACCGGTCCGATTGCACGGGGCTTGGCGCTGGTGGCGATTGTCGTGGGCGGGCTGATGTTCGCCTTCGGCGAGGGGCAATCGAAACGCATGCTCGCCGGCATCGTGTTCGGCGTTGGCATGGCCATCGGCGCCGTCAACTTCATGGCGTGGCTGTTCCCATAGAACGACGCCGAATGTTCCGCGCGGAGGCTGCCCCTATGAGCGATCCAACGATGAATGAACCAAATCTGCATCGCGTCTATAAATCGATCAACCATCCCCTCACGATTTGGGGCGCCGAGCGGAAGCTGTTCTTCCTCGCCGTCATCATGGGGGCAGCCACTTTCAATTTCTTTGCATCGCTGGTGAGCGGCATCGTGATGTTCGCAGGCCTGTACGCGTTCGCCCGGTGGGCCACGGCTACCGATCCGCAAATCCTGCGCATCCTTCTCAATTCGTCAAAACTCCGCAACCACTACGACCCGGCGCAGCGTGAGCCGTTCCGGCTGACCAGGGAAGGAGCACATGGTACGGCTCAGTGAGATTGCCAAAGCATATCGCGAAGCAGGCGCGCTGAACAGCCTGATCGGCCTATACGCGGCACTTGACGGGTACACGTTCCTCACCAAGGCGGGCCACATTCTGCGAGTCGTCCGCGTGCGTGGCGTGGACCACGAATGCCTGGACCATCCGCAACTCGATCAGATCGCGCGGCGCTTCGAGGCTGCTATGCGTATCTTTCCCACATCGTTCCGCGTGTACCAGCTCATGATGAAACGCGATCACGCCGAGTTGCCGCAGCAGGATTATTCCAATGCGACCGTGCAACAGGCTGTGAAGAACCGCGTTGAATACCTGACGGCAAAGGCCGATTCCCTCTACACGCTCGATCTGATCTTTGTTTTCGTCTACGAGCCGGTCGTGACACACGGCGCCCTTGCCGGCAAGTTTAGACAAGTGCTTCGCGATCCCGGCCACGCAGCCGCAGCGTGGTTCTCTCAGGGCAAAACGCTGGAGGTTGTGGACACAGACCTGCGGCAGGCCTGCGACAACCTGGCCAACAAGGTATCGAGTTTCGTCGTCCAGCTTCGCGACGTGGCGACCATGGAGGTGCTCACTGTTGAAGACGGCTTCCGCGTCTTCGCACGGCTTCTCAACTATGCGCCGTGGAAATCCGACGTCCTGACGCTTCATTCCAGCGAAGGGCTGGACTACCAGTTGGCAAGTTCCGCTCTTGAATGCCATCGCGACCACCTGGAGGTGGACGACTATTACGTGCGTGTCCTAACGCTCAGGGAGCCGCCGGCCCAGACTTACGCAAACGCGTTCGCGGCCCTGCAAGAGTTGCCGGCAAACGTGATCGCGGTCTCGGAGTGGAGCCGCGAGGACAACCTCAAGATGCGGCGCGCCATCAGCAGCCGACGCCGCCATCACCACAATTCCAGCGCGTCGCTAACGAACTACATGAACGTAAGCGACCAACCTATCCGACAGGAAGAGATGCTGATCGACGATTCTGCGGTTGCCCAGGTCGCCGACCTCGGCCAGAGTCTGCGCGAGATGGAGGTCGAGGGTCACTATTTCGGCGAGTTCAGCCTCACTATCATTCTTGGCTCATCCGGAGTTGTAGTGGGCAGGGTTGGATAATGGGCAAGTGCAGGATCGG
>CAZLOS010000258.1:0-4143 GCA_964561215.1 uncultured Solibacteraceae bacterium | reverse complement strand
TCATCAACAGGTTCACAAACGGGATGGTCCAGCTTTCATACAGGGCCGCCACGCAAAGGAAGATCACGAGGATTGATAATGCGTAGAGCAACGGCCCTTGCGAAGTAGCCATCCTCTCCTGATACGAAAGACCCTGCCAATCCGAACCGAAGCCCTTGGGCAGCTTCGCCGTGATTTCCTGCATGGCCTGCATCGCCTCGCCGGAACTTCTCCCCGTCGAGGGCTCGCCCCAAATGTTCATTGCAGGGAAGCCGTTGAACCGTTCCAGCCTGGGGGATCCGCTGATCCAATGGCCGGAGGCAAAAGCGGAGAACGGAACGATCTTGCCCTGGTTGTTGCGCACGTACAGCTTCTTGAGGTCATCGGGGAGCATGCGATATGGTGCGTCCGCCTGCGCGAACACGCGCTTGACCCTGCCGCCCTGGATGAAGTCATTGACGTAAGCGCTGCCAAACGAGCCCGAAATGGCGTTGTTGATGCTCGAAATCGGGATCGACAGGGCGCCGGCTCTTTCCCAATCCACGTCGATCTTGTACTGCGGCACGTCTTCCATGCCGTTCGGCCGCACCCGCAGCAATCTCGGATCACTGGCGGCCATACCGAGGAGCTGGGTGCGGGCCTCGGTGAGCTTGGCGTGACCCGCTCCCGCGAAGTCGATCAACTGAAAATCGAAACCCAAAGCATTCCCGAGTTCGATTACCGGCGGGGGCAGGAACGCAAAGGCCATGCCGCCGCGAATCTTGCCGAACGCCTGCATCGCCCTCCCGGCCACGGCCTTCGCCGCCAGATCCTTTCGGTCTCTCAGTTCCCAATCTTTCAGGCGCACGAATACCATGCCGTTGTTCTGCGCCCTGCCGGAAAAGCCGGTGCCGGCTACCGCCATGACCGATTCCACGGCCTCCTTTTCATTCGTCAGAAAATGGCGCCCGACTTCATCCGCAACCGCGGTGGTCTGTTCCATCGTCGCGCCTGTCGGCAGGAGGATCTGGCACAGCAAGATCCCCTGGTCCTCATCCGGCAGATAGCCGGTGGGCAAGTGCAGGAACAGATAGCCGATAGTGACCAGGAGCACTGCATAAACGGCCACGTAACGCAGCTTACGCAGGATTGAGTGCCTGACCACTTTTATGTACTGAGTTCGGACCCAGTAGAAGAGGCGATCGAACCACAACAGAAACGGCCGCACCAGTCGCGGCGCCGTCTCGGCCGGCTCGTGTCCCACAGGCACGGGTCGCAGAAGCGAGGCGCAAAGGACCGGGGTGAGGATCAACGCCACCAGTACCGACAGGAGCATGGATGCGATGATCGTCACGGAGAATTGACGGTAAATGATGCCGGTGGAACCGGAGAAGAAGGCCATGGGTCCGAACACCGCCGAGAGCACCAGCCCGATGCCTACCAGCGCGCTGGTGATCTGGTCCATGGATTTGGCGGTGGCTTCCCGGGGCGAAAGCCCTTCCTCGCTCATAATCCTTTCCACGTTTTCCACGACGACGATGGCGTCGTCCACCAGAAGGCCGATCGCCAGCACCATGGCGAACATGGTGAGCATGTTGATGGAAAAGCCAAAGAAGCCCAGGACGGCGAAGGTGCCGAGGAGCACCACCGGGACCGCGATCGTCGGGATCAGGGTCGCACGCATGTTGCCCATGAAGATCAGCATGACCAGGAACACCAGCAGGATCGCCTCGAAGAGGGTTTTGACCACCTCTTTGATTGCCACTCTGGTGAACGGGGTGGTGTCATACGGATAGACGACCTTCATGCCATGGGGGAAATACTCGCTCATCTCCTCCATTCGGGCACGGATCGCGTCCGCCGTATCCAACGCGTTGGCGCCGGCCGCCTGCCGGATGGCCAAGCCTGCCGATGGCTTGCTGTTGTAAGTGCCTTCGATGTCGTAAACCTCGGTTCCCAGTTCCGTTCTCGCGACATCCGAGACGCGGACCACGGATCCGTCCGGGTTCGTGCGGATCGGGATCGAGGCGAACTCGGCGGGAGTTTTGAGAAGGTTCTGGACGATGATGGCGGCGTTCAAACGCTGCCCTTGCACCGCCGGCGCTCCACCGAACTGGCCGGCGGAGACCTCCACGTTGTATGCCCGCAGCGCCGCGACGACGTCGTCGATGGTCATCCCGTAGTTGGTGAGCTTGTCCGGGTTGAGCCACACGCGCATCGCGTACTGGGTGCCGAAGATTTCCACCTCGCCCACGCCCGGTATCCGCGAAAGCACCTTTTCCAGGTTGGATTGCGCGTAGTCGCGCAGATCGTTTCCGTCCATGCTTCCGTCTTCCGAGATGAGGCTTACAATGATCAGATAATTGCGTGTCGATTTGCTTACCTTGATGCCGTAACGCTGCACCACCTCCGGCAGACTGGCCGTGGCCAATTGAAGTTTGTTCTGCACCTGCGCCCAGGCGAGGTCGGGGTTGGTCCCCGGGGCAAAGGTCAACTCGACGCGGGCCGAGCCCGACGAGTCGCTCGTCGAGTTGATATAGAGCAGATTATCGAAGCCGGTCATCTTCTGCTCGATGATCTGCGTCACGCTGTTTTCCACCGTTTCGGCCGACGCTCCCGGATAAAACGCACTGATGGCGATGGACGGCGGAGCGATGGGTGGATACTGCGAGATGGGCATGTTGTAGATGGCCAGCCCGCCCAACACCATAAAGGAAATTGCGATCACCCAGGCGAAGACCGGGCGATCCAGGAAGAATCTAGACATGCGGTTCTCCCTTCACACCGGTGCCAGCAGTAGCGGGAACCGCGCGTACCGGCATCCCCGGACGTATCTTCGCAAGACCTTCGACGATCAGGCGGTCTCCGACCGCCAACCCCTTGAGAACCAGCCACTTATCTCCAATGGCTCGCTCCAGTTCCAACGCCCTGCGCTCGACCTTACCGTCCTGGCCTACAACCATCGCGATAGGATTTCCCCTCGGATCGCGGCTGACGCCTGCTTGGGGAGCGAGGATGGCCTGCTCCCGCACACCTTCCTCCACCACCGCTTGCACGAACATACCTGGGAGCAGGACCTCTTTGGGATTCGCAAAAACCATGCGAAGAGTCACCGAACCCGTTGTCGGCTCCACCGTCACATCGCGGAATTGAAGCGTACCGGTGATCGGATAGGGCGTTCTATCTTCCAGTAGCAGTTTCACCCTGTTCTGGAGCGCTCCATCCCGTTTCAGACGACCGCTTTCCAGATTGCGCCTCAGGCGGATCAACTCCGCATTGGCTTGGACCACGTCCACATAGATCGGGTTCATCTGCTGCACCACCGCCAGGGGCGTGGGCTGATATGCCGTTGCGAGCGCACCGACTGTGATGTTGGACTTGCCGATACGTCCGGTAATGGGCGCCTTGATGGGCGTGTAGGACAGGTTGATGCGGGCGCTCTCTACAGCCGCCCGGCTAATCTCGACCGACGCTTTTCGCGCCGCCAGGTTGGCCTCCGCCTGTCTCAGCGCGGCGCTGGCGTCGTCGTAGTCCTGCTTGGCGACCGCGTTGATCGCCACGAGGCCTTTGAGACGCTCCGCGCGCGACCGGATGGCCGGAAGATTCGCCTCCGCCGTGACGAGATCAGCCTGGGCCGTGACCAGGGCGGCTTTCGCCTGCTCGTGGGCGGCCTTGTACGGCGCGGGATCGATTTGGTACAGCACGTCGCCGGCTTTGACCATGGCGCCCTCTTGGAACAGGCGGCTCTGGATGAGCCCGTTCACCTGGGGACGGATTTCCGCGACCAGGTAGGCCGACGTCCGGCCCGGCAGTTCAGTGGTTAACAGGATCTTTTCCGGGCTGAGAGTGACGAAACCGACCTCTACGGGGCCCATCGGGGGTGGAGCACTTGCTTTCTTGCAGCCGGATGCAAGCAGTCCCGCGAAGAGAAGACCGGAGACGGCCAAGAACTTCGGCCAGTTACCTAAAAGGCTTTGTCTGGGGATTGGCATGAAAGACTATTCTCGCATTAAATATGGCAACTCTACGCCCATATCGGTTGTCCTTTAGAATGAATGGGCTTCCTGGATTGTGCATAGCAGACGCCGAACCACATCAGCATCTGCCGACGTCAAGTGCCGAAGCGCCTTCGTTCAGGCTACTCCTCGAAGCTTCCCGTAGTGCCGTGGAAACCGTTCAACGCCT
>CAZLOS010000257.1:0-4194 GCA_964561215.1 uncultured Solibacteraceae bacterium | reverse complement strand
TGCGCGTCACCGTGGCGTTCCTCGTCGCATCGAGCTTGGTCTCAATGCTGGTGAGGTTGCCGCGCACGCCGATCGGCGAGGCGTCGTACTGGACCGCGCTCCGGGACGTCACTCCCGATTCGTCGTACCGGTAAGCCACTTGCGACGCCGTCTCGGCCGCGGGGCCGTTCACCCTGGCCAGCGACGGCAATTGCGTCAGCGGCGCGTTCCACAGCCGGTAGTTGACGTCGGAATGAGCCTTGTACTCGGTGTGTGTGTGGCGGATGTAGCCGCTCACCGAACTGGTAGCCGGGCACGTCGTCCCCAACGACGGGCCGCCGCCCCAGTCGAATTCGTACGCGTCCGTCAGGTTGGAGAATCGAATCGGGTTGGCGCCGTAGAGTTCCCCCACCGACGACGGGCTCACCTGCAGCCGGTTGTTGTCGCCTACGTTCTGGTCGTAGAACAACACCTTATTATCGGTAATCGTCGACCCTGACGTCGCCAGGGTCCGCTGCTGTTGGCACGGCCGGACGCTCCCGTCGGCGGTCTGGGCGAACAAAGTGTCGTTCCTGCTCTTGACCGCGAACGCCGATCCGCTCCAACCGCCCGATTCGGTGCGCGTCTCCAGGCCGTTGAACGAGTCGGGATAGACCAGGAACCCAAACTCCGAGTCCAGCTTCTGCTTCTGGAGCAGGTCCAGGGGACCGTTGGGCAATGAACCGGCATACAGAATCGTACCGGGATGATAGGTGTGATGAGAGATCTTGGCCGGGTTGTTCAGATCGGGGGCGGAGGAGCCGGTTTGGACGGCTTCGCGCACCTCCACGTAGCCCGCATAGGAGACGTTCACTCGGGGAACGCCGGACGTCGGAGTCCCCAACGTTTCCCCGGAAAGGAACTGCTTCACCTGCTCCGGCACGGTGGCGGTGCTGGAATCGAAAACGCTGCGCTTCTTCAAGCGGCGGTAGATGAAGGGTTGGTGCTTCGGCTTGTCCGTCGGGCGTTGCACGCATGCGGTCTGGCCGCCGCCCCAGGGAATCTCGTAGTTTGGCAGAAGCTTGCCGCCCGTGTAGGAATACTTGGATCCATCCGCATCCACTCCCGGACCGTGTTCGTATTCGATCCGTCCGCCCGTCGGCAGGTCCACGCGCGCCAACTCGCCGTATTCGTTATAGGCAAAGCTGTACTTGCGGCCGTTGGCCAACACAAGCCGCGTGATCACCTTGTGCAGAATCACGTCGGTCCCCGCATCGGACAACCCATCAAAGAGCCCCGTGCTCGGAATGACGCCGGGTGGCAACGCGTCTGTCACAGGCTTCCGGAAATGGAAACACGCGGGCAGCCCAATTACTCTTCACTTAACAACATTTGTGCGGTATTCTGTTTCTGGGGTTTTACTCAAACATGGCGCGCACCGTGGCAGTGCTTCCCGCCGGGTCCCGGCTCTCGGACTTCATCAGCCTGGGAGTACTGATGCGGACTTTCCCTGTCGAGGAGGTTCGCCATGCATTGCAGGTCAGTGGAACGGCGAGCCGCCGCCAACGCGATCTGCCGGCGCATCTCACCGTCTACTACGTCATCGCCCTGGCGCTCTATATGCAGGCCTCTTATCAGGAGGTTTTGCGCTGTCTTCTGGAGGCAGTGCGCTGGATCTGGCCGGTGGATGCCCTCGTCAAGGTCTGCGGCCCAAGCGCGGTCAGCCAGGCTCGCAGCCGCCTGGGTGCCGAACCCCTGCGCTGTTTGCACAACATGGTGGTGCGGCCTGTGGCAACCAAAGCCACCCGGGGGGCCTGGTATCGCGATTGGCGGGTGGTGAGCCTGGACGGCAGCACGTTGGATGTGGCCGATCAGGCGGACAATGCCGAGGCCTTCGGCCGGCCTGGTGCCGGGGGTGGCCAGAGCGGCTACCCACAGTTGCGATTCGTCTCGCTGGCGGAAACCGGCACCCATGTTCTGTTTGCCAGCCAAATGGACGGCTGCCGGGTTTCAGAAAACGCGCTGGCTGAACGGCTGTATGGCAGCCTGAAGGCCGGCATGCTCTGTCTGGCGGACCGCGGCTTTTTCAGCTTCCGCGCCTGGAACCTGGCGCGGGCGCACCAGGCCGAACTGGTATGGAGGATCAAGAAAAACTTCCGTTTGCGCCCCGAACGGCGCTTTCCCGATGGTTCCTATCTCAGCCAGATCTTTCCCACTGGCGCCGATTGGAAGAAGCGGACCCATGGCGTCGTTGTGCGCGTGATCGACTATCAACTGCAAGGGGTCGGCGGCGCCGAACCGGTCTATCGCCTTCTGACGACAATCCTCGATCCGGAGCTGGCCCCGGCGCCCGAGCTGGCCGCACTTTACGCCCAGCGCTGGGAGATCGAGACGGCCTTTGACGAACTCAAAGTGCATCTGCGCGGTGCCCGGATCGTGCTGCGCAGCAAGACACCGGAACTGGTGCGGCAGGAATTCTATGGACTCTTGCTGGCCCATTTTGCGATCCGCAATCTGATGCACGAAGCAGCCCTCCGGGCCGATCTGGACTGCGACGGCCTGAGCTTCCTGCACGCGGTTCGTGTGGTCCGGCGCCAGGTGGGACGGCACGGCGCTATTCCCCCCTCGGGAGAGGAATCGGTTTTATGAGGGCGTGCTAAAGGAGATCCTCGCTCAACGCGTTACCTCCAGCCGAGGCCGCCGCAATCCCCGTGGCGTCAAGCGCAGAACCAGTCAGTTTCGCCTCCGTTCCAGCCTGGTCCCATGCAAGCCGAAGACCTTCGATCCTGCGTGCCTGAAAGTCGTTAAGTGAAGAGTATTGGGGCTGTCCCCGCCAAGCCGAGCCGGGTCTCTTGCTCGCGACCAATCACCGGTGTTTGTCAAGTCCTTGCGCATAGGTAGTGCATCCGGACGGCTGAGCGCCCAAGGCAGGTATTCGTAGTAGAACCTCCGAAGGCTTCCTCTTGATCTCCTGCAGAGCTCGCGTCATAAGAGATGCCGAGTAGATTCCACCGAGTGGATCAGTAGAGAGAGCCCACCCTGGCTTTGTTCGAACATTCGCATCGTTCCGCACGGTCCACGTATGACCGTCGTTGACAAGCTGGAACAGCCTGCCGAAATCGCCACGCTTGGTCAACATGAGGATGTAGAGGAAACGTGCGCCCTTGCGTTCAACCCCGGAACGGCTGAAGGTGTATTTCACGCGAACCTCGTCGCCTTCCGCAAAGCTCTTTCCCATCATGTCGTAAGCGGCCGATCTCACACATCCAATAAAGAACAGCAGATCATTCTCCGCAAACTCCTGAGCACGAGGACTCGGCTCAGCACCGAACAAGGGAGCTAGAGCCATCAAACTGAGCAAGGCGCAAAAGGCTCTCATATGTTATTGGGGATCGTTGTAAATCAATATGAAATTCTTGCCTGTTGAAGCGCTGAATGGCCCAAACGCCTCGTACGTCGTTTGTCGACCACTACCAATGGGCCTGGACTGGATTGCGGAGGCACTGTTCCCAATGAATATTCTCCCGCCTGCCGTGTCCGCACCGTTGACAACGCGATCATAGTACGCCTGCTGAACCACCTCGCGGTCGTGTGCCGTTTGATCAGCCGGCGCCGCACTGAATGAGGACGGCGCAGTTGCGGCCAAGGAATCTCGTTTAGCCCCGAGACGCTGGTCCGCGTTCATTACTGCATTGGCTTCAGCTGCCTTGGCCTGATCGAGCTTGGCCGCTCCGGCCTTGCCCGGCTTCACGCCCAGCTGCTCATTGCTGACAATGTTAGCCACCCGGTTTACGGTGAGCTTGTTGATCTTCAGATTGCCCAACGACGCGAGAAGCGCCTTCTGGTCTACTCTTGGCGGCAGTGGAGCGCATGGCCCCTTCTCGTCGGGCTTGCCGGCTGTGCAATGTCCATCCGGATCGGTGTACCGAAGTGGGTTGTTCAGAACGTAGGCGTACTTGTTCAACGACTGTGGATTAGCTATGTCCGCATATGGCAACGGTCCTGGTTGCTGGATCTGCTGACCAGTGAACGGATCCACCGGCCCACCCTTGAATTCGTCCGGCGATGTGAACCGCCCTTGGGCTGCTGAGTAATATCGCGCTCCGAAGTAATCCAGGCTGTTCTCGCTGCCCGCGTCGCCTCGTTCCTTCCCCGTGAACTTCTGCCTTATTCCGGAACAGGCGCCCCACAGCGCACTGCGTCCGCCTTTCCCCGCCGCGATCTCTTCCCCATACG
>CAZLOS010000256.1:0-4201 GCA_964561215.1 uncultured Solibacteraceae bacterium | reverse complement strand
CTGTCCTACCGGTTCCGAAACTGCACTCTGATTCTCCTTACGGACGGATCAGGGCCGCGAGCACCGCACCTTCGAGGAACGCACGCCACACCGGGCGGCAGAACTGATAGATGAAGACGCCGTACTGGATCTGCTCGCACAGCCTCCGGAACGACAGGATGCCCGCCCGGATCGACGAATAGCTGGTCTGCGACAGGTCGCCGGTCAGCATGTCATAGGGCAAGCCCAAGCCTGCACCGATCCGGAGGAGGGTCTGGCGTTCGAACGCCTCGTAGTTCCCGCCCACATCTGCGGGATCGGTGAACTTCACATCCTCGCCGGGCTCGAGGTCCATCATCGTCCCGGCCTCGAGTTGCGCGACCTGGACGCCGGGTTCCGCTTCCGGCGTCGTGCCTCCGGCAGGTGTGGCCTCCGGCGCCGTCTGCTCGTTACCGAAGAACGGGTCCTCCGGGTTCTGGCGGGTGATGAACGCCATCATCATCGCCGCGAACTTCTTACGCAGCAGTTCGGCGTCGTCGTACTGGTCCAACTCCCACAGGCGGACCAGGGCGTTCGCGAGCCACGGGATGCCGCGGAGTTGCCCGGGGCGAAGGGGCCGGAACAGGTGCATGACTTCTCCGGCCGGAATCCGGAGCAGGTCGAGGTAGTTCGGAAAGAACAGACGCTCGCCCGGATGCTCCTTGTAGAAGTAGTACGCCGTGCGGCGACCGTCCGGATCGAACTCGATGGAGGCGCGGACGACGTTGCCCTGCGGCGTGTCCGGAGTCGGCCGTGCGAGGTAGTACGGCAACTGCTCGGACTCGATCAACTGGAGTTGCACCGGCACAGCCAAGCCGTCGCTCATCGCCCGGATATGCTTCCGGACGAAACACTCGCCGCCCTCCACCATCGACCGGAACGCCAGCGCCTCGAAGCCGTAGATATCGGTCGTGCCCGATGTGTCGCACTCGACGGCGAACTGCGACCAGAGCTTCTGAATCGTTTCCTTAATGGCTTGGTCGGGATGGAGAGACTGCGGCTTGATGCCGTTGCCGATGGCGTTGCACACCCACTCGTCGATTGCCTTCGCCGCCCACCCATCCTTCCGCGCCATGTCTCGCGAGCGGGACACCAACTGGTCCGCGCTCTGATACCACACGGAGTTCACCGCATCGCGAGTGGTGGCCCACGTGCCAAGCCGCCTGCCGGTCGTCGCACCCTCGTACGGGAACGCGCTCGCACGGCGGGCGGGCTGATTGTTGGGCGCACCTGTTCCACCCCGCTTGAAGCGGGTCAAGAAGCTTGAGAATTTGAACACGGTTAGAAGCCCTTGCTCGACATCAGGCGGGTCTGTCGGCGGCGAGTACCCGCCGCAGCGCGGTTCGAGTTGACCATGTACTGCTGCGCTTTGATCTCCTCATCGGTGGAACGGAACTCGACCGCACGCCCGTCCGGAGCGACGACGCGCTTCTCGGGCGACGCGATCCGCTCGTTCGATCCTTTGATCTGTTCGTCCGTAAACGTGTTCGCCATAGTTCACATCCCGAATCGCCCGCTCACTCTCCGGCCGCGGCGTGGCTGCATTGAGGCCGGCGCGGCAGGACGCGGCTGTGTTGGTGCTGGACGTTGTGACTGCGACGGCACACCCATCCGTTCCGCAACCACCCGCCAGTGCTTCTCCTGGAACCGGTCCAAGCCGACACGCGCCGCCGCCGCGCGAGCATACACGCGGCAGTCCAGGGCCTCGTTGCGCTCGCGCATCTTCTGCCACTCCAACTTGCGATAGCCCTTGACGAGCTTCGCCACCAGTTGTTCAGCAGTGATCTGCTTGAAGTACTCCTCGCTGTATCGCGGAAAGTGGCAGTAGCCGGGAGGGTGCGGGATTCCCTGTTCGAGATCCTCGTCGGTGGGGCGTTCCAGCCGGAGCCAGCGGTACAACTCCTCTTTCGCCATGCCGGAGTTGACCGGCCAGACCTTCACCCCGCGCTTCAGCTTGACACCCAGTGGTCCAACATCGATCGGGGAGGCGGCGCCCAGAATGGCCGGAGCACGGGAGTCGCCTTTCACCACCAGCACCCGATTCCCCTGCCGCCGCGCCCATTCATACACCTCAGTGGTGGCGTACCCGGAGTCCACCGCCAACTGAATGATCGGCAGGTCCATGCCGTTCGTGGTGGTGTACGTCTCGTTGAGGAGGTCGGTCAATTTGTCCCATACCTGCGGACGCGACGTGTCGCCTTCGAAGACCCGGTAATCGATCGACCACGATTCCTTGCCGCGACCCCACGCAACGACCTCGACCTCGATGCGGTCCCGCTGAACATCCGCGCCGGCTGTGATGAAGATGCCTCCGCGCGGCACGAGCCCGATCCTGTACTGCTCGCGCCGGTCGTAGAGCTTCTTCCAGTCCGGAGCCTCGCCCAGCAGCGTCCACGTCTCGCCCAGTACCGTGTTCACGAAGACCTGGAGGAGCGATGTATTCTTCTGCGCCTGCACGAACTGCTTTGCGGCGTCGCCCCACGAGAACCAGCCGACAGGACTGTACAGACTGGACAAGTGGAAGCCCGCCGTCTTGCCGTCGCCCTTGGCGGTCGCGCGCCAGGCACCACGCGGCAGCATCCATTGCTTCTGGTGATTCGCGATCTCCTGACCGCAATGCTCACAGACGTAAACCGCCTTCTCCGGTTCGCCCTTCGGCCACCGGAGTTGCGGGAACTTCAGGACCTGCGCTTCGCGGCACGTCGGACACGGCACGAAGAACAGGCGCTTATCGCTTTCTTCGAACGCAGCCTCGATCCGCGACATGCCGGTGATCTTCGGCGTCGAGACGAGGAACACTTTGCGGCGCGAGAACGTCCTGGTGCGCGCCATGGCCAGATTGATCGGGTCACCCTCGCCGTCCACATCGCCGGGATACCCGTCCACCTCGTCGAGGAAGAGATACCGCGCCGCCATCGACCGGAGGCCGACCGCGCTGTTCGCGCCGGTCATGACCAGCACGCCGCCCGGAAACTCCTTCGCCAGAACCGTATTGCCGGAATCGCGTGAACGAGGATCGTGTACGAGCTTCCGGAGCACCTCCGATTCCTCGATCAATGGGTCGACCCTCTGCTTCGAGTTGCGCTTGGCCATCTCGACGGTGGGTTGCACCGCCATCATCGGGCCTGGCGCCTGGTGGACCACATATCCGATCCAGTTGTTGCCGCACTCCGTGCCGCCGATCTGCGCACCTTTCATGAAGACGGTGCGCTCGATGGGAGACATGGGCGAGAGGCAATCCATGATCTCGCGCAGGTACGGCGTCCGGTCGGTGCGCCACTGTCCCGCCTCTGCGGACGCGCGTTGCGACAGCCAACGATACTTGTCGGCCCACTGAGAGATCGTGAGGAACGGGTCCGGACGCGCTCCCGCCGCAGCCGCCGCGTTGTAGATCTGCTCAGGCGTTGGCGTCTGCAAATTCATTCAGGGCCTTCCGAATCTCAGTGGCGAGGATCTCGTAGCATCTGGCCTCGTCCGTCTCCGCTGCAAGCATCGCCGCGATCCGGTCGGGGATATTCAGCATTGCGTCGCGGATAACCCGGTGTGTGTTGAACGCCGCGACCTGCACTTCGTCCTTCGAGATGAGACTGCCGACACGCTCCTCGTATTCGATCTTTGCGAGGCGCGCCTGATAGTGCTCGCGGATGGCCCGCGCCTTCGAGTACTGAGCCGCACCGAACGCATCGCCTTCGTCCTCCCCTTGCTGGCGGCGAACCGCTGGCGGGCGCGCCTTCGTGTTGGCTGCCCACTCGCCGTCCGCAACGCCGGAGTCGATGCGACCATCAGCCGTCGTTGAAATGCGGCCGGTGCTTATGGCCTTCTGGACGGCTGAAAGAGCGACTCCGCGATGCTTGGCGTACGCCCTCTGGCTCAAGACCGCCATGCAATTATTCCTGGACTTTCCGCTTGCCTTCCGGGGCTACCGGAGTGATGAATCGTCATGCGCGGACCAACCGCCGAAAGGACAACCACACGATGAAAACCAAAGCAGACGCCACCACGACCACTGAAGCCGCCGCCGTTGCGGAACAGGGCGCGCAGACCGCGCCGAAGCAGGCCGCGTCGAAGGGCAAGGCCAGCAAGAAGAAGGGCGCGCCCACAGGTCAGAAGACCGCCGGCAAGCCCGCCGCCAGCAAGAAGGCCGCCAAAGCCACCGCGAAAAAGGAAGCCAAGCGCGCCAGCA
>CAZLOS010000255.1:0-4208 GCA_964561215.1 uncultured Solibacteraceae bacterium | reverse complement strand
CTTTCGCGAACTCGCGACGAACGTGCGCACCACGGCCGCACGATAACCGGGATATCGGTCATGCTTGCGCGAGTCCTTCGACCCGGCGCGTTTTGACCCCTGCCGCGCGCGGGATATAGTACAGCGGTCGGATACCCTTTGGGGCTTGTGGGAAGTTCTGGTGGCGCGGGCTGGTCGTGCGCTGGCTGCTAAACGTGAAGAAGACTCGCTGCTCGGAGAGCATCGGCAATGATCCAGCGGCGGATAGCAGTCGGATTGCGGATGCCACGCTCAATCCTACTGATGCAGGTTCGTTCGAAACTGGATTCGGCGCGCAACTGTTCAAGACACCCTGGCGCTCGAATGGGAAGCGTCATATCCGTACACGGGGGGTGACGCCTCGCGAGCCGGAGAAGGCGGAAGGTATGGATAAGCCTAAACGGACACGAAAGAGAAAGCCGGATACAAACCTGGAGTCAGCAGCCTGCGGTACTCCGGATGGCAGGGTGTCTGTCGCGAGGTGGAATCCGAAGGGCATCAGGAGAAGTACCGGGCCGTAATCGCACTAGAACCTAAGCCGCGTTTTCCGTACCAACCTGATACCGTTGTTGTCAGTACGGTTCGGGCGCACTTCCTGCATGTGCAGCAACAGGAAGACTACTAACAAGTCAGGTGGCGTCTCACGCTAATCGCGGAGGGTAGCTGATCACGGCGACTTCGTCAGAAAGCAAAGCCGAGATGCCAGGCCAAGCCGCGTGGCGGAAGTCCCTGCGAGACACTATGATAGGTCGTTGACATGGAAGCCGCAGATCCTAGTCGCGTAGCGCCAATGCCAGCCCTTGAGGTTCTGCTTGCCTACGGTCTCGATCAGCTTCCCGCCCGAAATGCTCATCATGAATTCGAGCACCTCTGCTTCGCCTTGACTCAGCGCAAGATCACCGCTGCCATCCTTCCAGCAACCGGACCGGTGGGCAAGTATGGGGACGCGGGCGCTGACTTTGAAACGCACATCATAGGCGCTTGCGCAGGGGATGGGGGCCTCAAAGGGAACTGGGTTTTTGCCTGTTCACTGGCCAAGGATGTACCCCGGAAAGTCAAAGCCGATATCGGCGTAGTCCTCGAACGAGCTCACCATCCGGACGGAATCGCGTTCTTCTCATCTCAGAATGTGACTGCCGGAGAGCGCGAGAGGCTCCGTGGCTACGCCAGGGCCAATTATCGACTCGCTCTAGAGATCTACGACCGGCAGGCACTCATTCACTGGCTCGCCGAGGAAGCCCTGCACGATCTTGCCGAACAATTCCTGCACATTCCGGTCTCGTATCTCGTATCGCAACCCTACCGGCAGCTGAGGGCTCTCAGTCGGCGACAGCTCGAACAGGCCAGCACTATTGCGGCTTCACGCAACAGAGCCGGGCAAATACCGCTGACCGCAATTCATATCAAACGAGACATTGAGGATGAGATCCTTGAAAGCATTTGCGCGGCTGAAAGCGCAATCGGCCTCGTGATCGGTCAACCGGGTCACGGCAAGACAACCTTGCTCTGGTCAATCGCGCGGGACTTGCCAGAGCATTGGGAACCCTGGTTCTTTCAGTCTGCGACGCTGCAAGGCGACCTCAAGTTGCTCGATCGCCTTGGGTTTCGCGGCGGACATCCAGATATCGTGAGGGCGATTGCGATTGATAGCGCCGTACGGGGAAAGCGCCCGATGCTGCTCATGGACACGGTCGATCTGCTCCTTCACCGTGAGGAGGATGCGGCCGTCCTCGAAGCCCTGATCGCGGCAGCTCGAGAATGCCGCTGCCCGCTCCTGATGAGCAGTCGGCCAGCCGAAGCCGAGGAACTCCGCAAACCCGACATTTCACAATTCGTGCTGCAGGCATATTCCGAAACCGAATTCGCCAGGGCTGTCCGGCGACACTCTGAGTTTTTCTGCCCTGACCTTGTTCGCGACGAAGAAGAGCGCCGTACGGAGTCATTGCTTGCCGCTGTCGCTCGCGGGGAGCCAATTCGCGAAATTGTTCTCAACCCGCTGACGCTCCGGATGCTGTTTGAGGTTTATGCACCCGAAGACATTTCTCATGCTGACATCAACGTCATCGCTCTCTACCGCCGCTACTGGGACATGCGGGTCGCCGATGACCGCCGCGGCGGACAAAAGGACCGTGGTTCCGGCCTCGATCTCAGCCTTCTGACCGAAGAACTCGCGTTGGTGATGCTTGAGGAAGGCACAACGGTACTGACTAACACCCATATCAGTCATGCTATGGTCGCAGCCGGCGCGAATGATAGTGAATTGCAGATCCTCGCCGATCGAGGAGTACTGCAGCCAGCGGGCGAGCGTCGAATCGGTTTCTTCCACCAGTCCTTCTTCGAATTTGCCGCTGCTCGCGCTCTCTATCGTCAGTTCGGACTCTCCGCTGTCAGCGAATTTCGGCTGCTGCTGTCGACTTCACCGGACGACCTGTTGCGCCTGCCGGTCTTGGAACAGTTGCTCGTCCTCTGCTCTGGAGGATCAGTCGGGGAGAGGCAGACAGCAGCTCTGGAATTGAATAGATTGTCGGCGAGTACCTCTTTAGCAGAGCGCCGTTCCGCTGTCTACGTCTATGCACTCTGGCAGCAAGGCGAACCTGCGGACTTCGATCCGGCACAAATCGTTCGCGATCACACACTCGTCATTCGCCGGTTTTACGAATTGGCCGGAAACATCGACGCCCAGCGCATTGATGCGGTCTTCTTGGTTCTGGACGCGCTGTGGCAGTTGCCTTCTCCTGTACGAGATCCTGAGGGAAGAGAGAATTGGCGAAAGAAAGAGAATTCCCTCGCCCTTCTCCAGCGGTTCGCACTGCGTGCACCAGACAGGATGAGGCAGTTCATCGACTCTGCGCCCGTCCTGGCCGACGCAGTTGTACATCTCGCTGGGGCTGTCGACATCGCCGATGTCATCCGCGCGCTGATCGTTCTTGCGCGTAGCGAGCCCGACTGGTCATTGGACAAGCTACTCTGGTTGTACCAGGAAGCGCTGCACCGTTACTCGAAACGCGACACGCAGCGAAAGATTCTCTTGCTCCTCGCAGAGAACCCCGACTGCTTTCCGCTCGGATATTGCCTAGCCAGCAAGATCGCTGCACGGACAGATCGGCGCATTGACATACCGATAGACAGCGAACGGATTACCGCGGCTTTTGGACGTTTGTGGCTGCGTGAGTGGCGGGAAGCGGCACTCACGCCGTCACAGGTTTTGATGTTCCTTAAGGAGGACGCAGACCTGCCTAAAGACTTGCCGCTCGCCGCCTGCTTCAGTGCTGTGACACCCTGGGTTTGCGGGTTATCCCCGGACGAAGTCGATCTCGTATGGGCAGCCAACCAACAAATGCCGGAGGGCGGAGCGCGAGACCGGCTATGTCTCGCGCTATGCCGGGCCGTCGCTCTCGATCAGCGCACGGCCGGCACTCAGCGGATCGCGGAACTCATCCGCGACCTTCTCGCCTCTGCTGACTGCGACGAGGATTGGATCAGACGTTTCGCTGATGGGATCCATGACAGCGCAATGGCTGACGGGCCTTTAAGCCGCCTGCTGGGTCACCCGCGATTGCTTTCGGCGGAGTTGTGGCTGAAGAAGCCCTACCACATCCTGATTCCGGCCGCGGTCGGCCTTAGTAACCCCGGCAGCACAGAGGCTCTGCGTTCGCCTGAGACGTTGCCGGTCACGGTGCTGAAATCGCTTTGTCAGTGCTTCCGAAATGCAAACACCCTCGGTCCCGCAGCGGTCGACATTGCCTTCCGCCTCTTCTTCGCTGACCAAGACGTCAAGGCGCTCGCTGCCTTGGTTGAAAAACTCGCCGACGGATCGCTGACGGGTAACGCTCAACGCTGGTCGTCACAAATCAACGAAATCACTCTGAAGCTTCTGAAAGAGCCGAATCCGGACCGGCGCGTCTTCGGCTATCGCTTGTTACGGGCCACCGTCCGGCTCGGCGTTCGTCCCCCGATTAGTGTTTCCGATGCCCTCGCGTGGATCCGTCGCGAGTGTCCGGCGCACACTCTTCTTTATGTTCTGGAACTCGGCGCACTCATCACGGCTTGCTCAGTTGCCGGATTCGAAGACATTCTCGATGTTCTGGCGCCAAAGCCCGGCTGGACGCAGGAGAGTCTGCGCGAGGCGGCCGGGCGGTTCATTTTCGATGTGGCGGAACCTATTGAACCTCTTCCGTACGCCACTGCGG
>CAZLOS010000254.1:0-4306 GCA_964561215.1 uncultured Solibacteraceae bacterium | reverse complement strand
CGAAAAGGAATCGGCCGTCACCTCCGAACGCTCCACCGTCGCCAGCGTCTACACGAATCGCCTCCGCATCGGGATGCCCTTGCAGTGCGATCCGACAGTCATCTACGCGTCGCTGGTCGATGGCCGCTATCGCGGCGCCATCTACCGATCGGACCTCGAAAGCAGGAACCCTTACAACACCTATGTGAATCCGGGCCTTCCACCCGGCCCCATCGCCAACCCGGGCGCCGACGCGCTTCGCGCCGCGCTGCACCCGGCTGCCACAAAGTACCTGTATTTTGTCGCCGTTCCCGGAGGCGGCGGCGCGCACAGGTTTTCCGAGACGCTGGAATCGCACCAGCAAGCCGTGGCAAAATACCGCCGTGCCACCAATCACGGTCGCGAAGCGCAAGCGCCTGCGCGAGTATCTCGAAAAAGCCAGGCCGGCCGTGGTGGGCACACCCGAGTGGGCGGCGCTAAAAAGCGAACTCGCACCCATCGCTGACTCGTACCTGCGCAAGCTGTTACGCGAATCCGGCGTTCCACTCGCGCCGCTCGTCGAAGGGGTGCGGCAATCGGACTTCGACGAACTCGAACGAACCCTCACCGCCCTCGGTGAAGTCTACGCGTCGGCAGACGCCTCGACAGCGCGCCGGTGCCGCCAGGTAGTGATCGAGGCCCGCCAGCACGCGCGATGGGCCGCGCAACGCGCAGGTGAGGACGAAGCGAAACGCAAGACCAGGGAGGAAATGATGCAGTGGATGCTCGTATGGCTGGAGAATCCGGAGGTCTTTCCGGCCTGGGCCGCCCTGCGCCGCAAGAACTGGTGACAGACTAAGGTCATGCCAATCTCACGGCGCTCCGCTCTTGCCTCGCTTGCCATGGCTCCTGCCTTGCTGCGGGCGCAGACATGCACGGGCTCCGGCCATGCCAACATCGGCTTCAAGGCCGACAGCGCGCCCGTGCGCTCCGAGTCCGGCATCGGCGCCCTCATGCCCTGGGCCGACGTTCTCTGGGTCGTCACTTACAACAGCCACATGAAAGGTTCGGGCTACGGGCTGGGCTTGTACCGCATCGACGAAACCTTGAAGTGCGAGCGCGTGCATGTGCACGACGGCACTTATGCCAATCGTCTTATCCACAAGGAATCCGACCAGTGCTTCATTGGCCCGTACGTGATCGACGCCAAGGGCAACTGGAAACACATCCCGGCATTCGACGATCATCGCCTGACCTCCACCATGCGCCATCTCACCGACCCGGCCAACAAGGTCTACTACCAGACCATGGAGGGGCTGTTTCTGGAAATGGATGTCCACGACCTGAAGCTGCGCGTGCTGTTCGACGTCGTAAAGGAGATGAAACTCGCTGCCCGGCCGCATTTCAAGGGCGGCTACACGGCGCAGGGCCGCGTGGTGGTGGCCAACAACGGCTTTTACGAGTTCGGCGATGACCAGGCCGGATTGTTCGAGTTCGATGGGAAGAACTGGCGGAAGCTCTCGGGCAAGCCGCACATGGACGTGGCCGCGCGCCAGGACATGGGTCATGTGATGTTCGCCACAGGCTGGGACGAAGCCTCCGTGCTGTTCTGGGCGCTGGTCAAGGGCGAGTGGCAGCGCTACCGGCTTCCGAAAGCCACGCACGCCATGAGCCATGCCTGGCAGACCGAATGGATGCGTATCCGGGAGGTCGAAACCGAGCACTACATGGTGGACATCCAGGGGATGTTCTACGAATTGCAGCCGGTCCCCTTCGAAGGCCGTATCTGGGGGCTCAAACCGGTTTGCCAGCACCTGAGGATCATCCCGGACTATTGTTCGTTCCGCGGCATGCTGGCGCTTGCCGGCAACCAGACCACCGCTAACCGCGACAACAACGCGCTGTCTGGCCAACCTCAGGCGGGCCTCTGGTTCGGGCAGACGGACGATTTATGGAAATGGGGCCGTCCGCAAGGCTGGGGCGGACCGTGGTGGAAGAGCGACGTCCGCAAAGGCGTTCCCTCCGATCCCTTCCTGCTCACAGGGTTCGAACACAAGATGCTGCACATCAGCGCCGACCGCGCCACTGCATTCGATGTGGAGATCGATTTCATGGGTAACGGCACCTGGCATCGTTACGAGCAGATCAAGGTCCCGGTGGAGGGATACGCAAAGCACATTTTCCCTGACGCTTTCTCCGCGCACTGGATTCGCCTTACACCGCAATCGGATTGCCACGCCACAGCATCCTTTTTCTTCGTGTAAGAAAGCCCTGGCTCCGTTCAGCGCGACGTCGAAATGGAACACAAGATGCCAGTTTCTTGCCGGTTCGATACACGTTCTCACGCTTCTCGCTGTAAGTTATTGATTCAGCGGGCCCGGTTATTGGCTACCGGATTGCGTATAGATTTGACGTGAACCCGCACGAAGTATTTACGTTCCTTTCAGCCAGTCTCGCCGCCGGTGTGAGCCTTGGCATCGCGGTCAGCCAGTACCGCACCTGGAGCCGTGCCCGACGCTGGAGGCGGATCACCGCACGTCTAATCGAAGGAGACTGAGCCTGACCTCCGGGGTCTAGACAGCCCCCTATTGCCCAATTTATACTTCTGTTTTTGGACGTGCTTTCCATGCAGCAGGTGATCGGCAATCCGGCCAGCGGCGATGAATTCGATCCCGCGGCGCCGCAGCGCGAGGCGGCCATGTTTTATGGACTGTTTCTGCGCGGGCACTCGGCCGATGCGCTGCGCAAGGACATCGACATTCCGCGGAAACTGCTCGAGAAGTGGATGCGAGCGCCGCACTACGAGGATTCCTTCCGCGTCCGGCTCCATAGCGTCTACCATTATCGCAAGCAGGTGTTGGCCATCTTCGACGAACTGGTGCACCACGAAAAGCGCACCCGGCCGCGGCCGCAATAGCACGGGAGTCAGGGCAGCCTGCATGGCTATCCCGGGCAATTGCATCCAGCGGAAGATAGCCTCGCCGCACTAAACTGGATGGAATGGAGCCACAGAACAAGCCGCTCGTCGCTGTCATCATGGGAAGCAAGTCGGACTGGGAGATCATGCGCCAGGCTTCGGAGACGTTAGCGGGATTTGGCGTTCCGCACGAGTGCCGGGTGTTGTCGGCGCACCGCACCCCAGCGGCTGCGGCGGAGTATTTCTCACAAGCGGAGTCGCGGGGCATGCAGGTTCTGATAGCCGCCGCGGGGGGCGCGGCGCACCTGGCAGGGGTGGCGGCGGCTCACACGCTGTTGCCCGTTCTGGGAGTGCCCATGGAGAGCGCGGCGCTGAAAGGGATGGATTCGCTGCTCTCGACGGTACAGATGCCCGCCGGAATCCCCGTGGGAACCCTGGCGATTGGTAAAGCCGGCGCGGTCAACGCCGCGCTGCTCGCGGTCGCCATCCTGGCCAATAGCCGTCCGAAGCTGAGGGAGAAACTCCGGGAGTATCGCGAGGAGCAGACCCGGAAGATTCTGGCCACCGACCTTATTTGACGCTCCCGGCGCGGTCCGATAGACTGGGAATTTGGTCCTTCCCTGGCAGTGCGCTTACTGGGTAGTCTATCACTAGCAACAACCGCAGGGGCAAGCCAAGCAATCAAGGAGGGTGTTGAGTTGGCAAACGCAGCAAGACAGATCTTCACGTCGGAGTCCGTAACCGAAGGCCATCCCGACAAGATGGCGGACCAGATTTCCGATGCGGTCCTGGACGCGGTGCTCGCGCAGGACTCGACCGGACGCGTAGCGTGCGAGGTACTTGTCACCACGGGCATTTGCGTGGTGGCGGGTGAGATCACGACCACTTGCTACGTGGACGTCCCCAAGCTCGCGCGCAGCGTGATCCGGGACATCGGCTATACCGACGCCGCTTACGGATTCGACGCCGAAACTTGCGGCGTGCTGAATACCATTCAGAGCCAGTCGCCGGACATCGCCATGGGCGTGGACGTCGGCGGCGCCGGCGACCAGGGCCTGATGTTCGGTTACGCGTGCGACGAAACCGCCGAACTGATGCCGCTACCCATCATGTTGGCCCACAAACTGGTGCGCCAGTTGAGCGATGTACGCCGCGCAGGCAAGCTGGATTTCCTCCGTCCGGACGGCAAGAGCCAGGTGAGCGTCGAGTATGTCGACGGCCGCCCTTTGCGCCTGGACGCCATCGTAGTCTCCACGCAGCACAGCGACAAGGTGTCCACTGAGACCCTCCGGACCGAGGTCAAGAAGTACATTATCGACCCCGTGGTCCCTTCCGATATGGTGGACTCCACGACGAAGGTGCACATCAACCCGACCGGCCGCTTCGTGGTGGGCGGACCGCACGGCGACACCGGACTCACGGGCCGCAAGA
>CAZLOS010000253.1:0-4324 GCA_964561215.1 uncultured Solibacteraceae bacterium | reverse complement strand
CGCGACCGGGAGCGCCGCAATCGGCGAGGGGAAGCTCGCCGCGCAACGGGATCTACTCCCACTTCTTCTTACGCGCGGTAATGTAATGCGCGCCGGATAGAATGGTCACCGGCTCGCCCCGGCCGGTTTTTGCGGCGATGCAGGAGCCCGCGCCGAACCGGCCGTCGAAGCTCACCACCCCCAGCCCGTCTTTGATCGCCCGCCGCAGCGGATCCGTGCGCCCAACGGAGGCGCCTTCGTGCCCCACGATAACCAGGCTCGCGTTGCCGATTTCGTCCGTCAGCGGTCTGGATGCCACATCCCAAACCGTGTGCGGCACATCGAAGTGATCCACGTATGGCTGAATGAACTCGGCGAAATCCCGGTAGTTTTCGGCCCGCGAATCCACCAACACCACGGCGCCGATGTTGGCCGCCGCGGCGACCAGCGGCAGAATCAATCCTAGGATGAATGCTTTCATTTCCAATTCCCTGCTGTGCTACGTTACGATCGGTCACAATCTTCAGGCAGCCACCACCATACGTCAAATGTAAACCGCAACGGCTGGGGCTAGTCCGTCACGCTAGGATTGCCTGCGCTCTCGCTAGTTGTTCGCGGATCCTCACGCCGGACGGGCAGTGCGCAGTACAGCCGCCACAATCGGCGCATCGGATGCCTTGCAGTCGCGACGGCAGCTTGCGGAACTCCTGCCGGGCGCGGCCCAGGTTGCCATAGCCGTCCGCGTACATCAGGTACCTCATGACGTCGGCCACCGGCAACCCCTGCCGGCAAGCGCCTTCGCAACGCAGGCAAAGACGGCAGTAGTACGGGCTCATGCGGGCGACTTCTGTGGCCAGAAGCCCTTGATCTACGCCGGTGTAAGACTCAGTTGCGGACTTTGCATTCTCCTCAAGCTGTTGGAGATCCGCCATCTGCACCGGCGTCGTATCGACGTACGGGTTCCGCAGGATCCATTTGAGTGCTGCCGAAAGCGCGGCCCGGCGGCGATCTTCGCTGTGCAATGACCCGACCCACGACCGGCGTTCGGCCGGGACATACCTCAGACCACCCATCATGGGTTTCATCGAGGCAATGCCGAAGCCGGATTTGTGGAGCCGGATGATGTCGTCACGGCTACCCCCAGGCAACGAGCCGCTCGGAACTCGATCGGTTGAAGAGAAGGGATGCTCCCAAGTTGCGAAGTTGCAGACTACCATGACGGCACCGATGACGTCATGCAATTCGAGCAGGCGGGGAGTGACCGCGGCCAACCCATGGCTGGAGACGGCGCAGGCGCGGATCTTCCCTGCCTTCTTTGCACGCTGTACAACTTCCAGCAACTCGTCGGCGATCCGTTCCGGCCTGTGTTTTGATGTCAGATACCAAAGGTCGATGCAGCCGGTTCCCAGGGCCCGCAGTTGCTTGGACAGTTCCCGCTCCAGGCCTATGGCGGTGGCTTCCCCGGATCCGGTCGCCAGCACGATGCGATCGCGCACGGGTTTCAGTGCTTGGCCGACGAGTTCCAGATTACTAAGAGCGTGGAAGTAACGAATACCCAGATCGGCAGCGCGGCGGATGACGCCTGGGTCCTTTACCTCCTCGCAGCCCATCCCCAAGGGCGTCACCTCAAGCCCCGTCTTGCCGAGCGGAATGGGCCGATTCCATGCGGGAGCCGCCATTACCAGCGGCAACCCGAGAGAGGCTGTGAGGATATCGCGGCGCGAAGATATTAGGGACATCGGGCCTTTATTGTCTCACGCGGGCGCTGCCGCGGGTGGCCGGATGACGCCGAATGAAGACGTTGGGGGCGGACTTCACTTCGCCGCATTATGCCCAAACTGTAGATATGCCATTCCGGCGCGAAGCACGGCGTCGGTTTGACATGCCCCCCGTCCTCCGTCCGAATCGGAATACGATTTGAGACGAATTGAACCGCCTCGGAAACTGCTGCCAAGGTTACCTGGAGATTCGACCGCAGCAAGCTGCCGGCGAGATTCACTAAAGCAGCGCTGGATATTTATCCGGCAAAACCAGTACTACCGACTCTGTTTTTGCCATTCTCACCTTAGCCCTTTGGGTATATAATCTGGTCTGACTGCCGAACCTAACCTGCTTGGCGTAATCAGTCAGGAGCGCTATCTTGGGGACACACAACTTTGTTAACCCACGCTTCTCGCAGCTACTCTGCCTACTTTCTGTCCTTGCCGTGGCGGTTTCTTGGCCATGTGTCGCGCTGGCCCAGAATCCGCCGCCCACAACAGCGGAACCTGCCACGGCCCAACTTCCGGAGATGCCGGTTGATCAACCCGACCAGCGGGCCAGCGGTTGTTCGCCGGATTACGATCACACTCCAACGTCCTGCACCATCGAGAACCGGAAGATGGTGCGCACCTTCGATGACGTGGTTCTGATCGGCATGCCCATTTTGGCGATCCTGGTGGCTCCGTTCCTGGCGACGAAGCTGGACGTCTGGTGGGTCACGCGACCGTTGCGACGGACCATCCTGGTGGGCGGATGCGGAGTGGCGCTCGTAAGCGTGCTCTTCCTGGCGCTGCCGGTGCTTGCCGAAAGGGGTCTCATAGCTCCGCAGATCGGTTTTGCGTTCTATACAGGCATCGACCCGAACTATCTGCCGGCCTGCCGCTCCTGCGCGGCAAGTGTAACCAACGAGTATCCGTTTTACGGATGGATCTCCTTCGGCATGGACCGGAATGGGCTTGCCATACAACAGCCCTTCGCGCTGTTGTTTGCCCTCATTACCTCTATAGTGGTCTTCGGCGCGGTGAGCTTCGCGGTATTCAGAGTGCTGAGAGGCTTCCGCGGTGTGGACGCCATCTCTGCGGATTGGGGGCGTCATGAGTAGGATCATCATCGCCATTGGCGGCAGCGGACAGATGGTTCTGCACCATTACGCCCAGTTGTTCCTGATCGGGATCGTCAGAGAGCCATTCAGAGCTTATGTACTCGATACCGACCGCGAGATCGCTTCGCTCGCGCTGCTTTCGAATTATTTCGAAAACCTGGCGCGAACAAAGCCCGGGGCGGAACGTGCCACTGTCCCTTCCATTCAGTACATCCACCTCGAAGCCGAGGCCGATCAGGGCAAGGTCAAGGAACTACTCATCCACGGGACGCTGCCGGTGGAGCCGGGATACCACCATCCGGCGCAGGCTTTTTTCAGCCGCGATTTCCTCGAACAGGACATTCGAGAAGGACTCTATGCGCGGCCGGGCCTTTCGGCTGTCACTACCCTCAGCCACGCGTTTTCGCAAATTCAGGCGTCCGCCTTCGAGAAGGACTCCAAAGTGGCCATTGTGTGCTCGTGCATAGGCGGAACGGGGGGAGGCCTGGCGATCCCGATCATGTGGCACATCGAGCGCGAGGCGGCCGGCAAAGTGACCCAACGCGCCGTACTCCTGGGAGATTTCTTCCAATCGAACATCGAGCAACAGAGGTTGCGGGATCAACTGAGCCGTTTCCGTTCCAACCGCACGCTCTTTCTGGAGGCCCTTCATCATTCTGTCCCCGATCTGAAGGCGTTCACCCTGATTGAAGATCCGAAAATGCCGGAGCGAAATCCGGAAGGAGAGGCTCAGGCGAGGAATCTTGTTTGGTCCGAGGAGACCTTGCCTTATTGGAGGGCCGCCTGCGCCCTGGACTACCTCCTGGTCGAGGCGGTCACGGACGTATCCGGTTTTGTCGACCGCGAGGTACACAGAGAACAATACAGCACCAGACTGAGCCGGTCAAAGAGCGTCGAGAGGCTCCAGACAGGCCTCGGGCGCGTGCAAGGATTGATCGATCAGGACGCTTTTCGCCGGCTTGCCCGCGAGGCGCTGCCCCGGGGAACTTGGGGTAAGCAATTGGTCAACTCCCTGGTCTCCTTCGCCAATCTTCACAGCGGCAGATCCACGGCGGCGTACGCAAGGCCTTCTGAGTTCATTCCCGAGGTCGGTGCGTGGGTGAGCAGATGGTGGCAGTCGGGAGTGGGTGGAAGTTATGGACTCGAACACATCTTCCCTTCGGACAGGGGCCGGCGGCCGCGTCTGGGTGAGATTCGAGCAATATCATGGCCCGTGGTATCGGCAGACAGCCTCGATCCCAACGACTTCTCCAGCCGTGAAGACGCGGCGCGGCGCTGTGCTTGCGCACTCATTCACGCCGCGCTGCGGTATGGAGCGTGAGCTATGCCCGTTGCACAAATCCTTGAACAGTCCTGGAACGACCTGACCGTTTTTCCGGAGTCCATTCCCCATCTACTGCATTGGGACCTGGCGTACCTTTGGATTCTCCGGCGGCCGTCGCAGCTTCGCCCCGACTCGTGGGCGTGGCGGGCACAGGCTTG
>CAZLOS010000252.1:0-4335 GCA_964561215.1 uncultured Solibacteraceae bacterium | reverse complement strand
GCAGGCGGTGCAGCGAGAACTGCAATTCCGACATGATGTCGAGCAGATCCTGCCCGTCTTGATCGACGTGCTCCCACCGGCTCTTCCGCACGGTCTTGATCGCATCAAGTTCCTCGCGGGCCTTGATCGCGGCCTGCTTCGCGTTTTCGGCCTTCTGCTCAGCGCTCTCCAGCGCTTTCTTCGAGCGCTTCAGTTCTTCGGCGTCCTCTTTCACCTGGCCGGCGTAATACGCGAATACCTCCGCAACACGCGCCTGGTTCTTCCGGTCGATGGCGATCTTCTCGCCCTGGTGGATGATGCAGCCGTCTTCCACCGTCATCGCGCGGTAAACGCCGGGCGTGATCGGGACCATTTCGACGAGGTCGAAGTAGTCCGTCCCCAGGCTTTCGGAAGACTTAAGCTCACGCTCAACGGTAGCTCGGTGCTGCCGGAGTCGGTTCTTGCAAAAGTCTTCCCAGTTTTGTTCCAACTGAAGGTACAACTTGTTGTCGCGGATGTACTTGACAATCCGGATGCGCTCGTATGCAGCTCTGCCCTCCGTGTGAAGCGCGTGCAACGCGGCTCCCGAGAGGACGCCCAATTCAAACACGTCACGCTTGATGATCTCGTCACCGACCGCGTCGAGCGCATTCTTTTTAGGATCTAACTCACCCTTCATCCTTTCCTCCATGGACCGCGCAAAATGCGCGGTCTAAACTAACGTCTTTGTTGCAAATAAAGCACTTACAAAACGCAGACCGCGCAAAATGCGCGGTTTTGTTTCATGTGGTGTTACATTCGCATGTCGAGAGCGAAGCTCCTGATGCGCGGCCCGAGGAAGTATCGCCGCCCTTGCTTTTCGAGCCATCCCGAATTCGTCAGGACCGTCAGGTATCGCCACGCCTTGACGCGATTCCATCTGTCCGCTTTGGCCAACACAGCCGTCGTGATATAGCCCAACTGCCGTGTTCTCTCTATGACCCACAGACCTTCCTCCAGAGGACGGATTTCAGTTGATGCGGCCACTACTTGACCTCCCAGAACTTCACGTCGATCTTGATTCGGATCGGCTTGCACTTCAGGCCGGCTGCCCGAGCGTCGCGAGCTGCCTTGCGGGCGCTCTCGCGGTCGGGAAATATCCAAGGAGCCAGCCAGAAGCCGGACGCGGTCAGAAATCCGCTCCCATCGTTGAGCTTGAGCGCCCAATAAGTCGGCATAGAATCGTTGCTCGCGATGCTCATCAGAACTCCATCTCCTGCTGTTGCCAGTCGCGGACGGCGCGGTCCATGGCGGCGACGTCGCAGGCGTGCTTGTGGATGGCGTCGAGCAATTCGGTGACCTGGTCGGCCGGTGCCACATCGACGAACTTGCAGAACTGTGCGAGGAGGTCTGAAAAATTCCGCTGGATTTCGTTAATGACTTTGGGGTCTTTAACCTTCAGCTTCCGCACGCGAGGCTGGCTCACCGTGACGAAACCGCACCGCGCGTTCAGATGCCGCAGGAGGCGATGATCTCCGGTCGCCTGCATGAGCGGGATGAGACGCTTCAACGGCAGATCGGCGCCGGATTCTCCCTCCAGGCCGTAGCGGTAAAGCAGAGACGCCGAGCAACCGAGTTCGTCCGCGAGCTGCTCAACGGATTTCTTCGACCCGCGGATAGTCATCAGGATCTGAGTTTTTAAGTCCGTCATCTCACCACCTGAAAAACAAACTGGAAGATATTCATGGACGCGCTTCCCGCGGCCGGCTCACACTTGAAGGCGAAGGAGGTGAACATCACACAGCCTTCTTGGCGGCGTCGGGGTTAAGCACCCAAACCGGGAATCCGTAGTCATGCACCAGGCGATTGCGGAGGGAGTAACCGGCTCGCTTTCCGCGTAGGACTCTGTTCAGGTACTGCGGGCAGACTCCGAGCTTTTGAGCCAGTTCACGCTGCGTGATCCCAACACGAAGCAACAAGATCTTCAGTTCGGTGTGGTAGTCTTCAATGTTGGTCTGTCTGTTTAGGCGATTGACCATGATTAATAATATGCGTGGTGCATATTTAGTGTCAAGAGTTTTGTGTGGGAAGGGATTCTGAGTTAGCAACGGCCATTCGGTCGATTCGGAAGCGGTTGAATCTGACTATGGTGGAGTTTGCCCACAAACTTGGTGTCACCCAGGGTGTGGTAAGCCGGTATGAGGCCGGCGCCGTGACGCCGAGCAAATCCGTTCTTTTGCACCTCTTCCAGATGACCAGAACGGATTTTGAGAAGTCCGCGATATCTGCCGTAATGGGCGATGTCAATGCAGCCTTCAACGGAGCTTGCGATGAGGTTCTTGACGTATTTCAAGCGGAGCTTCGCAAGCGGGCATCGAGCCCGGAGACGCGCAAGCTGTTTGTGGATTTGGCGGTCAAGGCTGCCCGTGAGAACGAGGTGCCCTCAGCGTTGCTTCGGCTGCTTCAGGCGTGGGATAGATACCGCCATATTCCCGAGGTGCGAAACGAACTCAATGAGGCAGCGACCAGAATAGAAAGGGTCGGACAGGGAATGGTGAATCCGACCCGCCGAGCTGCTCGACCTCCTGCGGACAAGGACACGCGCTACGTCGTCATGATCCGTTGTCCGCAGACGCGAAAGGCCGTGGATACTATGATGACAACCGACCGGGAAGGCTGGCGGCTAGCCGATTTTGAGACGCAGCAGGTGAAGTGTCCGCACTGTCACGGATACCACTATTGGAACAAAGAGGATGCGTTCCTGCGGAGAGCGAGTTAGCCAGGCTGCATTCGATTTCGCCGATGAGACGGCGGTGCACGTAGCGGCCTGGCCAGCCGGCCATGCGCAAACTGAATCCGTCCAGGTCGGCCATGATATAGATGGCCGCGTGAAAATGCTTGGCACCCCACATCCCGGAGCGCTCGCCGATGAATGGGAGAGCCCGCATAACGTGGCGCAGGTCGGCAAGGGTTTCAACTTTAAAAGTCACGTAGCTTTCGGACATGGGGGCATGGCCGGCGCAAGATGAAACGGTATGAATGCCGTTGAACATGTTTAGGAACTCAACGATTCCGCGCATTTCTGAATCAATGGTTTCCCACGGTACCAGATCCGTGGACATCGCAGTTCAGCTCCAAAGAGACGGGCTCCCCGCGGAGCCTCTATACTTCTGAAACACAGGGACAAACACCTATGGCGCTCTCGCCTGAAGAAGTGAACAGAATTCGAGAAGAAGAAGAATTGCGCATTCGTATGAGGAGGGAGTTGGAGGCACGGTCCAACGTCCCTCGTAAAAGGGATTGGAGCCCCGGGGTTGCGGCGCTGTTGAGCCTTGTCCTTCCGGGAGCCGGACAGATGTACAAGGGGTACGTGGGATCCGGGTTGCTGTGGATTCCCCTCGTGACGTGCGGCTATGTTTTTCTCGTCGCTCCCGGCCTGGTGCTCCACCTCTGCTGCATCCTCTCCGCGTATTACGGAAGATCCAAAGCGGAGGTGCGAGCCGACCGTAAGAATGGCGGTTTCTTCTAACCGCCGCGCGCCGGCCGCGCCACCCCCATTTTTACGTTGCACTACACGAAACAAACTGCCCTCATCGGCACAAGAAATGCCCGGTTCCGACCCGACTTTTCCATACCCTCGATCCGAAATATCACACACTTGCCCTCCAAATATCCCACCCCCGGTCAGCAGGCGCGCGTTGATCTTCTTGATGGCCTCGGCGGTCGTATCCAGTTGCTTATTGCCCTGCGCGTGTTCGAGGAGCTTGTTGCCGCCCCACCAAACCGCCAACCCGGCCGCGACCGGAGGCAGGAGCCGGGCGATGTTCGCCAGCACGACTTCCGTGCCGACCAGTGCGCCGGTGAGGCCGTTGCTGAAGGCGAAGGACACGTTTCGCAGCATCGCCAAGCCGCCAAGTGTAGCTTCCAATCCGGCCGCGCCGAGCTTGAACGCCTTCATGGCGACGGTGACCGTGCCCAGCGCGCCGGCGAGCACGAGCACGCCCTCGGCGAACTTCACGACCAGCGACGAATTGTCCTTCAGGAATCCGACGAGCTCGCGCAAATGGACAACCCATTCCTTGAGCAGGCCCTGGAACTGTGAACCGACCGCCTCACGAAGTTCATCGACATCCCGGCTGAGGCCCTGCGTCTGCGCCTGCAGACTGTCGGTTTGGGACGCCGCGGCGCCCTGGAGCTTCGTTGCCTCGCGCATGATGGCAGCGCGGCGAACCTCGATGATCTCGTTTTCGGAGAGTGTCCGCCCCTGCAATTCCGCGAGTTTCTGCGCGCGTTCGGTCTCCTTGTTCAGATCGACGAAGATCCGCAACTCCCGCAGTCCGCGGCCGCGCCCGGACTCGATGGCCGTGATGATCTGCT
>CAZLOS010000251.1:0-4356 GCA_964561215.1 uncultured Solibacteraceae bacterium | reverse complement strand
CATGTCTCGCCCGTTACAGGCCTTGATCAAAGCCTCTGCCTGGCTCTGGTCATTAACGACCACAAACGCGAATCCCCTGGACACCCCGGAGAAACGATCGCGGACAACACTGACTTCATCCACTGCAAAACCGGCGCTGGTGAACATTTCCTGAAGTTCCGCTTCTCCGGCATTGTAAGGAAGGTTCCCTACAAAGATCTTCATCTTGCTCTCTCTCCTCGAAACGATTGGTTGAAGGTCACTTGCTCGCCAGGTGTGGGTGGGCTAAGAGGCGGCTAACACTTGCATCCCGGTCCGCTCCTCCAATCACATTCATAATGGCAGAATGCCGGGCTCGGGGCAAGCGAACAAATGCAATATGTGGGCGGCGGTAGCGGTCAGTCGCCGAAAGTTCCGACTTCCTCGCGCTCTTCGCTGTTTGATGGAGTTTCGGGCCGCTCCGGGCGGATCTGCACCAGCGGTTCCGGGTCATGTTCCTTCAGGATGTGCTTGCGGTAGAGGCGTGCCATCCCGGCGTCGCGGGCGCGCAACTTCTCTTCTCGCGCGTTCCTGGCCACGCCCATCGGCTCCAGGTCGTGCTGCTCGTCCCGCGTGAGGATCTCCTCGCGCAACACGAGCGAGTGGCCGCTGTTTGCCAGCGGGACCTGCTTGTTGCCGGCGAAGATCTCGTGGCGGCCGCGCTCCTCGTACCACCTGGCGAGAGTCGCCGTCATGTGCATTTTCTCGACGATATTGCGCCAGCCGATGCCCGTGTTGTATGCGCAGAAGGAGATCTCGCCCTCCTGGGTGGCGTACGGGATGATGCACTGTTCGGTTCGCCGGAAGTCGTAATTCCACAGATCCTGGAACCACATGCCGGCGATGAACAGGAAGTTCCACCGGTCCGCGCGCCGCTTCTCGATGTCGCCCAGGCGGCGGTCTCCGCTCACCGCGCCGTAGCTTTTGCCGGTGGCGCCGAAGCTCTTGTCGAATTTCCTGAGCAGGTCGAGGAGCCGGAAGTGGGTGGGCGCCTGGAACGGGTCGCAGTTCTTCATCAGCGCCAGCGCCATGCCGGCGATGGACAGCCACTTGCCGCGGGCGGCGTCGTTTACCTTCATGATGTCGCGCGCCAGTTGATCGGCGTCGAGGAAGGCGGTCACCGGCACGGCCTCCCTGGTTTCCTTGTCCACCATCACGGCCATCCCGATGCCGCAGTTCGGATGGCAACCGCAACTCAACTGGCCCCACTGCGCCTGGGGGCCGTGTGCCAGATCGCTCCAATCCGAGAACGTGCTGATGAAGGAGATAGGGAACCAGTCGCGCACCGGTTCGCCGATGCCGGTCTGGTTCTTCACGTCGTGTGCCAGGTGGCTGAGCGTGTAACGCTGCGCGCGGCGGCGTTCCTCGCTGATCTCCTCGTCCCGGCCGGTGAAGGAGACAGGCTGGAACGACAGGAACGCGATTTTCTTCGGGTTGTCCAGCGCGAACTGCACCACCCGTCCCACCTGCTCGTTGTTGATCCCGTTGACGATGGTGATGACCGGCACGATCTCGACGCCCGCGCTGTGGAGGTTTTCGATGGCCTGCAGCTTCACGTCGAACAGGTTGCCCACGCGCCGGTGCGAGTTGGCCGCGTTGCCGATGCCGTCGAACTGCAGATAGGCATAGCGCAACCCGGCCTCGGCCGCCGCGCGCGCGAAATCCGGACGCTTGGCGAACTCGATGCCGTTGGTCGCCGCCTGCACGCTCAAATATCCGGCCTTGCGCGCATAGCGGACCGCATCCAGAAAGTACGGGGAAAGAGTCGGCTCTCCACCGGAGAACTGCACGGACATCTGCCGGCGCGGCTTGATCGTGAGCGCATTGTCGAGCAGTGTCTTGACTTCTTCCCAGCCGAGCTCGTGCACGAAGCCCACCTGGTTGGCGTCCATGAAGCACGGGTCGCACATCATATTGCAGCGGTTGGTCAGGTCGATGGTGAGCACCGAGCCGCGCCCGTGGCGGATGGTGCTGGAGCCGTGGTGATGAAGACGCTCGTCGTTGTGCGCGCGGATGTCGCGGCCGGGGAAGGCCTGCTCGAGGTGCTTAAAGAAAGCCGGGTCGATGGACATCACGTCCTCGAAGCGGCCGTGCCTGGGGCACTCTTTGACCATCAGAATCTCACCGTCGCGCTCGATGATCTCCGCCTTGATCTCACCGAGAGGCTTGTCGAATAGCACCTTGTAATCGATCTCGCCGTCCAGAACCTTCTTGCGGATTTCCGGCACGCATTTCGGACACAGCGAATCGGTCCGGCGCGGCCAGCCGAGCGGCGGCTTGGTCTTCTCGAAGGATTTCAGCAGCGGCCTGTCGGACCAGGCAGGCGTGAAAGACGGGTGCGGCTGGATGGCATTGAGCCGCGAAAAGACGGCCCAGGCGCCGCGAGCGGCCACAGTGACAGCTTTCTCCACATACTTGACAGGTGTATGCATTCCATCTCCCAGTTCGAGAATTGAGTTGTCCCAAAAGGCAGCGCCCCTCCAGACTGCCGCCTCGTATCCCGACTATATCCGAAGCCGGCACGCTCGCCTATTCAAATGAAGCGAAAGGCGGTTTTGCGAAGCCGAACGGCTATAATCGAATCTCAGTGGTTGCTCTCATCACCCCGCGCGTGGTCGCGGACCTGGCCGCCGGATGCGGCTTCGAACTGGCCGGCGTGGCCCCGGCCGGGCGCATCGCGGACTATGCGCGGTTCACGGAATGGGCTGGCGCGGGCATGGCCGGGCGCATGTCCTACCTCACCGATCACCGCGCCGGTTTGCGCGCTGACCCCCGTCTGCTGCTCTCTTCGGCACGTTCGGTGATCGTGGTGGGCAAACTTTACAATACCGGCGCGCCGCGCTCGGTGGATCCGCGCGCCCGCTGCCGGGGGTGGATCTCCCGCTACGGGTGGGGCGAAGACTATCACAGGATTGTCCGGGACGGTCTGGAACAGTTGGCAGCCAAATTGCGCGCCGCGGCGAGGATGGCGTTCGACTACAGGATTTGCGTGGATACCGCGCCGCTGCTCGAACGGAGCCTGGCTGCGCGGGCCGGGCTGGGCTGGATCGGCAAGAACACGTGCCTGATCAACCAGGCGCAGGGCTCGTGGTTCTTCCTGGGCGAGCTGCTGGTGTCGCTTGAGATCGAGGCGGGAGCGCCTGCGCCGGATCGCTGCGGCAGTTGCGCGCGCTGCCTGGACGCCTGCCCTACGCGCGCCCTGGTGGCACCTGGAGTGCTCGACGCTCGCCGCTGCATCTCGTACCTGACCGTCGAGCTGCGGGGCCCGGTTGACGCGGAGCTTCGGCCCGGGATGGGCACGAACATTTTCGGCTGCGATATCTGCCAGGACGTTTGCCCCTGGAACCGACGCGCGCCGGCGACGCGCGACTCCCGCTTTGCCGCGCGCCACTTCGCTCCAACACTCGACGAACTTGCGCGGATCGATCAAGCTGAGTTCCGGCGGCGCTTTCAAGGATCGCCCGTCGAGCGGGCCCGTTACGACGGCTTTGCGCGCAATGTCGGGATCGCTCGGGAGAACTGTGAACGCGGAAGCTAGAATGAAAGTGAATGCTCCTGTTCTTCCTGGTCCTGTTGTGTCTGGTCCTGCCCGCCCGAGCGCAGGACCCGGGCATGGTTTCCGCGTTCCAGCACTTCTATAACCTCGAATACGACGAGGCCATCGCGGACTTTGAGCGCGGCGTGAAGGAGCAGTCCGACAGCCCGGAACGCTGGAACCACCTTGCGCTGGCTATCATGTTCCGCGAAATGTTCCGGTCGGGCGCGCTCGAAAGCGAAATGGTGACCGGCAACAACGCATTCTTGCGCCGGCCCAAGATGAATCCGAGCCCGGAGGTCCAGAGTGAGTTCACCGGGGCCATCGGTAAGGCCATGTCCCTGGCGCAGGCGCGCTTGGCCAGGAATCCCAAAGACACCGGTGCGCTCTACGCCATGGGCGTATCGCACGGCCTGCGCGCCAACTTCAACTGGCTGGTGCGCAAGGCCTGGCTCGATTCCCTGCGCGACGCCACCACCGCGCGGAAGTACCACAACAAGGTGACCGAGATCGATCCCTCTTTCACCGACGCGCGGCTGGTACAGGGCACGCACGACTACATCGTGGGAAGCCTTCCGCTGGCCTACAAGTTGCTCGGCTTCCTGGTGGGATTCCGCGGCGACAGGGAAGCCGGCATCCGCACGCTGCGGTTGGTAGCGCAGAAAGGTCGCCTGAACAAAGTGGACGCCGAGGTGCTGCTGGCGGCGATCTATCGCCGGGAGCGCCAAGCCGGGAACGCCCTGCCGCTACTGGCGGATCTGATCCGCCGCTACCCGCGCAACTACCTGTTTCGTTTCGAGACA
>CAZLOS010000250.1:0-4362 GCA_964561215.1 uncultured Solibacteraceae bacterium | reverse complement strand
CACGGCCACGCCCGTGCGATGCGATCCCTGGCTGAGGTCGCCGGCATCGTGCCAGCCGCCATTGATGATCTTGACCTGCCCGTTATGCGTGCCGCGCCAGTCCTGGTGGCAGACGCGGTGAATACGGGGGACATCGAAGCCGCAGCGCTCGGCGTAGAAGAAGTTGAGCGCCTTCTCGATGGTTCCGTACCAGAGGTCTTCGGAAATCGTGAACGGGCGCCCACTCGCCTTGCCGCAACGGAGCAGATAACGGCCCGGTTTGGAGAAGTTGCTGAAATCCAGCACGTGAAACCTGCCGCGTGCGTTCTCCACGAGCTTCACCGGGAAGCTGGCGGCTACGCGCCCCGAGGAGGCCTCTACCACGTCAAATGCGGCAGCGCTGTCAGCGGATGCGATGGCGATCTTCTCCGACGAAGGATGGTAGCCCACGTGGTTGTATGCAATCCGGTCCGCGGCAACTTCCCACCCCTCGTATGGCTCCGGATCGACGCGCTGCAACTCCAGGTGGTCGAAATCGTACGTCACCACGCCATCGTCCTCGGGGTCGTGTCCTCGTAGTGCCTGCGAGATGAGGATCGTGGTAATTCGCTCCCGCGGAAGGTCGGGAATCTCCCAGACCACCTGCTGCCACTTGCCGGGGACGAGGTCCTGGATTTGGTGGGAGGGATTCGGCTCCAGGGCGGCGGGGGTCATGCCCTCCCACTCCACACGCAACTTGAATGAGTAGGTCCGCATGGAAGCCGGGTGAACATAGACCCATATAGACAACCGGTTGAACTGGCGCCAATCGCAAGGCGTGTCGAATGCAAGACGCGCAATCGAAACCCCGCCCTGCTCGCCCGTAAAGGTGCCGTTTTTGTAATTCGCCCTGAGGTGGGCTTCGTCGCGCAATTGGGTCCGGAAGCGGAGGGAACGCTTCCCGTCTATGGCGCGGTCGGTGGTGTAGGTAAGCGTGCCTATGCCCGACATGCGCCACCCGCGGTCAGTCTCCATGTCGTCTAGAAGCACCGATTCGTGCACCGGCTTGGACAGGTACCGGTGCATCATCGAGTTCTCGTATCGTGCTTCGAGCAGCGGGCGCCGCGGCCATTCGCCGCCGGTCTGGGCTTTGCCCGGCCAGTTCAGCAGGAACGCACTACAGAACACCAGCAGACTAAGCCTCACCGATCGCTCCTTGCCGGGGATTCGTCTGTGACGCTCCCGGCATAGATAGTCTGCGGCATTCGGACCCCTATGGCAAGGCTGTCGGCGAATGGACGTCCCCGTGGTCCCTACTTAGGCGAGGATGCAGTGTTACCCTGGCGGACTTCAAAGACCTTGTATCCGAAGGCCGGGAGCTCGGTTTGCAGTGAACCGTCGGTCAGCGCGCTCCAGGGTAGCGTTTTCACTTGCCCCAAGGTTGTGTCCTTCACCGTCACCGAAGCTGCCGGGGCGAATCCCAGCAGTTCCGGCTTCACCGTCCACATAATGTTGGCGCGGGGCTGCTCACCCGTGTTCGAAACCACTATCAGGGCCTGGTTCCGCGAACCATACACCGCGCCGTAAACATCCGGCCAACTGGTGTGTACCGCGCCCGAAGCGGCGTCGTGCAGATGGTAGTCCTCCAACCGGTACGGCTTGAACGCGCGGAAGAGTTTGAAAGTCTCCTCGGCCACCGGCCCATCCTGGCCGGACCACGGAAACAGTCCGAACACCACCTCCTGCGCGATGTTGTTCTGATTCCGCTCAAGTGGCCGGTCCTTACGGTACGAAGGACACGGCGAGCGTGGCACCGCCTCGGCGAGCACCGTCATCAGGGCCATGTCCTCCATGCGCGGCAGCCCACTCACCTGGGAGTTCTCTTCCATGTTGACGATCAGGTCGCCGTAGTTCTCGAAGGGGATGGAAGCCAGCCAGCCGGAAATGTGAAGGATGAGCGTGCCGCGCGGAGCCACCAGGCGGCGGGTCCAGGCCAGCAGATCGATCATGCCGTCCATGCCGGTGTGCCAGCCCGCGCGATGTGCCGCGTTGCGGCACGGCAGGTTGGCGCTCCAATCGTAGTAGATGCCGTCGAAACCGAGTTCACGGTACGCGCGCTCGACATCTGCCTTCAACCGGTCGAGCCAGCCGCTCGCCAGGCACATCTGCGCGCCGAACTCGCCTTTCCCATGGCGATTGTGGATCACGGTTCCAGAAGCATCCATCGTGCGCTTCCAGGCTTGCTCATTCGAGGCGTAGCCTTGCGACTTGGGATGAAACTCGTGGATCGAGAAGTATGGTACGACGGCGATTCTGTAACGGTGGCAAGTGGCGATGACGCGCTTCATTTCCGCCATGCCCTTCTCGTCGTAAGGCGGCCAGGAACCGTCGTGCCAAAAGTTTTCGTCCTCCACATAGTCGTTGTGGAGCCGCGCGATATTCACGCCGCTCTCCGCCCAGTGACGGATCAGTTCGTCCGACGGCCAGGGATGATTCCCGAAGGAAACGTGCCGGTACTTGCGGGGCGATTTTTCGACCAGCCTCGGCAGGCCCAGGTAATAACTGAACGTGTATGCGCCCTTGCGGATGGATTCCGGCGAGGGTACCGACAGAGGCTCGCGCACCACGTCAATCGAACGGCCGTCCGCGCTCACCCGCGCTTCAAAACGGCCCAGGCCGGGCCGGCGTCCCAGGGCACTCTCCCATGTATCCAAGTTCAAGCCCGTGTTGAAATCCAAGCCCTCCACGTATCGTTTGAAAAACACCATGTACAGAGGCGGATGGTGTTCCCGGATCAGCACCGAACCCGCACGTGTGGCCTTGCCGTAATTGGTTCCGGTGGATGAAGCTTTTTCCGGCATGTCGCCCGGTCCGATGCGCCAGCCGCACTCATCGATGTCCGCTCGCAGCGACATGGAGCCAATGCCGACGTTCGAGGCGCGGATGTCCGAATCGTAACGCAGGGTCTGGTCCACCCTCACTGTGAATGGCGTGATCGTCCAGACGGTCTCGAACCGGATGGGAGCCGCCACCCGGCCGGCCGCCCCGAGCGCTCCCGTGAACTCGAGCCGTGCGGTATCGCCCTGATGCGACATGCGGAATTCGGTGCGGGGCGAGTTGCCATCGCTCCACTGATCCACGTAAGTAGCGAACGGTCGAGTAAGCAGGTTGCGGCCGGTACCCCGCGGAAACGCGACGGTGTCCAGCGCGCCGCCGTTTGCGGTATCAAACTCCAGCCGCCAATGGTCGCTCGTAACCACGACACGGCCGCCGGGGTTCTGACGGACATCCAGAGCGCCACCGCCGGGCGCGCTCAGGTCGATGGTCTGCGCGTATGCGGCGCCGAGCGCGAGCGCCATCGCGGAAATCCATATCTTCATTCGCATGAGCCTCAATCTGTCAATCTATAACTGTCCGTCCCAGCGCAGCCTTGTTACGATAAAAAGAAATCGCACCCATGTCTCTGCGCTTCTACAATACGCTTACCGAGCGCGTCGAGGATTTCTCGCCGCTCCAAGGTCCCACGGTTCGCATGTACACCTGCGGACCCACCGTCTACAACTTCGTTCACATCGGTAACCTGCGCACCTTCACCTTCCAGGACATCCTGCGCCGTTGGCTGCGTTACCGGGGCTACCGACTCGACCACGTCATGAACCTCACCGACGTGGACGACCGCATAATCCAGCTCTCGGTCGCCGCCGGCAAAACCATCGCCGAGTACACCGAAGTCTACGCACAGGCCTTCCTCGACGACTGCGCCGCCTTACGCCTGGAGCGTCCCGAGCACATCGTCAAGGCCACGGACCATATCACCGACATGGCCCAATTCATCCGGCGCTTGACCGAGAAGGGCTTCACCTACGAGCGCGACGGCTCCATCTACTTTAGCATTGCGAAGTTTCCCGCTTACGGACGCCTCTCGCACAGCGATTTCAGCGGCATCAAGGCCGGCGCCCGCGTCGATGTGGACCGTTACGACAAAGACGACGCGCGCGACTTCGCCCTCTGGAAGGCCCCCAAACCGGGCGAGCCGTTCTGGGATTGCGGCGTTGGCCCCGGGCGCCCCGGCTGGCACATTGAGTGTGCCGTGATGGCCACCAAGTACCTCGGCGGCACCATTGACATTCACACCGGCGGCGTCGATCTCGTCTTTCCGCATCACGAGAACGAAATCGCCGAGGCCGAAGCCCTCACCGGCCAACCCTTCGTCCGCTACTGGCTCCACGCCGAGCACCTGTTGCTGGCCGACGAGAAGATGTCCAAATCGCTCGGCAACACTTTTACGCTGCGCGAAATGACCGCCCGCGGCTATCATCCGGACGCCATCCGCTACCTGCTTTCATCGGTGCCGTACCCCAACAAGCTCACCTTTACTTTCGACGCGCTCCACTCCGCCGCGAA
>CAZLOS010000249.1:0-4365 GCA_964561215.1 uncultured Solibacteraceae bacterium | reverse complement strand
ATCCGCGAAGGTGGCCGCACGGTGGGCGCCGGCACCGTGACCGAGATCCTGGGGTGACAGGCAACGGGCCGGGATCGCTGATCCTGGCCATGGGCGGCAACCATGAAGGAACGAATTCGAATTCGCTTAAAGGCTTACGACCACCGGGTCCTGGACCAATCCACGAAGGAAATCGTAGAAACGACCAGGAAGACCGGGGCTCAGGTGGCGGGGCCGATCCCGCTGCCGACGCTAAAGAACCGGTTCACCGTGAACCGTTCTCCTCACGTCGACAAGAAATCGAGGGAACAGTTCGAGATACGCACGCACAAGCGGCTGCTGGACATTCTCGAACCGACCCAGGACACTGTCGACGCGCTGATGAAGCTCGACCTGCCGGCTGGCGTGGATGTCGAGATCAAGGCGTTTGGGAAGGATAGGAAGTAGAAGACAGAAGACAGGAGACAGAAGACAGGAGACGGCAGGCTAGACGCCTCGACGCTCTGCCGGGCTCCGGCTGGGTCCTGACTTCCGAGGATTTTTTTATGAGTCCAGGCATTCTAGGCAAGAAGATCGGTATGACGCAGGTATTCCGGGCCGACGGGCAGGCGGTTCCGGTCACCTTGCTGAAGGCGGGCCCGTGCGTGGTAGTGCAGCGCAAGACTCCGGCCAACGACGGCTACGACGCCATCCAATTAGGACTGCTCGAGTATGCCAAGCCGCAGCGCGTCAACAAGCCCGCGACAGGACACATGAAGAAGTCCGGCGCGGCCGGCGTGAAGTTCCTGCGCGAGTTTCGTGTCCAGCCTGGCGAGGGCGACCTGAAGACGGGCGATCGCGTGCTGCTGGACGTGTTCAAGCCCGCCGACAAAGTGGACGTGATCGGCGTGAGCAAGGGCCGAGGCTTTGCGGGCTTCGTCAAGCGCCATCATTTCGCCGGCGGCGAGGGCTCCCACGGCTCGATGTTCCACCGCGCACCTGGATCGATCGGGGCGTCCAGCTATCCGTCCCGCGTTTGGCCTGGCCAGCGCATGGCCGGGCACATGGGAACGCAGCAGGTGACGGTGCGGAACCTGGAAGTGATTGAAGTGGACGCAGAGGACAACGTGCTGGTGGTGAAGGGGGCGGTCCCCGGCCCCAACGGCGGCTACGTCGTCGTGCGGCGCGCCAAGAGGTGACGATCATGCCCAAAGTGGACGTCGTAGATCTGAACAACCAGAAAGTCGGCGAGGTCGAACTGGCCGACGCGGTATTCGCCGCCGAAATCAAGGATGGACTGCTGTACGATGCCGTGCGGCAGTACATGGCTAGTGCGCGCGGTGGCGCGGCCAAGACCAAGACCAGGCACGAAGTTTCGGGTTCCGGAAAGAAGTTGTGGCGGCAGAAAGGCACGGGCCGCGCCCGCATGGGTTCCGTCCGTTCTCCGATCTGGCGCCATGGCGGCACGGTGCACGGGCCGCAGCCTCGCGATTACGGTTATGAACTGCCGCGAAAGATGGTGAAGGGGGCGCTCCGGTCGGCCCTGTCGGCCAAACTGCGCGACGGCGAGTTGAAGGTGGTGGATGCGTTCGCGTTCGCCGACCACAAGACGAAGGCCGTGCGCGCGGCGCTGACCAAGCTGGAAGCCCGTCGGAGCGTCCTCGTGGTGGACAACACGAACGACCGTAACCTGGACCTGGGTTCGCGAAACCTGGCCGGTGTGACGCTGGTCGCCAGCCGCGAGGTGACGCCGTATCACCTGCTCGGCCATCAGCGCGTGCTCGTGTCGCTGGAGGCGGCCAAGAAACTGTCGGAGGCACTGGCGAAATGAACCGGCAACAGATCATTTTGAGGCCCTTAGTCACCGAAAAGTGCGTGGCCAAGAAGGAAGCCGAGCAGACGCTGGCTTTTGAAGTGGCGGGCGACGCCACCAAGGTCCAGATCAAGAACGCCGTCGAGAAGTTGTTCAAAGTGAAGGTGGCCGAGGTTCGGACGGCGAACCAGACCGGCAAGCTGCGGCGCCGCGGGCGCTTCGCAGGATACCGCTCTGACTGGAAGAAGGCCTACGTAAGGCTCAAGGCCGGCGAGAAGATGCCGGAGTACGCGGAGATCTGACATGGCGATTAAGAAATATCGACCGACCACGCCGACGCGCCGCTTCACGAGCGCGCTGTCGCGGGAGGGGATCACCAAGGACCGGCCCGAGAAATCCCTGACCACGGGCAAGCAGCGCACGGGCGGACGCAGTTCGACGGGCCGTGTGAGCAGCCGCTTCATTGGGGGCGGCCACAAGAAGAGCTACCGCGTCATCGATTTCAAGCGCGACAAGAAGGGCATCCCGGCCACGGTGGCATCCATCGAGTACGATCCCAACCGGTCGGCGCGCGTGGCGCTGCTGAATTACGCCGATGGCGAGAAACGTTACATCCTGGCTCCGGACGGGCTGACCGTGGGACGCAAGGTGCTCGCCGGACCGGACGCCGACATCCTGGTGGGCAACGCCCTGCCGCTCAAGAGTGTTCCGGCCGGCACGTTCGTGCACAACATCGAGCTGAGGCCGGGCAAGGGCGGGCAGATGGCGCGCGCCGCCGGCACGCAGGCGCAGTTGGTCAGCAAGGAAGGCGATTACGCGCTTATCAAGCTGCCCAGCGGTGAAACCCGCCGCATCCCGGTGGAATGCACGGCGACCATCGGGCAGGTAGGCAACCTGGATCACGAGAACGTTTCGCTCGGCAAGGCGGGACGCACGCGGTGGATGGGCAAGCGCCCGCACAACCGCGGCGTCACGATGAACCCGGTGGATCACCCGCATGGGGGCGGCGAAGGCAAGACCAGCGGCGGCCGTCATCCGGTGACGCCGTGGGGCCAGCCGACGCGCGGATACAAGACGCGGAATAACAAACGGACCGAGAAGTGGATTGTCACTCACCGGTCGAAGAAGAGATAGCGCAAGAGGACTCTATGGGCCGTTCGCTGAGAAAGGGACCGTTCGTTGACGCACACCTTGAAAAGAAGGTGGCGGTAATGAACGAGAAGAACGAGAAGAAGGTCGTCCGCACCTGGTCGCGGCGCTCCACCGTCCTGCCGGAGTTCATCGGGCACACGCTGGCCGTGCACAACGGTAAGAAGTTCATTCCGGTATACGTGACCGAGAACATGGTGGGGCACAAGTTGGGCGAGTTTGCCGCGACGCGTGTATTCAAGGGGCATTCGGCCAAGGCGGCGACGACGACGGATAAGGTCGCCAAGCCGGCCTAGGAAAGAAAGATGATCCCGCCGGGCGATGAGTCCGGCGATTGACACGGTGACTGAGGATTTTATGGAAGCGAAAGCGGAAGCCAGATACATCAGGGTCTCGCCGCAGAAAGCCAGGCTGGTCGTGGACCAGATCCGGGGCAAGCAGGCGGGCCAAGCGATCACGATTCTGCAGACCATCAACAAACGGATCGCCCCCGCCGTCGAAAAGGTGCTCCGGTCGGCCATCGCCAACGCGCGCAATTCGCCGGCGGAGTTGGACGTCGACCAACTGATTGTGACAGAAGCATACGTGCACGACGGGCCCCGCATGAAGCGCATCCGCCCTGCGCCCATGGGCCGGGCCTACCGCTATCAGCGCCGGATGGCGCACATCGTGGTGAAGGTCGGCGACAAGTGAGGGCTGGAGGCAGGTAAATGGGTCAGAAGGTACATCCGTACGGATTCCGGCTGGGGGTCACCAAGACCTGGCGCTCCCGGTGGTTCGCAAAACAGGACTACGCGAAGCTGCTCGAGGAAGATCTGGATCTGAAAGAATCGCTGCGCGGGCGGCTGAAATCGGCCGGCGTGAGTTCGATCGAAGTGGACCGGCCCGGCAACAAGCTCCGGATCACCATCCAGACGTCGCGTCCCGGCATCATCATCGGCCGCAAGGGCGCCGAGATCGAGAAGCTGAAGCAGGACCTGGCGCGCAAGACCAAGCGCGACATCTTCATCGACATCCAGGAAGTGCACAAGCCCGAACTGGACGCGCAACTGGTGGCCGAGTCGATCGCGCTGCAGCTCGAAAAGCGCGTCGCCTTCCGCCGCGCGATGCGCAAGGCCGTGGACTCGGCGCTGCGCTTCGGCTGCAAGGGAATCAAGGTGCGCGTGTCCGGCCGGTTGAACGGCGCGGAAATCGCGCGCAGCGAATGGTACCTGCAAGGGCAGTTGCCGCTGCATACGCTGCGGGCCGACATCGACTACGGTTTCGCGGAAGCGCACACGACCTACGGGGTCATCGGAATCAAGTGTTGGGTTTACAAGGGTGAAGTTCTGGACGGCGGCATGCGCCGGCTGACGAACGAGCCCGAACCGCGGCGCGCGCCGCAACGCGAACGCCGCGACCGCGACCGCGACTTCAGGGGCGGCGGACGCCGCGGACCGGCGCCA
>CAZLOS010000248.1:0-4377 GCA_964561215.1 uncultured Solibacteraceae bacterium | reverse complement strand
AAGGCCGGCTGAGTTTAGCGCGGAACCTCCGTCCCTGTGAACAGCGTTACCGTGTAGCGCAGCTTGAGCGGCTTGCCGGGCTGGATCGTGTAGGTATTCAAGCCTGGAAAATAGGGATTCAGGAATCCGAATCCATGACGCAGCAGCCAGCCGTTGTCGGGATAGCCGAGGTTCGACGGTGAATCGTCGATGCGCGCCCCGGCGGGTTTTCCCTGGAGAGTGCCTGACACGGCGGCCCAGCGGTGCGGCTCGTTGACGCCGTCTTTGTCCGACTTCCCTTTTTCCGTTGTGATTACTGTTGCCGCCTTGCCGCCGTCGCGCGGCGCAAACCTCATGCAGAATCCGCCGAACCCTTTCTTGCCGTCGGGCGTGCCCGCGATCTCTACCGGCGAGGAGACGGCTTCGAAGGTCAGTTCGAAATCGAGGCGCCGGCGGTTGCCCTCTACCGCGTGCGCCACAATGTTTGCCTTCTCGACCACTACCTTGCGGTCGCCCACGAACCAGCCGTTTTCCACCGCCAGCCGGGCGGTCTTCGATTTGGCCTCTCGCGCGATCCACTTGACGAACTTCGATTTGATGCCCCTCACGGTCCACAGGTCGTAGCTCTGGCCGTCCACTTTCACCACTTGCCACATCCAGGAGATTCCGCGATGATGCGCGTGGTCCGGGTTGAAGTCGTCGGTGAGCAGGGTTCCGTCCGGCGCATACACCGGATGCAGGTAGCCGGAGCGGCTCATCTCCGCCGGGAACCCGGGCTTGAGCACCATCCCGTAGTTGTATTCATAGACCGGCTTGCCGTGGTCCTCGAGCAGCAGCGATTGGTGGCCCGTATCGCGGAATGCGAACGCGGGCAGCATCAGCAAGAGGCAAAGCATCATACAGACAGGTTGCCACACAAGGTGCCGGCTTTTCACCCCGCGCTGTTACAGCGCGTGGGCGTGGCGGCGCAGGGCGTCCAGTTCGCGGCGCATTTCTTCCTGGCGCATACGCAGTGACAGCAGCACCACCCACAGCAGCAGGATCGGCGCCCAGTTCAGGAACAGCATGCGCCACATCTCCGGGTCCATCGAACCGCCGGCGTACACCACCGGCGCCGGGTGCTGCGTGCGCCACCACTTGATGGAGAAGAACACGATGGGCACGTCGACGAAGGCGAAGATCGAAAGCACGGCCGACGCACGGGCGCGCGCGGTCGGATCTTCAATGGCCTGCCGCAGCATCAGGTAGCCGGCATACAGCAGCACGCACACCAGCATCGAGGTAAGCCGCGGGTCCCAAGTCCACCAGATACCCCAGATGATGCGGCCCCAGAACATTCCCGTGATCAGGTTCACCGCCGCGAACGCCACCGAAACTTCGGTCGCCGCCACCGCAATCGCATCGTGCTTGAGATTCCTGGTGGCCAGGTGCGCGACGCTCGCCACCAGCGCCACGAAGAAGCCGATGAAGGCCGTCCACGCCGCGGGCACATGGTAGAAGATGATGCGGTAGATCGCGCCCTGCATCGCCTCGTCCGGCAGGCGCAGCAGAATCACGAACAGATTCCACACCAGCAGAACCGCCGCGATGCCGGTAAGTATCACCAGAATTCGTTCACGCATATTTCACCCCACGAGCACGGTATCGGCCAGCGCCAGCGCCAGCGCGGTGTAGATGAGATCGAAGCCGGCCAGCAGCTTCAACCAGTCGATCATAGCTCCGGCGAGCGGCTGGCCGTTGATGAGTCCGGTCGAGATCTGTATGGCCGCCATCAGCGCGGGAATCATGAACGGGTACACCAGCATCGGCAGCATGATCTCGCGCAGCCGCAGGTTGACGGTCAACGCGCTGAACATGGTGCCGATCACCGTGAGCGCCCAGGTGCCGAGCACAAGCACCAAGAGCAGCGCGGGCCACTGCGACGTCCAGCGCACGTTGTAGAAAACTCCGAAAACCGGCAGGGAAAGTAACTCGACGGCTAGCAGCAGCACGAGATTGGCCCACGCCTTGCCCAGGAACAGGGCCGCGCCGGATATGGGTGCGGCCAGCAACGCATCCAGGCAATCGTTTTCGAGTTCGCGCGCGAAGCTGCGGTTCAGGATCAGCGCACCGGCGAAGGCGAACACAAGCCAGAGCAGACCGCCGGACATCTCGCGCGTCTGGTCGGAGGTCGGGTCGAAAGCGAAGCTGAACAGCAGCAGGATGACCAGCGCGAAAGCGAGCGAGGCGTTGATCGCTTCCTTGGTGCGGATCTCGCTGCGCAGGTCCTTGGCCGCCACGGTTGCCGCTTGTCTGAGCAGCCGCATCACGCCTCCCCGTAAGTCCGGTAGAGCCACCCGGAATCGGCCAGCATCTCTTCGGTGCGCGGCCCGCGATGTGCCAGGCGCCCGCGCACGATGAGCGCGACATCGCTGGCCAGTTCGAGCGCCTCGCGAAGCTGGTGCGTGGACATGACGATGGTGCGGCCCTCGACCAGTGCAGCGCGCAGCAGGCCCTGCAGCAGCGCGATGGCACGGTCGTCGAGAGCGGTGAACGGTTCGTCCAGGATGAGCAGCGAAGGCGAGTGCAGAAAGGCCCGCGCCACGGCCAGGCGCTGCCGCATGCCTCGCGAAAACTCGCGCACGCGCGAATCTTTCACGCGCGCCAGGTCCGTGCGTTCCAGCCACTCCATGGCCGTGCGCGCCGGGTTGTCGAGCGCGTAAAGCCTCGCGAAAAGCTTCAGGTTCTCGAAGGCGGAAAGTTCGTCGTATACCGCGATCCCGTGCCCCAGCACGCCGATGCGCGCCCGTGCCCGCTCGGTGCGTGGCTCTTCACCGAATACCGTCACGCGGCCCCGGGAGGCACGCCCCAGGCCCGCCAGGATGCGCAGCAGCGTGGTCTTCCCCGCGCCGTTGCGGCCGAGCAGCGCCAGGCACTCGCCCGGCGCGATCTCGAAGCTGATGTCGCGCAGGGCGGGGAAGTCCCCGTAGAACTTCCAGACGCCCTCCACGCTGACGGCGCCCATGTTATTTCTTCGTACCCTTTTGAGGAGTCTCGCGCGGCGAGCCGCGCCGGTAGAGCATCACGAAGCCCAGCGCCAGAATCGCTCCTGCCAAGCCGAGGGTCCAGTAGACCTTGTCGTAAGCCGGCGGTAGGATCTGCGTGATGGGCGGGCCGGAATCCTCTTCCTCCTGAATGTCGATTTGCGCCTTATATTCCGGTCCTGAAGCCGAGTAGATCTGGGCCTTGGACTGCGGTTCCTCGCCGACTCGCGCCACGCCTGCGCCCGAAAGCGTCACGCCCTGCGGCACCACCAGACGCAGCGCTCCGCCCGGGTGCAGTACTTTTCCCGCGAAAACCGGAGGTGTTGCGAGCGGGGCCGTGTAAGCGAGGTCGATGCTCGTCTCACCGGGTTTGATCGGGAAGTCCACCTTGTAGACGTTGGGCTGTTTGGTTTTCACCGCCGCGCGGGGCACCGGCATGCCTTGCGGCGCGCGCGCCATTACGCGAAGCTCGTCCTTGGTTTCCCCGGGCACGTAAAGCCGCAGCGTGCCGTTCACCGGGTCGTCGTAAGTGACCTTGCCGGAATTGCGGAATACGACCGTCTCGTTTACCGATACCTGGCCCGCGCCGGGTTGCAGCAGCACGATGTGTTCGATCACCTCCGCGCTGCCGGGCTTGGCCGAAGTGTCGTACACTTTCGCTTCAATACCCGACGTTGGCGCGCCCGGCATCAGCATCTGGCTGTATGTGATACCCGCGTGCGTGACTTGCAGCAGCACGGCGCCTTCGGCGGACCCTTCGATGCGGAACTTCCCGTCCGCTCCCGTGTGCGCGGTTCCAAGCGGCGACATGCCGCCTTGTCCCATGCTGGTCAGCAGCACGCTCGCGCCCGCCTGCGGCTTGCCGGTAGTGACATTGATGACCGTACCGTCGATGGCCGCCGCCAGCGTCCCGGCCACGAAGAAAACCAGCGCCAGCAGCCTCATGACCGCCCCTCCACCATAGGCTTGCCGCACTCTCCGCAGAACTTGAGCGCCTGCGCGAACCGGGCGCCGCAATGAGGGCAGACGTTCGACGTCGCAGGTTTGGGCTCAGGCGGCGGGGCAACGGACGGCGAACCGGTCCCTTCGATCTGCGCTGTCACCTGGGCCAGTTCCTTCTGGAGGAGATTCTTCGATGCCTGGTAATCGGCCTCGGACAACTTACCGACGCGGAGTTCGAATTGCAGGTCGCGCAGGTTTTCGTAAATCTGCGCCTTGCGTTCTTCCAGATGTGCGGAGGGAGACACTGGTTCCGGCTCGGGAAGGTCCTTGGCCCGCACGAACAGGGTGTACACGAGCGACCCGAGGACGAGAGTAACAGCCGCTGAGAGAAGGATCATTCGAGTCTCTGAAAATTCAATTCTCCACCGGGGAC
>CAZLOS010000247.1:0-4401 GCA_964561215.1 uncultured Solibacteraceae bacterium | reverse complement strand
TCCTTCGACTCGGGCGCCGAATTCAAGGTCACGGCCGCGGATGGCCTGTACGAACTGAATCTTCCCTATCCCACCCGGAAGATCTCCCGGACGTGCTGGAAGGCGTTCAAAGTCGGCGCGTGCCCGTATTCAACCGCAGGCGCCCTAGACCTCGTCCATTTCCCGAATGCCGACGCATCGAAATGCGACAAGGGGTACGAGACGCCAAATGGCTGCCTGGCGCACGGCATGAAGCACTACTTCGGCGGGATCATCGCCGAGCCGCAGGGCGTCCGGATCAAGGACAACTCCACCGGCGTGTTCGGCTTTGGCCGTTCGAACATCACATCGACTTCGCTCGTTGCCGACTCCATCTACGACCAGGTCGTGCCCGAGATCTACACCGACAGCGAAATGCCGGTGAATTGCAAGGTCGCGGCGGGGCGCGACGAAAGCGACTTCTACGAAGCGCTGGGCGTGGTCGGCGAGGGACCGCTGATCGCGTACACGCCGGCGCACTACGAGGATCTCGACAACGATGGCACTGCCGAGACGTTTGTCGGGAGCACGCTGGACGGCCAGGCCCACCACGGCTATCCCACCAACAACTACGGCCTGCGTCAGTGTCTCGGGGCCGATCCGGCCGGAGCCACCGACTTCTTCTCCCTGGACCAGTCCGGCAACACAACCGGCGGTGACTGGCGCAAGGCCTTCTCTGGCGCATCAACATATAAGGACAACTTTGCCGCCGGAACGGCCTTCGTCGTGATCCGCCGAAGTGACGCCAAGGGGCTGCAACTCTCGAAGCCCGGCGACCACGCGATGATCGCCAACGTCCAGTCCGGCATGAGTGGTTGGGTGTGGACATCGTCGGGAGTGCGCGTCTTCGGGCCGCCCCTCACGAATCCCGTTTGGATCGCCATCAATATGTTGCTTCGCGCGCGTGGCCTGCGACTGAGCGCGGCCGCGACCACCCAGGAGTTGAACCAGGCGGAGACGCTCTTCGACGTGCAGGCTGCCATCGACTCTGCCGAGATCTGCAACGAGAGTGTGACGGCGCTGGTGGGCACTGGAAGCGAGCCACAGTTCAAGTTCCGTGGCGTGTTGCAGGAGGAGAAGCCCCTCCGCGACTGGCTCCAGGAAGTTTTGATGAACTGCCTAGGCTACTACACGTTCTCGTTTGGCAAGCTCAAGATCGGCGTCAGGGAGAACTCATCCACCGTCGAGGCATTCACGCTCGGGAACATCGTCTTCAACTCGCTGCAACTGGCGCCGCTCAAGCCTGGCTTCAACCATCTGACCGCCAACTTCGCCGACCAGGACTACAACTTCGTCAGCAACTCGATCACGGTTTACGACATCGATTATGCCGCCCAGGTCGGCGGCGGCTCCGGCCCGTTGTTCCTGAAGTCCAACGTCAACCTGTCGGGCACGTTCTCGAAGTCGCAAGCGGCGCGTATCGTCAGCGTGCGACTGCGGGAGGAACTCGGGGGCACCTCCGCGGCGGAATGGAAGGCCGCGCGCCAGTTGTCGTTCCGCACCACCGTGCTCGCCCTCAACACCGAGCCGGGGATGGTCTGCTCGATGACCCACCCGGACATGCCGGGCGGCAGCGGCGAATTTCGGGTCACAGGGTGGAAGCTCAACAAGGACTATTCGATCGACATCCAGGGCCGCACCACCACCGACTCCATGTACGACTTGGTTGCCGGGCCGAAACCCGCCGACGTGCAGCCAGAGATCGTGCCCGAGGAAGTGTTTCACGACACTGGTGTTCCCGGCTTCGTTACTGGCACCCCGTTGCTGACGGACTACGGGTCGTTCGCGGTGGACAACATTGAAGTCCATCCCGATGAGGCGGGAAACCAGAACATCGCAGGCGCCACCGAGATCGCCATGGGCCTGTATTACGTGGATGAACTCGCCACCGATCTCTGGGCGAGCCTCGACGCCGTGCTCGATGCTGCGACCGATCCGGCCCCCATCAATTGCACGGTGAACCCGGCCACCGCGCGCACCTTCAAGGTCGGTGATTTCGTGATCTTCAACGACGAGGTGGCCGATGCCAACACGCCGGGGCGACGATCCTACGAATGCGCGCAGATCGTCGGGCCCGGAAACACCGGAGACGTTGTCCCGACAGGCGCGTTTCAATTCCAGCGGGCATACCCCGGCGTAGATTCTGGCTTTGCGACGTTTGGCACGCTGCGGTGCGCCCACCAGCAAGGCGTCCGGTTCTATAGGCTCGACATGAAGTCGTTCTCGATGGCAGTGAAGAAGGGCTTCTTTCGGACGCCGGGATTGCCGGCCCGCATCGAAGCGAAGCTCCCATCAGCGTGTATCGTGGCGGCGCTGGTCGGCGTGGCGAACCACTTCGGCTACGGGCGGTTCACGGTCTTCCCGTTATCGCATCACAATGAGCCATTCATGCCGGGCGACCGGACGTGCTCCGGTGGAGCGTACACCTTCCAGATTCCCGGCGCGCTCGCGGCGCAGGACAACGTGGCCATCCCCATGAAGGTCCACGACGCCGCCTCGCTGCGCTGCGTGTTCGGATACGTGCAGCAGCCCACCACGGACGGGCAATCGGCATTTGTCGTCAAGATCAGCCGCGACGGCGGCGCTACGTGGGAAGTGCTGGAGAAGATGGGAATCGCGCAAAAGCTGCCGGACGGGTACAAGACGACCTACGATTTCCTGGTCGACGCCGGCTTCGGGAAGCCTGAAACCCGCCGCCTACCCTACTGCGACTACGGCTTGATTACGATAGCAGCGATCACCGCCGGCGGCGCGCCACAGACGATCTCGACTGCGTCCTACGATGCGTCGACGACTGGGCTTGAAGCGGGACGCTTCGTCTTCCTCGACTTCGGCGGTGCCAACGAGGAGCAGGTCCTGGTGCTGGCCGTCGATCCAGCGCAACAGACCTTCGACGGCGTTGTGACGAAGGACCATGCGGCCGGCACCCGGATTCAACCCTGCATCTGGCCAACGCCGATTCTGTATGAGGGCAACGATCTCGCGTTCGACATCAGGGCGGTCGCCTCGCCGAATCCCGGCAGCGATTTGACGGTGGTGCTTCAGACGTGAGCCTTCTTTTCCGCCTATGGTGTTGTCGGCGCTGCGGCGTTCATCGAGAGCGCTTCGAGCCGCACCATGCATTGCTCACACAGGCGGACAACCGTCTCCGCTTCTGTTTCGTTTGCCCCTTCGCCGCGGTGGACCACGCCATTACGCTTGCGGTTGCAGCTAACCAACCACTCCTGCCAGAAGACGGTGTCATCGGCGATCGAGCCGCCAAGCACTTTGCGACTCAGTCCAGTCAAGCGGTCCTTGGCTTGGTATTTCTCTTTGAGATCTTTGGTGACGTCTTCCGGTGGGACCCCCTGGGTGTCATAGGCGGCGCGGAGCGTCTTCTCTATGAACATTTCAAGAGACTGAAAAGCCAATACGACCGCGAGAATGGTCTCATGTCGACCCAATGCCGCCTGGGCACTTTGGAGTAGAAGGATGTGCGGCTCTGGCTGAGTCCCGTTCGCCAATATGGTCGCGATCTGTTCAATTTCGGCTCGCGACCGGTTCACAACGGCTGATCCGATCCCGCTCGGGACCGAAGCACCCTCATGTAGGTGGTTGCAGTCTTGGAAATATACCTCGTTCACCGTCATGACTGGGGGGCGCTGTACGTGGACCTCCTTCGTCACATACCGGTATACGTCCAAGAAGTAGCCGATGATCCGTTCGGCGGCGCGGCTAGCCGCGCGGATAGCCGTCGCACGAGCCTCTTGCTCGGCCTCCGTGTTCCCCATGGGAAGGTTCGCCGTATCCGTGTCGAAGAAGACTCTAGCCCGGCTGTACCGGAGCGTGCCGTGTATGTCCTGCGCGATTTCAACATTTCGCCCTGCGAATCGCGGTATGGGGCCAAGCTCTGGACGCTGGGGGAACGTCGGGGTGGGCAGAGAGAAGGGGCCGTAGTACAGCAATTGATCGTCCGCGACAATCTCTGCCTCATTCGACCCTTCTGCGAGGTCGGTCCATACCTTTCGGAGCACTATCGCTGCCCTCGTTTGGGCAACACCATCGGTATACGTGACGTCGAATCGTCGGTCAGAGGGAACGTGTAGGCAATAGGGCAGGCTTACTTCCACCCGCGTGTTGAATCCAAGGAGCGCCTCACGGCGAGGTGGGTCGACGTATGAAGAGGATACGCCAAGTCCATAAAGTGTGAATTCCGGTTTTGAGCGGACTTGATGAAGCAGCTCCGATAGCCTTCTTTCTTGCGCCTCTCTCGGGAGCGTTTCCAGTTCATCCGGAACAACGACGGTGACATGAACAACGGGATCGGTCGGTTGCTGTTGGAAAGCTGCGCGCAGTGCCTTCATGATTTCACTACCTCGATGTGACTATACAGCGGTCTGAAGA
>CAZLOS010000246.1:0-4486 GCA_964561215.1 uncultured Solibacteraceae bacterium | reverse complement strand
CCACTTCAACGCCCCGCCGAAGCTTCATCTGGCCCGTTCGGCTTCCGTCTCACCACCTCGTGTGAGTCTTCCCCACTCCGGGGTGGATCACTGCCGAAAGCCCGTTGCCAAATGCCCGATCCGGCGGTCCGAATCCTTCCTCGGCTTTTCGCTCCCCTTTGGGGTTTTCTCCCCGCCGGCTCGTAGCGCTCAAACCGATTCCGAACTCAGAAGCTTACCGAGACGTTCCGCCCGATTTCCCCTCGCTCCCCGTCGGCATCGCTTTTTATGACGTCTGCCTCCGGATCATCGTTCCGGGTCCGCTACGTTCCGTCCGGCTCGCTGCCGCGTGAACCTCTTGGAACCATCTCCACTATGCCCCAAGTCCGTTTTGAAGTCAAACAAAATGTGCGTTTCTCGCGACGTTTTCCTCAGATTATATTTGGTTTACTTTCAGTAAGTTGCGCGCGCCGTTCGGTGGATTCGATGTGGATAAAACAACCCGCTCACAACTTGTTTCCGTCGAGGGTCAGCGTTCGAGTTTCAGAATCATGCCAGTGTCGGTAGCAGCCCAAATGTGAGCCGGTCCGGCGGCCGCCAGGATGGCGCGATGCGCCACCGCGCGATAGTCGACGGGCATCTCGTGCCACATTTTGAGGTCAACGGAGCTTAATATCTTCAGCTTGCCGGGAATGGGCGAGCGCCGCAACTTTCCCGCGCACTCAATGGCCGCGATGTATGCGTTCCCCGCGCCGTCCTCGTATGCGTCGGTCGCCATCCCGTCTTTTTCGCGGAAGACGCGCCAACTCTTGCCGGTGCGCAGATCCACACGGAAAACCTCCGAGGGGTACTCGAACGAGTCGTCGAACTCGAATACCGAGAGGGCGGACGCGGCCGGGCTGATGCGAAGCAGGTTGATGCGCCCGAACATCGACGTGACTTGAGAATTCCAATTGGCGCCGCTGTCGCGAGTCTCCAACACGATCGTGCTGGCGGGAAGTTCGCGCCGTCTCAAGGCCGATTCGGGGTCCATCCACTCCGGCAGGCGGGAGGCGTACCTTCGCGGCGGCCGGCTCCAGCCCGCAATGATGCCGAATCGCCCACCCAGGAAATCCATCGCCGTGAAGACCGTGTTCTCGGTGGAGGTGGGCACCTTTTCGGCCGCTTTCAAAGCGACCCAGGATTTTCCCCCATTCGTGGTTTCGAGGATCGTCTTGCGAGGGCCGATGGCGAACCCTCGAATCTCATTCAGGAAACACACGCGAAGGATCCCGCTTTGCCCCGATACCTTGCTCCAATACAAGCCGCCCTCGTCGGTTCGCCAGATTCCCCGCGCGGTCACCATCCAACCCAGGCTGTCGTTGAGGAAGAACAGCGAGAGGGGGTGATCCCTGAGCTTTTGGATCGACCACGTCGCCCCGCCGTCGTTGGTCGAAACCATGACCGGCTTTGTGGATTGCTCCTCCCGCAGCGCGCCCACGGCCAGGCCGCGGCGCGGGGACGGAAACTTGAGATCGTTGATGACGAGCGTGGAACGGATCTCGTCGTGGAAGTACCGCAAGCGCCAGCGTGGCTCGGCGCCGGCGAGGGTGCAGACAAACATCGCCAAGGCCGCGAGGGTCAATACTCGACTTTCACTCATCAGAGTGTCAGCTCCTAGTCCGGCCCTGCCCGCTGGCCAGCACGAGTTCGGCGTGGTTTGCGCCCTCGACGGACGTGGGGTCCATGCACGCCAGCGCAAGCAGGCAGCCGAGTTGCTCGCCCACCGTGGTGAGTAGTTCCATCTCGCTTCCGGTGTGGGCGTGCGGCATGCGGTGCTGCACATTGATGACGCCCACCACGCGGTTGCGGGCGATCAACGGCGCGGAAAGGAACGCCTCGAAGGCATCCTCCGGCAGATTGCTGAAGTACCTAAAACGCGTATCCTGGTTGGCCTCTTTGGAGATGGACAGGAGGCGCCGTTCCCGGGCCACCCACCCGGTGAGTCCCTCACCAACTTTCAGGCGAACGTTGCCGAGGTCGGGCGGGCCTGGCTTGTTCGAAGCGCAGAGCACCAGCTCGTCGTTGTCGATCAGGTAGACAAAGCAGGAATCGCATTCCATGAATTCGGTGACCAGAGACACGATTCCCTGCAGGACTTCCTGCAAATTCATTTCGCGCACCATGAACCGGCTGATTCTCTGGAAAAGGCGGAGCTGCTGTTCCGCGCGTTCAAGGCGCAATTCCAAATCCCGTACCTTGGGCACGCTACCATTATCGCCCGCTTGAAGGGCTCTCCGCGTGGGACAATCTGGTGGAGGAGATGGGGCCGTGAGAACAGCGGAAAAGTCGTGGTGTCTGGGGCTTCTTCTGACGGCGTCGTGCGCACTCGCCGCGAACGTCGACCTGCGCAATGCCGTGGTGGTGACGCGCGCAGGCGAGGCGCCGGAAGTCGAGAAGACGGCCGTCACAGTGCTGGTTGAGGAGATCGAGAAACGCAGCGGTATCCGGCTGCCGGTAACCGCGGAGGCGCCCTTGTCCAAAACGACTGTCAGCATTGCATCGGGTGTTGCGGTTTCCGGGGGCCGTCCGGAAGGGTATCGCATCCATATCGAGCAGTCGGACCGGACCTTTGTGAAGATCGAGGGCGTCGACGCACGCGGAGCGCTTTACGGAGTAGGGCATCTGCTGCGGATGATTGAGTGGGGTCCCAACAAGCTGGAGGTGCCCGCGCCGCTCGACATCACCTCCTCGCCTGCCTACCCGATTCGCGGCCATCAGCTCGGCTATCGTCCCACGGCCAACTCCTACGACGCCTGGACGCCGGCCCAGTATGAGCAATACATCCGCGATCTGGCGGTCTTCGGAACAAACGCGATCGAGAACATCCCTTCGCAGGACGAGCGCGAGAGTCCCGTCATGAAGACCACGCGCCGCGAGATGAACCGTGCGATGAGCCTGATTTGCAGGCGCTACGGCATGGATTACTGGATCTGGCTCCCCGTTTCTTTCGACCTCGCCGACCCGGCCGGGAAGCGCCGCGCGGCGATGCTGGAGTGGTTCGAGGAGTATCTGCGGGATACCCCCGAGCTTACGGGCGTTTTCGTTCCTGGCGGCGACCCGGGTAATAACCCGCCGGAACTGCTCATTCCTTACCTGGCGGAGATGGCCAAGCTGATGCGGCCCATGCACCCGAAGGCGCGCATCTGGCTTTCCATGCAAGGTTTCGACAAGGGCAAGGCCGAGTACGTGTATCAGTACCTGGAGCGGGAATCGCCGGATTGGCTCGGCGGCCTGGTGGCGGGACCGAGCAGCCCTCCGGTTGCCGGAACTCGCCTGCGGCTCCCGGCGAAGTACAAGTTGCGGCTGTACCCGGACATCACGCACAACAAGATCTGCCAGTTCCAGGTCCCCGAGCTGGATCAGGCCATTGCGTTGACCCTGGGCCGCGAGGCGGTGAATCCGCGGCCCGTCGAATACGCGCGCATCCACAACTGGTTCGCGCCATATTCGGATGGCTTCATCTCCTATTCGGACGGCGCCCATGACGATGTCAACAAGAACCTCTGGAGCGCGCTCGCGTGGGACCCGTCGCGGCCGGTGAGCGACGTTCTCGCCGATTACGCGCGCTTTCACTTCGGCCCGGAGGTGGCCGCCGGGGCGGTAGACGGGATCCTGGCGCTGGAGCGCAACTGGCACGGGCCGCTTGCCGGGAACGGCGGCGTGGAGGGCACGCTGCTCCAGTGGCGGCGGCTGGAGGCCCAGGCTCCCAGGCTGGAGAGTAACTGGCGGTGGCAGATGCTGCTGCTCAGGGCCTGTTACGACACCCATGTGCGGCGGCGCCTGATGCAGGACTCCGCGCTGGAGAAGGAGGCCAACGCCGTACTGGCACGGGCCGGCGAGTTAGGCTCCGAGCGGGCCATGGGCGAAGCCGTGCGGATTCTGGATCGCGCGGCCTCGGAGCCGGTGAGCGCCGGTCTGCGCGCGCGCCTCTTCGATTTGTGCGAGAAGCTGTTTCAATCCGTCGGGCTGCAGACCAGCGTCTCCAAGTATCAGGCGAGCGGGGCCGAGCGTGGCGCCGTGCTGGATTTTGTAGACCAGCCCCTCAACAACCGTTGGTGGCTGGAAGACCAGTTTGCAGGCATTCGCAAACTTCCAACGGAAACTGAAAGAGTGGCCCGGCTGAAGACCATCGCATGCTGGGAAGACCCCGGTCCGGGCAGTTTCTACGACAATGTGGGCAATTTCGCGAAGGCCCCGCACCTGGTGAACCCGGCAGTGGATCCCATCGAACTCGAAGATGATCGCATCGAACCGCTGTTCTGGTGGTGGGACCAGGGTAAGAGCCGCGCGCGACTTTCCTGGCAGGTCACCATGTGGCCGCGCGAGCTGGTGTACGAAGGGCTGGACGCGAACGCTTCCTACATCGTGCGCTCCACCGGTTACGGGAGAGCGCTGCTGCGCATCGACGGCGAGCGGGTTCTGCGCACCCACCATGGACGGAAGATGGGCGAATTCAAGGAATTCC
>CAZLOS010000245.1:0-4522 GCA_964561215.1 uncultured Solibacteraceae bacterium | reverse complement strand
GACGTTTTCGACCACCACGCCGTGGTGTACGAATTTCAGAACGGCGTGCGAGTGTATGCCTACTGCCGCACGATCGACAACTGCTACAACGAGAATTCGAGCCTGGTGTTGGGCACCAAGGGCCGCTGCGATCTGTTGAAGCTTCGGATACAGGGCGAGACCAACTGGCAGCATCCCGGCACAAAGTCGAAGGCCAACGCGTACGTGCAGGAGCACGTGGTGCTGTTCGAAAGCATTCGCAATGGGAAACCAGTGAATGCCGGGGACTACATGGTGCGCAGTGCGCTGTTCACGTTGATGGGTCAGTTCTCCTGCTACACGGGCAGTGAGGTGACGCTCGATCAGATCCAGAACTCCCAGTACTGCCACCTGCCGCGTCCGGAAGACGTAAACGCCAACACGGAGCCCCCGGTGAAGCCCGGTCCCGACGGTATTTACGCGCTTCCGCTTACGCCAGGCGTTTCAAAGCTGCTCTAAGTTTGATGACGATTGTAGAAGAAGGTGTGCGATTGAAACGAATTTGTGTCTTTTGCGGGTCGAGCCCGGGGGCAAAACGCGAATACGTCGAAGCGGCTGAGACGGTTGGCCGCACGCTCGCCTGTGAGAAGATCACGCTGGTCTATGGGGGCGCCAGTGTGGGCTTGATGGGCAGTCTGGCACAAGCCTGTCTGGATGCGGGCGGGGAAGTGATCGGCGTCATTCCTCGACAACTGGCGGAGATGGGCTTGGCGCACACGGGGCTCAGCCGGTTGCTGGTGGTGGATTCCATGCATGAGCGCAAGTCCCGCATGGCGGAGCTGTCGGATGCTTTCCTGGCCCTTCCCGGCGGATTGGGCACGCTGGAGGAACTCTTCGAGATCCTCACCTGGGCACAACTTGGGTTGCATCGAAAACCGTGTGGCCTGCTGAATACTTGCGGCTATTACGAGAAGCTGGTGAGTTTTCTGGATCATGCCGTGGAACAACGGTTCCTGCAGCCGGCCTGCCGGGCGATGATCCAGATCGATGATCATCCCCGGGCATTGCTGGAGGAGTTTGCCAACTACCAGGCGCCTGTTGCCAAGAAAGCCGCCTGGGCCCGGCAGATGTCGCAAAGCATCCACGCGTCACAAGATCCGCCGACTAGTGGATATTGAGGCGGACGCTGGCCGTCATGCCTGGCTTAATGAGGGGCGTGGGGCTGGTGAACTCGATGGTTACTTTGTTGCCCGCTACGGAGGCGACGGTGCCGGAGAGCGCTTCGCCGCCAAGTTCGCCGATCTGTATCGTGGCCGGCATTCCGGGGCGCAGGGCGGCGGCCACGTTTGGTTCGGGCGATATTGCCACGGAGAGCAGGCCCAGGTCGACGGCGATCTGAAAAAGGTCGTTGACGTCGGGCTTGACGGCATCCCCGGCCAGGCCACGGCGCCCGACGACGATCCCGTCCACGGGCGAATGGATCTGTTCCGCCTCGAGATGCGCTTGTGCGTCTTCGAGTTGGTGGTCTTTGTCCTCGCGGATGCGGCGCGCGGCGTCCATCTCCTTGATCATCGACGCCACTCGCTCATCGGCGGCTTTGGAAACCTGGTCGCCGGTCTTCGCATTGGTTTCGGCGGCCGTGAACTCGCGCTCGGCGCGTTCAAACGTCAGCCGCGGCGTGGCGCCTTCGCCGTACAAGAGCTTCTGGCGTTCGCGCACCCTGCGTGTCCGATCCAACTCCGCGCGGGCGCGAATCCGATCGGCCGCGGCGCGCGAGGCTTCCAGGCGTGCGGCGGACAGCTCGGCTTCCAGACCGTCCAGCCGCGTGGACGCGCGATCTGCTTCAAGCTTCGCTTTTTCGTGGGCCGCCTCCAGCCCGGTGTTGCTGATCCTAGCCAGCAGTTGGCCTTCGAACACCTCATCGCCGACCTCGACGAGGAACTCCTCCACGGTGCCCTCCACCGGCGCGCCTACCAGGGTGACGTGCTGCGCCTGAATCTGGCCGCTGAGCGTAACCGCGCCGGGCAAGGCCGCAACGGCCTGCGCCTGTTTCGCCGCACTCGCTTTCCGCAGCGCGCTTTGATGCCTCCAGTAGAAAAACGCCCCCGCCGCCCCGGCCGCCAGCAGTATCGCCAGGGAGATCAGGAGCCATTTGCCGCGCATGCTTCGATCATAACAGCCGTGCGCGCGAGGTCCGCTACACTGGAGGGATGGTAAAACAGTACACCGCTCCGCCACCCATGGGCATCGACGTCTCGAAGTCCTACACGGCTACCTTCGAGACCCCGCGCGGCGCCATTGTTTGCGAATTGTTCGCCAAGGACGCGCCGAACACCGTGAACAACTTCGTGTTCCTGGCGCGTGAAGGTTTCTACGACGGCACGACGTTCCATCGCGTCATTGCGGATTTCATGATACAGGGCGGCGATCCGACCGGTACCGGCCGCGGCGGTCCCGGCTACCGCTTCAATGACGAACTAAAGAATAACCCGCGCAAGCACAAAGTCGGCTCGCTGTCGATGGCCAACGCGGGCCCCAATACGAACGGCAGCCAGTTCTTCATCACGCACATCGTGACGGACTGGCTGGACGGCAAGCACACGGTCTTCGGCCAGGTGTTGAGCGGGCAGGAAGCGGTGAACGCCGTTCAGCAGGGCGACGTGTTGTCCAAAGTCACGATCGAAGAGAAGTAGCGCGCAGCCTCAACGAAACCCGAATGCCGCGATGGCCATCCCCAGCACGCGTGGATCGCCTCGCGGGTGGTAGACCGGCGCGGCGCGAAACTCCACTTCGACATTTCCGGCGGGGGCGGGGCCCAGCGGGAACGCGACCGTTTGAGAACCGGGGCGCGTGAATTCGGCCCGGCCGGCGGCCATGCCGTTCAGGAAGACTTCGACAACCGATTTGCCGGCATCGGCCAGCAGCATGGGGCCGGCATTCACGGTCAGTTCAAAACGCCGCGCGCCATCGGGACGGTAGAGTCGTGCCGCGGCGCGCGGCGCAATCCAACGATAGGTCTCTTCGTTGCTGTACCACCCGCTTGTAAGTTGCCAGATCGGCACGCCCGAATCCATGGCTATGTAAGACGCCTCGGTAGACTCGACGCTCTTCCGGACCGTGCGCAGCCGCCGCTGCTGCCGGTCCCAAACCAGCATCGCGATATTCCCGGCCGAAAAGGCCTTTTCGTAACCGCTGTCTTCTAACCAGTAAATGTGCAGTTCCCCCGGACCCGTGAAGTGGCGAATGGCTCCTTCCACGCCCCACCGGTTCATCGCGGAAGGCGCGCCGTCGCAGATGTAGGTGCGGACATTGCTTTTGCCGGCGACAGCTTTGCCCACCTGTTCGACGTAAGCGCGATTCTCTTGGGCGACGGTCAAAGCCGAGCGCCGCTCGGCGCGAAGACGGTTGTAGTTGAACGGGATCCAAAGCAGAAACGCCGCCGCCGCGATGATCCGGGCACGGCGCGTCTCGATCGGTGGAAACGCCAGCGCCAGCCCCGCCATGGGCACATACAGGTACGCCGAATAGAGACGGTTCGTCAACAGGAGCATCGGGATGATTGTCAGAATCGCCATCGCCATGCCGAACCACACGCGCTTCCTGCGTATCACGAAAGGCAGCGCCAGCAGCGCAAGACCGGCATAAGGCACCAGCAGCACCTGGGAGGAGTAGAAGCGGATGGCGCCCCACAGGCTCGCCGGCGTTAAGTGCAGGGTATAGGCGTTCTCGGCGCCGCGATTGAGAAACACTCCCTGAAGCCCCAGCACCAGCGAGGCGGCCAGGAACGCAACGAGCGGTTTCCACTTGCGCTCACCCAGCCAGTACTCGTAGCAGGCCAGCACGGCCGGCAGCATCACCGCTACTTCCTTGCTCTTGAAAGCCAGCCAGAAGCACAGGAAACTGATCAGCCATCTGCGGCGGATCCATGCGTGTATCGAAAGCAGCGAGAAGAGCGCGCAAAGGACGTCGAACACGTACATCGGTTTCCAGTAAGCATCGAAGAGCGCCATGTGGAAGGCGAAGAAAACCGCCGCCGCGGCCGAGGTGATGCGGTCCGCTTCCAGGCGGCGCGCCAGCAGATACAGCAGCCAGACGTTCACGAAGTGCAGCGCGTGGATGCCTGCCACGTACCAGGGGAAACGCAGGCCGGCCGCCGCACTGAGCACTCGGAAATACATGTGTCCCACGGGGCGGAAGTTCACCGGCGACAGCCGCGGAGAAAGCGCTTCGCGTGCGAAAGTCCCGAGCGGGGTGTATGGCGTCCAGGCCAGATTATCGAGTTCGTCGTCCTGAAAGTAGCTTTCGTAGGCTCCGCGATTGGCGATGAGAAACAGGATCATCATCGCGAAGAACAGGAGAACGGCTGCTAGTCGGGATCCACGCATGGCTGTTCTCTTGATATAGCACGAGAGTGGCAAAAGCGATGCCGCCGCTCAGGTCCGGTTGAAACGCCGCAGCGCGGAGCTGATGCGATTGGTGCCCTGGTTCAAACGCGAGAAGTGCTCTGAAGAAGCGCAGTCGGGCCTATCGCTGCGCAGCGCGATCATATGCGCCCGGATGGCAT
>CAZLOS010000244.1:3725-4532 GCA_964561215.1 uncultured Solibacteraceae bacterium | reverse complement strand
ACCTGTCGCAGGACGTGGCGGCGACGCTGGCGCGCGTGGTTCGGACTATCGAGGCACGCTATCGAGAACGGCTCGCGCCCGCGACGGGCGAACGGCCGTTGAGCCGGCGCTTTGTCGACGATTCCAAGGTCACCGACCACCACGCCATCATCCCCACCACGACGTCGCCGGAAAGGACTTCGCTTTCCGGCGACGAGCGCAAGATCTACGACCTGGTCTGTCGCCGCCTGCTCCAGGCCTGGCACGACGACCACGTATGGTCGGTCACCACGGTCGTCACGGCAATCCGCAACGGCGAGATTCGGGACCGCTATCACACTTCGGGCAAGGCCGTGGTGCAAGCCGGCTGGAAGGTGCTGGACATCGCGGCTCCGCAGAAGCCGCGGAAGGGCAAATCGGGCAGCGAGGACCGCCCAACCGAGCAAGACCTGCCGCCGGGACTCGCCAAGGATCAACCGCAGGACGTTGTCGACGCGGAGGCCGTCAAGAAATCAACCCGGCCGCCCAAGCGCTTCACCGACGCCACACTGCTCACGGCAATGGAGACGGCCGGCAAAACGCTGGACGAAAAGGAACTTTCCGACGCGATGAAGGAGACCGGGCTGGGAACGCCGGCCACTCGAGCCGCCATCATCGAAGTGCTGCTCAAACGCGAATACATAGCGCGGAACGGGAAGAACCTGGAGGCGACCGAGAAAGGCATTCGCCTGATCGAAGTGGTGCACCCGGAAGTGAAGAGCCCGGCGATGACCGGGCAGTGGGAGGCTTACCTCGGCCGCATCCAGCGAGGCAAGGCACAACTCGAAC
>CAZLOS010000244.1:0-3715 GCA_964561215.1 uncultured Solibacteraceae bacterium | reverse complement strand
GGGATTGAGGACTATGTGCGCGAGGTGGTGGGTAAGGCCGGCGATCATACCGCAGCTCCTCCGCCGGCACCTTCTCCGGCCAAGGCGGCACCGGTAGAAACCACCGGTTCGCTGACCGACCTGCTGCGGCGCGCCTTCGGGTACGATTCATTCCGGCCGAATCAGGAAGCGGTGTGCCAGGCGGCGATCGACGGCAAGGATGTCTTGCTGGTGATGCCCACCGGGTCGGGCAAGTCGCTTTGCTACCAGTTACCGGGCATCGCGCGGGACGGCACCACGCTGGTCATCAGCCCGCTGATCGCACTGATGGAGGACCAGGTCGCGAAGTTGAAGCAAATGGGCTTCGCCGTCGACCGCATCCACTCGGGACAGGATCGCGCAGCGTCCCGGCAAGCCTGCATCGACTATCTGAAAGGTACGCTGCAATTCCTGTTCATCGCGCCGGAGCGGCTGCGGGTCACCGGTTTCCCGGAGATGCTCGCCAGGCGCAAACCGTCGCTTATCGCCGTAGATGAGGCGCACTGCATCTCGCAGTGGGGCCACGATTTCCGTCCGGATTACCGGATGCTGGGTGAGTATCTGCCCGCTCTGCGGCCGGCTCCCGTGATGGCCCTCACCGCCACCGCGACGCCCCTGGTGCAGGACGACATCTGCACGCAACTGGGCCTGGTGAACCCGCCCCGTTTCATCCATGGGTTCCGGCGCGAGAACATTGCCATCGAGGTGGTTGAAGCGGCTCCGTCGCAAAGGCCTTATCTGGTTGCCGAACTGCTGAAAGACGACGAACGCCGGCCGGCCATCGTATACGTGCCAACGCGGAAGCAGGCCGGGAGCCTGGCGGCGGACCTCGCGCGCCGGTTCTCCGCCGAAGCCTACCACGCTGGTCTCGATGCCGACCGCCGCAGACGCGTTCAGGAGGAGTTCCTGTCCGGCGAGATCGAGGTGATGGTGGCCACCATCGCTTTCGGCATGGGGGTCGACAAGCCGGACGTGCGCACCGTGATCCACACTGCCCTTCCGGGCAGCATCGAGGCCTACTACCAGGAGATCGGACGCGCCGGGCGCGATGGCCTCCCCAGCCGCGCCGTCCTGATGCACTCCTACGCCGACCGTTATACACACGACTTCTTCTTCGAACGCGACTATCCAGATGTTGCTGTCCTGGAGACGATCTTTCGCCGTCTGGGCCAGCAGCCAGTGGAGAAGACGGCGCTGTTGAAGAAGACCCGCCTGACCCCGGACGTGTTCGACAAGGCGCTCGAAAAGCTCTGGATCCACGACGGCGCACTGATCGATTACGCCGAGAACGTCACCGCGGGGGGCGGCGCCTGGCGCGAATCTTACATCGCCCATGGCGAACAGAAGCGGGCTCAGATCGATCAGATGATCCGGTACGCGGACACCAACCAGTGCCGGATGTCGACCCTGGTGCGTCACTTCGGCGACGTGGCCGACAGCCGTACGGACTGCGGAATCTGCGACTTCTGCGCACCGTCCAACTGCGTGGCGCAACGCTTCCGTGAGCCGACCGAGGCCGAGCGCGCCGCTCTGCTGCGCGTCGCTGAAGCGCTTCGCGAGGGGCAGGTCAAACCCACCGGCAGACTCTACACCGAGTTGTTCGCTCACTCAGAGATCGCTCGCGACAATTTCGAGGAAGTACTGGGCGCGATGGCGCGCGCCGGGTTGGCGCGCCTTGCCGACACCGCTTTCGAGAAGGACGGCAGGCAGATCCCATACCGCACGGTCAAGCTCACCGACGCGGGCTTGGACCTGGAAGAGGACACGCCTATCGATTTCCTGATGAAGGACACGGTGAAGGCGCCTGCCGCGACAAAGCGCAAGAAGAAGAAGGCCGCTGCGAAAACAGCGGCGGCGAAGCCGGAGGCCAAACACATTGCTTCGCCGAAAAAGCGCCGCGCGCCGCAAGCCGAGACCTCGCAGCTCGAAGAGGCCCTGCGCGCATGGCGGCTGGCCGAGGCCCGAAAGCGAGGTGTACCGGCCTTCCGCATCCTCACCGATAAAGCACTGCACGCCATTGCCGAGCAGCGCCCCGCCACCGCGTCCGAGTTGCTGGCCATCAGTGGTATCGGCCTAAGTACCATCGAAAGGTACGGCCAGCGGATCTACCGCATCATAGAGGAGGCCGGTTAAGGCCCGCCGGTGACCGTCGCGCGGCGTTCCAGCTTTCCCCATCCCACCATGTGACCGCGTATGGCGTGCAGGACGGACCTGGCGAGCACGTAGTACATCAACTCGCGGTAGTAAATACGTTGGATGAACAGCAGCCACAAGTCACCAGGCCGCTCGCCCTCCAGGCCGTACGCCAGGAAACCGGTCAGCAGTTCCAGGATGAAGAATCCAAAATAGTAGAGCAGCACGACTCTCCAATTGCCACTGAACAGCGCGACTATCATGGCGATCTCGGCAAAGGGCGACAGTGCCGATAACACGATCTGGAACATCCATATGCTCGGCAAGGCTACGAATCCCAAGGAACCGTACCTGGGCAAGAACATGGCGTCGCGGTGCTTCCAGGCCGCCTGCAAAGTACCGAACGCCCAGCGGAAGCGCTGCCGCGCCAGGCTACGCGTGTCCTCCGGCGCTTCGGTGTAGGCCACGGCTTCTTCTTCATACCGGATCACGTAGCCCAGCCGCCGGATAGCCAGCGTAAGGTCAGTGTCCTCAGCCAGCGTATCGTGGCTGAAGCCGCCGAGTTTCACGATGAGTTCCTTCCGCCACGCACCCACCGCGCCGGGGACCACCGTGATGGCATTGAGCAAATCGAGCGCGCGGCGATCCAGGTTGAAACCGTAGATGTACTCAATCGACTGAAAGCGCGTGATCCAGCGATTGCGGTTGCCCACACGCGCGTTTCCGCTCACGGCTCCGATGCGCGGATCCTCGAAGTGCCTCACCAGCTTCCCGATGGTGCCGCGGCGGAATATCGTGTCGGCATCAAGAGCCACCACGATGTCGTTCGCCGCCAGCACGATCGCGCGGTTCAGCGCGACAGCCTTGCCGGCGTTCGGTTGCGTGAGAATCGTGACACGCGCGTCGCCGCCGAACCGGGAGCGCAGGGTTTCCAGTGTACGGTCCTTGGAGCCGTCATCGACAACGATCACTTCGATGCCTTCGTAGCCGTTGTTGAGCACCGAATCCACCGTGTTCGCGATGACCTTCTCCTCGTTATAGGCGGCAATGATCACGGAGACGTGGGGCCGGCAATTCTGCGAGAACACTCTGCGCCGCGCGGCGCGCTTCTGGACGAGGGCGAGCACGCCGAAAACCAGCGTCCGCAACAATGTCAGATAAATGGCGCCCAAAAAGAGAAGGCCCATCAGGCGCAGCAGCGAACCCTTGATATCCAAGGCGCCGCCCTCGATACGCGCCAAGCGCAGTTCTTCGGCACTGGGCCTGGGCATCACCTGGTCGCGGGTCATGCCCATCAGTTGGCCGATGGTCAGGAAACGGTAACCACGTTCGCGGTACTTATCGATGATTCGCGGCAGCGCCGCCAGCGTCGCGGAGCGATTTCCCCCGCCGTCGTGCAGCAGCACGATGTTGCCTTCGTCGGCCTCGGCGTCGATATCCTCCATGATCTTTTCAACGGTGGTGCCCTTTTCCCAATCGCGCGGATCGATGCGCTCGCCGATGTTGATATAGCCGGCTTGCTGAGCCCGCAGCACCGGCGGAATCTCCTCGGGATTCTGAGGCT
>CAZLOS010000243.1:0-4558 GCA_964561215.1 uncultured Solibacteraceae bacterium | reverse complement strand
TAAAACATACACCTGTCATTCTGGTTTGTACAGGTTATTGTTTAACGACCCCTTACCACGCCGAGACTCTCTTCAAAACGGACCTACGCACCGGTTTAGGCGAGGTCCTAGCATATGTGGGCAATGCCATTCTGTTTGTCCAGCCGCATAACGCAGTCGTGGACCGGCAAGGATGGCTATGGGGTACGCACGCCGAGACCAGGGCATGGGACGAGACGGTCGGTTCGCCGCCCATCCGGCTCTTCAAGTACCATCCCGACGACGACCGTTTTGTGTGGTTTGACCACGGGCTCTCCCGGATCAAGGATAGACCTCAGTTGCTCCCCGATCCGGATCGGCCTATCGGTGCCTCAAGCGCTTTGGCGGAGACCCGCCACAAGGACGACTATGGGTTCTGCGATTCGATGCTGTACGACGGGGGAAAATACATCCATGCCGGTACTACTGCAGGAGTGCTAAGCCGGATTGATACGCAAACGGCTCGCGTGGAGAAGATCGCACGCGTGATGGCCACGGGACGTTTTCCGGCGCTAGCCATGCGCGACGGAATCCTCTATGGCGGGGGCGGGATGAAGAGTCACACTCAGCTGATTCGGTGGGACACCCAGAGTGATCGTAGGGACAGCTTCACCGATCTAGCCGATTCCGAGGCCGGCGACCGGCCGGCGCACATTCACGAGATCGCCGTTGACGCGCAGCATCGGCTATATCCAGGCGAGAACGACAACCACGAGCGGTCGAGCTGTTTATGGTCGGTTGCGCTCGACTGAAGACTCTGGTACAGACGATCCGGGGCTGCGCCTTTCATCAAATCAGCTACTCCTTTGCGAATCTGACGTGTGGAACGTTAGTCGTCAATCCGTTCAGTTTCCATGTCTTGTGTCGGCTCCTTTTTAGAACGGGAGGCAAATGGCGATAAATAAGGACGCTCTGCGGAGACAATATCGTGAGCTGCTGCTGGACGGCATCGTGCCCTTCTGGATGTCTCATGGAGTCGATGCTACTCACGGTGGTGTGCTCTCCTGTATGCAGGAAGATGGCACAATCATCAGCACCGACAAGTTTATCTGGTCTCAGGCGCGCTTTGTCTGGACCTGCTCAGCACTCTACAATCGGATCGAGAGGAGACCAGAGTTCCTCGAACGTGCTAAGGCCACGATTGAATTCTTACTGGCGCATGGTCGTGACGCTTATGGCCGGTGGGTGTACCGTACCAGCCGAGAAGGCCGCACAATTGAAGGTGCTACCAGTATCTACTCCGACTGTTTCGTCGTCTACGGTTTTAATGAGTACCTGCGTGCCACCGCGGATGCAAACTTGCGTACCGTGGCCCGAGAAACCTTCCAATCGATCTGCCGCCGCGTGGAAGAGCCTGATTTCCGCGAGACAGCACCGTACACCTTGCCGCCGAACCGCAGGAATCACGGCGTGCCGATGATCCTGACCGAAGTATCAAACGAGTTGGCGCGGACGACCGGTGATCCTGGAGCAGAAGCAGCGGCTCGTGAGTACGTCTACCGCGTCATGCACCGCTTTGTGCGCCCCGACCGCCGGTGTCTGTTGGAGTTCCTGGACCGTAACTACCAAGAAGTGCGCGGACCCGAAGGCACATTCGTCATGCCTGGCCATGCTATCGAATCGATGTGGTTCGTGCTGCACTGGGCACTTCGGCAGAACGACAAAGCTGTTGCCGCGAGGGCTATCGAGGTGATTCGTTGGCATCTCGAAAAGGGATGGGACCGCGAGCACGGTGGGCTGTTCCTGGGAATCGACGCCGAAGGAGGCACTCCGTTTCAAGCCCATTCCGATAAGAAGCTATGGTGGCCCCACACAGAGGCACTGTATGCCCTCCTACTAGCCTTTGAACTCAGCGGGGAGCGCTGGTGCAGTGAATGGTATAACCGGGTGCATGAGTGGGCTTTCGACCATTTTTCCATGCCTGGGGTGGGTGAGTGGCGGCAACGGCTCGATCGACAGGGCCTGCCGATTGCGGAAGTGGTTGCACTTCCAGTCAAGGATCCGTTTCACCTTCCACGAGCGCTGATTCTGATTCTCGAACTGCTACAATAGCGATAACTGGAAAATCGGCTGGTCAACCACCTCCCGGAAGACTAGCGAACTGTCGCAGAGTGACACTTACTAGCACGTGTGCGTCAATGCTGGTGCGGGCATTCCGACTTCCCTCACTCCTACCCCGCGGCAGACTTCTGAGCTGACGACCGTCGCCCAATCGCGCGCGCTGCCGGCGGGTTATGTGTTCCGCGCCAAACTGGTTCTGCTGTTGGCTCGAGGGTGCGTCCTTCAACATGATCAAGCCGCAACTCCACACCACCGCTCCGACGATCATTCGGTGGAAAGAACGATTCCTGGCGAACGGCATCGATGGCCTGGATACATACCACCCCGGCCAGAAGCCCACCGTACTCACACCGCTTTGCGCGCGAGAATCCTGGGCGCGACGCGCAGCAAACCGAGCGATGGCTCGACCCACTGGAGTTGCCGGAAACTGGCCGTTGCGCTGGGTGTCGGTAAGGATGTAGTGCATCGCGTGTGGAAGGAGGCCGGCCTGAAGCCGCATCGACTGGAACGCTGCTGGGCCTCCAGCGATCCGGATTTCGAGACCAAAGCCGCGGATATCATCGGCCTCTACCTCAACCCACCGCAGCACGCCGCGGTCTTCTGCGTCGACGAGAAGACGGCGATTCAGACTCCGGACCGACTCGATCCCGTATTGCCCCTTTCTCCGGGCCGCGCCGAACGGCACGGCTTTGGATATTACCGCCATGGGACGTTGTCTCTCTACGCCGCCCTGGACACCAAGACCGGGAAAGTGTTAGGCAAGACGGCGGCGCGCCACACCAGCCAAGAGTTCGTGGAGTCTCTGGCGCAGGTCGCCTCCGCATGCGGTCGCCAGCAGGAGATCCTCATCATCCTGGACAACCTCTCCGCTCACAAAACCCAGACCGTGCGAGATTTCCTTGCCGTCCACCCCAACGTCCGTCTGCACTTCACACCGACTTTTTCCTCGTGGCTGAATCAGGTCGAGATCTGGTTCGCCAAGATTGAACGGGATGTCATTGCACGGGGCATCTTCACCTCGGTCGCGGATCTGGCTCGGAAACTGCGCCATTATATCAATGCCTACTCCGCCAACGCCCGCCCCATCCAGTGGAAGTACTCCGATCCGACACGCCGCATCCGTCTCAACTAACGTTTCCTCTGCGACAGTCCACTAGCCAGTTTATGGTTTTCCATAGTGTCCTCGGCGTAACCATAGCGTCCATGGCGCGAAAACATCAAAGTGGAACCTGCCAGTATGCGGCCCCAACAAGTGGGTAGACATGTCGAGCCCCCCCGCAAGCCAAAGTCACCGCGAACACCAGCTCGTCATGCTGCCCCGCCCGCCAGGCTCCGGACTGCTCGTTCCCCGCCGCCGTAGTCCGCACCCGCATGCCCGCCATCTTCTCCACCAAGATCTCGCAGTCCGCGACCGACTTCCCCCGCTGCCTCGTTCAGTTCAACATGCCCCGCCGGCACTTGATCTCCAATACCCGGGCCTGTCCCGAGTCCGGTTCCAGCCCCCAAACCCGCTTCACCCAATCCGTTGCCACCTCCGGTTCTTCTGTCGCTGTGCGCGGCCGCCTCTGAGGAACTCTCGTGTTGCTTTTCAATCGCCACATCTCGAACAGACTCTACGACGCCATGTCTCCGGTTCAGCCCTTGGCGGGAAAAGCTCACTCTCCGGTCACAGCACAAAATAGGCTGATTCTAAACGACTTCCATAGGTTCGATTTCGTCGCGCAAGCTACACTCAATGTGGAGACTGTATGCCTTCGCTACGCCGCATCCTCGCTTCCCCGCCGGATTCCAAAAGCTGCATGACCAGTTTGTCAACCGGTTCGGTCCCGCCGATGGCGTCGAGGACGGTCTGACCGGGGAGATGGTCGCCACCGCCGTTGGGTTTGGGCCCTCGAAACCCGCTTGCCCGACCACTCCTTGGCCAACCAACCTCTGGCGATGAGTCTGGCCGCGTCCCGGCAACAACCGGGGAGCGGGCCGGAACCTGAGTAACCACACCACGGGAGGGAATCCCTGGCTACGCAGTGCTCTGACCGAATGTGCGTGGGCGGCCAGCGCGAAGAAGGGTTGTTTTCTCAAGGACAAGTTCTGGCGTCTGACCACAAGGCCGGGGGGCAAGAAGACTCCCGCGCTGGTGGCTGTCGCGCATGCGATGCTGCGCTTGGTCTACCAGGTGCTGCTCAGCGGGCAGCCCTGCCGGGAAGAGCAAGCATCGCCGCTATCGGACCGTCAGAAAGAACGCTTGATCCGGCACCCCGTGCGCAAGCTGGGCAAACTCGGTGTCCGAATTCATTCGAATCGGCAGGGATCAGCATCGACCCACGTCTCTAGCTCAGGCTGCCCCCTGCCCCAGGAGCGACGAAGGTCCACACCGCACCCCCGCCTATGCGGAACGAACCCAACAACTGGTTGAAAACAAAAGAAGGCGACAAACTCTGGGAAGTCATTCTCGGAAGAACCCGCCGCGGCCCTCCCGGTT
>CAZLOS010000242.1:0-4781 GCA_964561215.1 uncultured Solibacteraceae bacterium | reverse complement strand
CCGGTGCACGATCCCGCGGCCGTGCGCGTAAGCGAGCGCCGACAGCACCTGCGCAAAGTAATCGACGGCCTTGTCCACCGGCACGGGCCCGTGCCTGAGCAGGGCCTCCAGGGTGACGCCGTCGACATACTCCATCAGCATCACCAACTGGTTGTCCAACCGCAGCGCGGTGTACAGCGCCGCGATGTTGGGATGCTCCAGGCTGGCTTGCACCTTGATTTCCCGGAAGAACCGGTCGGCCAGTTCCTTGTCCCCCTCCAGGTTCGGGAGCAGGACCTTCATGGCCTCGATGCGGTCCGATATCACGTTGCGGACCTTGTAGACCTTCCCCATCCCTCCCGCGCCAAGAACCGCCAGAATTTCGTAATCGCCCGCGCGCGAACCTATCTCGTAGTCCATGAGCCCCTCACTGGTTCCGTACCCGGTCTCCCACCTTCGCCGGCGTCGTGCCGCTATATGTCCCCACCGACGACACTTCGTCCACTTCCGTAATCACCACTACACCCAGATTGTTTTCCACGCGGCGAAGGATCTTGCCCGTCTCCGGATCCTTGACTTCGCGAACCGGGCGCCGCAGCGTCAGGCGATCGCCTGCTTTCACGCCCGCCCGGCTGCCCACGTTCAAGATCACCGTGCCGCCGGTCGCGTCGGCCACCATGCCGTCGATACTGATGGTCTTCGTGGGAAGCCGCGAGGCGGTTTGCTCCAGTTGGCCGGCCACGCTGTTGACAGCCTGCCCCACGGCTTCGCCCAGAATGGTGTCGGCGAAGTTCTTGCTGGTCATGTCGAAGGCGCCGCCGCCCCCACCGGAGGAGCTCCCGCCAGCCCCCAGCAGGGTCGCGCCCGAACGCGTGGATTCGCCACGCCCGGTGGCCGCCAGGAGGATTTCGCCGGTATCGGTGTTGACCATTCGCGCCGTCACGCCCACCACAGCCTTGGCATTGCGCTTACCGACGCCGCCGAGCCCGTAGCGCCGCGTGATGCCGCCGAACGCTCCGCCGCCCACGCTGGTCGTCTTGTCGTCCCGGCCGAATTGCGTGATGCTGCCCAAGATGATGGCATCGACGCCCAGCAGCCGCCCGATCTTGGCCGCCGAGGCCGAGTCCGCGCGGTCGCTGTTCGAAAAATTCTGCTCCGCGATGATCTTGTCGATCGCTTTCCGCTCGATGACGCTGTAGGCGCCTCCCTGGACCAGTTTCTCCACCAGCAGGTCCGCGATTCCCTTGCCGACATCCACGTTTGTACCGAAGATCGCGGAGACGCCGCTCTGCACCGTGGCGTAGTCGAAATTCAGCACCGCCACCCGCTTCTTCTGCTGTGCGACGGCTCCGGTGACCAGCACCCCTCCCAGCGCTATGGAAGCAATCCACTTATTCATCGAGTTCCTCCTTCTCTATCAGCCCCATTATAGGGTGGAAACTCACTCGCCGTTCCCCTTTTGTTCACCCTACCAGCAAGCACAAGCGCGCTGTCAGCGCCAGGTTTGCATCCAACTTCTCTTCGATTTTGCACGCCAGGTCGCGGGGGGCCGCTCCCCCGTCCGCGGCGCTGGAGAGCGCGGCCGACAACGCGGCCCGGTCCCGGCTGCCGTCCATCAGCATGAGAAGCCGCCGGGAAAGTTCGTCGGTCAATTCCACGGCCGTATGTCGTTGGTTGGTCACTATGTTCCGGCCGCGCGCCAATTGAAAACGCGCCAGGGCGCTCGAGACGGGGCGCTCGCTTACAGTCTCCACCAGGCGCGGCGCCCGTGTGCGTAGTTCCACGGCCTTCGCTGCATAAAGGCGCATCAGCGTGTTGAGGGAGGCGCCGGCCTGGTCGCCTTGGCCAATCAGCGCGGCGGCCGGCACGCTCCCCGGCCACTTCGCCGCCAGGCCGCACAGCACCTGTTTGACGAACGGATGATTGGTGGAGAGAGACTTCTCCTCGCCTAGGATGAACTTCCTCGCCCCATCCGGCTGTTCGGGCTCCGGAACGGCGGGAGAGGCGGCGAACAGTTCCTCCAGCCGGTCTGGTCCGATGTCCCGATTCAGCGTCGCGCCGCCGCGGCAAAGCAGGCTGGAACGGAAGCGGCGGCCCACGGAGTAGTCGAAGTACTCGAGCTCCGCCAGCCAGCCGGCGTTCTCCAGAAACGGGGTCCGGATGCAGTCCCTCTCGAACTCCGCGTCGCAAAGATACTGAAGACTGTGGCGGGAGGCGGCCTCGATGAACTCGCTCAGGTGGAACGGCGTGTTCACTTCGGCCAGGTCGTCGTGAAACAGCAGCCAGTCGTCCGCTTCGAGCAGGGTCTTGCACTCTTCCTTAATGGCCAGTTGGTGTGGATGGTCTCCCAGCCGCTCCATCATTTGCCGCGCGATGGCGCGGGCCTCGCTCATCTTCTCTCGATGGTCTGCGATCGCCCGGGTGTGGAACCGCACCAGGTCCCAGATGTAACGCCGGAAGTGGCAGCCGGGAAGGGCGTTGTAGCTGATATAGGCCACGCCGTCTGGCGACAGGGTGGATGCGCAGATGGCGAGAATCGCTTCCCGCGCCGCCGGAGGCACCCAGGAGTACACGCCGTGCACGATGATGTAATCGAATTCCCGTCCCGCCGCGTCCCATTCGCTCACGTCGGCGTGCGTGAACTCGACGTTGGCGAGCCCCAAGCCGCTGCTGAATGCGCGCGCTGCGTCGATCGCCGTGTGCGCCAGGTCGATTCCCGTGAACCTGCTGCCGGGTTCGCAGAAAGCCAGCGGGATAAGGTTCGATCCATCCCCGCAGCCGATCTCCAGCACCCGGCACTGGTCCGTAGGCGGAGGATCCATGCCATGCAGCTTTGCCAACGTGGCAAGCCGGTCCGGCTGTGTCTGCGGCTTCGGCGTTGAAGCGTATGTGACTTCGTCGTAGCTGGTGGTCAAGTTGCCGTGTCCGGACCGTGGACTAGAACGTCGCGCTTACCTCCGCCGATCCTCCCAGAGAGTTTGTCAGAAACACACTGACCGAGGCAACCGCGTCGGAATCGTTTTGCACGGTGAACGGAATCCGCAGGCTGAATTGGCTCCCGTAAGCCGCCGAGGCCGCCGACTGGTACCAGGCGCTGAAGGCGCTGGAAAGCGAAATATTGAACAGGGTATCCGACAGCTTCTTGTCCGGTTTTGCCTTGAGGCTCACCACCGCCGTGGTGACTTCGCGAGGGGTCGAATAGCCAATCACCACCAGATCGAACCCACTGCTGGTCCGCGATACGCTGACCGAGGTGATCACCGGAGCGGATCTGGCGATCCGGATGATCTTCGTCGGCGCGGGCGTCGGCGTAACGTCGATGGTGCCGACGAACATTCGGGTGGTCAGCGTAATGGTCCCCGCTACCGTTCCGGTCTGTACGCCGACCGAGGAGGTGCTGAATACCGCCGGCGTCGTGCCGGCGGCGATGCGGAAGCCGGCGGTGCGCCCGCCCGTGGTGAACTGCACAGCGGGATCGTCCGCGCCGCTATCCGGTGCGAAAGTAAGGGAAACCTGCCCCGTGATCTCCTGCGAATAGCCTTGAGTCAGCCTGACATCCAGGGCGGGCTGTGTGGCAGGGAGCCCCGAATCGGGTTTCACGTCAATCGATAACGGGGGAGCCGGTGGCAACGCGATGGTCAGGCGATACTGAGACCTTGCGGTCTGCATGTTGTCGCTCACCGCGATCGTGAGGTCGAAGGTTCCAGCCGCCGCGGGTGTGCCGGAGATGGTTCCGCTGGATGCGTCCAGGGTGAGGCCCGAGGGCAACGCGCCGCTGCTCAACGACCATGTGTAAGGAGGAATCCCTCCGGTCGCGGCAAGCTGCGTTGAATAGGGCGTGGTCACAACGCCACCGGGCAGCGGAGAACTGGTGGTGATGGCCAGCGTGGCCGCGACCGTCACTGTGAAGTTCGCCGTGATTCTGTGGCTGCTCCAATCGGTGACCGCCATCGCGAAATTGTACGTGCCGCTGCTCGTCGGGGTGCCTTCCAGCAAGCCAGAGGGCGCATCGAGTTGCAAGCCTGGCGGCAGGGCCCCACTCGCGACTGCCCACGTGTAAGGAGACGTGCCTCCCGCGGCCGTGAACCGCGTGGAATAGGCGTTGCCGACGATGCCGTTAGGCAACGGGGACGCCGTCGTAATCTGAAGGGCCGCCACGATGACGACGCTTAAGGTCCGTGTCGCGCTCGCAAGCTGGGCATCCCGGACCTGGACCGTGAAGGTGGACGCTCCGGCCGCCGTCGGTGAGCCGCTGAGGATTCCGCCCGAACTCAAGCTCAACCCGTCGGGCAACGATCCGCCGGTCAAGCTCCAGTCGTACGGCGGAGTGCCTCCGGTCGCGGCCAGAATCGTCGAATAATTCTCTCCTACCATGCCGTTAGGGAAGGAAGAGGTTGTGATCGATAGCGACGAACCGATCCACAGCATGAAAGTGTAACTGTTCTGAGAGCCGGCGTAGTCCGTCACCGTAATTGCGAAACTGTAATTACCCGTGGCTGTGGGGGTGCCCTGAATCACGCCCGTCGCCCCATCCAGGCTCAAGCCCGGTGGCAAGCCTCCCCTTGGGGCCGACCACGCAAAAGGTGTCGCGCCTCCGGTTGCCGAAAGCTTCACCGAGTACGCGGTACCCACGCTACCGTCTGGCAGAGGTGACGTAGAGATGATCCTGACCGGGGTGACGATGGTTATGGTGAAGGGCCGGGTAGCTGATCCTGTCTCACTGCCCATCGCCTCTACGACGAAATCGTATGTTCCCGACGAGGTGGGCGTGCCGCTGATCACTCCAGAAGAGTTCAAAGTCA
>CAZLOS010000241.1:0-4800 GCA_964561215.1 uncultured Solibacteraceae bacterium | reverse complement strand
TATGAGTTCCGAGGGTCGCTTACTTTCAACGGAGTTCCGGGCAATCTCAGGCATTGGCCGCAGATGCGCAGTAAGAGTCCTCACAAACGCTTTCGAGAAGGTGCCGAAATATCGGCAGCTGGCAGTTCAATGTGGCATTTGCCGATCCACACGTCCGATCTCACCGGCACGAGGCTGTATACGTGATGCAATCCAACGAGTACAGATGTTTCCAATACGTGGTGACCGGCTGGCAGATTGTTTCCACCGCCGCTGGCCGGAACCGCGTCTTGAACGATACCCGCGGTGCTTAGCTGGTGGCGGTGTTATGTTCTTAGAATGCTTTGTCAGTCTCTCCCATACCGGGGAGGCGATCAACCGCAGGTGAACAACGCCATGAGAAAACGCTGGGGTCCCGGAAGCACGGATTTCGGATATGACAATCGGCGGGGATTAGTTCGCGGCCTGTTTGTCGGGGTGCCGCCAGTGCCGAACCCGGTGAATCCAGCCTGTAGGTGATGTTGTCGAAGTTCGTTAGAGCATTGCCGGCGAGAAGAGCCGCGCGCGGCGTCTTCCGCCACTCCTGTTCGTCACGGCTGGGAGTGGGTTTCATGGCCGCTGCCGTAAGGTCGGAATGCATCGAAAAACGTTTGCCTTACGTCCGTTGTTTTCCGTGTTTGTTCGTTCTTTTCCGTGGCTTACGACGAGGGCGAGGGAGCACACGCCCCTCTTTGTCTCTCGAATACAACGCCTCTATGGTGCAAGGAATGAGCCGATTGAGCGTACTTGCGTTCGAGAACCGCTTTGACAGAAATCAGGAGTCTGCGTCTGCCGGTTTCGCCACGCGGGCACGTTGAAACTAAGCAACTTGACGCAGAGCAGCGTTACCTGTTCGCTAGGGCGCGCTCCACCGATTCTGGCAACCGGTGGACGGACCGCCTGGATACCGTCACGCTGCTGAGACCCATCAGTCTCACTATAGTGAACACGTCGGCGTTTTCCTCACACGGAGACGGGATTGGATACGCACAGGATGTGTGTGCAGGATTCTCTTGCCGGTCTGGGCGATTCTCCTGCCGGCAACGCTTGTCAACGCTCAACCCGTCATCGCGACTGGTGGTGTCCTCAACGCCGCCAGTTACGCTTTGCGAGGTTTACCTCATTCCGATATCGCTCAAGGCTCGATGTTCGTGGTCTTCGGCCAGCGCATGGGGCCGGCCACGCTCCAGCAAGCCACATCGTTACCTCTCCCGACGTCGCTGGCGGGCACTTCCATCAAAGTCGGCGGCGGCGGGGTGACCGCGGATGCTGTGATGATTTACACCTCGGCGGGACAGGTGGCGGCGATTCTCCCTTCGCGTATCCCACCGGGCGACGCCACGGTGACTCTGACTTATAACAATCAGACCAGCCTGCCCGCGAGCATTCGTGTGGCCCGCAGCAGTCTCGGCATCTTCACGCGTAATCAGGCGGGCAGCGGGCCCGGTATTGTCCAGAATTACGTGTCGGGCACCAGCCAGCCGGTGAACGCACGCACGGATGCAGCCAGGCCTGGTCAGGTGATGATCCTTTGGGGTTCCGGCTTGGGCCCCGTGGATTTCGACGAAACCCGGCCGCCCCAGGTGCGCAACCTGGACGTTGAACTGGAAATTCTGGTGGGCGGCAAGAGCGCCAAGGTGCTCTACAAGGGGCGATCCCCGGAATTCCCTGGCATTGACCAGCTCAACTTCGAGTTGCCGGCGGACGTTCGTCTTGGTTGCGACGTACCGCTGGCCATTCGTGCGGCGACGGTGGCTAGCAACTTCGACACCATCGCGGCCGCGGCCAGTGGCGGTGTCTGCTCCGATGCGGCCTGGCTGTCGGCAGCGGACATGGAGAAGGTGAAAAGCAGCGGGCAGTTGCGGGTCGCCGCGGTGGTGCTGACCAAAACGGTCGTCAATGAACTTAGCGGAGTGCTCGACGGCTGGTCGGTGAACTTCAGCCGGTATACGCAAGACGTAGCCCTTAAGGCGCGCAGCATCGGGAGGGAGGCATTCGAGTCTGAAGATCCTCCTATACCGTTCGGCACTTGTTCGGTAAGCACAGGCAAGGTCGCGGCGGATGATCTGGATATGCCCGGCGACCCATTCCGGCCGGAGAACCTCGCCGGCGGCCCTGTCGTAAACCTGCAAGGCCCCCGAGGCACGAGACAGACAACCGGCGACGTGGGCGGCCAGATCCCGGGATTCACGGACAATCACGAGCCCGAGTTCCTGGTGCCGGGCGTTTACACCACCGACAACGGTGCCGGCGTGGGTTCTATCCGCGCTGCCGCCTTCAGGGCTCTGGCCTGGCACGACCATGGTGAAGGGTATGCTCGGTCTCAACCAGTACTCCATCCTCGACGCGACCAGGTTCCAGGCGCAGGGCATGGACGTAGCGTTCTTCGGTTACGAGATCACCCAGTACAAGTTCGCAAAATTCGAGTAGACATCCGCGGCTGTCTGCGGGCATCGTAGACACCGAATTGGTAGCTCAATAGTAACGGACCTGATTGAGTTCTTCGAATCGCAACGAAAGTTGAAAAAGTAGGCCGGTTCCGCGTCCAAAGCCCGTTGTGTCTGCCGGTTTCGCCACCCGGGCATCGTTCGGCTCAGGCCACAACCGAGGCAGCAACTTGATCGATCCTCGTCGCCGGTCAGGGCTCGGGCTCCCATTCGAAGTACGACGGGTAGCCGCCGCCCGCGTTGCGAGCCAGCCATAGCCGGTATTCCCGGCTGGCCGTTCGTGTCACCGCCCTGCGCTTGACCGGCTCTGTGTTGGTGTAAACGTACAGCGCCTGAGCGCCATCTTTGGTTGTTCCGTAACAGACCACCTCGTCGCGATAGTCGCCGGCCAGGTCCGCCACCATGCCGCAGCTGCCATTGGCGGATGAGTTGGGCCCAGCCATCGGCAGCGTCTCGACGCCACTCCCCGTGAACCGGCCCAGCTTCGCCCCATCGGACGAGATCAGTTCGCGCACGGCCCCGCCGGTCCAGTTCACCGGACGCCAGCCCGGCGGGAATGGATTCATGAGGATTCTGCCTACCGCCGAGAACAGCACCTGGTCCTGGGACGGATGGCCGTCGCGGTTGGTGAGCACTTCCATGCCGGGCGAGCCTTCCCAAATATCCGAAGCCCATCCGACGTGCGCGTGCACCCAGCGCGGGTCATTCTCGCGGTTGTCTTTCCAGATGACCTTGCCGGTTTTCGCGTCCACCAGGTACGCCCCGGCATGGATGCCGTTTTCGACGGCGTAGTATACCTGCCGGTCCTTCACGCCGGGCAGAATGTGCTTTACCGCAACGATGTCGGGGTGCTGGCGGTAGATGGCCCAGCGCGGCGTGCCGTCGGGATTCAAGAGCATGGTGCCGTTGAAGACTTCGTCACGGCCGTCGCCGTCCACGTCCGCGATGTCGATGTGATGCGAGCCGCTGCCGTTGGTTTCCGCGAAGCTCTTGTACTCCCAGATGGGCGTAAGATCGGCGCGGTAGGCGTTCAGGATCTCGTTTTCGTAAAGGCCGGTCTGCGTGATGATGGCGGGTGCGCGGCCATCGAGGCAGGCGATGGACATGTGCACGCGGGTCGAGGTGCCGGAGTGGTCGGTGGCCATTTCGCGCCACGGTGTTTTGCGGCGCACGCGGCCCGTGATGCCGTCGAGGACCGCCAGATACAAACGGTCGCCCTCCTGCAAGCGGCAGATCACTTCGGCTTTGCCGTCGCCGTCCAGGTCGTACACCGCCACGGGAAGGTTGTTCGGGTTGCCGTAGCTGTGGTCGTGCCATCCAAGAGGACGCCGCCACAACGCGCGCCCGTAACTCGTGTAAGCCTCGAGTTCGACCGGCACGCCGGGATCGCGCGACATCTCGCGGATGCCGTTCGCCAGGCGCGCCACCATGTCGAGCGCGCCGTCGCCGTCCAGATCGCCGAAGACGGGCGTGAAGCCGCCCTGCTTCGGAGTCGGTTCAAAAACCGCGAGAGGGCCGCCGCGGCTTTCCGACGGCGTGACGAACGCCCACTCCGAGGGCGGACCCTCGCGTCCGCTGGCGAGCACGGCGCGAACGCGATAGCAGAGCCGGCCGGCGGGCGCGGCGGTGTCCAGGAAATTGGTCGAATCAGTGATCGGCGAAGCGGTGAGGCGCTCGCCCGCGGAGTCAGTGCGCACGCTGCGGTAGACATGGAACACGGCATCGGACGCGTCATTGGGCAGCAGTTGCCAGCTCAGGAAGATCTTCCCAGGGCCGGAAGGCACCGCGGCCAACCGGCGCGGAAGACGCTCGAAGTGTGTCGCGCCGATGGGTTGCCGCACCAGGCGGAAACCCTGATCGGACGCGCGGATGCCTGCGGAAATATTGCCGCGCACACTGCAGCGCATGTGGTAAGCGCCGCGCGTCCACGCGCCGCCCGCCACTGCGCCCTGCTTATCCGCGGGATCTTCCAACCGGTAGACGTAGCGCATCTCTGCGCGATCGCGTTCGGACCACAGCATCTGCCATACGCCTCCCGCCATGTCGTAAAGGCCCCAGGCATTCGGCGGAAAGCTTTTCACAGCCTTCAGATACTTGCGCCACTCGGTGGGCTTGCGATCGCCGCCCGCATCGTAATTGGCCCTGCCTTCGGGGGAGGCAACGCCCCACGGGTAGACGGCGTCCTGACTCCCGGCGCGCGCGGCCCACTCGAACTCGGCCGATGCCGGCAAGCGGTACACGCGGCGGTCGCGCTTTGCGCGCCAGCGGATGTAAGCGTCCACGTCGTAGCGGTTGACGAAGACCACCGGCGTAGTATTCATGCCGGCCGGGATGG
>CAZLOS010000240.1:0-4853 GCA_964561215.1 uncultured Solibacteraceae bacterium | reverse complement strand
TCCGCAGACGGATTGCAGGCTTCTTGATTCAACAGCCGCCTCGCTGTCCTTTTTTGGTGTACTTCGTTTATAACACAGTAGTACTGGGGCGATCGGTCCGATTCTACACGAACCACGCGCTGCCGGCGATCTCTTTGAGGTCCCAGCCGCGGCGATAGTTGCGGTACAGATACTGGTTGGCCTCGCGGCAGTTGGTCACGCGGAAGGCCAGCGAATCCCATTCGACGCGGTGCCCCACGCGCAGGGCGACGTTGCCCAACTGGTACGCCTCGGTAAACGGACCGGCGTAGCCGAAATGACACGGGGCTTGCTTGCCGCTCTTGATCGCGCGCGCCCAATCCGCCTGGACGTCCTCGCGTCCCCAGTCCCGCGCCGGCGGCGGCACCGGCGGCGCTGCCTTCGTACCTTGAAACGGTCCGAGACCGGCCGGAAGGCTCCCTTTCGTGCCGATCCATACCATGTTCCCCACCCCATGCCGCAGCAGCGGCGCCCCGGGTTGAACCGGCGCCGCCGGCCACCTTCGCGGCCCCAGAAATTCCGGCAGAGGCGTGGCCCCGTCGTACCAGTGGATTGACAGCGGCGGATGAACCCCGCGCTGCGCAAAGTCGAAGCGGATGTGCGTCCAGTCGGGCCACATTTCACGCCGCATCCCGGAAGTTTCCACCACTTCCACCGCGGACGGCGCGCCCAAATCCAGGGCCATGAAGATCACGTTCATGCTGTGTGGTGCGATATCGCCCAACGCGCCGCTGCCGAAATCCGTCCAGCCACGCCAAGTCAGCGGATGGTACACGCAGGGTCCGGACCGGAACTGCCGCTTCCTTGCTGGGGCGTAAACGGCACTTTCTTCCGGCCACTTGTCACGAAACGACCGGGCGGGCGCGGTGCCGAGCCACAGGTCCCAATCCAATTCCGGGGGCACCGCATCCTCGCCCTCCGGCCGGTCCAGCCCCTGCGGCCAAATGGGGCGATCCGTGGTCATGTGGATCTCGGTGATCTCACCCAGCGCTCCGGATTGAATCAGTTCCACGGTTCGCAGCGTGCGCGGCTCCGCGCTGGTCTGCGTGCCCATCTGCGTGACCACTTTCGTCTCCGCCGCCACGCGAGCCATGATGCGCGCCTCGTGAACGGAAGGCGTGAGCGGCTTCTGACAGTAGACGTGCAGGCCGTGCTTCATGGCCCAGACGCTGATGTAGGCGTGGTTGTGGTCCGGCACGGCGACGATGACGCCGTCGAGCTTTTCCTTCTCGATCATCTTCCGGAAATCGGTGTACTTCCGCGCCGCCGGATACTCCGCGCCCCGCTTGTCCAGTACGCGCGAATCGACGTCGCACAAGGCCGCGATGTTCTCGCCCAGCGTGTGGAAGGCTTTCGCATTGACCCCGCCAATGCCGGCGAGACCGATGATCCCGAGATTCAGCTTCTCGTTCGCCGCGTAACCCCGCGCAAGTCCGGCGGGGAGAATCGTGAAGGCGGCGGCGGATCTGATGGCATAGCGGCGCGTGACGCCGGTAGTCGGTTGGATCAAAACGGCCTCCTAACCGGCGTCAAACGGCGCCGGAGCCTAGATTGTGCAGTAACTGTCCATTTTGGTCAAGAAGAACCTGAAGGGGGGCCGTTCTTCCTTAGTGCCCCACGGGCGCCACGCCGTTCAGCGATTTCGCCTTGCTGAACTTGGGCCAGTTATAGCCATAGAAGGCCACGAACGCGAAGCAGAACATGGGCACGATGAAGCCGCGCGACATGTTGTAGACGTCGGCGACGTGTCCCATCAACTTCGGCAGGAAGGCGCCGCCCATGATGGCCATCACGAGGAACGAGGATGCCCGCTTCGCGCGGGCGCCGAGGCCGAAGATGCCCAACGCGAAAATGGTCGGGAACATGATCGACATGAAGAAATAGCTCAGGAACACGCAGGCCACCGAGATCCAGCCGATCTTGAGGAAGACTACGAACGTCATGATGACGTTCATCAGACCGTACAGGCCGAGCACCTTGTGGGCGGAGAACTTTTTCAGAATCGCCGCGCCGCTGAAACGGCCGATGAGGAAACAGACGAAGCCCAACGATGCCAGGTTGGAAGCGCCTTTGTTGCTGATCGCCAGCACCCCGTCTTTGTTCGTTTCAAACCAGCCCTGCAGCCAGTTGCTCAGGAACCCTGCGTTTGAGGACAGGCTAGTCAGGTTTGCGTCCCAGCGCGCCGGGATAGCCGGAACCTCGGACGTCATGTAATTGATGAAGAAGCTGAAAATCCCGGCCTGGGCTGCGACGTAGAGAAACTGCGCCACCACGGCCAGCACAAAGTGCGGATGCGACCAGATGGAATGCGATGCGCCTGGAGTCGAGTTGTCCAGATGGTAATCGTCCTTGCTCTTGATGTCCGGAACATTGGCGAAGTAGAAGATGATGGCGATCCCGATGACGGCGAATGCCACGCCCATGTACGGTATGTAGAGCGTCTGGCTGCCCGTGCTGTTGCCCATCGAATCCTTGGAGTAGAAGAACATGCTGCCGACGATGGGGCCGAAGATCCAGCCGATGCCGTTGCACGATTGGGCCAGGTTGATGCGCGTGGCCGCGTACTGCTTGTCGCCCAACACGGTCGTGTAAGGGTTCGCGATGGTCTCGAGGAAGGTGAGCCCTGTCGCGATCACACAAACGCCTATCAGGAACATCACGAACGCGGTCGCCGGGCTGACCGTGCCCAGCTTCACCATGTCGTGAATCCGCGTGGCGGGGATAAACCAGAAGCCCCCCAATGCGACGATCAGCAGCCCTACGATGATTCCGCCTTTGTAGCCGAGCTTGACGGCCAGCCATCCGGCGGGTATGGACATCAGGAAATAGCCCAGATAGTGGGCAAACTGCACCCAGGCGGACTGCGACTTCGTGAGCCCCAACTCGTCCTGGAAGTGCTTGTCCATCACGTCGATCATCCCGTTGCAGAAGCCCCAGAGAAGGAATAGGGAACTGACCAGGATGAAAGTGAAGATGAGATTCTGACCGTCCTCGGTCGTGAACATGCTCTTCTTGTTGCTACTCATGACGATTCGGATCCGTTCGACTCAATCCGGCTTCCCTCAAGTGAAAGGCAGACGAGTCGACCCCGGAAACTACAACCTTACCATTTACCGCGGGCCGGAAGATGCAGGGGTGCGCTCTTGCTGCGCGGACGCCAGCGGGAGCCGGCCCGGGAGAGGCGGACGAAATCCGGCACGTTCACAGCCGCCGCATCCGCCGCGTGCTATCCTGAGGGATCATTCCACTCCTTCCCAGGATTCGTCATGCGCAAGTTCCGCTTTTCTACACCCAGCGGGATTGAGGTCACGCGGAGCATCTCCAAGGTCCCTTACAAGAAGGGTTTGCGGAGCATGCTGGAACAGCTCGACCAGTACCGCGGCTTTTACCTCTCTTCCGGTTACGAGTACCCGGGGCGTTACTCGCGCTGGGACATCGCTTCGGTTTGCCCGCCGCTCGAAATCGTGTCGCGGGAGCGCCGCGTCGAGTTCCGTCCGCTCAACGCGCGCGGCCAGGCGCTGCTCGATATCCTCCTGCCTGTCATCGAGCCGCATCCTCACTGGGAGTCGGTCGGGTTCGAGCGCGGTGCGCTGTGCGGCACGTTGAAACCCTTGCCGGCGCTTTTCCCGGAAGAACAGCGCAGCAAGCAGCCCTCGGTGTTCTCCATCCTGCGCGCGCTGATCGACGAATTCCGCGTTGGCGGCGATTCGCGCCTGCCGCTGGTGGGCGCTTTCGGATACGATCTGCTGTTCCGCTTCGATCCTATCCGCACCCGCCTGGAGCGCGGCAAACAGAAAGACCTTCACCTGTTCTTCTGCGACGACATTTATTACATGGACCGCAAGAAGGAACAGATCGAGCGCTACCAGTACGACTTCGATCGCGCGGAATTCTCCACGCTGGCCCTGGCGGGCGGCGGGGATCCGGTCCCCGCGCCTGCGGCTGCGCACGGCGGAACGGAAACAGCGCCCATCGAAAGCGACCACACGCCGGAAGAGTACATGGCCATGGTGGAGACCGTGCGCGAGGGGATGCGCCGCGGCGAGTATTACGAGGTTGTGCTGCGGCAGACTTTCCGCTCGCCTTACACGTCCAGCCCCAGCCAGCTCTTCGAACGCATACAACACGCCAGCCCCAGCCCGTACCAGTTTCTGCTGCAGTTGGGCGACGAACAACTGGTGGGCGCCTCGCCGGAGATGTTCGTGCGCGTCGAGGGCGACCGCGTCGAGACCTGCCCCATCTCGGGCACCGCGCGCCGCACCGGCGACCCGCTGCGCGACGCCGAGAACATCCGTGCGCTGCTCAACTCGCCCAAGGAAGAATCCGAGCTCACCATGTGCACCGACGTCGACCGCAACGACAAGTCGCGCGTTTCGGTGCCCGGTTCGGTGCGCGTCATCGGCAGGCGCCTCATCGAGGCGTACGCCGGCATCTTCCACACCGTGGACCATGTGGAAGGCCGCCTGGACGAAGGCTTCGATTCCCTCGACGCCTTCCTCACGCACATGTGGGCCGTCACAGTGATCGGCGCGCCCAAGAAGGCCGCCGCGCAGGCCATCGAGGATCTGGAAAGGGACGCCCGCGGCTGGTACGGCGGAGCGGTGGGCATGATTTCGCTCAACGGCGACATGAACACCGGCATCATGATTCGCACCGTGCATTTGCAGGACGGCATCGCCACTTACCCGGCCGGAGCCACGCTGCTGTACGATTCCGTTCCGGACATGGAAGAGAAAGAAACGCGCTTGAAGGCCACGGCATTTTTCCGGGCGCTCGAAGGCGAAGCGGCGCCGGCTGCCTCCTCAGGCGCTCCCGCCGCCGCGCCGGCGCCCGCG
>CAZLOS010000239.1:4153-4860 GCA_964561215.1 uncultured Solibacteraceae bacterium | reverse complement strand
GGAACGATGGGGTATTTGGGGCGCTGGGTTGCTCGGCCTGGTGTTTGCACTCTCCTTCTGCCCGACCTCCGCTGCTCTCTTTTTCGGCAGCCTGATCCCGCTGGCCTTGCGGTCAGGCTCAATCTTGGTACTGCCTTCGGTGTACGGTGTCGGGACTGCGGTTCCGGTATTCGCCTTCGCCATCGCCTTGGCGGTGGGCGTGAACGCCGTAGGCCGGATGTTCAACGTACTGACACGGTTCGAAGTCTGGGCGCGCCGCATCACAGGCGTGATCTTCATCGTGGTCGGCGGTTACTACTGCCTTGCCTACATCTTCGAAGTCTTCGTGTAAGGCCCAAGGGAGGCACGGCAACTGGTGGAGCCATGAAAGATTCTTACCTCAAGATCAGCGCAGAGGACCGGATGCGCATGGAGCGGATTGTCCTGGATCGCGATGGTGCGGATGCTATCGCGCTGGTCAGGCAGTGGCTGGAGATATTTGCCAGTGAAGAGCGGGGAGGCATGCGGTCGCATCTGGACCGCTCTCTTCCGAAGATTCTCTGACAAGCTGTGGATCGATCGAAAGGGAAACTATGCCGAAGATTCAGATTTTGGGAACCGGGTGTTCCCGATGCCGGGACCTGATGGCCAACGCCGAGAAGGCCGTCAAAGAACTCGGAATTGAAGCGGAGATTGAGAAGGTCACCGAGATTCAGGACATCGTCAAG
>CAZLOS010000239.1:0-4143 GCA_964561215.1 uncultured Solibacteraceae bacterium | reverse complement strand
CAGATCCTGATGACACCGGGTCTGGTTATCGACGGGAAAGTGAAGGCAGCCGGGCGCATCCCTCCCGTCGAGGAGATCAAGCAGATGCTTCTGACACCTGGAGGTGACTAAATGGCAACCCAACGTCCAGGACTTCTGATGTGCGTGTGTACGGGCAAGTGCCCAGGGTTCGAAAAGATGGACATCTGGGATTTCATCAACCGCGCTCGGGTGGAACTGCCGGTCGAGTTCGCCGCCATCCATCCCCAGCTCTGCGAGGTCGATGGTGACCGCTTCCTGGCCGACTTTCTCCAGGCAAAGAGGCCGTTGGTCATCGCGGCCTGCGCTCCGAACATGCAGTACAAAATGTTCCGCGACGCTTTCGCCGAGAAGGGCATGGACGTGAAGAAGGATATGACCCCGCTCGACATCCGGGACATGACCACCGATGCCGCCATCCAGAAGGTCTCCACCGCTCTGCGTGAAATGGGAGTGGAAGAAGATGGCTGACACCACATTTATGGGCGTGGCGCGAGAGAAGATCGCGTGGTTCCCTACGATCGATTACGACAAGTGCACATTCTGCATGGAGTGTGACGAGTTCTGCCCCCACCGGGTGTTCATGCGGCAGGACGGCGATCGCAAGCTGGTGGTGGCCAATCCCACCAATTGCGTCGTGTTCTGCCGGGCCTGCTCGAAAACGTGCGGGCCGGACGCGATCTCTTTCCCCAGCAAGCCAGAAACTATCGCGCTGATCAAACAGATCCGCGAGCAGGAGGCCGCAAAATGAAGCGTGCGATTCTCTCCTGCAGCGGACTCGATAAGCCTGAGGGGTCCATTGCCCGCGAGATTGCCATTCGCGTGGCGGACGCCACCGGGAGCGAGATCGTCTGTCCCGTGCTCCTGAATCGTGCGCCTGCGCGATACAGGAAGACGCTCGGAGAGAGTTCATTGCTCGTGGTGGATGGCTGCTCGACGCGGTGCGCCACAAAACTAGCCACCGGCTTGGCCGCGAAAGTCGAGCGGAAGGTGCTGGTATCCGACGCGGTCAAAGCATCCGGCCAGGCGCTCGAATCCACACTCGATTTGGGGCCATATGGCTTGGCCCTCGCTCAATCGATTGCCGAGGAACTCGTGCGCAACCTCAATGTGCCCGCGGCACCTATCGAGCCGGTTGCGGACTTTGAAGCGCCGACGGAATACCTGATCGTAACGCACGACAAGTTCGAATTTCGGATTCCCGTAGTGGATTACGTATTCAATGAGAACGATGTTTGGGCGCGCGTGCTGGGCGGGATCGCTCGCGTGGGCATTTCCGACTACATGCAACAGAAGCTGACCGACATCAGCTACTTCGATTCGCCCAAGGTGGATGCCGTGGTGGAGCAGTTCGGCGAACTGGGCAGCCTGGAGTCGGCCAAAGCGGTGTTCGAGATCATTTCCCCAGTCAGCGGCACGGTGACCGCAGTCAATCGCGCCGTCGTCGAAAATCCCGGTCTGATCAACGAGGACCCTTCTGGCGCCGGCTGGCTGGTGGAAATGAAGCTGACGGCTTGGCCACAAGACCAGGAACTACTGGTTGACGCGGCTGCATACGCCGAAATTGTAAAGCGGAAAGCGGCGGAGGAATAGCTGAATGGGAAACGAGCTTGCAGAAAAGTCCGTGTTGATCATCCCGTGTAGTGGGATTGGCAAAGTTCACGGCCTGATGAGTCGCGAAGCGACCTATCTGGTGACCGATGAACTGGCGCCGGGGCACACGGACACTCTGTGCCTGGCCTTGCTGGTCAAAGGCGACTCCGATGCTCTCGCGGCGGTGCGACACCACGCCTGCATCACGATCGACGGATGCGCCAAGGCCTGTGCCGAGAAGAACGTGGCCATCGCCGGCGGACGGGTGGCCAAAGCGCTCCAGGTGGCTGAAGCTTTCAAGAACCATCGCGGCGCCAAACCCGGCAACGCCACAGCCCTGACAGATGACGGGTGGATCATCACTCGGGAGATTGCCGATGCGGTCGCCTGTGACGCTGCGCGCTTGCGCGAGGGCGAGGAGGTAATCCGATGAGCACGGAAACCACGAAGGTCGGCATCATTTCGTGCAGTGGTGAGGCCATTCCCGAAGGGACGATCTCGCGTCTGGCGACGCGCCGGGTGCTCGAACTGTTGCGGCCCAATTCAACGGTCACGTTGTGCTTGCCGCTTTTCCTCTCCGGGAATGAAGGCGAGCGGAATTTCGCCAGGACTCATCCGACAATCACCATCGACGGGTGCAACAAGCAGTGCGCCAAGTGGGGTACGGAACAACACAGTGGCCCGGTCAGTTCGGCGCTCGTGGTAACTGGAATCCTGGGAACTCAATCCGCCGGATGCCATCGCTCATCACGAAACTCGTCCCAACCGGACAAGGCGGCGGTGTGGGCCGTAGCGGAGCGGATTGCGGTCGAGGTGGACACCGTCCTGGCAGAGACCGGATCGCCCGGCGACGCCATGGCCGGGGCGGCCGGCGCCCAGTGTGCCTGTTCCAGCCCCGCGCCGGGCGGGACGGTGATCATCCACGGAGCAGCGGTCAGTATCCCGGGGTTGGCGCTGATTTTTGCGCAGTGTGCCGAACGTGGCATTCCCGCGGATGCCGCTGGCGGCGCGGCGGTGCTGGAGGCCGTGAAGATCTATCACCGCATCATGACAGAGGAGGAACCCGAGTATCGCAACGCGCTGCTCGCTGCCTACCAGGAGTTTCTGACTGCCGGTAAGGCGGCGAAGTAGTGGAAATCCTTTTCCAGTCAGCTTCCACAGTCGCTGAGAACCTTGCCATCGACTATGCGTCGGCGCACTTAGCGGGCGAAACCGGACTGCGCCTCCTGCGGTTCTGGTGGGGCGGTCCACCGGCAGTGGTGATGGGCTCGAGTGAGCGGCCAGAACAGGTGATCGACGCGGATGCCTGCGGGAGGCTGGGTGTTGACGTGCTCAAACGGTCCACTGGCGGAGGCAGCGTGCTCCAGACCAAGGACGTGCTGAACTACTCGCTGGTAACGCCCGCGCCAGTCAGCCTGGACCCCCGGCCCGGTTTTCGGCGCGGCGTCGAACTCGTTTGTGCGATTCTCGGGGCCTTCGGTGTGGTTGGCCGGCAGGAAGGAACTTCGGACGTGGCTGTCGGCGACCGCAAGATATCCGGCAACGCGCAGGCCCGGCGGTGGAAGGCCGTCCTTGTTCATGGCACACTGCTGGTCGATTTCGATTGCGACCTTGCGGACGCGGTTCTGAAGCATCCGCCCCGACAGCCCGCATACCGCCAGCGCCGCGCTCATCGTGACTTTCTGATCACTCTGCGCTCGCTCGGCGTCCATACCAGGCGAAGCTCAATCGAGCGAACGGCGCTCGCGGTTGCGCACCGGCTGTTCGGGGAGATCAAGACGACCCACCATCTCCCGTGTGACGGCTTGCGGGAGGTGGCCTCCCCATGACCCACCGTCATCACAGCACTGAATGAGAAGGCCACGGCCGCCCGCCTGTGGGGCAGTGCGGCTCTCACCCTGACGATCTGGGACGACGGCGGTGCGGATTACTGCGCGCCTATCCACTCCATCAACCTCGCTTGCAGTTCGTCGTCGCCCGGCACGTAGAGTTGGTATTCCCGCGCGTGGATGTTGGCGTCCTGAGGAAGTGGTGGTTTCGGCCAGCGCCTGATTCTTCCGCTTGCAGGGCAAGATCCCGATAGTGGAATTCTTCTTCGGTATCGAATCGCTATACCGAAATGACAGGACTGGATCTCCCGAAGCCAGTTGCCAAGGCCTCAGACCGCGCAACGCAGACCAGACGACCAAACATGCCTGTCTCGATCAGTATTTCCACGGATTCGCTCAGGCTTACCGACGGAGTCGGTGACTCTAAGCTCTTGAATGACCGTTCCGGAGGCATGGGTCACACTCTGAGGCCCGCGAAGGGGGTGGGAAAGTGGGATGCCTAGGATGTTTGAGCGATATCGGGAGTGCGGGCTGGAGGGTGTGAGCGACCGGACCCGGCGTCCATTCCGTTACGCCAACCAGTTACCGGAGCAGTTGGAGGCGGCAATCGTCGCAGCCCGGCGCGAGAAGCCAACCTGGGGAGCCCGGAAGATCCGCGAGCGCCTGCTGCATTACGGCGGCGCACAGGCGTGGGTCGAGGCGC
>CAZLOS010000238.1:0-4873 GCA_964561215.1 uncultured Solibacteraceae bacterium | reverse complement strand
TGGGAATCAAGGTGGACGGGACCTACGAAGGCCAGACCGTCGACATCCCCTACACCAAGGCGGACGCCACTACCGGAACGCTGAATTTCAGGCGAGGCCTGCTGGTCAATTACTCGTAAAGGAGTCTGAACCAACACATTATGAAAATCACCATCGAAATCGACGACGCGGTTGCATCCAAGCTCCAGACCATCACTCAGAGGATGACCAAGCCGCCCAAGAAACAGGCCGATGGCAGCACGCTCATTGAGCCGATGTTCCCGACCCTGGGAGATTTCATCGCGGAAATCCTGAGCGCGAACTTTCAGCAGCATCTGGCCGCAGAGCCTGATGAAGAGATCGGCGCGAAGCGAAAGCAGATCGAAGCTTTGGAGACCGAAATCCGCGGCCGGTTCCGGCCGAACGTGAAGACTGGAGCGGCCAGTGCCTGAGGAGGCTCCGAAGTTCAAGATCCATGTGAAACGAACGCTCGCCAAGTTCGACGGCGAGTTTGAACCCGGAAAACAGCCGGTGGAGACGATCACAGAAGAATTCGATGAGGAGGTAGACTATGGGACTTACCAACGCCTTCAGGGACTTGGCGGCCAGTGCAGTCTTCGGGAACACGATCACCCCGTTCAACAACGCAAATAGCCATATCGGGGTTGGCGACAGTAGCACCGCATTCGCGGCGGCACAGACGGACCTTCAGGCCGCGACTAACAAACTGCGGAAGGCGATGGACACGTCGTATCCAACCCTTGCGACCAACGTCCTGACACTCCGCGCGACCTTCGGCATGTCGGAAGCGAACTTCGCCTGGAACGAATGGGGCACCTTCAACGGCTCCAGCGGAGGCTGCATGATGAACCGCAAGGTGGAGAGCCTAGGCACGAAAACCAGCGCCCAAAGCTGGCAGATCACGGCGACGATCACACTGGGCGTGTCGTAAGCTCCATGAAGGTCGAGGTCAAATTCGCGTGGGTGGATCAGCGCGAGAACTATGCACGGGCGCTGATCCGCCTGTATCTGCTCGACGACGCCGCAATTGCCGCCGCTCAAGCCCAGGCAGAGGCCGATGGGAAGGAATCTTTCAAGGTTCCGTCCGGCGCTCGCACGTTGATCGCGGAGAAAGTCGTCGAACGATTCCAAAGGCTGGATCGCGGCCAGATCGACTCCTTAGCAAACGCGCTGGCGGCGATTGAAGCACTAAAGAGGGCACTCGATGTCATCCGAGCGATATGAGCGCTGCGAACACTGGCGCGCCTTCGACGGACGGTGGTTTGCCAGGCATCAGGCGCTTCTGTTGTGGTTCCTGAACGGGCCGTTTCGCTGGTTGACCCGGTGGATGTTGCGGATGCGCGACAACCGCGACATCCACACCATCGGGCCGAATCGTCACATTGTCTCCCTCGGCGGCCGGACGTTTCAGGCTTGTTTTTACACTCACTGGAAATACTCGAAGCGGCTGTATTTCTCGCTGAAGCCACTCTGGTGGCTGATGCACGCCTGGGATTGTCTTATTTCAGCCAGTTTGGAACCCGCTCTGGGCTTCGGCTTCGACACGTTGACAGCCTACCCAGACCCAGACCCGGAGACGAGCACCTTTGATGGTGTGGTGTGTCGTTATAACGTCAACGAGACGTGGAGCACAATACGCGGAGGAGACGGCAATGCTTGGGCTGACTCCGGCACCGTTGGGCCTTGCCTCTATCTGGCTGCGACAACCACATCAAACCAGTTTGGGTATTTGTATCGAAGCATCATGCTTTTCGATACAACAGCGCTTGGCAGTGGGGCCACTATCTCCGGGGCGACTCTTTCGGTCTACGGATCCGCCAAAGCGACAAGCCTAGGGCAGACCTCAGTTGAAATTGTTTCGAGCAACCCAAGCTCAAATACTGGGATGTCAACCGCCGACTACCAGAGCCTGGGCTCGACCTCATTCGGCTCCGTCGCATACGCCTCTTACGCGACGGGTGCGTACAACAACGTCGCCCTAAATTCAGGCGGCATTTCCAACATCAACAAGTCAGGCGTCAGTAAATTCGGCGCTCGGTTCGGATGGGACTTATCCGGTACATTCGGTGGCACTTGGGGATCTCAAAACGGGTTCAATATAGGCTTTTACTTCGCCGACCAAACAGGCACCTCACAAGATCCTAAGTTGGTGGTGACGTATACACCGGGGCCAGCGACGGTGACAGCGTCCGATTCCGGATCCCTGGCCGGGGCCGAGTCAAGTGGCCATGCCCTGACGTCAAGCCGGTCTGATTCCGGGTCTCTGGCGGCAAACGAAGCGAGTGGTAACGCCCTGACTTCTGGCTTGTCCGATTCCGGGAGCTTGTCGGTGGCCGAATCAACGGCCAATCTGCTCTCGATGGCTCGGGCCGATTCTGGCTCATTTAGTGCCACAGAAGCGGCTAACATGGCCGTCCTGGTGCTCCTGGCGGCCGTCGATGCAGGGACGATGTCAGCGCAGGAAGTCTCGAATCTGATCGCTGTATTGAACACATCGGATTCGGGCGCCCTGGCTGGCGCGGAGAGTGCGGGCAACTCCCTGTGGTCCGCGCTGGTTGACGCCGGCGTGTTATCTGCGAACGATCTTGCACAGATCAGCGGTACAACCGGAATCAGCGACCTGGGTTCGCTCACCGCTCAGGATGCAGCCGCAGTCCTGGCCCAGTTTCTCAGTTCCGATAGCGGCAACGTGGCGGCCGTGGAAGCGGCTATCGTCGCTGCCATTACGGCCCTGGCGGCAAGCGATTCCGGGTTCATCAGCGCTGTTGAATCGTCGCTCTGCCAAATCATCGAACTGCCGGCGCCGTCGAGTACTGGCGTTCGCGTGAACCGATGGTTGCGGCCGGCCGGATCCGCCGTACGCATCAGCAAGTGGTTGAGGCAAGTCTAGGGAGGCCGCCAATGAGAGTTCTATTTCTGATCACGTTGACGTGCACCTCACTGTTCGGGCAGGCACTTGAAGGCCGCTATCCCGTATTTCCACGCGGCTACGCAAGCCATGTCCAGACCTTCCGTGGCGCGAACAACTTCAGCGTGGATCTCCGGGGGGAACCCGACACGCGTGACGGCACCTGGGGCCGGGCCGGTTACCACGTCTCCACGGTGACGTTCCGGCCGCCGGCTGGCTGCAGGGTCCGAATCCTCCGGGCCTACGGGGATCTGCTCGCCTGGCCGCGTGGCGTCCCTCCGGTGGGAACCTTCGCAGGGGTATTGTTTGGCCTTCAAACGACGGCGGCCGAAGGCAGCATCCGGGCGGATTGGTTGGCGGACAACACAATGCTTTATCTTCAGGGTGCCGTCTCGGATCGCGGCCGTGAACGGCTGCCGTTCGACGTGAAGATTAGCGACGGATTGCTTGAGCCTGACAACAAACTGCTTTACAAGTTCGCGACCTGGCTGAACGACACCGGCCTGGAAATCCACATGGAGGCCAGCCTCACCCTGGTGTACCGGTTCGAGCCGGACCTAAAGAAATGAACCTCTCCGATCTCAGACGCGCGATGCCACACGCAGGATCCCGCCTGGCGCTCTACGGCGTCCTGATCAGGGCCATGGCCGAAGCTGATATCAGTACGCCGCTACGCGAGGCCCATTTCCTGTCGCAGGTGGGCCACGAGTCCGGCGACCTGCTATACACCGAGGAACTGGCCAGCGGAGCCGCATACGAAGGCCGCGCGGACCTTGGCAACACGCAGCCTGGCGATGGGCGAAGGTACAAAGGGCGCGGCCTGATACAGCTTACCGGGCGCGCGAATTACGCCGCGTACGGGGCCGCGATCGGCCGGGACCTCCTGACGGACCCCGGCGCCGTTGCCCGCGAGCCTGCGCTTTGCGTGGGCGTCGCAACGTGGTTCTGGGCGAAGCACGGGCTCAATGCTCTCGCGGATGCAGACGACTGCGAGGGTATCACCAGGCGTATTAACGGTGGCACGAACGGCCTGGCCGACCGGCGCGCACGGCTGGAAACCGCCAAGGCCGTGCTGCTCGCGCCGGAGGGAGTGGAGGCGTGATCGACTGGCTGAAGACGCACGCCTCTCCCTGGTGGGCGCTCGCGCTCCTGCTTTGCTGGCCTGTGCTCGAGTTGGGCATTCTGGTGCACCGGACGCGACCGGCGGTAGAAGTATCTATTTGGCAGGCGTCCTGGTTGTTTGACTGCGCGCGCAACCGAGCGTGCCTCTCCTCGCAGACGGCGGGCATGATCGGCGCGGCGCGAGCGGCATCGGTGCAGAGCTATGAGGCAAGCAAGGCCGCACGGGCGACCGCTCAAGAAGTCTCTGGGATGGTGCGAGAAGCGCGACCTCACGTAGTGGCCACCGTGCGCAATACTGAGCAGGCCACGGCAGAACTGGCCACCGCGATGAAGGAACTGTCCGGAATTGCTGGAGAGTTGCGCGCCGGGTTGCAGCTGATCCTGGCCAGCGCGAACACCGATCTTCAGCAACTCGACGCGAACCTTCACTCCGTCCAGAGACTCACCGACGGTCTGGATGCGCAGATCCGCGCCGGAGGGCCGGTGGCGGCGGAAGATCTCCGCAAGCTGGGCGCGGCCATTGACTCGATCAACGCGCTCGTCTCCGATCCGAACGTAGCAAAGACTCTGGCAAACACTGAGCGCGCGACGAACGGCCTGGCGGGGGCGGCTGAGTCGGTGGACATCGCGCTTCGCCCATGGCGAAAGCGGGCAGGGCTCCTGAAGACGGTTCTCAGCAGGGCTTTTGGTGTGGTGAAACTGACCTACCCAATCAGGTAGTAAACCTCACGCGTGGACGGTACGGCAGGACTCTCTTAGGCGGCAAAAATGTTTCACAGGACGTAACGCGGATTCAGAGGCCAATATCCCACGCGCGGCGGCAAAATATCCCGCGCCGCAACA
>CAZLOS010000237.1:0-4881 GCA_964561215.1 uncultured Solibacteraceae bacterium | reverse complement strand
CTTTGGCCTGCACCGGCATCAATTCGGTCCAGCCGGCGCGGGCGGCCGCCGTGCCGGGCGCGGCGCCAGCATCGGCCGCCGGGACGGCCGCGCCGGCATCCCAACCGGCAACCAGCGTTGAGCCGGCGCGTCCCGCGCCGTGCAGATGGCATACCGCCACCGGTTGCGTACCGGCGATGAACACTTCTGTTCGCACGCCGGGGCAAGCGGGTGAAGCCAGTTCGCCCGTGGCGGGATCCACCTCGACGCTGACGACTCCATCCGGCGCCGAAAAGGCCCGCACACCGCGGTATTCGCGGTACTGGTGCGCGCGCTTCATGAACTCGGTCCAGATCGGCAAGGCGGAATGAGCGCCTTCGAGGTTCAGCTCCCGGTTGTCGTCGAAGCCCACCCACACGACGCAGATCAACTTCGACGTGAAGCCGGCGAACCACCCGTCGTGGCTGGTGCCCGTCTTTCCCGCGGCCGGCAAGGTGAAACCGCGCGAGCGGACGCCCGCGCCAGTCCCGCTGCGCAGAACCTCCTCCATCAGGCTGACCATCATGTACGCCACCCGCGGATCGAGCACGGCACGGCTCTCGGGCTTCGACGTAAAGATGGTCTTCCCCGCTTCGTCGCGGATGATCTTTATCCAGTTCGGCTTATGGTAAACCCCGCGATTCGGGAAAATCGTGTAAGCTCCGGCGATTTCGACCGGCGTCACCTCGTAGGCGCCCAGCGCCACGGCGGGTGTCGGCCGGATGTGCAGGTTCATTCCGGCTTTGCGAGCGAGGGCGACCACGTTGTCGTAGCCCACTTCCTCCGCGATCTTCACCGTGGGGACGTTCTTGGATTTGGCGATGGCCTGCCGTAACGTGATGGTTCCGCTATATTCGTCTCCGAAATTCGATGGCTCGTAGGGCTTGCCGTCGAACCAGAACGTGGTAGGTTCGTCGGACACAAGGGTGAGCGGGGTGAACACCTTCGGGCCGCCTTCGAGGGCGGTATCCAGGGCGGCCGCGTAAACGAAAGGCTTGAACGAGCTGCCCGGCTGCCGCTTGGCCAGCACCCGGTTCAACTGGCTCATGCCATAATTGCGCCCGCCCACGAGCGCCTTGACCTCGCCGGTTTCCGTATCCAGAGCGACGAGGGCGACCTGCGGATCCGGGATGGGCTGTCTGGTGCGCTTGCGCCGGCGGTTGATGGCGTCATCAACCTCCTTGAGACCGACCTGCACGGCGACGGCGGCCTCGCGCTGCAGGTTCATGTCGAGCGTCGTATAGACGCGAAAAGAGTGCGTTTGAAAATCGTAGTCCTGGAACTGTTCCTGAAGATTGTCGTTGACGAGATCCACAAAATAGGGGGCGTCCGTGGATTCGATGCCGCCCGGAGCCAACCGGAGAGGCGATTGAGACGCCTCTTCATACTCCTGGTCCGTGATGAAACCGTTCTCGCGCATCAGGCTCAACACCACATTGCGGCGGGCGCGCGCCCGCTCGGGCCAGCGGATGGGATTCGTGTAGCTGGGCCGTTGGATCAGGCCGGCCAGCATGGCCGCCTCGGGCAGGGTGAGTTCCTTGAGGTCCTTCCCGAAATAGGCGCGGGCGGCCTGCCCGAAGCCGCATATGTCGAAACTGCCGCGCCGGCCGAGATTCACCTGGTTGACGTAGTATCCGAAGATCTCTTCCTTGGTGAGCCTTGCTTCGAGGTGCATGGTGACCAGCGCCTCGGCGGCCTTCCTCTTCCAGGTTTTCTCCTGGGAGAGCACCAGGCCTCTCGCCAACTGCATGCTGAGAGTGGAAGCGCCGTAGCGGCGCCCACGTCCGATGTCCGTGTAGACCGTCTTTATGATGCGGATGGGATCGAACCCGGAGTGGATGAAGAACCGCTTGTCTTCGGCGGAAATGATGGCATTCACCAGCACCTTGGGGACATCCTCGTAACGCACCAGGCGCCGTTTTTCGCGGTTGCGGTCGAACAGGTTCGTGATCAGTTCGGGCTCGAGCAGGTACTGTGTGCGCTCGGTGTTGTCCCGCAGGGAAACGATTTGCGCCACGCGCGGGCCGTTGAACTTGATGACGCCGGCTTCCTGTTCGAAGTAGGAATCGGGCCCCGGAAACACCTCGATGCCATCAGGACGCACGTGGAACCAGCCGAGGCGGTTGTCCCGCGCCTGGGTGTAGCCGCTCGAGCGAAGCTGCGCTGCGATCTCCTCGGGGGAGGTCTCGTCGCCCATCGTAACCACCCGAGGGGCCGCGAAGATCATCGAGGTAGATGTGAACGGCCCGCCGCGCAGTTTCTCGTCGATCAACCGGGCGTACTTCATATACAGCCACACGGCCGTCAGCGCCGACAGGCTGACCGCGCACACCCCGAAGACCAGCAGGAACTTACCGACGGGATTCCACAACAGCCGGACGAGGAAAGTCTTCTCAGAAACCTTAGTACGTACGCGCACGAAAGTCTTCCTGACCGTATTCTCTCATGAACAGTGGGCGCTTATGGTGAAATAGGGGACGAACAACATGACGGAACGAGACAGGTTGCTCACCGTGTACCGGGGCGGGACGCCGGACCGCGTGCCCTTCTATCTGGACCTTTCGCACTGGTTCTACCAGAAGCACACGATCCCCTTCGACCTGTCGGTGGCCGTGCATGGCGTGGAGGACGATCTTCTCGCCTGCCATCGCAAGTTCGGCGCGGGTTTCGCCATCCCCAACCGGATTTCGTATTTCGATGTCTCATATCCGCCGGAAGTGCGGTCGAGCATTTCCCGCGAGGAATCCGGCCGCGGACCGGAGTTGGCCTGGACCATCGAAACGCCGCTCGGCTCGATTTGCCGCAAGAGGTTGTGGAACGAAAGCAGCTATTCATGGGGCATCTCCGAGTGGGGCATTCACAGCGAGCAGGATCTGCGGGTGCTGGCCTATGCGCTGAGCCGCGCGCAATACCATCCGGCCTGGGAGCGCTATGATTGCTGGTACCAGGCTGTCGACGGGATCGGCGTGCCATACCTCTCCATCGGCTACAGCGCCGCCGGGCAGTTGCTCAATTACTGGATGGGCGTCGAGCAGACCATGTTCGCCGCGGCCGACATGCCCGCCGTGCTGGCCGAGGTCATCGATGCGGTCAACACGAACCTCCTCACCCTGATAGACCTGGTGTGCCAGAGTCCGGCGGACGTCATTCTGATGGGGGATAATTTTTCGAGCGATATCCAGTCGCCGCGCTTTGTGGAAAAGTGGTCGGCCAATTTCTACCGGGAGGCCTTCGCCAGACTGCACCGCGCGGGCAAATTCGCCGCCGTGCATGTGGACGGACGCTTGCGGGGCTTGCTGCGCGTTTTTGCCTCGCTCGGCGCCGATTGCATCGACGCGGTCACGCCGGCGCCCATGGGCGACCTCTCGGCCCAGCAGTGCCGCGACGAGGCGGGACCCGCCCTGATCCTGTCCGGCGGCGTACCGCCCCCGCTGTGGATCGAGCCGGCGTCCGACGACGATTTCCGGCGCGCGGTGCTCGCCTGGCTGGAACTCCGCGGCCGCAGTGCCCGGCTGATCGCCGCCGCCGGCGACCAGGTGCCTCCCGGGGCACCCGAACACCGTATTCGCATGATGCGCGACCTGGTAGAAGAATACGGCCGCTACTGAGCGGCGCAAAGGAAAATCACAGATGAAGAAACGACGGCTCGGCCGTACTGGATTCATGGTTTCCGAGATTTCGCTCGGCACGGTGGAATTGGGTTTGGACTACGGCATACGCCCGGTGGGCGACGACGCGCGTCCCGGTGACTCGGCCGCCGCCGCGTTGCTCAACCAAGCCCTGGACAAAGGTATCAACTTCATCGATACGGCGCGCGCTTACGGGACCAGCGAGGAGGTTATCGGCCGCGCCATCGCCGGCCGCCGCGCCGAGTATGTGCTGGCCTCGAAGGTGTCTCTGTTTTCAAAGGAAGACCTGGCGCCCGATGCGCTGCGCGCGCGTGTGGTGAATTCGGTGGAAGAGAGCCTCCGTGCGCTGAGGACGGACACGATCGACGTCATGCTGGTGCACGCGGGCCCCGCCGACACCCTGGACGCCGGTCCCGTTTGGGAAGCACTCCAAAACGAGCGCCAGCGAGGCCATATCCGCTTCGCCGGCGCGAGCGTGTACGGCGAGCGGGGGGCGCTGGAGGCCATCGCCACCGGTTACGATTGCCTGCAGATCGCATACAGCGTTCTCGACCGGCGGCCCGAAGACCGCGTCCTGAAAGAAGCCGCCACGCGGGATGTGGGCATCGTGGTGCGTTCCGTGTTGCTCAAGGGCGCGCTGACGCACCGCTACCGCGATCTGCCCGACTCCATGGCCTCGCTCAAGCATGCGGTGGAGCGGATGAACGGCATGGCTTCGAACGAAGTGGCGAGCCTGCCCGAACTCGCCTACCGCTACGTGCTGGCACATCCCGCCGTACACACGGCGCTGGTGGGAACGGCGCGCGTCGAGGAGATGGAAGCCGCCGTCGGCTACGCTTCCCGGGGAGCGCTCAGCGGCGACCTGGCCGCCCGTATTCGCTCCGTACGAGTGGAAGACGAGCGCTGGCTGAATCCCGGCAACTGGCCCATATAGGAGACCGCCTTGCGCTACCACCAGGCCATCCTCGTCAGTTGCGAAGTCCCCTGGGACGAGAAGGAACGGTTGCTCGAAGATGTCTTCCGCGCCGAGGTGCGCCACGTGCTGGCCCAGGGCTTCCGCGACCTCTATGTGTTCGGGACCGCCGGAGAGGGCTACGCGGTAGACACGGCACGATACCGCGACGTCCTCGATCTGTTCCGCGAGGAGACGCGCGGCGGCGGCGTGTTCCCCCAGGTAGGCGCCATCGGCCTGTCAAGGGCGGCCATCCTCGAAAGACTCACGTTGGCTTACGAC
>CAZLOS010000236.1:0-4947 GCA_964561215.1 uncultured Solibacteraceae bacterium | reverse complement strand
TGAAGACGCCGTATTGAATCTGCTCGCAGAGACGCCGGAACGACAGGATGCCCGCGCGGATCGACGAGTAGTTCGTCTGGGATAGATCGCCGGTGAGCATGTCGTAGGGCAACCCGAGCCCGGCGCCGATGCGGAGCAGCGTCTGTCGTTCGAAAGCCTCGTAGTTGCCGCCTACATCCGCAGGTTCCGTGAACCTTACGTCTTCGCCCGGCTCCAGTTCCTGCATCGTGCCCGCTTCGAGCCGCGCCACCTGCACGCCCGGTTCGTTCGGCGCGGGGTCGCCGCCGGATTCGGTGGCCTGCTGGTCACCGGCGTTCGGGAAGAACGGATCGTCTGGGTTGGTGCGGACAATGAACGCCATGAGCATCGCGGCGAACTTCTTCCGCAGCAACTCGGCGTCGTCGTACTGGTCGAGTTCCCACAGCCGCACCAGCGCGTTGGCGAGCCACGGAACGCCGCGGATCTGTCCCGGCCGCAATGGCCGGAACAGGTGCATCACTTCGCCCGCCGGCACGCGGATCAGATCCAACGCGTTCGGGAAGAACAGGCGCTCGCCGGGATGCTCCTTGTAGAAGTAGTAGGCCGTGCGGCGGTTCGAACCGTCGAACTCGATCGAGGAGCGCACGACGTTTCCGGCCGGCGTCTCCGGAGTTGGCCTCGCAAGGTAGTAAGGAAGCTGTTCCGACTCGATTAACTGCAGTTGCAGTGGAATCGACAGCCCGTCGGTGGCGGCGCGCACGTACTTCCGAACAAAGCACTCGCCGCCTTCGACCATCGACCGGAATGCCAGCGCTTCGAGGCCGTAGAAGTCCGTTGTCCCTGAAGCGTCGGCTTCGCTCACCCATGCGGACCATAGCTTCTGAATCTTCGTCTTCGTCGCTTCGTCCGGATGCAGCGACTGGGGTTTCACGCCGTTGCCGACGGCATTGCATACCCACTCGTCCACCGCCTTGGCCGCCCAGCCGTCTTTCCGGACCAAGTCACGGGACCGCGCTACCAGTTGGTCGGCGCTCTGATACCAGACCGAGTTGATTGCGTCGCGCGTTGCCGACCAGGCACCGAGACGCCGCCCTGAGGTCGCGCCTTCGTACGGAAAGCTCGACGCACGTCGCGCCGGAGGCCCGGATGGCGCAGCGCTGCCTCCCCGCTTGAAGCGGGTCAGAAATGATCCGAAGTTGAACAAGGTCAGAATCCTTTGCTGGAGGACAACCGATACTGGCGGGTACGTTTGCCGGATTGCTGGTTCAACGAGTTCTGTACGACCGTGATCGCCCGCTGCAACTCCTGGACGGAGCGATAAGTGATGCTGCGGCCCTCGTAGGTGACCGTCAGCGTGCCCGATGCCAAGGCTTCCTGGAGCGCTTCGAGTTGTGCTTGGGTGTAAGCCATCAGAGAAACCGTCCCCGAATCTTGCGACCGCTTCGCCGCCGCTCTTTGCTCGGCTCCGGGTGCGGCGCGGGATGTTCCGCGCGACCCACGCGTTCTTCCATCGCCTCCCAGTGCTTCTCCTGGAAGCGGTCCAGGCCGACGCGCGCGGCGGCCGCGCGGGCGTAGACGCGGCAGTCGAGCGCTTCATTCCGCTCGCGCATCTTCTGCCACTCGTGCCGGCGATAGCCTTTGACTATCTTCGTGACCAACTGCTCGGCGGTGATCTGTTTGAAGAACTCCTCGCTGTACTTCGGGAAGTGGCAGTAGCCGGGCGGGAACGGCGTGCCGATGGCGAGGTCCTCGTCCGTGGGCCGCTCCAGGCGCAGCCAGCGGTACAACTCCTCCTTCGCCATGCCGGAGTTCACCGGCCAGACGCGCACGCCGCGCTTCAGTTTCGCGCCGAGCGGGCCAACCTCGACCGGCGATGCCGAGCCAACCAGTGCAGGCGCCCGCGAGTCGCCCTTGATCACCAGCACGCGCCCGCCCTGTCGCCGAGCCCACTGATACACCTCCGTCGTAGCGAAGCCCGAGTCCACCGCCAGTTGCAGGATCGGCAACTCGATTCCGCTTGCCGCCGGGTACGTTTCGTTCAGCAGTCTGGTCAGCTTCTCCCAGACCGGCGTGCGCGAAGTGTCCCCTTCAAAGACCCGGTAATCGACGGACCACGACTCCTTGCCACGCCCGTATGCCACCACCTCTACTTCGATGCGGTCCTTCTGAACGTCCGCGCCGCCCACCAGGAACAGGCCACCGCGCGGAACGGTAGCGACCTTGTATGTCTCGCGGCGATCGTACAGCTTCTGCCAGTCCGGGGCCTCGCCGAGCAACGTCCACGTCTCACCGAGGACGGTGTTGACGAAGACCTGGAGCAGCGAAGGATTCTTCTGCGCCTGCTCGAACTGCTTGGCGGCATCCGACCACGCGAACCAGCCCACCGGCGAATACAGGCTCGACAGATGGAAGCCCGCTGTCCGTCCGTCTCCCACGGCGGCACGCCGCCACTCCCCGCGCGGTAGCATCCACTGCTTCTGGTGGTTCTGAATCTCCTGCCCGCAGTGCTCGCACGCGTAGACGACCTTCTCCGGCGCACCCTTCGGCCAGCGCAACTGCGCGAACTTGAGAACCTGGAACTCCCTGCACACCGGGCACGGCAACCAGAAGCGGCGCTGGTCACTCTCTTCCCACGCTGCTTCGATCCGGCTCATGCCGGTGATCTTCGGCGTCGAGCAGAGGAACACCTTCCTTCGCGCGAAGGTGCGCGTGCGCGCCATGGCCAGGTTGACCGGGTCGCCTTCACCTTCGACGTCGCCCGGATATGCGTCCACTTCATCCAGGAACAGGAACCGCGCCGCCATCGAGCGCAGGCCGACGGCCGAGTTCGCGCCCGTCATCACCAGGACGCCGCCAGGGAACTCCTTCGAGAGGACTGTGTTCCCTGAATCGCGCGACCGCGGACTCTGCACCAACTCGCGCAATACGTCCGACTCCTCGATCAGCGGGTCTACGCGCTGCTTCGAGTTGCGCTTCGCCATCTCGACCGTGGGTTGCACGGCCATCATCGGCCCTGGCGCCTGGTGGATGATGTACCCGATCCAGTTGTTCCCGCACTCCGTGCCGCCGATCTGCGCGCCCTTCATGAACACCACGCGCTCGACTGCAGACGACGGCGAGAGGCAGTCCATGATCTCCCGCAGGTATGGAGTGCGATCCGTTCGCCACGGGCCGGGCTCAGCCGACGCTCGCTGTGACAGCTTCCGGTACTTGTCGGCCCACTGCGAAATCGTCAGCAGTGGATCCGGCCGAGCTCCGGCTGCCGCCGCGCGGTAGTAGATCGCTTCAGCGGTGGGCTGCATCCGCAAATTCCTCGAGAGAGCCTCGGATCTCGGCGAGCAAGATGCCGTGGACCTTGCCCATGTCGATCGCCTTCACCAACTCCGGATCGATGCCGGCGGCGCGAAGGGCCTCCCGGATCTCTGCGATCAGCGCTCCGACAACCCGGTCCGGGATGTTGAGCATCCTGTCACGGAACATCCGGAACAGGTTGAAGCCGGCGACCGAGACTTCATCGGCGTTGACGAGCTTCTTGATGCGCTCTTCGTAGTCGATCTTCGCCAGGCGCGCCTCGTAGTGGGCGATGATCGCCCGCGCCTTCGCGTAGTCGAGGGTCCCGCCGCCTGCAGGTTCCGGGCGCGATTGCTCGATTGTGGCCGCCGGCGGCGGGCTGACGGCGGTTCGCCTTACCTTCGGTCCCGTGTTGCGCTCCCACTCGGCATCCGCCTGATCGGCGTCGATCTTCCCGTCCGCTGTGGTCCGAATGCGGCCGGATTGGATCGCTTTTTGCACAGCCTTCAGCGTTACTCCGCGATGTTTCGCGTACGCCCGCAGGCTCACCGCCGCCATTGAATCTTTTCTCCTGGAAAGCGAGCTTCAGCCTTGCTATTCGGCCCCGCCGAAGTGATGTATGTCATCGATGCCACGGACCACCAAGACCACCAAGCAGACTGCCGCGGAAGCCTACGCCGCGCGCCACACCGAATGCGCCGACTTGCTCAAGCGGATCGGCCAGCGCCTGGATGCCCACCAAGCCGAACAAACCACGGAGCCCCGGAACTGGTGCTACGTGGGCGACCTCGACTACATCGCCCAGCAACTCGCCTACGTCCTGGCCCACCTTGGCGACCGCAGCGCGGTGGATCAGAAAGGACTGGAGTACTGAACATGCAGAAGCAGAACGTCAAGGTCGGATCGACCTACATCGTCAAGGTCAGCGGAACGCTGGCCAGAGTTCGCATCACCCGCGAGCACGACCGCAGCGGGTGGTACGGAATCAACCTCGCCACGGGCCGCGAAATCCGCATCCGGACCGCTGCCCGCCTGCGCTTCGAAGCCCCTGCGGCGCAACCGATCACCGAGGATGAGGCGCGTCGCATCGTCGACAAAATCGAATTCTGAATCAGGAGAAAACCATGACTACGTTTGCCATCGACACTGACAACAACATCACCGCCTTCGCCACCGCCGAACAGGCGCCCGAAAGCCAACAGCGTTTCGCCACCGAGAAGGAGCTTGCCAAAGTCTCCGCTGAGTGGCCCATCAGCCGGTTCGTCGAAGTCTGGAACGGCTTCGCCGGTGTGGTGCCCTTCGACACGCTGAAGCCGGTCAAGAAGTTCACGGACCGCAAGACGGCGGTCAACCGGATCTGGAAGGCCATCCAGGCACTGACGCCCATCCCCGCGCCACAGGCGGCCCCTGCCGCGCCGAAGCGGGCCAAGGCGACCAAGGACGCCACTGCCACAGAGGGCGCGCCCACGGCGCGCGAGGGCAGCAAGAAGGCCATCGTCCTCGACCTGATCCGCCGCGCGGATGGCGCGAGCCTGAAGGAGATCATGGACGCGACCGACTGGCAGGCCCACAGCGTGCGCGGCTTCATCTCGGGCAGCCTGACCAAGAAGATGGGGCTCAACGTAGAGTCCTTCAAACGTGCCGACGGAGAGCGCGCTTACCGCACCGCCTGAATGC
>CAZLOS010000235.1:0-5077 GCA_964561215.1 uncultured Solibacteraceae bacterium | reverse complement strand
CACGCGCACGCCGTTCTGGAATTCATAGACTACGGCGTGGTGATCGAAAACGTCGCCATAGATTTCCCCGTGCAGCGTGCTGCGGCCGGCCATGCCCCAGGCGCGGGCCGGCACCTGGTTGTTCATGACCCAGCTCGAACGGTCCAGGTTGTGCACCAGCGTTTGGGGGATGTCGTCTCCGCAGAGCCAGTGGAAGTGGTACTGGTTACTGGCCTGGTACTCGATTTCCTTCAAACCGGGAACGCGCGGATACAGCACGTAGGGCGGCCTCAGCCAGGTTTCCTGGATGGCCACCACATCGCCGATGGCGCCGTCGTGCACGCGCTGGATGGTCTCCCGGTAGCCCACGTGGTGGCGGCTCTGCAAGCCGCTCATGACACTCAGGCCCTTCTGCCTGGCCAGTTCGCAGGCAGCGCGCACGACGTGGATCGCCGCCGGATCGATGGCGTGCGGCTTCTCGACGAAAACGTGCTTACCCGCTTCGACCGCGGCTTTCAAGTGCAGCGGATGGAACTTGGCGGCGTTGGCGATGATGACTACATCGGAAGAAGCGATGACGTGTTTGTACGCGTCGAAACCGGTGAAACAATGATCGTCGTCGACCACCACTCGCCCGGGGAATTTCAGCTTCAACTGCGTGCGCTTCTCCTGGATGCGGTCCAGCCGGATATCGGCCATGGCCACGATGTTTATGCCTTTGTCCGCCGTCATGGCGTCCACGGCGGCCGCCGTGCCGCGCCCGCCGCAACCGATGATGCCGACCTTCAGAGTGTCGCTGGCAGCCGCATAAGCGCCGAAGGCCGTTGCCGATACGGCGCCGGCGGCCGTCTTCATGAACGACCTCCGCCCGGCGCTACCGGTCCCATTCAATCGCAAGTCTTCCATGGCCTCGCTCCTAATGATTCTTAGTCGTGTCTTCGATCAGTTGACTTACCCACTGCCGGCTGCGCTCCAGCAGGGGACCGCCCTGCCCTTCGCATTCCAGGCTGAGCACGCCGTCATAGCCGGCCTCGACCAGCAGTTTGACGCACTCCCGGATGTTGGCTGCGTTGACGCCGCCGCCGATAGCGCAGTGGCTGACGGCGATGCCGGTCAGATCGCCGCGCGCGGCCGCGGCCAGGCTTTCGCTCACGTCCTTCACATGCACGTGACTCACATACCCGATCAGCCGCTTGAGGAATGCTACCGGGTCCTGGCCGGCGATGAAGGTGTTGCCGGTATCCATGTTCATGCGCAGATTCGGGCTGTCCACGAAGCGCAGCATTTCCTCCATGAAATCCGGCTTGGTGGTGAAGTACCCGTGCGGTTCGATGTTGATGACGATGTCGTACAGTTCGGCGGCCTGGACGATCTCCCGGTAGATGCGCCGCATGTGATCCATGCACTCGCGCTCGCTCATCGACGCGGGTTTGAACCGGTCGTCGGTGGTGTCGACGCGCGGGCAGCCGGCGAGCTTGGCCCAGCGCATGGTGTGCAGCACGTACTCGACGCCGAGCGTGACTCCTTTGGGCTTCGAAAGGGGGAACGCCGCGTCCACCTGGCTGAACCGGATGTCGAGCTTTTCCATCTTGCGGCGCAACGCTATAGGGTCCTCCCACAATGCAACGTGAGGCTGGTAGCCAAGGCCGTGAATCCAGGAGACGCCGTCGATGGTGCCGCACTCGATCACATGGACGCCGTGCTCGTGCGCCCAGTCCAGGCATTGATCGAAACTCCAGTAGGCACTGTTGAACGCGTCAGTGTGAAAGCCGATTTCGATCATGAGGTTTCCCATAAGGTATCACCAATCCGGCTGGGCGGTAAAATGAGACCCGGGGGGGAACAAATGGAATTCCTGTTCGACAGTCTGTTGGCTTTGATCTCCGAAACGTCCACGAATCTTCCTCCGGACGTGCGCGCGGCGATGAGCCAGGCCATATCCGGCGAGCAGCCGGGCACGCAGTCCCACCAGGCCCTGAACGTGATCGCGGCGAACATCGACATGGCGTACGACAGCCAAGCGCCGATCTGCCAGGATACCGGCATGCCGTTCTTCCTGGTGCACACGCCGCCGGCCGCCAACCAACCTGCGATCAAGCGCGCCATTATGGACGCAGTCGCGGAAGCCACGCGCCGGGGCAAGCTGCGGCCGAACTCGGTGGACTCCATCACCGGCAAGAACAGCGGCAACAACCTCGGTCCTGAAACGCCCATCGTGCACTTCGAGCAGTGGGAGCAGGATGCGATCGAGGTGAAGCTACTGCTCAAGGGCGGCGGCTGCGAGAACAAGAATATCCAGTACTCCCTGCCCTGCGAACTCAATCACCTGGGCCGGGCGGACCGCACGCTGGCCGGCGTGAAGAAGTGCATCCTGCATTCGGTATGGCAAGCGCAGGGGCAGGGCTGCGCGCCCGGCGCCATCGGCGTCGCGATCGGCAGCGACCGGGCCAACGGCTACCTGCTTGCGAAGCAGCAGTTGTTCCGCACGCTGGACGACACGAATCCCGAACCGGTGCTCGCCAAACTCGAAACCGAAATCATGGACGAAGCCAACCACATCGGCGTGGGCGCCATGGGCTTCGGTGGGAACGCGTCGCTGATCGGCTGCAAGATCACCGCGGCGAACCGGCTGCCGGCCAGCTTCTTCGTTTCGGTGGCATACGATTGCTGGGCATTCCGGCGCCTCGGCGTGCGTCTGGACGCTTCGAGCGGCGCTATCACCGGTTGGATCTATCGGGATCCGGATCGGAAGGTTGAACGCATGGCCGCGGGCGCGGGATTCCCCCTCACAGGCCGAGAGGTCGTGTTGACGCCGCCCTTAAGCGAAAAGACCGTGCGAGCGCTGAAAGTGGGCGACGTCGTGCTGATCAACGGCGAAATCTACACGGGCCGCGACAACGTGCATGCGTACCTGATGAAGAATCCGGCACCGGTAGACTTGACGGGCAGCATCGTCTACCACTGCGGGCCTGTCATGCTGAAGCGCGGCGAGGAGTGGTTCAACAACGCCGCCGGACCCACCACGAGCATTCGCGAAGAACCTTACCAGGGCGAAATCATCCGGCGCTACGGCATACGCGCCGTAATCGGCAAGGGCGGCATGGGCGCGAAAACGTTAGCCGCCATGCAAGAGTGCGGGGCGGTGTACCTGCACGCCGTCGGCGGCGCGGCACAGGTTTACGCGCGCAGCATCGAGAAGGTGCTCGATGTGCACCTCGTGGAATTCGGCATTCCCGAAGCCATGTGGCACCTCCGTGTGAAGGACTTCCTTGCCATCGTAACCATGGACGCGCATGGCAACAGCCTGCACGCCGGCGTGGAACAAGCCACCGGCGAAGCGCTTGCCCGGTTGCGGCCCCTTTAGAAAGCGTTCGGCAAACCGGCTTCCGTCACTTGCAATCGCGGGCGAATCAGAATAGCATTTGTGTGGAGGAATGTTCCAGATGAAAGCATCTTCTGTCTTCTTGCTCGCTGCATTGATACTTGTTGCCATGTGTTTGTGCGCCCAAGGCCCCATCCCATCGATCAAATCGGTGGAGCCCACGTCGGCCAAGGCCGGCGCCGCGGTGAAGGCCGCCGGGGAAAACTTGAGCAAGCAGAGTGTTGTGCAGGTGTTTCTCACGGACGGCAAGAACGACATTCCGTGCCAAATCACGGAACAGACGGCGACGGCCATCACTTTCACGATCTCAGCCAAGGCGAAGCCCATGCGTTACAGCGTGGCGGTGCTTACGCCGGGTAAAGAGCCGAAGTTTATCGAACAGCCTGTCCGGCTGGAAGTGATTCCGTAGTCCTGGAGCCGCCGGCCAGCGCCCCATCGTTCGAGGAGGGGAAGAGTGTATGAAGAGACGCAGCTTCCTTCGGGATTCCTCCGCGCTGGCGGTGACGCTTACTGCAGCGACGGGCGCCGACGCGGCCCAACACGCCTTCGACAAGCCCAAGGATTACCGCAAGGAGCCGTTCCGGCGCATGGTCGTCATGGGCGAGAGCACCGTGGAAGGCGGTCCCTGGTTGCAGGTACTGCCCGACGACCGGTACGCGGACGTGCTCCGGCGGCTCATCAACGCCTGCCAGCAGCGCCCGGTGGAGTACTTCAACAAAGGCATCGGCGCCAACGCCATCTCCCCTCGCAGCCCCGGCTACGCCAATTCGCGCAAACCCAGCGCCTTGGAGCGCTACAAGAAGGACGTTCTCGAACTCAAGCCGGACCTGTTCATCCTGGCTTACGGCTTGAACGACATGCGCGCCGGTATGCCGTTAACCGACTTTCGCGAGGATATGGCCACCATCATCCGCGACGCGAAGCAGGCTTCGGACCCGCTGATCGTGCTCACCACGGTTTACTACATGACGGGCTGGAAGAGCTATCCACCGTATGACAAGGGCAGCGTCGAAGCCACGCTCAAGTACAACGAGTGCATCCGCGGGCTGGCGCGGGAATTCGACTGCGTCCTGGCGGATCCCTGGGGTGCGGAGGGCGGGGCCGACTGGCTCATCAACCCCGACGGCGTGCATGCCAACAAGGTCGGCAACCTATTGATCGCACACCGCATCTTTGAGGCCATCGCGCAACATGCCAGCGGGCTGTCGGCGTGGACTCACGAACTCGATTCGACTACCAAGTGGGTGGCCAACACCACCAAGACGCGAGCTGAAAACGGCGATCCGTTCCGCAAAACCTGGTAAGGCAACTCACATATTGCGCTTGCGGCGAAAAGGGCTGTCCAGATACCTGCGCGCTTCCTTGGCGGCATCCGATTGCGGCGCGTAATTCATGGTCTGACGATATGCCGAGAGTGCTTCCGAGCGGCGCCCCTTCAGATCGAGAGCTTCCGCAAGCCGGAGCCAGGAGTAGACCCCCGTATTCAGGTCCACCTCATCCGCCTTGGCGGTCACGCGGCGCAGGTTGGTGATCGCATCGTCCAGGTCCCCGTACCAGAACTGAACAATGCCTCGGGCTGAGAGTATCTTCTCCAAGGGCACGCGATGATAGCCCGGCGCGTTGGCATTCTTCAACTCTTCGATCTTGGCTAACGCTCCGAGCGCGCAGGTCTTGTCGCCGATCGCGTTTTTCAGCGCTTCGATATCGTTGAAGCGG
>CAZLOS010000234.1:0-5154 GCA_964561215.1 uncultured Solibacteraceae bacterium | reverse complement strand
TACCACGCCCTCAGGTGTGAGAGTCGCTACTTTCTACGATCTACCGGACATCCTCTCTTGAAGCTGGCATCGACGGATACATCGAGCTTCGCGCAGAGAACGGTGAGGTCTCAAACTGCATCATTCAGGTGCAGAGCAAGGCGACAGACCGCCCGTTTGAAGCCGAGACCGAGAACACCCTAGAATTCCGTTGCTCGCAGCGAGACCTTGACTACTGGCTCGGCGGTAACGCTCCCGTCATTCTCGTCCGGTCGCGTCCGCGCACGAATGAGGCATACTGGACATTCCTCAAGGAGTACTTCCACGACCCCGCCATACGCAAAACCGGCAAGGTCGTGTTTCACAAGCGACGCGACCGGTTCGACGCTGCCGCGAAGCCGCTCCTCCAGCGTCTCGCCACACCAAGAGACTCCGGCCTGTACCTCGGCGCGCCACCGAAAACCGAAGTCGTGTACTCGAATCTCCTTACGCTCGCGCCGTTCCCCGAGCACTACTACATCGCCGCGACGGATGTGCGAACGCCCGGCGAGATCTTTGCAACACTGCGCGAACTCACCGCGCATGTTCGGGGTGAATGGACGCTTGGCAATAAGATGCTTACGTCGTTCCACGACCTTGGCACCGCCCCATGGAGCAGCGTGTGCGACCAGGGGACCCTCGAAGAGCACAACACCATTGATTGGGCGACAACGAGCGACCTCGTACGCCAACGAGCATTCGTGCAACTCCTGAATGCTTGCCTGCGCGAAAAGCTCTTTCCCAAGGGAGTCAAGTACTCACGGGATAGCGATTTCTACTACTTCCGCGCGAGTAAAGACCTCACCGATCGGGAGTACGCATACCAAAGCCGCGAGAACAGAACCAGCCGCTGGGTGTTCAAAGGCTACCCAAAGAAAAGCGACCACACGCAGATGTCGTACTATCGGCACTCGGCCGCTGGACTACACTTCGTGCGTTACGACAACGAGTGGTACCTCCAAGTCACGCCGAATTACTATTTCACGCGCGATGGCGAACGACCATCTTTCTACGCCCCGAACCTCACCTCCGGAATTAAGCGCCTGGAGAATAACCAAGCAGTCCACGGCCAAGTCGTCATGTGGGCACAACTCCTCACCGAGCGCAGCCTCTTTGACACTGGCCCAGGATTCCTCGATTTCACTGCCCTTGTTCAGCAGGAGCTCGGCGCCGGGCTCGATGACGATGCATGGCTAAAACACGAGGAGAAGGAGAAACAGACCAGTCTCAACGCACCAGCGGTCGACGAGCGACAAGGGAGCTTATTCTCATGAAGATGACGTTCCTCGAAGAGCCAGAACTCGAGTTCGGGAGTGGGCGCCACATTGATATCCGGTTCGGCATCATGAATCACGCACCCCTCGACACGGAACAAGCCATCGCGCCACACGCCATCAACCTCGGCATCGTTGGCAGCAAGGAAAGCGTGGAAGGGGTACGGGAATGGCTGGAGAAGTGCCGCAAGGAGATTCCTGCCAAACCCAGCAAGGACGACCCGACAAAGCCAAACAAGCAGCCCAACCTCTTCACGCGCTTCCCCGGCTACAACCAGGACGAGGGTTTTCGCAGCACCCTCATCATGGACAACACCCTTTGCCGGGACTTCCCAAAAACCAGCATCACCGCAATCGCAAAACTCCCCGAACGCACGGACCGCATCAAGCGAGCCGTCGACCTCTTCATGGACGACATCCGGTACCTCGCACAGAACACGAGCGCCAAAGTCATCGTTTGCAGCGTCCCCATGAGCCTCCTTGAAGCAATGGGAAGAGAAGAAACGAATGATGAAGACGAGGACGAAGAGCCATCAACCGACGTCGTGGGACAGCAGCCGGATTTCCACGACATGCTCAAAGCGCGCGCCATGCAGCAGTACCGCAAACCCATCCAACTCATCCTGCCATCAACGTACGACCCCACCAAGCACCGACGACAATCAAAGCTCGGCCGGAAGCGCGAACTCCAAGACGAAGCTACCCGCGCATGGAACATCCACACTGCTCTGTACTATAAAGCGGAAGGGGTTCCCTGGCGCCTGCCGCGCGAGAGCACCGACCTCACCGTGTGCTACGTTGGCGTCAGTTTCTACAAGAGCCTCGACCAGGCAAGCCTGCTCACGAGTGTCGCTCAAGTTTTCAATGAGCGCGGGGAAGGCGTCGTCGTTCGGGGCGGCGCAGCGAGTATCAGCAAAGAAGACCTCCAAGCACACCTCCCGGAACAGCACGCGTACGACCTCCTCAAAGATGCGCTCGCAAGCTATTGGGACGTGCACCGGCACTACCCGGCGAGGCTCGTCACCCACAAGAGCAGCCGATTCGACGATGCCGAACAACGAGGATTCGCAGCGGCACTCGCCGAGAAGGGTATCAGCACCCACGACTTTCTGTGGGTCACGGGGTCCGCCACCAAACTCTACCGTGCCGGTGTGTACCCGCCACTGCGCGGTACGCTTCTTACGCTGGACGAGAACGAAACGGTATTGTACACGCGCGGCAGTGTCGACTTCTTCGAGACCTACCCCGGCAAGTACATCCCAGTTCCGGTACGACTGCACGTCGAGAATAGTGAGCAGACACAGCGCTTCCTCGCCAGAGAAGTCCTCGCGCTGACGAAGATGAACTGGAACAACACGCAATTCGACGGCAGCGAACCCGTCACGCTGCGAGCATCTAGGCAGTGCAGCAGCGTTCTGCGATACTGCAGCGAAGGACTCCGCATCGAACCGCGCTACAGCTACTACATGTGACCCAGCCCGGCAGACGAGGGTGGCCCCTGCCGCCGCTGCTGTTCGTGGCCATCAGTTCGAATGATTCCTCTTGCAGATTGGCAAATCCCGTAAGGCCGGAGTGAATGTACCAGCTCAGCCGCGGGTATTTCACCGCATAGATAAGGCCACCATCTTTTCCGGGCCTTGCGGGACCTTGTCGATGAGGGCGACATCGACGGCGATCTCGAAAAACGCCCGCGCGGCTGAAGCGATGCCCTGGATATGCTTCGCGTGGTTGAGAGCGAGTATGGATTCCACATTGGCAAACGCGCGGTAGTAGTTTGCCGTAAAGCAGATTTCCCTCTGCGTTGGCTCGATCAGGCCGGGGATCACGTTGCGCATTTCGATTTTGTCGAATTCGTTAAGGCTCGTCAGGGTTGCGAAGAACCGAGCCGACTCTTCCCGCAGCTTATCCGTTGGTGCCATCGCCGACCACCTTCCTGATTCTCATTCTCCCAGCATGACTTCGTTCCGCGACGACCGGGCAACGCCTTGGGCCCATCGGTGTTTGATGGACGTCGTGCAGCTTAGTAAAGCCTGATGCCTTTGCCGGAATAGAGGAAAGCCATCGGATGCTTCTGAAACACGGCATTCCGAGAAGCGCGGTAGTCAACCGCCACTTTGCCGAGCGCCGCGAGGCCGAGGGCTCCGCCGAGAACCGATCCGACGCCGGACGCAAGAAGCGCCGTGCTGCCGGCAACAGGGGCGGCAATAGCCACCGCGACCTCTTTGGAAAGCAGCGTTTTCAGGGCGTTCAGCTTGAGTTCGTCGCAGAGACGGTCCAGATCCTGTTGCATCGCCCGCCGGAAATCGCTGAGCAGCGCCTTGCTGTCGGTCTCCGTGATTCCAAGATCGCTCAGCGGCGCGAGGTATCTGTTAAGCGCAGCCGCATAGTTCTGCCGCAGTTCTGCTGCGAACTTCGTCTTGTCGTTGCGAAGCTTGAGAAGATCATCGACAGACAGGCTGTTGGCGTCGATTACGTCCAGCGTAATCGATACGAGCGTTTCGCGCGCCTTATCCTCGGCTAGGCCCTTGGTGACGCCCAGCGTATCCAGCCACCGTTTGTAGGTTTCTTGCGCGCGCCTGTCGATCGCGTTCCGTCCCGGCTCAGTCTCGCCGCTCAGGAACTGGAGATGCTTGAGTAGCGTGAAATACGAGTCGTTTTGGTCGGTAATAGTGTGTTTGTGGGTTCCCGCGCAGTTGCGCGCCAGAATCGCCATCATGGTCAGCCCTAGATAGTTGTGGCTGACATAGTCATCGCCGCCGTGGCCCGGCGCCATCCGGACGAGCTTGCGCTTTTCCAACTCGCGCCAGGTCTCGTGAAGGAGCTTATGGCTGAACATGGAGTAGAGCCGCGTCTCTTCGTTGTCCACGGCTTCGCCGATCGTCAGCCAGGCAGGCAGATCACCGTCCAGCAGCTTCATGATCTGGCCATGTGCCCGTTGCTTTTCATCCTCGGTTGGGACGCAAGGCTTGGTGAACTTCGCCAGCTCGCGGATCACGGCCTCTGGATAGCGCGGCAGAACATCGTACCCCTCGAAAGGCGAGACGAACTCGATCTCGTCCCAATAGAGCAGGCCGTGCTTAAGAAAACTCTCGTCGCGGATTGCCGTATGGGGATAATAGACGGCGCTGAACATGAACTTATCCTACCCCCCAGTCTGCCGGAATGGCAGTTCCGCAAGGGATCGGCAAGTCGGGCGTTGGCCGAAAACGGCCTTCCTGGAGACGACGCATTCACCGCCGAGTGGATGGTCGGCCATCCGAAAATTGTGGCACTGGCCGCCTTGACGGGACCTTACTCCTCGCAGATGGCGGATTCCCCTCCGGCGCAACGATCCAATTGATGATGCCCATCGCCGAACCGGAAGCGCGACCAGGAGACGCCTTCGTCTGGATACCGGTGTCCCGTTTGGTCGGTCCGGTCAACGCTGCTGACACTGCCATTTGATTCCCTGTCGCTGCTGGGCGGCCCCACTGTGAAGCACGTCGGCTGGCTCCATGAGAGTCGTGGCTTCGGCACCGCTGCACGGTCGAGGATGGACTTGATCTTCGCCTCATAGCAGTGCGCCGTTTCCGCCTCGCGGTTACAACGCCTTCCACTGAGACCGCCCCCGTGTACGTCCGCAGATCCGCGAACAAGCCCCGGTCGAACTCACCATTTCGTGCCGGCCATCATTCATGCTGTTCCATCCAGGAATCCCGCAAGCGAGACCGTTTCTCGGAATGTCTTGGCGTTTTGGCGTCGGCGTCCTGCGTGATCAGCCATCGAGTTACCGTTCTGGCGGGTTTCCCGTTCACCCCTTTTCGCTCGGGCACCGCTTCGGCGCTGTAGCTGCGCCCGGCGGACTGCGGGCTTCTGCTTTTTC
>CAZLOS010000233.1:0-5196 GCA_964561215.1 uncultured Solibacteraceae bacterium | reverse complement strand
ACGGCCGTGATCCAGCCCGGCGGCTCGATGCGGGACGAAGAAGTGGTGGCCGCGGCGGATCGCCTGGACCTGGCCATGGTCTTCACCGGCGTGCGGCACTTCCGTCACGGATAAACAGGAGAAAAACGCTTGAAACAACTCGCGAGTGCCCTCGCTGCATTCGCGGCGTCTTGCCTCTGTGTAAGCGCCGCCCCGGCTCCCAGCGTCGCCGAAACCAGGACCTTCCTCGATCAGGCCGAAAAGCAACTGCTTGCCCTGCAAGTGGAATTCAGCCGCGCCGATTGGGTCAAGTCGACCTATATCACGGACGACACCGAAGCGTTGGCGGCGGCGGCCAACCAGCGCATGATCGACCTGAACGTGAGGCTCGCCAAGCAGGCCACGCGTTTCGACGGCGTGAAGCTGCCGCCGGACCTGGCGCGCAAGATGAAACTGCTGAAGCTCTCGCTCACGATGGCGGCGCCGTCGAACCCCAGCGAGAGTGCCGAACTGACGCGCATCGCGGCGTCCATGGAAGGCACTTACGGCAAGGGCAAGTATTGCCCGGCGGGTATCCAGGACCCGTCGAAGTGCCTGGACCTCGAACAGATCACGCGCATCATGGCCACCAGCCGCGACCCCGGCCAACTGCTGGACGTCTGGCGCGGCTGGCACACCGTCTCGCCGCCCATGCGCCCAAGCTACCGCCGCTTCGTGGAACTATCCAACAAGGGCGCCCGCGAACTGGGCTTCTCCGACACCGGTGCGATGTGGCGCGCGAAGTACGACATGCCGCCCGACGCCTTCGCCCGCGAAGTAGACCGGCTGTGGGAACAGGTGAAGCCGCTGTATGTTTCGCTGCACGCTTACGTGCGCAACAGACTGCGTGAGAAATACGGCCCCGATGTAGTGCCCGAGCGCGGGCCGATCCCGGCGCACCTGCTCGGCAACATGTGGGCGCAAAGCTGGGACAACATTTACCCGCTGGTGGCGCCGAAAGACGCCGATCCGGGTTACGATCTCACATCGATCCTCAAAGCGCGCGGCTACGATGCGCATCGGATGGTAAAGTCGGGCGAGGCCTTTTTCACGTCACTGGGATTTCCTCCGTTGCCCCCCACTTTTTGGGAACGCTCCATGTTCCTGAAGCCACGCGACCGCGAAGTGGTTTGCCACGCCAGCGCCTGGGACGTCGATTACGTGGACGACCTGCGCGTCAAGATGTGCATCGACATTACCGGCGAGGACTTCGTCACCGTTCACCACGAACTGGGCCACAACTTCTATCAGCGCGCTTACAACAAGCAGCCGCCGCTGTTCCGCGACAGCGCCAACGACGGTTTCCACGAGGCGGTGGGCGACACCATCGCTCTCTCCATCACGCCGGAGTATCTGATCAAGATCGGCCTGCTCGACAAAGCACCGGATGCTTCCAAGGACATTGGCTTGCTGCTGGCGCGTGCGCTCGACAAGGTGGCGTTCCTGCCTTTCGGCTTGATGATCGATCAATGGCGCTGGCAGGTCTTCTCCGGCCAGACGCCGCCGGAAAAGTACAACGAGGCGTGGTGGCAGCTTCGGGAGAAGTACCAGGGCGTGGCCGCGCCCATCGCGCGCACGGAAGCCGACTTCGATCCCGGCGCCAAGTACCACGTACCGGCCAACGTACCTTACACGCGCTACTTCCTGGCGGCGATCCTGCAATTCCAGTTTCACCGCTCCCTGGCCGAAGCGGCCGGCTGCCACGGACCGTTGCACCGCTGCTCGATCTATGGCAACCAGGAAGCCGGCAAGCGCCTGAACGACATGCTGGAGATGGGACTGAGCCGGCCGTGGCCGGATGCGCTCCAGGCCCTCACAGGCAAGCGCGAAATGGACGCCACGGCCATGGTCGACTACTTCGCGCCACTCAAGAAGTGGCTCGACGAGCAGAACCAGGGCAAACCCATAGGGTGGTAAGGCGCCCGCTGATTTAGCGAAAAGCCGCTACTCGATCTCGTCGGGGGTCCCGACCAGTTCCTCATCGCCGTTGGAGTGGCAGGCTTCGCGGTGCTCGATGCCGTACTCGTAGCCTTTGTCGAAAGCCCGCAGGTTGAGGTCCTTGAAAGCCGGCGGCACGCTGCCGGCCACGGACTTGCGCAGGGCATCGGGTTCCAGGAGGCCAGCGACGGCGGCGAAGAAGCCCACCATCACGATGTTGAGCACCATGCGCTTGCCGAGTTCTTCAGCCAGCCTCGTGGCGGGAACGCCATAGACGCGAATACCGTCCGGAACGTTCCCCAGGTGCACCAGGTCTTCTTCCACCAGCAGCAGCCCGCCCTTCTTCAGGTCCGGCACAAAGCGCGTGTAGGCTTCCTGCGACATCACAACCAGGATGTCCGGCTTGGTGACGTACGGATAGTGCACCGGCTGATCGGACACGATCACCTGGGCGCTGCAGGCGCTCCCCCGGGCTTCCGGCCCGAAACTCTGCGTCAGCGTGGCGTAGCCATCGGTGAAAATGGAGGCTGCCTTGCCGATGACCATGGCCGACAGGATGACACCCTGCCCGCCAAAGCCCGCCACGCGTATCTCGGTCACATGCATGTTATCTCTCCCGCGGGAATGTAGCGCTCGCCGAGCGTGCGCGACATCTGACTCCGCATCGTTTCCAGGTAATCCGGCCGCTCGCGATCGACGAACTTGCCGACGACGATGTCGCCGCCGATGCTCAAATCCGTTTCGCGCGTGGGAGCGCCGTTGCGGACCTTGCTGTGTTCCTTGTAGAACTTCATGGCGTCGAGGCCGTCTCCCATCCTGTTGCGGCGCTGATAAAGCGTCGGGCACGGCGAGATGATCTCGATGAAGCAGAATCCGTGGCGCGAAAGCACTTCCGCCATGGACCGCGCCAGTTGCCGGACATGGAAGGTGGTCCAGCGCGCCACGTACGCCGCGCCGGCGCTCTCGGCCAGGTTCGGCAGGTTGAAGCTCGGCTCGTAGCAGCCGTAAGGCGACGTCGTCGTAATGGCCGTGGCCGGCGTGGTGGCGCTGGCCTGCCCGCCGGTCATCGAGTACACCAGGTTGTTCACGCAGATGACCTTGATGTCTACGTTGCGGCGCGCGGCGTGTATGAGATGGTTGCCGCCGATGGAGGCCAGGTCGCCGTCGCCCGAGTAGACCACCACGTCGAGCGACGGGTTGGCCATCTTCAGCCCGGTGGCGAACGGGATGGCGCGGCCGTGCGTGGTGTGGAACGAATCCAGCCGCAAATAGCCGGCCACGCGCCCCGTGCAGCCAATGCCGCTCACGATGGCCAGTTTGTCCAGGTTGGCCTTGGATTCTATGAGCGCACGTGTGAAACAATTCACCGTTGTGCCGATGCCGCAACCGGGACACCAGATGTGCGGCATGCGGTCCATGCGCAGGAATTCTTCGACGGGATTCAAAACGTTCAGTTCACTCATTGCGCGGCCTCCAGGATCGCCTTCAGAATGTCGTCGGGACGGTGCACGCCTCCGCCGGCGTGCGACACGCCTATCACGCGTGTCTCGCCCCCGGCAACGCGCTGCACCTCGCGAACGATCTGGCCGCAGTTGATTTCGGGCACCACCAGCGCCTTGGCATTCCCGGCCAGTTTACGGATGTGCTCGTCCGGGAAGGGCCACACGCCGATCAGGCGGCACTTGCCCACCTTCACGCCGCGCTGCCGCGCCGCTTCAATCGCCTTCTGTGCCACGCGCGAGGTGATGCCGTAGCTGATCACGACCACGTCGGCGTCCTCCACGGCCTCCTCCTCCACCATGGTGAGGCGATCCGCCGCGCGCAGGATCTTCTCCCGTAGCCGCCGGATCAGCCTGTCCTGCGCCGCCGCGTTCATAAAAGGATATCCGCGCTCGTCGTGCGTGAGCCCGGTCATGTGGAAGCGATAACCTTCGCCCGCATGGACCATTTCCGGCACCAGGTCGGGGCCGGTCGCGTAAAGCTTGAATTCTCCGGGCGGCTTCGAGGCGCGCCGACGCGGGTAGATTTCGATCTCGTCCGGCGTCGGGATCACCACCTTCTCCGTCATGTGCCCGACGCACTCGTCCATCATGAACATCACCGGGACGCGGAACTCCTCGGCCAGGTTGAACGCGGTGATCGTCAGGTCGAAGCACTCCTGCGGCGAGTTAGGCGAAAGCGCGATGATCTCGTAATCGCCGTGCGATCCCCAGCGCGCCTGCATCATGTCGGATTGCGAGGGAAGGGTGGGCAGCCCGGTGGACGGACCGCCGCGCTGCACGTCGATGAACACGCACGGCGTCTCGGTCATCACCGCATAGCCGATGTGCTCCATCATGAGCGAAAAGCCCGGCCCGGAGGTCACGGTGAACGACTTCGCGCCGGCCCACGCCGCGCCGATCAGCGCGATGGAGGAGGCCAGTTCATCCTCCATCTGCATGAACACGCCGCCCACGGTGGGAATGCGGCTGGCGAAGCGCTCGACGACTTCGGTCGAGGGCGTGATCGGGTAGCCGGAGGCGAAGCGCGCCCCGGCCGCCAGCGCACCTTCGCAGCACGCCTGGTCTCCGTCAAGAAAATGTGCGCCGGTCAGTACGCCCTTGGGGTCAGCGTGCATCGTCGACCTCCGCGGCGCCCTTGCGGCCGAAAATCGCAAAGTCCGGGCAGTACATGCCGCACAAATCACACCCGCTGCATTTTTCGGGGGCGACCGCGTGGGGAGGATGGTAGCCTTTCGCGTTGAAGGCGGAGCTGAGCGCGAGAACTTTGGCGGGACAGAACTCCACGCAGAAGCCGCATCCCTTGCAGCGTTCCACGATAATACTTACAGTACCTTTGGCCATTGCTAAATTTCAGTGTAGAAAACCCGGCGGCGAAACTCCAACTCGGGTGGTGGACCGCACTCAACCGGACAGATGCGTTGGCCCGTGTGCTCTCCATGACCCGCATGCGGTTCTGTCAAAGGTTTGGCGGCCTCCGGGAGGGCGGTTTCGGGGTTTTCGCCGGGTTCGGCGGGTGGAGGAGCGTCAATAGAAACAACAGGTTGCGGGTTCGGTTCGGGTTCGGTCGAGGTGGGAATTTCGGGGTCAACCGGTTCGGATTCAACGGATTGCGGGGGAGGCGCGGGGAGGGGCCACCCAGCCGAAGCTGGCGGAGCTGATTGAGGACGGCCTGGCGCTGGAAAGTGAGCTGACTTTCGCGGGCGGCGAGGAACTGCGGGAGCTTGGAGCGGTCCACCAG
>CAZLOS010000232.1:0-5207 GCA_964561215.1 uncultured Solibacteraceae bacterium | reverse complement strand
TGTGGCTCCGCTCCTCAACGCGCACGGGTTCCAGGCTACTTTCATCATATCGAACGGGTTCATGAACCTGGTGGACCACTCGCTCACCTGGAAGGAGGTCGCGGAAATCCACCAGATGGGTTTCGAGATCGGCAACCATAGTTGGACGCACGCCGGGTTTCACACCCCGCGCGCCGCCGCGCGCCTCGAAGGCGAACTGGCGCTTGTCGAGTATGAGCTGGCGCGGGTAGGAGTGCCGCGGCCGGCGAGCTTCGCCTGGTGCGGCAACACGTTCGGACCGGAGGCTGTCGACGTGCTCCGCGCCAAGGAATTCCGCTTCGCGCGGCGCGGGGAAATGCCCGAGGCTCCGTACGGTCGATTGGTTGTGGGCGCGGCGTACGATCCGCGCCGGCACCATCCCCTCCTGGTTCCGACCACCGGCGACGCCTACCCGTCCTGGAACCTGGACCACTTCAAGAAAGTAGTGCGCGAGGCGCGCGATGGGCGCATCGTGATCCTCCAGTTCCACGGGGTACCGGACATCGCCCACCCCTGGGTGCACACGCCGCCGGAGCGCTTCCGCGAGTACATGCGGTACCTGAAGGATGAAGGCTTCCGCGTGATCGCGCTGCGCGACCTGGACGAGTTCGCCGATCGCGCGCATCCGCCGGCTGATCCGCTACTCACCGTGCGGCAGCCTGCTCCGAAAGACGGCAATTTGAGGCTGCCGCCGGAGATGACCGCGACGCGCGAGGACCTTGCCTACTGGCTTCCGAACATGCTCTCCTTGCACCGCTTCAGCGTGCGGGAGGCGGCCAAGGTCTGCGGCTACAGAGAAGAAGAGGTCCGAGGGAAGGCCGAGGAACTGCGCGTTCCGCCGCCGCCCACTACGCCGGCCTTGCGTCTGGCGCCGTACCCGGGCGGCCGTCATCCGCGCATTGGGTTCCTGGAGGGGGCCATCGGTCCTATGCGCGGCACCAAGGCCAGCGTGTTTCTGCCATGGGATCCCGCGGCTTACGTCGTGGTCGATTTACCCGAAGCCATCTTCTGCAACCTCGGGTTGCTCTTCCTGGCGCACACGCACATCCCCACCATCTGGGATCGGCAGAACAAAGTGATCGACAACGTCGATTGGACGCGCGCATCAGGCGGCGCTCTCACATCCCGCTGGGTGCTGCCGAACCAGGCCGCCTTCGGCGCATCGATCCGAGTGGAACAGGACCACGTGACCATGGGGCTGGAGTTGACTAATGGCACGCCGGAGAAGCTGGAGAAGCTGCGGACGCAGGTTTGCGTGATGCTGAAGGGCGCTCCAGGGTTTGCCGCGCTGTCGAACGCGAACAAACGCTTTGGTTCGTCCGTGGCGGCCGTGGGCGACGAAACCGGCCGGCGATGGATCCTCACCTCCTGGCAGCAGGCCGTGCGGACCTGGGGCAATTCCAAGGTGCCTTGCCTGCATGTCGATCCGGCCTTTGCCGATTGCGAACCCGGCCGGACCGTGAGATTGAGCGGCCGGCTCTGGTTCTATGCGGGATCGGGCATCGAGACGGAAATGCAGCGCGCCGGCCAACTCCTCAGCGGCGGCAAGGACTAGACGAGCAGGGATTGGATCGCCGGCTGACCTTGAAAGACCTCGCTGAGCAATGTGCGGCACCTGGCATGCTGACGGAGAGGTGCGAAGAAGGGATCCACTCCGACGAGCACCAGCCGGGTTGACCGGTTCTGTCGCGCGCGGGACAAGCACTCGAGCGCGGCATCGATCTCGCCGAGACCGAGATGCACCATTGCGAAGTCCACCGCCGAAACAAATCGCTCGTGCGACATCTTTCGCAAACCCATGAGGATTTCCCGCGCTTCCTGGCTCCGGCCCATCAGGGCCAGAACGCGTCCCACATGCCCCATCACCAGATGGCTCCTTGCGGAGTAACACGACGCCTCGCGGAAAGACTCGAGAGCTCGATCCAGCGCGCCCTTTTTCTCGAATAGAGAGCCCAGGACCAGCCATGGAAGATAAAAGTGCCGCTCGAGTTCCAGGGCGTGCCGGCAATATTCCCGAGCTTGTTCGTCTTTCCCTGCGGCATAGCGTCCCCAACCGGCGAGGGAGAAAGCGACGGCAGAAAGTGGATCGAGCCCCAACACGCGCCGCATCTCGTCGTCGGCCTCGTCGAAACGCGCCAGCGGCAGCAGGCACCATTGCGCGTACCAGAGGTGTGCCTCGGCACATGCTGACCGGGAGTTGAAGGCGAGAACAAATTCACGCTGCCCGCCGTCCCAATCGAGGTCGTACACCGCCCGGACAACGCCCAACGCGGCATGCGCCTCGGCATCCGATTCGTCGAGTTGGAGAGCGCACGTGGCAGCGTCCCGCGCGTTCGGCATCATCATGGCCGGTTCCCTGTATCCATAGGAACTCAGCAGCACTCGTGCCGCCGCCAGACCGGCGTGGGCACCCGCAAAACTTGGGTGTGCCTGGATGACCCTCTTGAAACACACCGTGGCTTTCTCCAGGCTGCCCGCTGTTCTCTTCTTCGTGTAATGACGGCCCAGCAGGTACGTGTTGTACATCTCCGAGCCGGCTTCGGGAATTCGAGATGCCATCTCGGGCGTCACACCGGGTTCACCCTCCTGCAACGCATCGAAGACGGGCCTGTAATCCCGGCGAGCCAGGCTGATCTTCACTCCCCCGGCCTCGGGCGCGCGCCGGTAGTATTGCTCCAGTTTCACCCGGAGCCGGTGCGCATCTACCCGCACGATCGGGTCCAGCCTGGGGTCGAACGAAGATGGCTTGCCGAACGCCTCGACGGCGATAGTGTACTCTCGCAGCGGCAGGTCCGGCTGCTCGAGAGTTCGCTCCACGCAGAACTTGAGAAAAACCTGGAGTCGCCGCGAATACCGAAAAGTCCGGCTGGCCAGAATGCGCCCAAGCTCCGCGCGCACTTGGTCCGCCGTGGCCCCGCCAACCGGCCGGGCTCCGCCGCTATGTGGTTGCTGCTTCAGAAGACCGATGCCCCAATTCGTGACAAAACCACATAATACGACTTGAACTCCAGATTCTCCCCGACAGTGCCATGGAAAATCAAGTCAAGATTGTCTTGTTTTGGGGTCGCGAACTGGCTTCAACGAGTTCCGAGTAACTCGCGAATATCGGAAATCACGTAGTCCGGCTTCCATCGACGCAGTTCATCGGCGTCGCCGTATCCGTAAAGGGCCGCGCAGATTTTGACGCCGGCCCGTCTTCCCGCTTCCATGTCCGGTGCGGCATCGCCCACCAGGAGGCATTCCTCCGGCTTCGCACCGAGTGCGCGCATCGAGGCCAGCACAACGTCGGGAGCAGGCTTGTGCGGAAAACCGTCGGTGCCTTGCACGTGGTCGAAGTACGCGATGAGTCCGAATTTTTCCAATACGGCCCGCGTTGTCGGCGTCCCCTTGGTGGTGACCGTGGCTTTGCGGCCACCAAGTGCCGCCAACGTTTCCGCAACACCCGGATAGGGTTTCGTCAGGCGGTGCTCGCGCGTAGGATAAATTGCCCGGTACTTCTGGATCAGCGCATCGTAGGTTTCCGTCGATTCGTCCGGGAATAAATCCTGGAACAGGTCCAGCAGGTGACGACCGATATAGCGCCGCAGGAATTCGATCGGCACATCCTTCCGCGAGGTCGTCGCCAGCACTTCCTGAATTGCGCCGCAAATATCGGCCGCCGATTCCAGCAACGTCCCGTCGACGTCGAACAGGTAATACCGATAGGGCGGGATCACGCCGGTTGAGGCCGCTCGCCTTCCACGAGCCCCGGGACCCGCTGGGCGGATTCCGGACGGATCACCTGCTGCTTATCGCCGCCGCCATTGGATTTTGGCGCATGGTAGGCGGGCAAGGGCGTCCCTTCGATCAGCTGCTTGATCTCGGAGCCGTCCAGAACTTCGCGCTCCAAAAGCGCTTCAGCAATGCGCACAAGCGCGTCCGAGTGCTCTTCAATGATGGTTGCCGCCCTCCGGTAGCCTTCGTCCACCAGGCGGCGTACCTCGTCGTCGATCTTGACGGCGGTGTCTTCACTGTAATCGCGATGCTGGGCGATTTCGCGCCCCAGGAAGATCTGCTCTTCCTTCTTGCCGAAACTCAGTGGCCCCAGCCGGCTCATCCCCCACTCGCACACCATCTTGCGCGCCAACTCCGTAGCCCGCTCGATGTCGTTTCCCGCGCCCGTGGTCACCTTGTCCAGGAACTTCTCTTCGGCGATGCGGCCCGCCATCAGGTTGGACAGCTGCGCTTCCAGGTATTCCCTGCTGTAGGAGTGCTTGTCCTCGATGGGGAGCTGCATGGTAACGCCCAGGGCCATGCCACGCGGAATGATGGAAACCTTGTGCACCGGATCGGCGTTGGGAATCAGGGCGGCCACCAGCGCGTGGCCCGCTTCGTGATAGGCCGTGCCGCGCTTCTCCTCGTCGCTGATGATCATCGACTTGCGCTCGGCGCCCATCATGACCTTGTCCTTGGCCACCTCAAAGTCATACATGGTGACGACCTTCCGGTTCTGCCGCGCCGCCACCAGCGCCGCTTCGTTCACCAGGTTGGCCAGATCCGCGCCGGCGAAACCCGGCGTGCCGCGCGCGATCACGCTGAGATCCACATCGTCGGAAAGCGGCGTCTTCTTGGTGTGAACCTTCAGGATCAGCTCGCGCCCCTTCACGTCGGGACGCCCCACCACGACTCGCCGGTCAAACCGCCCCGGCCGCAGCAAGGCGGGATCGAGCACGTCCGGACGGTTGGTGGCGGCCACCAGAATCACGCCCTCGTTGGATTCGAACCCGTCCATTTCCACCAGCAACTGATTGAGCGTCTGTTCGCGCTCGTCGTGCCCGCCGCCCAAGCCCGCGCCGCGGTGCCGGCCGACGGCGTCGATTTCGTCGATGAAAATGATGCAGGGCGCGTTCTTCTTGCCTTGCTCGAAAAGATCGCGCACGCGGCTGGCGCCCACGCCGACGAACATCTCCACAAAATCCGAACCCGAAATCGAGAAGAACGGCACGTTCGCCTCGCCGGCGATGGCGCGCGCCAGAAGCGTCTTGCCCGTGCCGGGAGAGCCGATCAGCAGCACGCCTTTCGGAATGCGGCCGCCCAGCTTCTGGAACTTTTGCGGCTCGCGCAGGAACTCGATGATCTCCTGCAACTCTTCCTTGGCCTCATCCACGCCGGCGACGTCCTTGAACGTAACCTTCTTCTGTTGTGACGAG
>CAZLOS010000231.1:0-5250 GCA_964561215.1 uncultured Solibacteraceae bacterium | reverse complement strand
CTGGGGCGTGTGGACGGTGAGCTACCCGCTGGTGAACGGCTTTCCTTCGGCGGGAAATTATGACATCGCGCGGCCTGTGCAGTCGGCGGGAGGCAACCTGCTGCCGGCATGGAAGGACAAGATCGAACAGCGCTATCCGTCCGGCAACTGGCCGATGCAGTTCATGGCGCTGAGCGCCGGTAGGAATTCGGTGTATCTCGGTACGCGGGATCCGGACGCACGCGCTAAGGACTTTGTGGTCGAACCGGGCAACCGGATCACCATCGTCCACTTTGCCGACAACATGGGCGTGGCCGGTTCCGATTGGCCGGACTACCATCCGATCGAACTGGGCGTTTACCAGGGCGATTGGGTGGAGGCGGCGTACCACTATCGCGAATGGGCGCTCCAACAGAAATGGGCGCGGGCGGGCAAGGTGAGCCAGCGGCCGGAGATGTCGGATCTGGTCAAGAACCTCGGCGCGTGGATCCAGGACGGCTGGGAGTGGCAGGGGCGCCAGGGCACTGCGGAGGAGATGAATGCGCCGCTCATTGAGGCTCAGAAGATGATGGGGGTGCCGCTCGGCATCCATTGGTACCAGTGGCACGTTGCACCGTTCGACAACAACTATCCATACTTCCTGCCAGCCAAGCCGAAGTTCCGCGAGCGCGTGAAACAGCTCACCGATCAGGGTGTGCTGGTGATGCCTTACATTAACGGGCTCAGCTCCGATATGAACATCAAGGATTTCGATCGCTACGCTCCCCACGCCATGATGGACGAGGGCGGAGGCTTGCACATGGTGAAGTACTCCGAGTACTCCGGCAGGCTGCTCTCAATGTGCCCCTCGAGCGTGTTCTGGCACGACGCGATCTCCACGGTGGTAGATAAGCTGATCCGCGAGGAGGGCGTGAACGGCGTTTACATCGACCAGATTTCATCCATGGGCCATGAGCATTGCTTCAACCCGAAGCATGGCCACCCGCTGGGAGGAGGCCATTGGTGGGCGGATGGGTTCCGGGAGTTGATGACTAAGGTGCAGGCGGTAGCTCACCGCGAAGGGCGGCGCGCGGTGATCACATCGGAGGGCACCGATGAGGTGTTCTTCGATCTGCTGGACGCGAACCTGTGTTGGGCGCAGGCCAGCGACTGGGAGATCCCGCTGATGCAGGTGGTTTACTCCGGGTACACGCTGCTGCTGGGGAGTCCGGTGGACTTCACCAAGAGCGAGCAGTTGTTCAACTTCGCGGAAGGCCAGGCGTTTCTGGACGGCCGGCAAATCGGTTGGATGGGCTTGGGCCTGTTCCAGCCGGAGCATCGCCGCAAGGCGGAGTATTTTCGCGAGTGCGCCCGCTACCGTGTCGCGGCCCGGAAGTATGTGACCTATGGGCGGCTGCTTGCGCCGGTCCAGCCGGTGAACCAGATTCCGGGATTCACCGACGATAACTTCGGCTGGTGGCGGAAGCACCGCGGCACGGCGCCGTTGGCCGAGGGGCGGCTGTGGCAGGCGGAGGATGGGAAGCTGGCCGTACTCCTGGCGAACTACTCGGACCAAGAGATCCCATTCACTTGGCGCGTGGACCCGGCTCGTTATGGAGTGAAGGGTGGAGCGTACACGCTCGCCTCGCTTGCGCCGGAAGGCACGGTGGCGCTCGGCACCGCGACTGGTTCGATCGGGCGGACCGAAAAGCTCGCCCCCCGGCAATTGCGGGTCATCGAAATCGCCGCGCGGTAGGGCGTGACGGTCAGGGCTTGAAAAGCCGCTCGATGTAGAGCGGTTCGTCGGGCACGCCGGGATTGATATGCACCAGCGGGTCCGTGGTGAGCGCATCGGCGAATGCTTCGACGCCGGCCGGCGGCACAGGCTTCGCGCTCCAGGCCAGGTCGAATTGGTACTCGATCATTCCCTCGGTGGATGCCAGGAAATTGGTGTACCAGACGTTGTTGTATAGCATCGCCAGCACACGATGTGTATCGCGCGGGGCGGTGGTACGGCGCGCCAGCACATTGTGTTCGCCGAAGGTCACTAGTGGTGCGTCGCGACTGGTCCAGATCCACGTGCCATCCGCCGTTTCGTAGTGAACCCAGCCATCGATGGCGAAGTAGTCCTTGCAGGTGTTGGGCAGTTGTTCGGTGTACGGAGTAAATGGCATGCCCCCGCTGCTCACGCGCGGCATAGTGCCGGCTACCGGAAGCGGAAAATCGGCGAACCATACTTCGGGGTCGAGCGAGGAGATGCGGTCGAGCCGCAGCGTGAGGCGAGCGCGCGGAAGGTCCCGCCAGATTTCGAGGATGCGCGCGCCGTAACGCAGGCGAGGATGCTGCAGTTGCTGGCGGTAAACGATGGTGTGCGACGTCTCGGTCACCTCGACCGCTGCCGCGGGATTTGCGCGTGTTTCTACCAGCGTGGTCGCGCGCGCAGCGTCACGCTCGGACTGACCGCGCGTCTGGCCGAGATCCTTTAGCGCCCAACGCGGCGCGAAGGCTTTCGTGCCCACAGCGAAAAAGTCTCCCGTCCCGGGAAGGAACAGCGGCTTTGACATGCCCTTCCACATGACGGAAACCGGCCATCCGTTCGCGTCGAGCTTTACGTCCGGTTGGACCGGTGTCGCCGCAGGCGCGGCATCGGCGGTCGAGAGGCGCAGGGCGCGCGCGGAGTGGGCTGGCAACGATTCGACCCAGACTTTTGCCACGCGCCGCGGCGCGTTGTTGGGAAACACCGACGAAGGATTCTCGCTCGAGAGTTCACCCGGCGACTTGGGACGCACGAACGCCTGGAGGCCGCGATCATACTCGATGGGCGCGCGCTTCCCGGTGGATGGGTCCTCCACCGACTTGTAGTCGTCGCGCAGCGCCGTCACATTGAAACTCGCCCAGCCGCTGATGGGGGCTGCGCTTGGATTCACGACATAGATTCCTTCGCCGCGTGGAATGAGCAGCGTCCGCATCCGTTGGCTGAGCAGCCACTCGCTCTGCGCCATGGGGCGGTACGCCAGGCGGCTCTTCTCGTTGTACTGGCCGGCGACGTCCAGGTCCCCAGGCGTGGCGATGCTGTTGGACGAGCCCCAAGTGTGCTCGTCGAACAGTGCGAGATCTTTCAACATGGGTTCGACAGTGGCGCGTGCGGTGGCGGACATGGGGCCGAACACGGGACTCTCGGCGGCGCGTAGCCGGCGTTTGGCCAGGCGGCTGGCGGCCACTTCTCGCGGGCCGGAAGCAGTACCGTTTGCCCACCAGTCGCTCCATTCGCCGGAGTACTCGGCGATGTTCGCGCCGACTTCGCGCTCCATCTTTTCGAGCGCATCCGAAGCTGTCATCAAGCGCAAGGCCGGCTTCAGGCCCAGACGATTCCACGTGGAGACGAAACGGGGCAGGGAAGGCAGCGGCGGATCGTTATCCATGCGCCACTCGTTCGTCATGGAGATGATCAGGAATTTGTGCGGGTACCCTGCACGCGCCAGGCGTTCCAGCCGCTTTGTACAACGCGCGTGCGCGGCGCGAACCGAGGCTTCGTCCGAAGGCAGAACCTCGCCCGGGCGCGGCGGGCGGTATGCGTTGTCCGATGCACGCGGCACGGGTCCTCGACGCCATTCGCCGGGTTCGAAGTAGCCGTAGCCGGCGGGGTAGGATTCGCCGAGCCAGACGAACATGCGGCGCCCGTCGGGCATCTTCCACCAGAACGCCGTGGGCTGCGGGAACGGCGGCCCGCCCGAGTCGGCGTTCAGGCCCATCGAGAGTCGCGTGACGCCGCGGTCGAGCAAACGCACGACGCCGGCGCGAGGCATGCCGTTGACGTCGTTTTGCACCGCCACGCGGGGCTTGAGCCGCGTCCACAGGTCGCCTGGAATCCAGTGCAGCATCTGGTCCCACTCCTCTCGACTGAGAAATGGCGTGTTGTTGAGGGGTAACGCGGCGGTGTCGATCTGGCCCGCCCGGATCATCTCCATCATCTGTTTCCGACGTGCATCCGGCGCGGCTCTCCACCAGTCATAGAAAACGGCCATGGTTTCGGCGGTCCACACGAAGCGCTCTCCCGGCGGCGCGGCTCGTGTGGCCAGCGCCGCATCCAGCGAGATGTCGAGATAGCGGCGCTGCAAGTCGGCAAAAACGGCCTGATGATCCGTGAAACCGAAATCCGTGTGCGAGAGGTGCACGATGGCGATCTCGCCGATGGGGGCTTCGGCGGCGACAGCGGCGCAGCCAATCAAGGCAAGGAGTAGCAGGCGAGTCTTTCGCATGACAGTCGTCTAAACATTGTAATTCCCAGCCCTTGAATTCGATAGGATGTCAGGGATGAACCGGAAGAGGCTCCACGCAATCATTGCGGTATTTTGGCTGGCCACCGAAGCATGCGGGCAGGTGTTGCCGGGAACGAGCCCGCTAACCTGGGAGGGCGACCTGGCCGCCCGGATGCTGGACGGCATGGACCGTATGCTGGAGCGCGAGACCGCGGTGGTTGCGCGAGACCGCAAGTTCAACGGGGCGGACGTCGAGGCCAAGCGGGAGCGACTCCGCAAGATTGCCGGCGTTGTCGATGCCCGCGTCCCAGTAGAGATGATTCCGCAGGCAACCGTCGAACGGCCGGCGCTGTTGGCCGAGACCGCAAAGTACCGCGTCTACGCGATCCGCTGGACAGTATTGGACGGCGTCGACGGCGAGGGCCTGCTGTTCGAGCCGCGCGGCGCGGCGGTGGCGCAGGTGGTGGCGCTGCCTGACGCGGACCAACCTCCCGAGGCGGCGCCCTTTGCTGTGCGCCTGGCCGAAAGCGGATGCCGGGTGGTGGTGCCGGTACTGATCGATCGTAAGGACACATGGTCGGGGAATCCCACGATCAGGTTCACCAATCAGCCGCACCGCGAGTGGATTCACCGCATGGCGTACGAGATGGGACGGCATCCTGCCGGCTACGAAGTGGAGAAGGTGATGGCTGCGGTGGATTGGTTCGCGCGTGACAAGGTCGCGCTGCCCGTTGGGGTGGCCGGTTGCGGCGAAGGTGGCCTGGTGGCGTTCTACACCGCTGCGCTCGACAAGCGGATTCGCGCGGCGCTCATTAGTGGGTACTTCGCGCCGCGCGAGGGGATGTGGCGGGAGCCGATCTATCGCAATGTCTGGGGGTTGCTGCGCGAATTCGGCGACGCGGAGATCGCCGGGCTGATCGCTCCGCGCGCGCTGGTGATCGAGGCGGCGCGGCATCCCGAAATCTCCGGTCCGCCGCCGCAAAGGGAAGGGAGGCGCGGCGCGGCGCCGGGCGTGATCGAAACACCGGACATC
>CAZLOS010000230.1:0-5299 GCA_964561215.1 uncultured Solibacteraceae bacterium | reverse complement strand
CATCCTCAAAAAGATCGCTCGCTTTTGTTTGCGGACTTCTGACTCGGGACATTAGGAGATTCTTGGAGAGACCACGGTTTCAACCTCACTTTGCCACCGAGAAGGTGCGAGAAGACTTCTATGCTGATATCCGCTGCGGCCTGCTCCACCAAGCAGAGGCGAAGAATAAGTGGCTCATCCGCCGCAAGCAGAAAGAGCTTCTAAAGAGTGTTGGACCTGACGTCTACATCATCGATGTCGAACGGTTCCACGCGGCGATCAAGAGCAGATTGAGGGACTACTTTGCACTCCTCTGCAAGCCGGAGAGCACGGACTTGCGAGACAAGCTCTGGAAGAAGATGGACCACATCTGCAACATCCGCGCTGCCAGGGGAGCTATGGAGATACTCGACGCAGCGGCAGCAAATCCCACCGCTTGATGTCCACCCGGTCGCGAGGCGCGCATCAACGCGCGGAAGGTCGTGCTTGAGCACGAAGCCCTCGTCTTCGTGATGGGGTCATCGTACTTCCGATATTCCGATTATCGAACACGAAACACAGCGAGCCAAAAGCGGTTCATGACCGGGATCGGCGGCATCGGCGTCGTAGATGATAAAGTCTTTATGGTCGATCTACGATCGATTTCCGCTGCTGGCAGTCACGTGACGATCTGGGCAATATGTACCGGCGAACACAAAGCGAAGACGATAACCTGAATCTGTTGTGGAGAGTCCGTTCAAGCAGGGAACTGGGTGAGTCGGGCGGCCCTTCTGTGCGCTCGGGTGGAACCGCTCGTCTCGATGGAACGGCGGTTTGCCCGAATGGTCTCTGTTTCTGGCGAGATTGACGCAGTGCTACCGTTCCATGGCCTGCCTTTGGGCTGTGTCCATGAAGTGCAGAGTCGCGGTTTGGCGTGCGGAACTGCTTTTGCGTCCCTGCTGGCCGCGCACGTTCCGGCGCCGGAAGGGCACTTGGTGTATGTGGCTCCCGATTCCGGTTTTCATCCTCTGGGGCTGTTGCCGTACGGAGCTCCGCCGGAGCGGTGGATTCATGTGGCCGCGCGGAATTCGCCGGATCTGGCCTGGACCGTCTTGGAAGCTTTGCGCTGTCCTCAGGTGTGCGTAGTGTTGGCGGTAGCTAACGCTGCGGACCTGACTCTGTGCCGCCGTTGGCAACTTGCGGCCGAGGACAGCGGCGCGACGGGCTTTCTACTGACCGACCCGGCAGCCCAACCTACCATCACATCCGTTATCACGCGCTGGAAAATCACTTCTGTTACGGCACCGGCAGGTGCAACATTCGCCGAGCCGTGTTGGGTCATCGATCTCATGTATTGCCGTGGCGGACGGCCAGCACAATGGACTGCTCTGTGGCGAGAGCGACGGTTGGAACTCAGGCGGCCGTCCAAACCGCTGCAACGGGTGACGTTCGCCGCGGCAAGTAAACTGGCGGTGTGAGGTGCAACGGCGGTTCCTGTGCCTGTTTTTTCCGCGGTTGATGGTTGATCGCCTGGAGCGCGAAGACCTTCGGCGCGCCACAGTTCCGTTTGCCGTGCTGTGCGAAGAGGATGGACACCTCTACATTGCGGCCGTGAACGATCCGGCTCGCGAAGCGGGCGTCCAGGCCGGTGCGCGACTGGCGGATGCCCGCGCGTTGCTGCCCACGCTCCACATCGTGTTGAGTGACTTCGAAGCGGACGAACGGTTAAAGCAACAACTGGTCGAATGGTGCAACCGTTAGTCGCCACTCGCGGCGCACGATGGCGCTGACGGAATTGTGCTCGATATCGCCGGCTGCTCACATTTAGCAGCGTGGACGTTGGCCCGCTTCAGCCAGCAGGTGATTGTTTCGCGCGAAGAACTGCCCGCCGCCCTCGATCCTCTGCCGGTGCGGGTGCTGCGCATGCCGATTGAGATTGCCATCGAACTCGGGCGGGTCGGGCTTACGACGATCGGTCTCCTGCGGCAGGTTTCCCGAGATTCTCTGGCTGCCCGCTATGGGCCTGACGTACTGCGGCGGCTCGATCATGCCCTGGGACTCGCGGCGGAATCGACCACACCATACCGCGCGCCCGTGCCCTATTATGCTGCTCGCAGTTTTGCTGAACCGATCGGCATCGCGGCGCACGGCGCTTCGATCTGACTTGCCATCGTGTGGACGGCAGCACCACCCACCGGCAAGTGCGCACTTCCAAGCCGGGCCGGTCGATCACGCATCTCATGCGCCTGCTCTCGGAGAAGATGGGTACGCTCGACGCCGGTTTCGGCATCGAAGTCGTCACATTGCGCGCTGTCGATGTAGAGACCGTTGCGCCGGTGCAGATGGCGTTGCCGCAGTGCGAGGAAAGCGCAGCGGAGAACACGGCGTTCGATGAACTGCTGGACCGGATCGGTTTGCGGCTGGGCTTCGACCACGTGAGCCGCTTCCGGATTCGCGAGAGCCTGCTGCCGGAGTCTTCCACTGAGTTCGTTCCGGTCTCCGGCGCTTCAATGCAGAATGCGGCATGGCCTGAGCATCGCATTCGCCCGGTGTGTTTGATTGAACCGCCGAAGCCCATCGAGGTGGTCGAAATTGTCCCCGGCAAGTGTCCGGTGCGGATTCGCGTCGGCCAGCAGTTACACCGCATTGTGCGTGCCGAAGGACCGGAGCGGCTCACGCCCGAATGGTGGCGCGAGCCGCGCGCTGGCTGGTCCATGCGCGACTATTACCGCATTGAGGACGAGCAGGGTGCGCGCCTGTGGATCTTCCGCAAGACGCGGCGCGCTGAACCCACAGAGCGCTGGTATCTGCACGGGCAACTGCCATGAGTGCGTCGCACAGCTACACCGAGTTGCAGGTTTCGTCGAACTTCAGCTTCCTGCGCGGCGCTTCGCATCCGCAGGAACTGATGAAAGCGGCGACAGAAGTCGGCCTCGCGGCCATCGCACTGACGGATCGTAACACGCTCTCTGGCATCGTGCTGGCGCACACCTTTCTGAAGAAGACGTCCACGGCACGCACGCGCTTCATCGTCGGTTGCCGGCTCGATCTCACAAACGGTGAAGGTCTGCTGTGCTATCCCACCGACCGCGCCCCTTACGGGCGTTTGACGCGGCTGTTGACGCTCGGTAAGCGCCGCGCCGGGAAAGGCCAATGCGAACTCAGTTTGAATGACATCGCCGAACACGCCGATGGCCAGCGCTTCATCCTGCCTTTTCCCACAGTGTTAAGTGATGCGGTGATGGCGCACATACGCAATTGCGCCGCGCTGTTCCCGAAGCAACTTCATCTGGCGCTGACACACACCTATCGGGGTGATGACAAGCACTGGATACAAACCGTCACCGACTTCGCGCGTTCCATCGGCGTGCCCACGGTCGCGACCAACGACGTGCTCTACCACGCACACGAGCGCAACCCGCTGCAGGACGTACTCACGTGCATTCGCGAAGGCTGTACGCTTGAAACGGCCGGTTTCCGCTTGCAGGCCAACGCGGAGCGTGACTTGAAATCGGCGCGCCAAGTGCACGAACTTTTCTCGGCTTGGCCCGAAGCGCTCGATGCCACGCTCGAAATCGCCGATGCCTGCTGCTTCTCGCTCGATGAACTGCGTTACGAGTATCCCGAGGAAATTGTCAATCCGGGCATGTCTGCCTTTCAAGACCTGGAGCAGCGCACGTGGGCTGGTGCGGCCTGGCGTTTTCCCAATGGCATTCCCGAGGCCGTCAGCAAGGAAATCCGGCACGAGTTGAAGCTGGCCCAACAGCGCGAGTACGCACCGTACTTCCTCACCGTTCACGAGATCGTGAAGTTCGCCACCGAGAAGGGGATTCTGCACCAGGGGCGCGGCTCGGCGGCAAATTCGGCGATCTGCTATCGCCTGGGTATCGCGCAGGTGGACCCGGTGGCGCGCGGACTGCGGTTCGAGCGCTTCATTTCGGCGGCGCGCGACGAGCCGCCGGATATTGACGTCGATTTTGAACATGAACGCCGCGAAGAAGTCGTCCAGCACATCTACGAAAAATACGGCCGGGACCGCGCGGGACTGAGCGCCACGGTTGTCCATTGCCGCACGCGCCGCGCGGTCCGCGAAGTGGGCAAGGTGCTCGGGCTTTCCGATGACGTCACCGGTGCGCTGGCCGGGTCGGTGTGGGGTTGGAGCAACGCGGGCGTCGCTGACGAGCACGTGCGGGAAGCGGGACTCGATCTCACTGACCGGCGTTTGCGCCAGACGCTGCATCTCACCAGAATGCTGGTCGGCTTCCCGCGCCACTTGTCGCAGCACGTTGGTGGATTCGTCATGCCGCGCGGCCATCTCGATGAACTCGTTCCCATTGAGAGCGCGACGATGGAAGACCGCACCGTGATCCAGTGGGAGAGGGACGATCTGGATGAACTGGGCATGATGAAAGTGGACATCCTCGCGCTTGGTGTGCTGTCCGCCATTCGTCGCGCGTTCGAGTTGCCCGAACGGCACTACGGCCGCAAACTCACGCTGGTTACGGTTCCGCACGAAGACCCCGCGGTTTACCAAATGCTGCAGCGGGCCGATTCCATCGGCGTCTTCCAGGTGGAAAGCCGCGCGCAACAGAGCATGTTGCCGCGGCTCAAGCCGAAGGAGTTTTACGATCTGGTGATCGAGGTGGCGATCGTGCGGCCGGGCCCGATCCAGGGTGATATGGTGCATCCGTATCTGCGTCGACGTGAAGGAAAAGAGCCCGTCGTCTATCCAAGCGCGGCACTGGAAGCGGTGCTGAAAGAAACGCTCGGTGTGCCGCTCCACGCCGTGCGGTCCACAATGGACAACTGATCGGCTGCCAGGGCGTTGTGCAGCGCGAAGGACAGGTCTTGCATGTGGTCGCCAATCAGGTGTGGGATTGGACCAAGGAACTCGGCAAGCTCAACGCGGGAGCCGCTATGCTTGCCGTGCATAGCCGCGACTTTCACTAACCGCTCACACGTAGAGCGCCAACCATTCCTCGGCCAGTCGAGCGACGCTGTGGCTGCATGTGACTGCCGCAGCGAAGACGAGGGCACCTGCTTATGCAAGCGATGCTTTGGTACCATCAGTGGCGTACCAAATCCGTTCACAAGTGAGGCATTTCTGTAGTGGACATTCCACGGATTTTCAACGTTACCGAAAGTGCTCATCGCATCCATAATCCATTCACATCCGAAAAGCTCGCCACTCTCGGCGCGGCGTTGCGTTTGGAACCGGGGACCCGTGTGCTCGACCTCGGCAGCGGTTCGGGCGAGATGCTGTGTACCTGGGCACGCGATTACGGAATCTGCGGCGTTGGTATCGACATGAGCCAGTTGTTCACCGAGCAAGCGAAACTCC
>CAZLOS010000229.1:0-5387 GCA_964561215.1 uncultured Solibacteraceae bacterium | reverse complement strand
ACCGAAGCCCAGGGCATCCCGCTCGCGGTCATCCTGACCGGGGCCAATCGCAACGCCGTAACGGGGTAGATCAAGCAGTCGTGTCACCAGCCGCCATTTCGATCACGGCAATGGCAGCCGGGCGTTCACGTTCAAATTGTTCCGGTCTGGATGATGAGGCCGACTGACGTCTCGGATGGCGCGTGACATACGAGCGCTGTGACTCCTGCAGGGGCGACTCAACAGCCTGACCGGACGGCGAGCATCAGCCCTTCTCACGTATTCGTCATGTCAGCTTTGACACTGCGCACGCGACGGCACCCGACCGAGGCTGTGTGGAAACGCAATCGCAATGAATGCGAGCAGGTAGATTTCCGTCGGATGCGATAGGCGCGAGGATTTCCGGCCGAATGGGCGTGATCTGCGTCTGCAGGGCATCCAGCAATGCAATTCGGGCAAGAAATTGCGCGGACCTACATCAAGCCGCGGCCCACCGCAGCACATCCATTGCGCCTTTGGGACCGTACAGACTAATGATCCGGCGTAGGTTGTACGCCAACACGTGCAAGCCCATCTCGGTCTGCACACGTGGTCGAGTTTTCGTCAGGAAGTGCGTGGCGCCCATCCAGAACTTCAGTGTCCCGAACACATGTTCAACCGTGCTGCGCCGCTGTCGCATCTTGCCGGGGCAGGCATCCAGGCGACGCTGCATGGACTCCAATACGGTCTCATGCTCCCCGCGCCGGACTCGGCGCTCCTTTTCCGCGGTTGTGCAGCGCGCCTTGATGGGGCACTGCATGGATGCGCTCAGGTTGTAATAGGTGTGGATGACCAACCCTTGCTCGACAGACTGATGATGTCGCGGCAATAACTGACCGCTGGGGCAGCGGTACGCATCGCGATCGGGTTGATAGACGAAGTCGCGTTTGTCAAACAGGCCACGCGCCTTGTTATCGCTGGTCATCGTCATCGGCACGAAGGGCGTAATGCCTGACTGCTCGCAGGCCAGGATTTCCGGTCCCTTGTAGTAGCCACGATCAGCAAGCACTTCCACGTTTTCTTCATCTACCGCCGCCTTCGCCTGCATGGCCATCGAGGCGAGTTGCGTACGATCATGGCCGACATTCACAACATCGTGCGCGACGATCAGGTGATGCTCGGTATCGACGGCGATCTGCACGTTGTAACCGACCATCCCGGTGCCACTGCCGCTGGTCGCCATGGAGCGGGCATCCGGATCGGTCAGCGAGATTTGCTCATCGGGCGCCTGGCGCAGGCGCTCACCCATCTCCTGCAAGTAACGCATCTGCTTTCTGAGCCGGACGAGTTTCTCCTTCAGGTTCTTCGTCTTGGCTTCCGTCTCCGCTAGCTGCGTGCGATCGGCGGTATCCAGGGCGTGCATGTAGCGGTCGATACTTTCCTCGATCTGCTTGATGCGCTGCTCGAGTTTGTGTGTGGTGAAGTTCTTGTCCCGGTTATTCACGGCCTTGAACTTGCTGCCATCGATGGCCACCACCGCCTGGCTGAACAGGTTCAGTTCGCGGCATATCGCAATGAACTGCTTGCAGGCGTTGCGAATGCCAGTGCCGTTGTCTCGACGGAAATCGGCAATGGTCTTGAAGTCGGGCGCCAAGTGCCCCGTGAGCCACATGACTTCAACGTTGCGCTGGGCCTCCCGCTCAAGTCGGCGGCTGGACTGAACTCGATTCAGATAACCGTAGATGTACAGCTTGAGCAGCAAGCCCGGGTGATAGCCCGGCCGCCCCGTGACCGCAGGTTGCGCAGACGCGAACCCCAGACCCTGCAAGTCCAGTTCATCGACAAACAGGTCGATCACCCGCACCGGATTGTCTTCACCAACGAAGTCATCCAGTGATTCGGGCATCAACACCATCTGTGTCCGACTCTTCCCTTCGATGTATCGACTCATCGCTCACCTCGATTCATGCTTAATGCATAGACAGAAGCCCGGCGAAATCGTTCACGGTGTTTTCACACAGCCTCGACCCACTTCTGCCCTTCGTCACTTCGCACCCGAATGACCGGTGAACCCAGGAAGCTGGCTCTTCCTGGCCGACAGCGAAGCTATAAGTCGAATCGCGGACGCACGTGCGAACCCGAGGCAATCTAAAACAGGGTGAGTTGTGAAGGCCTGGCCGCGTCTTCCTGTCGCTGCAGGCGCTCCTTGGGGCGGGCGTGCGCCAGACGCCCGGCTCGCTCCTTGAACCCTTGCGCCGGCTGCAGATCCAGGCTCGACCGTAGCGCGGCGATATCGGCCTTCACACATCGATGCGCCTGCTCGAACTGCACCAGCGGCAGCGGATAGTCGGCACCATCGACCAAGCCGTAGCGCAGGCGTGCCGGCGTCGGCATGCTCCATGGCAAGAAAATCCAACTATCGGGGACCTGCTGAAGCTCAGGGACCCAGCAGCGGACGAAGTCTCCCTTTGAGTCCAGTTCACGGGCCTGAGTGACAGGGTTGTACAGGCGCAGGACAGGGCTGGCAGCCATGCTGCTGTGCATTTGGATCTGCGGGTAGTGGATGCCAGGCTCGAAGTCCACGAACAACTGGGCCAGCCAGTCCGCCACCGGCCGCCACGGCAAGCCCAGCGTGTGCGTGCCCACCGTGACCAGCATTGCCCGCATGCGGAAGTTCAGCCAACCGTGGTGGTGCAGGAACCGCATGCACGCGTCCACCATGGGCCAGCCAGTGCGGCCCAAGCGCCAGGCATCGAATCGCTGCAAGTCCATTGACCGTGGCAGCTTCTCCATCTCGGGCACCAGAGCGCGGCGCTCCATGTCGGGCCGGTTCTCCAGCACCTGGAGCCAATAGCAGTGCCACCAAAGCCGAGTCACGTAGCTGTTCAGGTGGCGGTGCCAGTGCCCGCGCGGGGCAGCTTCGCTGGCTTGCAGTGCGCTTTGAGCAATCTGCCGCAGGCTCAGGCTGCCGTGAGCAATGTGGGGGCTCAGACGCGAGCAACCGCGCTCGGCCGTGGCTGGGGCGCTCATGTGCGCTGAGTAGCCCTCGCCCCGTTTGGCCAGGAAGCTGTCCAGCAGGTCACGCGCATGCTGAAAGCCGCCCAACTGCCTTCCAGGGCAAGGCAAGGGGTCCTGCTTGACGGCGGCAGGAAGCACCTCTGAAGGAGGTCCGCTGGCAGGTTGCAGCCACTCCGCCTGGGCCGGCAGCTGCGTCAGTGGCTCTGTCGCCCAGGCCTGCCAGTGCTCCCTGAAACGACGACCGCGGCGCGACACGGGGCGGACGACACCGTTCTGCACGTACTCATGCCAGCGCACGCCATGGCTCTGGCACCATGCCAGAACCGCGCGGTCACGCTCGAAAGTCCAGAGCCCGCCGGTCTCCTGGTGGCTGTGCAAGGCGAACGGGCCGAGCCTCAGATGCAAGACATCCAGCATCTGGATGACCGGCGCCACATGCACCTCAAGCGCGGTCCCCAACACGTTCAACTGCGCGTCCAGACTGATCAAGCATTCACGCACGAACTGCCACTGGCGGTCGCTCGTGCAGGGCTGGTCCCAATAGTTCAGCTCGACGGCATAGACGCACAGGGTGGGCCCTGCTGCCATGGCGCATGCCAGCGCCGCATGGTCCTGCACCCGGAGGTCGCGCTTAAACCAGACGACTTGCGGCAGCAGGTCGACCGCCGTGGTCGGTGCGACGGGCATGAGCGCTCAAGCCGTCGTGCTGGCCACTGTGTGCGAACACAAGTTGGCCACACAGCAGCCATTGCAGCGCGGGTTGCGCGCCGTACACATCTGCATGCCGTGCTGGATCAACCACTCGTGGGCGTGGCGCTTGTAGCGGCCCGGCGTCAAAGCGTTGATCTGGTCGGCCGCCTCTTCGGCCACGGCGGTGCGTACGATCTCGAGTCGGTTCAGAACGCGCAGTACGTGTGTGTCCACAGCGATGGTGTCTTGGCCAAAGATGAAGTTCATCATGATGTCGGCCACCTTGCGGCCGACGCCTTGTAGCTTCATCAGGTCTTCGTGGATATCAGGAATATGGCCATCAAAGTCCCGAAGGATCTGTTGGCACATGATTTTCAGATTCGTTGTTTTGCGGTTGTAGTGCGCTACCGGCTTAATGATCGCCCGCAGTTCTTCGTCGTCGAGTGCCAGCAGCTCCTCGAAGCTGGACACGCGTTCGAAGAGTGGGACGCAGGCCTTGACCACACGGGGCGTGATGGTCATGGTCGATAGGCAAACGGAAACCAGACACCGAAACGGCGTGCTCGACAGACCGTTGGTCATCCAGGGGTCGTCGGTCTGGTCGAAGGTTGGGTAGGTGCGACTGAGCGCGTCGTACACGGCATCCAAGCGCTGGACGTGGCCAGGATGACCCGCATGGGGGCTGACGCGGCTGGCAGCAGCGGTGATCGGGGCAGGCATTGCAACCATTCGAGGTCATCCAATTCAGTGCAGATCCATACAGCTTAGCATTATTGGACGATTTCGTCCTTTTATGGCTTACTCCAGCCTGTGCGCGAACTCAAACCTCAGGTGTGTCCAGGGTTCTGGCGGCTTGCAGTAGCCTCACCGCGTCGCGCACGCACGCCGAGGCGCGCAGCCGCAGCAGCGTTGCGTCCACCCCGAAAGCAGCCTGGAAGGACAGCGGCTGTACGGCGATTTCCACGAAACGCTCGGCCAGGCGTATCTGTTCGACGTCGGCATCCACCCGGTCCTGCACACCGAGTGCCCGAAGTACCTGGCGCACAGCGCCCTTGAAGCTCACCTCGTACGCCGACAGCGCCAGATTGGGGAAGTTCTCTGCCTCGGCGGCAGTGATCCGCATGAGCGCCACGCAACGCGGGTGCAACATGCCCTCGACCAGGCCCTCGCCTACCCGTTGCAGGCGCTGCCCGATGTCCGGGTCGTTGTGCACCGCTTGCATGTCGTTGAACATGGTCTGGATTGAGCGGTCGACCACCGCGGTGAACAAGGCGCCCTTATTCGGGTAGCGCGCGTAGAGCCCCGACTTGCCCACCGCGGCCTGCTGCGCCACCAGATCCAGGGTCGTGCGGCCGAAGCCTCGCTCGAGAAAGAGCGTCGTGGCCGTGGCGAGCACATGCTCCTCCAGCAGCGCAGCTTGTGCAGTCGATGGACGACCTCGACGACGGGCGGGCGGTTCAGTGCGTGCAAGGGGCATGGGGCTGGGCGTGCGAGCTCGGTTAGATCAGCAATCATTGACCGCCAAATCTTAGAACAAGGCAGGTTGCCTGCATTGAACCATGGCGCACTGCGAGACGGGACCGCCACTGGGCAATGAGCTTTGGCAGATGCACTTCAAAACCGGTCGTCCATAGCGGCAAACTCGCGCCGACTGGGTGCCTGGAAGTGGCCGCCTGCCGCCGACCGCGGTCTGGCTCGAAAGCAGTCAGTCAACGCGCCGT
>CAZLOS010000228.1:0-5536 GCA_964561215.1 uncultured Solibacteraceae bacterium | reverse complement strand
CGGCCCACCTGCTGCGCCTGGATTACCTGCCGCGCGTGTGGCAGCCCGACGCCGAGGCCATCCGCCGGCGCGTGAGGACGCCGCGCGGCAGCGGCCCGGCGTCCGGTGCCGCGGCGCCGCCCGAGGCAGAAACCGCCGGAATACCCCGGGTTGCCTTACCGGCCCTGGGGGAGGCGAAGGACGAACACCAATGACTCAGCAAAGAAATTCACGAAAGAGAGCGGAATTCAGTTGACACAATCATAGGTAGCCGTTGCGCTTGCGGAACTCGGCGAGCGTGTTGTAGCTGAGCGGCACGCCCTGGACGGTGCCCGCAGATGCGACGCCTGAGGTGAGCAGCGGTTCGTCATCGAAAGCCCAGCGGACGGTTTTCCCGAACTCGTCGCCGACATGCTTCTTGTATGGTTCGAAGGTGGTCTCCAGGGACATGCGACCGGTCGAGGGATTGGTGAGATCCACGTAGGGGAAGTCGGCGTACCACGGCGTGGCCTGCGAACGGTACATGTTGAAGACGGTGTAGGTCTCGTTGGGCTTGATCTCCGACGGTCCACGCAGCCGGCGGGCGGAGACGATCTCACCTGCTGCGTCCTTCGTGACGGCAAAAACGCTCACCGTAGTCTGCGGATTCCAGCGGACGCGCGCCCTAGCGACGTCGAGAAGCGGCTGCGCGGCCTGCACGACGGCGTCGGGAGCGCGCGCCGGCACGTGTCCACCGGCAGAGCCGGCCGGGTAACTGTTCTCGTCGTAGATGTTGATGATGAGGCCCAGGCGCTTGCCCTCCTCGACCGACCGGCGCCACAGGCGAAACCACTCCTCGCCCAGGTACTCGGTCATCAGGCCGGGACGCGGATGCACGAAGACACCCCCGAAGCCCTGTTGCTTGAGCTGCGCGAGCTGCTCGCCGAGGCGTTCCCAGCGCATTTCGTCGTGCCACACCCAGAGAGGCATGGGACGGAATTCGGAAGGCGGATCGGCGAAGTCGCGGCGCATTTCGGCGTTCGATTGCGCGACGGCCGCCACAGCGAACACAGCGACGAGAGACACGGAGCGCATAGGCAACCTCCCCATGAGCGGTTACTTACGATTGGCGATGAGTTTGCGCGCGACGTCGAGCCCGCCCGCGCGCTGGATGCCAGGCACGAAGAAAGTGGAAACGAACTCCTCATCGGTGCCTTTGAAGGAACCGAGGTCGGCGCCGAGCTTCAATTCCACGGGCGCGGCGGCTGCGGCGAAGGTGGCCCAGATGGCGGCTTTGTCGAGGCCGATCAACTCGGGTGTGGCGGATGACGTCGCGCGAAGCCAGGCCAGGGCAGTGAGAATGTCCTGGACACGGCAGGCGTCGTCGGTCGGATTGAATGTAGTGAAATGGCCGCCGGTCCGGGTGCGGACCGCGTGGAACGCGTCGATGAGCAGGACGGGGCGCTTCGCTCGCAACAGTTCCTCGACGCTGGCGTTCTTGCGGGCGGCCGCTGCCCCTGCCGGATCGATAATGAGCGCGGGGGTGCCCTTACCGGCAAACCACAGGCCCGTGACGCGATCGGAAGCGCTCACGCGACTCAACACGATTGCATCCCCTTTGATCTCGCTGGCGACGTTCGCAGGCCATTCGGCGGCGAGTGCCAGGCGCAGGTTGTCGCGCAGCGTTTGAGGATCGGAGACAGCGGCGAGCTGGCGCACCGAGGATTCGCGCCAGGATGCGAACAGCTTTTCGAAGGTGAGAGCGTTCTCCGGCAGCGCGAGGCCGTGCAGGGCCAGCATATCCTTCAGGCCTTCCACGCGCGGATTCTTCTCGGCGAAGTTGGAAGTGCCGGAAGCGCCCAGCATATGTTTCGCGAAGAAGCGGTAGACGGCCTCACGGCTGTCCTGGTTGTAGTTGTGGCCGTAGTTGAACTGCTGGGCCTCAACGTTGTCAGGCTTGCCATAGAGCGCGTAAATCTTGCGGATGGCGGGAAACTCCTCGCGGGGAACATTCTTGGTCCAATCGCCGGTGGCCGCAACCAGAAGCATGGGGCGCGGGGCCATCATGGCCGCGAACTCCATGTTATTGGTGCCGATCCTCAAGCCCGGCGTATTCTCGCACCCGCATCCGCCCTGCATGATGGCGGAGACCATGTTCACGGGCGCAGCGTACTTCACGCGCGAATCCACGGCGGTGAGCAGGAACGTCTGTGTGCCGCCGCCGGAAGCCCCCGTCGCGCCAATGCGCTCCGGATCGACCTCGGTGAGCGAGAGCAGGAAGTCCACCACGCGGATGGAATTCCATAGTTGTAGTCCAAGGGGTGTGAAACTCCAGAGTTGCTCCCGGGATCCGCTCCACGTGTGTGGTGTCTGCGCCGTGTCGTTGTAGCCCAGCATGTCGTAAGCGAAGACGACATAGCCCTGGCGCGCGAGCGTTCCGGCCAGCGCCTGGCCCGAGTAGTTAGGCGACTGTTCGAGCCGTCCGTAGGACCAGTGACCATGGGGATTCACGATGGCCGGGAGTTTCCCGGCACGCCCTTTGGGACGGTAGAGGTTGCCGCCGAGATAGAAGCCCGGCCAGGTTTCCAGCAGCACCTTTTCGACCGAGTACTCGGGGTGTTCGATGCGCCCGAAGATCCGTGGATGGAGCGGGGTGCGCTCGGGCATCGGGAGCAGACCCGCGGCCGACAGCACCTGGCGGGTGAGCTGCGTTTTGCGCGCTTCCCAGGCTGCGAGCGTCGGATACCCGGTCATCTGGAAGTGGTAATTGGTGTGGCGCACATCGTTCACGCGCGAGTCGACCGCAGGTACTTGGGCGAGCGCTGGCAAAAGCGCGCAGATGGCAATCGCAAAGGTGAGACGAAGGATCATCGCGGACATCGTAACACCCTTGCCGAGAGGACCGCAGGTTGATATGCTGCCTTGCGGATGAAAACCAGATTCTTCTTCGCACTGCTGTTCACGATGGCTGTACAGGCGGCCGTCGTTGACCCGTCCAAGGGCCTGACGATCGAGAACAAGTTCGTCCGGTTGGAGTTCGAACCTGGCGGCATGGGGCTGGCGGCGATGATCGACCGCGCGGGCGGGTTCAACCACATCGGTCCCGTAGAAGGTAAGCACCTGCTGTGGGAAGTGAATTTCGGACGCGGCACCCAGGTGCGGGCGATGAACAACAACTACAAGCCATGCACCTACGCACGCATCGACCGCCTCGCCGACGGCACCGAACGAGCGGTGATGGAGTGGAACGATCTGCGCTGGTGGCTGGAGGACCGGTCGGTGACAGTGAAGGCGACCGTGGAACTGCCTCCGGATTCGGGGATTGCGCGATGGCGAATATTCGTCGAGAACCTGAGCGACTACTGGGGTGTGTGGACGGTGAGTTACCCGCTGGTGAACGGCTTCCCAGCGGCCGGCGGCTATGACATCGCGCGCCCGGTGTTCGCCAGCGGCGGCCACCTGCTCAAGGCGTGGAAGGAGAAGATCGAACAGCGCTATCCATCCGGCGGCTGGCCGATGCAGTTCATGGCGCTGACCGCAGGAAAGAACTCGGCATATTTCGGCACACAAGATCCGGATGCGCGCGCCAAGGATTTTCTGGTGGAACCGGGAGCGCGCGCAGCCGTGGTGCACTACGCCGACAACATGGGCGTGGCGGGCTCGGACTGGCCGGACTATCATCCGATCGAGTTCGGCGTATACCAGGGGAACTGGGTTGGCGCCGCCCACCATTACCGGGAATGGGCGCTGAAGCAGAAGTGGGCGCAGGCGGGTCCGCTTTCACGGCGAGCGGACGTGCCGCAGATCGTGAAGGACCTGGGCGCTTGGGCGCAGGACGGTTGGGAATGGAACGACGCCAAAGGCACGCCGGCCCAAATGAATCAACCGTTCGTCGAGGCGCCGCGGATGCTGGGCACGCCGATGGGTCTGCATTGGTACATGTGGCACCACATGCCATTCGACAACGAGTACCCCCACTTCCTGCCCGCCAAGCCGGAGTTCAAGGAGCGCGTGAAGGACTTGGTAAGTCGCGGGCTTCTCGTCATGCCTTATATCAATGGCTCCAGCGCCGATATGAACATCAAGGACTTCGACCGGTTCGCTCCCCACGCCATCATGGATGAAGGCGGAGGCCTGCGCATGACGAAGTACTCCGAGCAGGCGGGCCGCTTGCTCGCCATGTGCCCGGCGACCGTGTTCTGGCACGACGCGATTTCTACCGTGGTGGAGAAGCTGATTGGCGAAGAAGGGGTGAACGGCGTCTATGTGGATCAGATCTCGGCGATGAGGCACGATCTCTGCTTCAATCCGAAACACGGCCACCCCGTGGGCGGTGGGCACTATTGGGCCACGGGAAACCGCGAACTTCTGCGAAAAATCAAGAACGTGGCCAGCAAGGGTGGACGCAACGCGGTCATCACGTCTGAAGGAGCCGATGAAGTCTTCTTCGATGTTTTGGACGCCAACCTCACATGGGCGTTGCCGACGGATTGGGAAATCCCGCTGATGGAAGTGGTTTACTCCGGGTACACGATCTTCTTCGGCAGCCCTTGCGACATCAATCAGGACGCGCGCCTGTTCCGTTTCGCGCAAGGGCAGGCGCTCCTCGATGGACGGCAGAACGGCTGGATGAGCTTTACACTGTTCAAGCCGGCACATGCCGAGAAAGCCGCTTATTTCCGCCAGTGTGCGCGTTATCGAGTGGCCGCGAATCAATACCTGACCTACGGGCGGCTGATCGCACCGATTGAGTCCTCCACAGCGGTTCCACAATTCACGAGCGACCAGTTCGGTTGGAATCAGAAGCACCGCGGCAAGGCACCTCTGGCCGAGGGCCGGCTGTGGCAGGCCGAAGATGGGAAGCTGGCCGTGCTGCTGGCGAATTACTCGGATCAAGAGATCCCCTTCACCTGGCGCGTGGATCCCGCGCAATATGGCTTGAAGGGCGGTGCGTACGCGCTGTCGTCCCTGGCGCCGGAAGGCACACAAGCGTTGGGCGGCGCGGCGGGTGCCATCCAACGCGCTGAGACGCTCGGCCCCAGGCAACTGCGGGTCATCGAGATTTCGGCACGGTAGCGCACAGTGGCCGCAGGCTGATATGCTGCCTTGCGGATGAAAACCAGAATCCTGCTCGCACTGTTCTATGCCATGGCTGTGCAAGCGGCCGTGGTGGATCCCTCCAAGGGGCTTACGCTCGAAAACAAGTTCGTCCGGCTGGAGTTTGAACCGGGCGGCATGGGACTCGCCGCGATGATCGACCGCGTGGGCGGGTTCAATCACGTGGGTCCGGTGGACGGCAAGCACCTGCTGTGGGAAGTGAGCTTCGGACGCGGCACGCAAGTGCGGCCGATGAACAACAACTACAAACCGTGCAATTATGCGCGCATCGACCGCATGGCTGATGGATCGCAGCGCGCGGTGATGGAGTGGAACGACCTGCGCTGGTGGCTGGAGGACCGGTCGGTGACGGTGAAAGTGACCGTGGATCTGCCGCCGGACTCGGGCATTGCGCGATGGCGGATCTTCGTCGAGAACCTGAGCGACTACTGGGGTGTGTGGACGGTGAGTTACCCGCTGG
>CAZLOS010000227.1:0-5684 GCA_964561215.1 uncultured Solibacteraceae bacterium | reverse complement strand
GGCGAGCAGTTGCCGCCCCTGGCGCCGGCGAGCCAGGGCGAGCGCCGGATGCTGGCGCGGACCGGGACTGCCGCGTACGCCGAGGCCATCCGCCGGCGCGTGAGGACGCCGCGCGGCCGCGGCCCGGCGTCCGGTGCCGCGGCGCCGCCCGAGGCAGAAACCGCCGGAATACCCCGGGTTGCCTTACCGGCCCTGGGGGAGGCGAAGGACGAACACCAATGACTCAGCAAAGAAATTCACGAAAGAGAGCGGAATTCAGTTGACACAATCATAGGTAGCTCATCTGCGCCAGCAGTTCGCCCGTGCCCGAACACGCTGCCTCCGCCGCCTCGGTCTGCGCGACGGAATCGTCCCGTCTGTCACCATCGCCTGGAAACGCTTCGTCCGGGCCTCATCTTCCCTTAGTCTTTCTCTCAACGGGCGAGGTCGGGCGAGCATCGTCTTCTAGAAGTTCTCGAATTGCTAGCTTCAATCCTCTAAGCTCTACTATCGGTTCACTAATTACCGGGAGGTTAGTCACATAGAGGTCGATCTCCGCCGAACGCAGTGCGTTCCATCTTACGACCGGCCTAGGCACTCCATTGATACTACACGCTCTCAACCACCTTTCCCCGTCATTCCTTGATCTGTCCTCCACCAGCAATTGGCTCCGGTGAGGATCCGTAGCTCCCATGCAACCGCCGTAAACATCAAGCCAGATCGCGAAGCGCCCGTCAGGAGATACACTCACGATTCGTCTCTCCCCGCCGCAACCGCAACCTGTCATCGTAGCGAGCAGAATCAGCACTCCAACAGCTTGCCACTTCATTGGCACTTGCCCTCCGCCTTGGCACTATAGAATCCATAGCCAGCCGAGATGGCGACGGCATCCTTGCTCTGGTCCCCAAAGGGGTGTTTGACAAGCGGAAGCCCCTCAATCCACCATTTTGGAAGTGGCGCTTTGTCATCCCCCTTCAATTTCCTCAGCAGTCGTTCGGCCATCGTGATGACGTTGCTACTGATTCCCACAATTCCAGCGGCATTCGGACTGACGCAGTACGGGATTGACAACGCGCTCCCCGTAACTCCGTAGTTGAAGTTGCCGAACTCTTCGTATTCTCTTCCCTTCCGTTTGTAATCCCAGTCGCCACCCTCACGCCCGAACTCCACTGCACCAGCCGGTTCTCCGCATCGTAGCTCATCTGCCCGAAGTCCGGATGCGCCTGCAGGTTCCCCGCCGCGTCGTACGCCGAAGCGCTCAGCGCCACTCCCCCAGACGACTTCGCCAGCCGGTTCGTCCCCGCGTCGTACCAGTCGCTCGCCGCCGGCATCCCCAGCGCCGGCGCCACCGTCGTCCCCACCGCCGTCCACCGGTTTCCCCACGCGTCGTATTCCAAGCCCCAGTTCCACGCCGCCGCCGGACTCTCCCCCGCCGCCGGACTCTCCCCCGCCGCCGGACTCTCCCCCGCCGTCGTCTCCTGCGTCCCCGCCAGCCGGTTCCGGCTGTCATAGCCGTGCGTCGTCGCCAGCGTCAGCGTCCCGCCCAGCACCGCCTTCTTCGGCATCACCTCCACCTGCCCCAGCACGTTCCCGTTGTTGTTCGGCGGGTTCTGTCCCCAGTCCGCATACCGGTTCTCCACCCACCATACATCCCCACTCCGATACCCCGCCACCGCCGTCGCTGCCGTCCCCAACCCGACGCCCGTCACCTGCTGCCGCGCGTTCCGCACCGTCCGCTCGTACAGCCCGTTGCCCCACCGCAGCACCTGCGCCCCGCCCGCCGCCGCGTAGCTCGCGCTCTGCACATAGGCGTCCGTCGATGCGGCCGTCCCGTTCACCACCTTCCGCGCACGGTTCGCCGTGTCGTGGCACGTCGTCACCGTCCGCCCCGACGGATACCCCACCGACTCCCGGTTTCCCGCCAGATCGTAACTGTAACTCGTCGTGTAAGTCGTGCTCGTCCCCGCCATCAACTGCCCCGTCGATGTTACCAGGCCCATCAGATCATAACTGTAAGTCCGGCTCGCCACCGGGTTCGCCACCGTGCACAACTTACCACGCCGGCACGTGTCATAACTGAAGTCCACCGCCGGCGTCGCTTCCGTTCCCTGGTACTCCATCCGCCGCACCCGGTTCAACGCGTCGATCGGATTGCTGGCCGGCGAATACAGCGTCACCCGCCTCTTCGCGTTCTTGCGCTGCGTCAGGTTCCCGGCGTCGTCATAGGCGTAAACCAGACCCCCCGAGGTCGAAAACGTCGCCCCCACGCACGAGGTCGCACACCCCGCCACCCTGCACATCCACGCCGTCAAAAACCGCCGCGAGGCCTATCGCTGAGGAGGGCCGGGATCGTGCGGTCTGTCACCGGGTTTCTGGAGTCCCGGCTCCGCGAAGCCACCGGCAGCGCCACGCAGTCCCGTCACGATCTGGCCGTGGCCTGGCGCGACTGGCAGCACACCCAGGCCGCCGCGTTCACCGACATGGTGTACAACCCCGCCGTGGCGGCGTTCCTCGACACGCTCCGGCTCACCGCCGCCGTCGCCACTGCGCTCGGCCATAACCGGCTTCATGCCGTGCTTCGCGGCCTGTACTTGCCCACCGCCGACGATCCCCACTGCAACCTCGCCAACCCCAAGCGCATGAACTGGCGCGAGCATCCCGATGCCGCCGCGCTCTACAACCGGCTGGTCGCGCTGCGCCTGGAGATCGCCAGGCACATGGAAGGCTTCACCGGACCGCAGGTGAACGATGACGCTGCATGATCGCCTGCTGGCGTCGCTCGATCCGGTCCGGGGCCGTAGGCTCCTCGACCAGATCGAGCAGGGCGTGCGGCCCACTGCCAGGCGCCGCCACATCGCCGCCGTGATGAAACCGCCCGGCATTACCTACTCCGACTGGCTGCGCCAGAACGGCTACGAAGATATCGACCAACGAACGAATGGAGGAAACCGATGATGCAAACCGATTGGGACACGCTCTGCGATTACACCGATGAACTGATGGCGACAGGCCGCTACCCCGGCCGCTACGAAGCGATGAAAGAGGCCCAGCGCCAGAACCCGCACCTCGACCCGACCCCGCCCGGCATGCAGTCCCTGCGGCCCACCGCCGCCAGGCCCGCGCCCGCCAGCGGCAACGCCGAGCAGCAGTTGAACGCCATGGCCAAACAGATCGCCGCCGCCCGGCACATCACCTTCGCGCAGGCCTACGTGCAGGCGCTGAAGGAGAACCCGCATCTCTACCAGCAGTACCTCGACCAGCACCCGCAGCAGAACGGAGCCACCCGTGGCTGAGTTCCTGATCCCGCGCACGGTCCCGAAGTTCGCGGGCGCGCCCATCACCGCCCTCGATCTCGACGACCTCCGCTACCTCCTGCGCCACTCCCGCCGCGACCGCCCGCTCGCCGCCGCTGTGGAACAGGAACTTCGCCGCCGCATCCCCCGGCTCCGCTCCCGCCGTGCCCCGGCACGCCGGGCATGAGGGGCTATCAACGTATCAACCTCTTTTCCGGCGCTCCAGTGGTCCCGGTGGCCTGGCACTACCACCTCGCGCCGGAAAACGCGCCCTTCGCGCCCCGTGCGCCAGCCGTGGCCACCCCTGTGGCGGGCCTGCCGACCGTGACGGCTGATAAAATTATCCGTCACATTTATGGAGAATGGTACTGTCCTGTTTGAAACCTGGGTTCCAGCCGGCGGCTTCAAGCTGGAACGCCGCAAGGGGAAGACGCCCGATAGCGCGGTCATCACCACCGACTGGCTGGTCCCAGTCTGGGCGCACGACGACCTGACCGTCACCAACCCCTGCGCCGAGCAGCCTTGCCTCCACCGCATCCTGGCCGACTGCCGCCACGACTAGGTGCTCCGCCTGGCCGGTTTCTACGGATTGCTGACCGCCACGGGCAAGACCCTGCCACCGGAGCCGGTGGACATTTGGCATCGCGAGATTCGGGCGTTGCGGAATGCGACAGCCTTGTGGGATGCGATTGCAGCGGAGGATGCGGCCGGGCTGCGCCGTCTCCTCCCCCAGCACCAGGCGGCTAAAGGAAAAGAGCTATCCCGCCTGGCGCGCGAACATCTGGGCCGGAGGGTAACGGAAAAGATGGCCGGCGGCCGGTATGAGCTAACCGCGCCGCCCGACGAAGGGCCATCTCAGTTCGTGATCCGCCATCGGCCCATGAGGCTCATCGACGCCATCTGGCAACGCTTCGCCGAAGAGATCGCCGGCATGATCACGTGCTCCCGCTGCCCGGCGCCGAACTGCGGCCGATGGTTCCTGCGGAGCGCCGGCAGAAGCGACCGCCAGTACTGCTCCCACGCCTGCCAGATGCGACGGCTACGCGCCGCGCCGGGCGGGGACGGGAAGTAGGCGGCCGACATAATCAACGGTGCTGAAAAGCTGGATTGGGAGCGTCGCCGGGAATGTTCGAACCTCCCCCCGGCCTTCTATGGCTACCAATCCAGCGCAGCAGCAGCGGGAGCGAACTTATTAACACCATGACCGCGAATGCGGCCAAGGACTCAAGCAGATGAACCGTTTCTGCGCGGCTGACTGCTGCGGGATCCGATAAGTCAACACCTACAAGCTCCTGAAGCCTGAAGGGCCCCCCCACGCTAAACCAACCGAACCAAGTGAAGCAGACCAGCCATAGCCCGTGGAGTAGCCCCAACAACCGCCAGGATGGATTCTTCACGATTCCGGTCGAGCACGCGAGAATCCCCAACAGCAAAATGAAGCTGACCGCGATCACGAGCAAGCCTGGACCGGGACGCCAGAACCTCACGCTTTCATGCGCCGGATTTACGATCTTCAAACCCCATCGCACGATCTCTTCGCCAGCATAGATCGTGAACAGCGAAAGCAGCGCTATATGGATACCCTTCAAAAGTTTCCCCATAAGCATTTGCCTCACGGCTTCGGCGTGTTGTCACCGATCTTGTTGATTTCCCTGATGGCCCTTTGCGTCTTGTCCTGAGTCGGATCGAAGCTCTTCGGCCGGGATGGCATGCCTTGACCCTCGCCCATCAGGTTTCCCTGACCGAAGATGCCCTTGACGAAGTTCCATGTTGCGCTGTCGGACTCAAACCCTTGGCCATGTCCCAGTTCGTGGGATCCCACCTCACCCATTCTGAAATTCATGGCGTTCACGTCATCAGGATTTGACAGGTCGAGACCCGGCTGGAGGCGACCGAGGAAAACCGCCGACCTGCTGTCCGATGCCGTTACGCCCCTGGTATCCGTGCCGCTGGCGTAGCCGCCGATGGACTTGTTGGCGAAGTTCAGCAGGCCAATGCCAGTCGTTTCCATGCTCTGGCCGTTCTGGAGAATCTTGCCGATTTGTTTCTGACTGAGAGTGCTTCCGTCGCGAAACTCGACCTTATCGACGCCAGCCTTCTTGAACTTCTCGGTGATCGCGGCTTGGATCTGCTTCATGTTCGCCTGAATGTACTTCTTTTGTTCCTCGGTCAGATCCTGCCCGTAGAACGTGTAGATGACCAAATCCTCGCCGTTCGGATCAATGTATCGCAGGGGGTTGTTCCGGACGTAGGCGTACCTGTTCCAGCGTTGGGGATCAGCCAGCCATTCCTTCTTGGCGAGCATCGAATCCGGTGACGTAAACCTACCTTGAGCCGAACTGAAATAACGGCTCTCAAAGTAATCGAGGCCGTTCTCGCTGAGCGCATCGCCTCGTTCCTTTCCCGTGAACT
>CAZLOS010000226.1:0-5696 GCA_964561215.1 uncultured Solibacteraceae bacterium | reverse complement strand
ATACGCATCCGGCGCCCACATATGGAAAGGCACGGCGGAAATCTTGAACAGCAATCCGACAGCGGAGGTTGCCAGGGCCAGCAGCACCATCGGATCGCTCGGTTCGCGCATGGCCACGGCAGCGGCCACGTCGCGCAGTTTCGTGGATCCGGCGATGCCGTACAGCACGGAGAAGCCGTAAACCAGGAATCCGCTCGAGAACGCGCCCAGCAGCAGATACTTCATGGCGGCTTCGTTCGATTGCCTTTCGCCGCGCAGGAAGCCCACCATCACATAGAAGCACAGCGCCATCAGCTCGAGGCCGATGAAGAGCGTGATCAGGTCCGTGCCGGAAGCCAGGAAAAACATGCCGCACTGCGCCAGCATGATCAGGCCGTAGTATTCGCCGTGATGTTCTCCCTCGATTTCCAGGTAGCGATAACTGATCAGGCTCACGATCATGGCCGTCACCAGGAAGAGCCAGTTGAAGAAAATGGCGAAGCCGTCGATGGTAACCGATCCGTTGAAGGCGGTGATTTCGGCCACGCCCTGCGAGGCGAGAAAGCCCTGCTGACGCCACAAACCGTACCCGCAAAACGCTTCGCCGAGCGCCACGAACAAAATCAGGTATTTGCGCTGCTTCGGTTCGGGGAAAACCAGAAAATCGAACAATAGGACCGCGCATCCGAACAGCGCCAGCATGATGGCCGGAATCAGAACGAAATGATCGGTGGAAGTGTACAGAGCATTCATCGGACGCTTACCTCCGCGACGTTGTGCGCAGCCTGGCCGGCAAAGTATCCCGGCCGGACGCGCTCCACAATCTGCGCCACCGGCTTTTCGAGGATCTCGAAATAGGGCTTGGGATAAACGCCGATCCAAAACGCCCAGAGAATGAGAGGCAGGAAGACCGCCCACTCGCGCAGGTTCAGATCCGGCAGCTTCAGGTTCTTCGGATTAGTCACCTCGCCGAGCATGGTGCGCTGGTAAAGCCAGAACAGGTACGCGGCGCCGAAGATCACGCCGAGCACGGCGCAGGCCGCCCAGGCGCGGCTGGCCTCGAACGCGCCCTGCAGAATCGTGAACTCGCCCACGAAGCCGTTGAGCAGCGGCAGGCCCGCGGAACTCAACATGGCGATTGCGAAGACCACCGAGTACATGGGCATCACGTGAGCCAGGCCGCCGTACTCCTTGATCTCGCGGGTGTGGCGGCGTTCATAAACTATGCCCACAATCAGGAAGAGCATGCCGGTGGAAATGCCGTGGTTGATCTGCTGGATGACGCTGCCCGCGATCCCGTTGGGATTCATCGCGAAGATCCCCAGCGTGCAGAACCCCAGGTGGCTCACCGAGGAGTAGGCCACCAGCTTCTTCCAGTCCTGCTGCATCAGGCTGACCAGAGCGCCGTACAGAATGCCGATGATCGAGAGCGCGGCGAGCGTCTGCACGATCCACGGGTCGATCGCCGCTTTCGGCAGCAACGGCAGCGAGAAACGGATAAAGCCGTAGGTGCCCATTTTCAGGAGCACGCTGGCCAGGACCACGCTGCCGGCGGTGGGCGCCTCGACGTGCGCGTCCGGCAGCCAGGTGTGGAACGGGAACATCGGAACTTTAATGGCGAAACCGAGGAAGAAGGCCCAAAACACCCACTGCTCCAGGTGCAGCGGCATGTCGAGCTGCATCAGCGCGGAGATGTCGAAGGTGTAGAATCCGAATTGCTTGAAGTGCTGGAAGTACAGCGTCAGGATGCCCAGCAGCATCAGCACGCTGCCGGCCAGTGTGTAAAGGAAGAACTTGATGGCCGCGTAGAGCTTTCTCGGCCCTCCCCATATGCCGATGATGAAGTACATCGGCACCAGCACCACCTCCCAGAACACATAGAACAGGAAGAAATCGAGCGAGAGGAACACGCCGATCATGCCCACCTGCTGGAGCAGGAACATGGCGTAGTATTCCTTGACGCGTTCCTGGATCGAACTCCAACTGGCGAGGATCGCCAGGTATCCGACCAGCGTGGTCAGCATGACCAGCAGCAAGCTGATACCGTCGATACCCAGGAAGTACTTGACGCCCAGGCTCGGGATCCAGTCCGCCTTCTCCACCATCTGGAAGCCCGCTGCGTTCTTATCGAAGCGGGCCAGTAGAAGCAGCGAGACGGCGAAACCGGCCAGGCCCGCGATGTTGGCCCAGATGCGGATGAGGTTCTTCTTCGCGCCCGGCAGAAACATCAGCACCGCAAAACCGGCCAGCGGCGTAAACAGGACGATGCTCAACAAGTGCTCGTTCATAGGTCAGCGCATCACCAGATAACCGAGAATCAATGCCACGCCCATCACGAACACCAGAGCGTAGGACTGCACGAACCCGGTTTGCAGGGTGCGTACCGGGTAACTGGACATCTTGACCAGGAATGAAGTCAGCCGCACCGCGCCGTCCACGATCCAGGTGTCCCACCAGCCGCTCAGGCGCGAAGTGAAGCGCGTAAGCCAGCCGGCGCCGTTCACTCCGCCGTCCACCACGCGCGAGTCGAAGACGCCCAGTGCCGTGCCGCCGCCTTTGGCCAAGCCATTCACGAACAGGAAATCGTAAGCCTCATCCACGCGCCATTTGTGCAGCGCCCAGTCGTAGAGCGGTCCGGAGGCGCGCGCAAACTCGTCGGCCGCGGCGGGTTTCACGATGTAGAGATGACGCGCGAGTGCGATGCCGGCGAGCGCGAGGGCCACGGAGATTCCCATTAACAGCCACTCGATGGAAGTGTCGTGCGCCGCATGCTCCACCGCGGCTCCGACTGTTTCGCCGCCCACCGCCGGCGCGAGCCAATGTTCGAAAGAACGGAAGCCTTCGCCGAAGACGCCCCAGATCTTAGGCACGCCGATCCAGCCGGCCAGCACGCTGCCCGCGGCCAGCGCCTGGAGCGGCACCGTCATCACCTTGGGCGACTCGTGGATGTGCGCGGCCGCCCTCGGATCAACGCGGGACGAACCATAGAAGGTCATGAACATCAGCCGCCACATGTAGAACGCGGTCATGAAGGCCGTCACAGCAGCCACCGCCCAGACGATCTTCGATCCGCCCGGCGAACTGTAGATCTGCCACATGATCTCGTCCTTCGAGAAGAAGCCCGCCAGCCCCGGAATACCCGCGATGGCCAGCGAACCGATGAACATGGTGCGGAAGGTGACCGGGATCTTGTCCTTCAATCCGCCCATTTTGCGCATATCCTGTTCGCCGGAAAGGGCGTGGATTACCGAACCGGAACCGAGGAACAACAAGGCCTTGAAGAAGGCGTGCGTATAAAGGTGGAAAATCGCCACCCAGTAAGCGCCCACACCCGCGGCCATGAACATATAGCCAAGCTGGGAAATGGTCGAATACGCCAGCACACGCTTGATGTCGTTCTGCACTAGGGCGATGGTCGCTGCCAGAAACGCCGTGAAGCAGCCTATGGCAACCACGATCATGCTGGTCTCCGGCGTCAGGCGGAACAACGCGTTCGAACGCGCCACCATATAAACGCCTGCCGTGACCATGGTGGCCGCGTGGATGAGGGCCGATACCGGCGTCGGGCCTTCCATGGCGTCCGGCAGCCAGACATAGAGCGGGAATTGCGCGCTCTTGCCCGTGGCCCCGATGAACATCAGCAACGCCATGGCGCTCAGCACGCCGAAGCCCGCGGTTTCGGCCGTGAATGCGCCGCTCGTGAGTGCTTTGTTCACGTCCAGGAAGCGCAGCGAGCCAAGCACGCTCATCATCAGGAACATGCCCAGCAGGAATCCTGCGTCGCCGATGCGATTCACAATGAACGCCTTCTTGCCCGCGTCGGCGGCCGACTTCCTGTTGAAGTAGAAACCGATCAGCAGGTAGCTGCACAGGCCCACGCCTTCCCACCCCACGAACATGAGGGCGTAGTTGTTGGCCAGCACTAGCATCAGCATGAAGAACACGAACAAGTTCAGATAACCGAAATACCGGTAGTATCCGCCGTCGTGCGCCATGTAGCCGACCGAATAGACGTGAATCACGAAGCCGACGCCGGTGACCACCAGGATCATCACCGCGCTGAGCGGATCGAGCAGGAATCCCCAGTCGGCCTGGAAGACGCTCTGTGCGCCGTTGGCCATGTGGAAGGGCATGCCGGCGAGCCAGGTGAATTGGATCACCTGGTGGACCTTTTCAGGCAAGGCGGACAATTGGACCGTCGCCGCGAGCGACAACAGGAAAGAGACCAGGACGGTGCCGGGGCACAGCAGGCTTATCACGGTCCTCGACGGGGGGCTGGGCCGATGGTCCCCGCCGGCGTGTTGCGGGTCCAGCCATCTGCCGATGAGGAGCATGGCAGCGGCGCCCGCGAGTGGAAACAGGGGAATGAGCCAGATCAGATCCAGGAAGTTCATCGTGCGCGCCTCACCACTTGAGCAGTTCGATCTCGTCCGTCTGGACGGTTTCCTTGTTGCGGAACAACGCGATCAGGACGCCCAGGCCGACGGCGGCTTCCGCCACCGCCACCGTGATGACGAAGATGGCGAAGATCTGTCCCGTCACATGGCCGAAGTGCCTGGAGAAAGCGATCAGGTTGATGTTGACGGCGTTCAGAATCAGCTCAATGGACATGAGTATGATCACGATGTTGCGGCGTGTGAGCACGCCCAGCGTGCCGATGAGAAGCAATGCCGCGCTCAGGATCATGTAGTGCGTTGTCGTGATTGGGTAGAGCACGATTAAACCCTCTTCTTGGCCATGATGACGCTGCCGACGATCGCCGCCAGCAACAATAGCGAGGCCACCTCGAACGGCAACAGATACTCTTCGAACAGGACCTTGGCGATGGTTTCGACGTTACCTTCGCCCGAAGGCGCCGCCGGCGCGGCCAATTGCAACGCCGGTGCACCCTGGCGCAGGAAGTAGTACACCAGCGCGCCCACGGCGGCCACCGCGGCCAGCGCGAGCCACCACTGCTTGTTGAACTGGCGCAGTTTGGCCGCCTCGTCCAGGTTCACGAGCATGATGACGAACAGGAAAAGCACCATGACTCCGCCGATGTAAAGCACGATCTGCACGGCGAACAGGAACTCGGCCTTCTGAAGCAGAAAGAGGCCGGCCACGCCGACGAGCGAGACGATCAGCGAGATGGCGCTGTGAACGGCGTTCCGGCGAGTGATCGTCAGGATACCGCCAAGCAATGTGATGAACGCAAAAATGTAAAAGAAAACCGTGTCCAGCATTTTCAGTATCGGTTGAGCCGCCTCATGGCAATCAGAACTTGTAGTGCTTGGGCCTTGGCCCCTCCTCGAGCATCTTCCGGTCCCAGATGGCTCCCTCGCGCGAGTAACTGGCGAGTTCGAAGTCCTGGGTCAGTTCGAGCGCGTCCACCGGGCAGGCGTCCTCGCACAATCCGCAGAACATGCAGCGGGAGGTGTCGTAAGTGAAGGTCGTCAACTCCTTGCGGCGGGTCTGCTCGTTGCGTTCGCTTGAGACGACGATGAGCGATTCCGGGCAGGCTTTGGCGCACAGATCACAGGCGATGCATAGCGTTTCGCCGGTTTCCGGATTGGTGTTCAGCCGGGGCGCGCCCCGGTAGCGCTCGGCAACCTTGGGCCGCTCAGACGGATACTGTTCCGTGCAGATGTTCTTCGGATTACTAGCGCGCAGCGTCACCCTGAGTCCCCGGATCAAATCGAACAGGAAGACTGTCCGCAAAAACTTCCGCATAAACCTCC
>CAZLOS010000225.1:3524-5745 GCA_964561215.1 uncultured Solibacteraceae bacterium | reverse complement strand
GGTGCGTGCGTGGGCATTTGCCCTGCAAAAGTGGTGACCATCGATCCTGGCTCGCACAGGACAGGCGCGCCCGGTTGATTCCCTTTACCGGTGCGGCGAAGCTTCCTTTTCGCCGCGCCGCAGAATCTTCTCCATTTCGTTATCGTCATCCATCGGAACGGAGCCCATTCTGCGGGCCTGACCGTAGTCCGGGTCTTTCGGATCCTTGGCTTTCTCCGGGTCGAAAATCCGCGGATCCACACGGACACAGTTGTACGGACGGAAATCCGGTTGCGTGGTGAAGCAGTCCGAGAAATCGTTGGCCAGCGCGTCGAACATATTGAGGGGCGGCAGGCCGAGGATTTCGTAAAGCGTCCGGTGCATGCTCAGGATGGTCGTGTGGCGGTGAGAGACATAGCCCTTCTTCGCCCATGGACTGATGACCAGCAGGACACTGCGCTGGGCGTCCACATGATCGGGTTCGCCGCCGGCATCGTCCTCGGTTACAAAGATTGCCATGTTCTTCCAATAAGGAGTGTGCGTAAGAAACTCAACGATCCGGCCGAGCGCGAGGTCGTTATCCGCCATAAAGGAGGCGAGATACGGATATCCCTTGTCCGGCTTGCGGGAAGCGCCGTGATCGTTGCAGATGGCAATGTTGACGAAGGACGGAAATCTGCTGCCACCCCGTAGGAAGCGTTTCTCGACATCCTTCATGAACCAGTGCGCCCGGTACTGATCCGGAATTTTGGTGTTGAAAATAGGGAATTCGAAGCACGTGTTGTCGAAGAGCACTTTCGGCATGGGGACGTTTACAACCTCCCGGGCGCCGGTGGGGTGTTCGTCTTCCTCCTCGCGAACTCCGGGGAATTCAAACCCCTCGCCATAGTTGCGGAATCCTATCCGGTGACGTGCGAGGTGTTCCCACATGGACCCGGCCTCGGGGTAATCCTCGGGAATCAACGAACCTGCCGATCCCATGGAGTAACGTCGTCCCGGAGCCGTGCTGTCCTTCTTGAACGACCAACCCAAGGTATAAGTCATCTGCATGAGGTTGTTCGGCTGCACACCCACCAGCCAGCGATGCCCCACGCCCGAGGCCTCCGGTTCCATGTAGAAATTGTCACTGACGGTGAATTGACGGGCCAGGGCGTTGTGATTCACCATCACGCCCACATCCTCCAGCGTGGGTTCGCCGTCCGCCTTGATCGTTTGGTGCAGCCCCCACCGCAGCAACGAGGGATCGTGCTTCGCTCCGGGGATGCGGTCGAAAATCGTGTCGTACGTGTGGTTTTCTTTGGTGATGAACACCACATACTTGATTTGCTTGGACGCCTGCCCGGCAACGGTTGGGACGACCGGGCTGGACATGGCGGCCCGGTCGGAGGCGCGGTCGACAATTCCATTGCATTCCAGGACTTGTTGGGTCATTTTCTGGAGCGCCTCGCCCGATGGAACATCCAGTAGGCTCATCACACCCTGCATCTGAAGGAAGTCGCTTTTCGGAATGTTCTTCCCCGCATTCGGGCCATTGCCAAATCCTTTAAAAGCGATGCAGGCGAGGCGGCGGCCATCGGGCGATATGGCCAGCCGGTAAGGATACCAGGCCGTCGGAATATGCCCCAGCACCTTCAAAGTTTTGGCATCCAGGACGGCAATCGCGTTGATTCCACTTTCCGCGACGTAGAGTCTGGCGCCATCGGGAGAAACTACCATCCCCGATGGGCCGACACCGCGCAAATTCGACACCAGAGCCGACGGAACAATCCGCTGCTTGGCCTGGATTTCGCCTTGGCGCAGATCGATCCGCTCGATCATGTCGTTGTTTCCGTTCGACACAAACAATGCGTCGCCCCATACGGCCAGAAAATTGGGAGCGCTCCCGCCAACGGTCTTGCCATTGTCGGACGGCGAATCGATCAGCAGGCCCGTCTTCCAGCGATCGACCACCCGCGGCGCGGCCGGATTCGAGACGTCCACATTCCACACGGAAAATGACTGCGGCACGTTTGCATCGCCCAATCCGGGAATCTTCCGTCCTTCGAACTCCACCCCATCCCGAGCCTCTTTGCTCGGAAAACCAAACGCAGGCCGGGTCAGCCCGCGCGGATCGGATTTCCCGTCGCTCGGTGGCGGGATCGGGCTGTATTCGAACAGGCCGATGTTCGCCACAAGAACCCGCTCTCCGGACACAGCAAGCGCGTAAGGGTATCGTCCGACTCCCGTCGAGCCCACCACGCGC
>CAZLOS010000225.1:0-3503 GCA_964561215.1 uncultured Solibacteraceae bacterium | reverse complement strand
GACCGCCAAACGAAAATTGGTGACGTCGGCACAATAGACATGCCGGCCGTCCCCAGAGACTTTGATGTCGGCGGCATAGCTGTCTTCGAACATCTTCCCGGCGGCTTCGACATTGAGGGAGATTTCGGCCAGCATCTCATGCGACCCGGTGTCGAAAACGAAAACGGTTCCTCTTTCGCCGCTGCTCCAATACAGCGTTTTTCCGTCCGGAGAGAAGTCGGCCCCGCCGGCATTCAAGCGGCTCTTCTTCTTCGCATCAGGCTTGGGGGGCTCCAGTTCGGCGACTTGCGGAGAACCGGTCTGCCATCCGGATAGAATTTGCCCGACGCCGTCGCTGGCGACAAACAGCTTGCTTCCGTCCCGGCTCATGACCAGGCCGTGAGGCCAGCGGGCCAAGGGCAGATGCTTTCCCACCGGCTTCAAATAGCGCCCGTTCGGCAGGACTGTCACCCCATTCGGATCGTGTCTGGCGTAGGCGTCCGCCGCCGGCGCATGCAGGTACGGCGGCGCGGGAGCCGCGATGGCGGCAGTTGTGCCAAGCATGGAGGCGATCAGAATGATGCCGCCCCGGAAGGATCGAGACGGGAAGAAAGCAACGATTTCACTCATGGTTAGCGCTCGGGTGGGCCTCACTGCGAGACCATCTACCGGATTATCGCAAGTCTCATCCGCCGCGGGAGATCGCCTAAGGATCCGGCCGAAATCGTGAGTGCGGTCAAGCCTTGGGCCGCCTGGGTTCAGGGTGAAATCACGGACCGGTCCTATCGGGCCGGCGCGTTGGCCTCGACCCGCGATTACGCAAAGAAGTTGCGTGACCTGGGTGTAGCAAAGGTGGGCGTGGCCAGCCATCGGCCCGAGGTGCTGATGACGATCGAAGACCAAGGGTGGGACGTGGAAAACGCTTACTACGCCACGCGGTACGGCGCCTCTGCCGTGTAGTGCTGCCGCGGCTTGCGGTGATTATTGTTTTTCCGAGGGACTGCCGTAGTAGTGGTACGCCTCACCCCACGCCATGACGATGTACGGATACCGGCTGCCAAACAGGTGGTTGTAGGTCTGCGTGTAGTCTTCGCGGTGATCGACGGTATGGCCCATCTCGTTTTCGTGGCCCGTGAGGATCAGTTTCGGGTTGACGCCCCGCGCCATGCGTTTGATATCAGTCGTCCAGCAGTTTGGCATCAGGACGTCCACCTGATGGTCCCGCCCGATCCGGGCGATCCAGTCGAAGTCACCGCCCGGTCCCTCCGCGCCTGATTGGTCACCCGTGTGGACGACGGTCGAACCTTCGGGTGTCGTGACCAGGTAAACGTTATTGGCAATCTGTTCGCCTTGGTGTCCCGGGTAGACCACGACCTTCAGCGTTTGTCTACCGTTCTGGATCGGCACTGCGTGAACCTGTTCGGTGCTCCGTTTCAGGCATGTGAGCTTCGCGGCGATGTCCTGCTCCGCCCACAGGCCGGGGGGCACGATCACGGGCTTGTTCCGATCCAGAAGAAGTTTCGCGACCGCGCTGTTCGCGTGATCGCCATGCCAGTGGCTGATGAATAGAACGTCGGCCTGCTTCGCGAGGCGTTCGATCAAGCCGGCCTCGACGGTGAAACCCTGCACCGGCGTGCCCGGAACGATGTCGAAACCGAGGGAAACGGAGGGAGTACGCACAAAAAAGCCGTGGTTGTAAAGCTTCCAGATTTGAATGCCGCTTGCCACGCGCGTGGCCTCGATTTCGCGAACGGCCTTCTCCATGCGAGCCCGGTAGAACTGTTGCACAAGAGGCTTGCTGGGCGCCGATTCAATGTGCAAGACGTCATCCAGGCGAATGAGCGCCGCGCGCCGGACGGGATGCTCGACGGCCTGCGGCGCGAAACGGTCAAGGATATCGTTGACCCAGCCGAGCGAACGCCCGATCCACTCGTCGGGCGCATCGAGCAACTCCGGCGCAGTCAGTGCCCGGCGAGGCGATGAGATGTGCCCCTTTTTCTCCTGCGCGTTTGCGCAGAGGAGGGAAATGAGAAGGGCGAACAACAGCAGAATTCTCAGGCGTCTGTTTGGCATGACCTTAGGATTTGTGGTCTTTCGAAATGGTGGGCCCGACAGAACTCGAATCTGTGACCTCTACCGTGTCAAGGTAGCGCTCTAACCAACTGAGCTACGGGCCCGTTTGGGTGGGTCGAATGCCAGTATAGCACACACCAGCGCGCTTACTGGTTCGCGGTCTGCTGTGCGCGCACTGTGATCGCTACCGGCGCCGAAATCCGCCCGTCGAAGGTCACTCTGAGCGGCACCTGGTCACCCGGCGCCACGCTTTCCGAAAGCGCGAACATCACCACGTAAACCCCGGCTTGGCCTTCCACCTTCGCCGCGGCGAACACGGAGTGCTGGACGCCGCCGACCGTAGCCGAAAGCCTTGACGGCAGGGTAGCCCCCGCCGAATCGTCCAGTCCCGACACCAGCATGGCCACCACGTCGCCAGCCGTTACCGACGTTCTGTCACCCAGGGATTGGATGACGGGGGGCGCGGGTTCGATCATCACCACGATCGGTTGCGCTGTCGTGTTCCCCGCCTGCAGGCGCAAAACCGCGGGACCGGGAGGCACATCGGGTGGCGTCACGAACGTCACCTGCGACTCCTTCGTCTCCACGAGCGTCGCCGGCTTGTCGCCCACCGTGATGCTGACGCCCGAAACAGCCGCCATGGTGGAGAAATTCGCTATGGCCAAAGTCTGCGTGCAACCCGCGCACACCAACGCCTGGCCGGTCGCCGCGTTTACAACCGACGGATTCAGCACCGGAACCGCCGAATCGGAGGCCTGAATCTGGAAGCCGTAGGGCAACCCTGCAATCTGCAATCCGGAGGTCACACTGACCTCGGTCGCCGCCACCGTCGCATTGGCCGCGACGGCCACGTTTGCCAGGATCCGCGTCGGGCTGACCACCCAGAGCCGCCGAACGAAGACATCGGGAGTGCCAAAGCCCAGTATCGTCTGTCCTTGCTGGAATCGGGTGCCGTAACCCGTAATCTCGATCATGGCTTCGCTCCCGGCGGCCAGCGCGGCCGGACTGACGGTGATCGACGGCGCCTCGGCTGCGTCGTAAGTGTAGGTGGCCGGAGTGTTGCCCTGCAGGAACAGCGAGCTTTGCGCATCGGTATTGATTGCCGTAACCGCGGCCCGATGCCCGCCCGGAGCCGGCGGAGGCGCAACCACCAACTCACTCGCCGTCTCTTCAAAACGCACGTTCGAGGCTCGCACACCGTCGAAATAAACCGTCGTGGCGGCGCTCAGGTTCGTCCCCGCCAAGCGAACCACCGGAGTGCCGTCGGTCTCAACCGCAGCAGTGGCTGTGGTGATCGATGGAGGTAACTTGCCTGTCAGCGTCAAGCCCGAAGGCAGCACATAGATGTCGCCCGGGATGCTGAAGATCAGATGACGGGCGCCTTCAGTCGACAGCATACCGTACTGAAAATCCACTCTCAGATAGCGGGGGTCCGGGCCGTATGCCGAAAG
>CAZLOS010000224.1:0-5853 GCA_964561215.1 uncultured Solibacteraceae bacterium | reverse complement strand
CAATGCAGTTCGATTCTCAAATATCATTCCGGCTTGATTCTGACACCGGCGTACGCCGGACCGCAAGACGAGCCGCTCCTGGCCACAATCAGGGACTTGGTGAAGCACAGGTGACGCTCGCGCAGGAGCTGCCCGCCCGGAAACAAATTCTTCAATTCGCGAGCCGTGAGCAGACAGACGCTGTTCAGATAATGGTCAATGTAGAACTCGCGCCGGTCACGTGCCGGCTTCTCGATCAGATCCCACACAGTCCAGCACCGCGCCACTTTCTCCTGCAGCTTCTTGGGCTGGTGGAATCGTTCATGCCGAACAGCGCGCAGAGCTTCTCCATGCGGCGTGTTCGGAACGCGAGGCGTCTTTCGCGCACCCATCCCCGGCTGAGTTGCGAGCAGTTCAATCGACTATTCTAGGAGACGGCCATGATTACCCGCAGACAAATGCTGGCATCGGCGTTCGCGCCGGCCCTGGCGGGCGTCCGCCCTCTGGCCACCCCCCGCCAGATCCGGGCCTTCTGCATCGACTTCAACTGGTACAAAGGCGTCTTCGCGCCGCCGGGCCACTGGGGCGAGGCATCCCCGGAAGAGCACGTGCGCTGGTACGAAGCGCTGGGCGCCAATACCATTCAGACCTTCTGCGTCTCCTGCAACGGCTACGCCTGGTACAAGGGAGGCTTCGTGCCGCCGCAGCCCGGCCTCAAGTACGACTTCCTTGGCGACGTGGTCCGGCTCGGCCATCAGCGCGGCATGCTGGTGATGGGGTACTTCTGCGTGGGAGCCAACAGCAAGTGGGGCGAAGACCATCCCGAACTCAGCTACGGCGTGCCGGGCAACGTCTACCACATTCCCTTTACGGACGCCTATCTCGATTACCTTACGCGTTCCATGATCGACGCCGTCCGCCGAACGCGCCTGGACGGCTACATGATCGATTGGGTGTGGAATCCCCCGGACAAGCTGCGCGCCGGGGGCTGGATCGAAGCCGAGAAGCAACTGTTCACCCAGCTCACCCGCGTGCCATTTCCCAGCGAAGGCGAGCCGGAGCCCGCCGGCAAGCTGGCCTATGAGCGCCGCGCCATAGAGCGCGCATGGGAGCGCATACGCGCCGCGCGGGACCGCGCCAATCCCGGTTGCAGGATCTGGCTGAGCTGCAGCCGGCTGAACGATGCGACGGTCCAGGGCTCGAAGATGTTGAAGGAATGCGACTGGGTCATGAACGAGGCGCCCAGCCGCGCGCTGCTCGATGGGGTGCGCAGGATGGTTGGCTCGCGCACACGCCTGATTCAGAACCTGGTGGGCTGGCCCAACCACGACGCCAAGGCGTTCCTGGCCGATCCGGCCAACCGCGGGCTCGATTTCTACGGCTTCGCCGAGCCGCGGGACACTTCACTGCCCCTGCCGGTCGAAGAGTATCTCGCCAAGTCCGAGGAGTCCTTCGCCGGAAAGGACCGCTTCACGGTCAACGACCGCAACATCGCCACGCTGGCGCGCTTCTACCGCGAGCTGCGCTGAATCCGCTCAGCGCTCGTTCTCCTTAAGAATTTTCTTACGCAACCGGATGGATTGCGGGCAGATTTCGACGTACTCGTCGTCGCGGATGAACTCGATGGCCTGTTCCAGGTTCAGAATGCGCGGCGGCATGAGGCGGATGGCTTCGTCGGAGGTGGAAGCGCGCATGTTGGTCAGCTTCTTCTCCTTCACGATGTTGACATCAATGTCCCGGTCGCGCGAGTTCTCGCCGATGATCATGCCTTCGTAAACTTCCATGCCGGGCGTGACGAAGATGTAGCCGCGTTCCTGCAGGTTGAAGATGGCGTACGCCGTGGTCTTGCCGGGACGATCGGCTACCAACGAGCCGGTGGGACGGGTGGGAATGTCGCCTTGCCAGGCGATGTAGCCGTTGAACAGGGAATTCATCACCGCCGTGCCGCGCGTGTCGGTCAACAGTTGATTACGGATCCCGATCAGCCCGCGCGAGGGGACGTCGAAGTCGATGCGCACGCGGCCGGAGCCGTGGTTCACCATCTTCGACATCTGGCCTTTGCGCTTGCCAAGCTGTTCGACCACCACGCCGATATACTGTTCCGGACAATCTACCACCAGCAGTTCGAGAGGCTCCTGCAGTTCTCCGTTGACGGTGCGGGTCAGGATTTCGGGCTTGCCCACCATCAATTCGTAGCCCTCGCGCCGCATGATCTCGATCAGGATGGCGAGCTGCAGTTCGCCGCGGCCCATCACCTTGAAGGCGTCCGGTCCGCCCGCCTCCTCTACGCGGATGCTTACGTTGGTCAGCAACTCCTTGTCGAGCCGCTCGCGTATGTGCCGGGATGTGACGAACTGGCCCTCGCGGCCGGCAAACGGCGACGTGTTCACCGTGAAGGTCATGGCGATGGTGGGTTCGTCGATGCGCGTGGGCGGGAGAGGCTCCGGCGTCTCGGGATTCGTAATGGTCTCTCCGATGGTGATGCCTTCCACGCCGGCGATGGCCAGCACGGACCCCGGCTGGCCCACGGTCTCTTCCACCCGGTCCAAACCCTCGAAGGAATAGAGCTTCGTGATGTGAGTCTTCTGGACTGAACCGTCCAGTTTGCAGATACCCACCTCATCGCCCAGGTGCAACGTTCCGTTAAAGACGCGACCGATGGCCAACCGGCCCAGGTACTCGCTGTAGTCGAGATTACCCACCTGGAGCTGCAGTACGCCCTTCGGATCGCCTGCCGGATGCGGGCAATACTTCAGGATGGCTTCAAACAGCGGCCTCAAGTCCTTGGAGGGATCGTCCAGGGAAGTCTTGGCCACGCCCGCCTTCGAGTTGGCGTAGATGACCGGGAAGTCCAGTTGGTCCTCTGTGGCGTCCAGGTCGATGAACAGGTCGTAAACCTCGTTGAGCACTTCCTGGGATCGGGCATCCTGGCGGTCGATCTTATTGATGACTACGATGGGCGGGAGCTTCGCCTCCAGCGCCTTCATGAGCACGTAGCGGGTCTGCGGCAGCGGGCCTTCGCTCGCGTCCACCAGCAGCATCACGCCGTCCACCAGGTTGAGGGCCCGTTCGACCTCGCCACCGAAATCGCTGTGCCCCGGCGTGTCGACAATGTTGATCTTGACGCCCTTGTAGCGGACGCCGGTCGTCTTGGCCAGGATGGTGATGCCGCGCTCGCGCTCGAGCGCGTTCGAATCCATGACCCGCTCCTGAACTTCTTCGTTCTCCCTGAAAATGCCACTCTGGTGGAGCATGGCGTCCACCAGGGTGGTCTTGCCGTGGTCTACATGGGCGATGATGGCAATGTTGCGGATATCCTCAAACCCCTTGATTTCATTTGAGATAGATTCATCCTGAAGTTCTTGGCCCGATTGTGTGCTCACATATTCATCGTCGCACGCCGGCAGGGGCGTCTGCAGGCCATTTGGTGCCATTTAGGGACTTGCGTCCATATGCGGCCGGGCGTATAATTAACTTCGTTTATCATTAACCACGTTAACGGTCGCATGGAACTTCATAGTGCTGCACCAAGCTTAATAAAGGAATTCATCGGCAGCGCCAGGATCTTCGTCAAGGCGGTCGACGACGTTCTGGAAGAGAAACTGCTCACCCAAGTTGCCGGGAAACAGCTTACCCCCTCCCTGCTAAACGTGCTGGAGCTGGTTGCGTTCACGGAGGTCGGAACGCTCAGCGAACTGGCGGTTTTCCTGGGGATCAGCACGCCGGCGGCCAGCAAAGCCGTCGACAAGCTGGTGCGGCGAAACCTGCTCAGCCGTACGGGCGGGGAAAGCGACCGGCGGTCCATCCGGCTAACCCTGACCGAAGAAGGACGGCGCATGCTGGCCGCCTACGACTTCGCCAGAAACAACCGCCTGACCGACCTGTTCAGCCAGTTTCCTCCCGAAGAACTCAAGGAGGTGGCGACTCTGCTGGACAGGATTTCGACATCGGTGGCCAGTCAGACAGCCACGGCGGAAGATCTGTGCCTGCAGTGCGGAATTCACTTTCGAGAGAAGTGTTTGGTGCGGCAACTCCTGCACACGAATTGTTCCTACCAAGAGCAAAGAGACCGCCGTCGCCGGTTGCAGGCGACGGCCAGGGAGGACATCCATGAACGCGGCAACGGCATGGACCGAGATAGCGTCGTGCCCAAGCAGCCTTGAGAACCTCTTTGACACCGAAGAGGGCCGCAGGCTGCGGACCTGCATTCAGTGTGGCACCTGCGCGGGGACGTGTCCATACGGCGACACGATGGACTATCCGCCGCGGCGCATGATCGCGCTTCTGCGGTCCGGACAGATCGAGAAGGTTTTCACCAGCGACAGCCTGCTGAACTGCGTAGCCTGTTACGCCTGCATGGCCAAATGCCCGCGCGGCATCCGGCTCACCGACGTTCTGCTGCCGCTCATGAAAGAGCAGACGCTGGCGCACATGCCGGAGCTGCCGGCGGAGCTTCAGAAGGCGCTGCAGAACACCATGCGGTACGGCAACCCCATGGGCGAGTCCAGCCGGAAACGCGCCCTCTGGCTGAAGTCGGCCGGCGTGCCGATCCGTGTTTTGCCCGAACAGCCGGGCCCGGTTGACTTGTTGTGGTTCGTGGAGTGCTACTCGGCCTTCTACGCGCGGGGGCAGGATATCGCGCGCGCGACGGCCAAGGTCTTTAATGCCCTCGGCCTGGACTTCGCGGTGCTCGGCAACGAGGAAAAGTGCGCCGGCGAATGCGGGCGGCTGACCTGGGAGCCGGGGCTGTACGAGACGCTGATCGATTACAACATGGCGATCTTCGCCAAGTACTCGTTCAACCGTATTGTGACGGGCTGCCCTCACGCGCTGAATGCGTTCCGATTGCGTTACCCGTCGTACGGTTTTCGCTATGAAACGCTGAGCGTCTGCGAGCTGCTGGCGCAACATCTGGACCGGCTCAAGCCGTTGTTGAAGCGCAAGCTGGACTACACGGTGACTTACCACGATTCGTGCTGTCTCGGCCGGCGAAACTCGATTTTCGACGAGCCTCGGATGCTGCTGAAGGCCATCCCGGGCGTGAAGCTGGTCGAGATGACGCACCACCGCGAGAACGCCATTTGCTGCGGTGGCGGTGGCGGCGGGATGTGGCTGGACACATATTTCAAAACCAAGGGCCATGAACGGCTCTCGGAACGTCGCGTAAAGGAGGCGGTTAGTGCGGGCGCCGATGTGCTGGCGATCGCCTGCGATTACGAGTTTTCCCGGTTTGAAGATGCGTTAAAGGTCCTCGGCCACGATAGGCGGATGGTGGTGCGGGACGTTACTGAACTTCTGGCGGAATCGATGGAGGCGTAACACCATGAACATGCTGGTCTTACTCAAAATGGTTCCCGACGTCGTCGAGGAGTTGGAGGTTGCGCCGGACGGGAAGAGTCTGGATACCGAGTTTCTGCGCCTGATCCCGAATGAGCCCGACGATCACGCGTTGGAAGAAGCGCTGCTGCTCAAGGAACGGCTCGGCGGGAAGGTCACCGTGCTGGCTCCCGACGCCGCCGAGGTGGACGAAGCGCTGTTCACGGCCTTGGCCAAGGGAGCGGACCGGGCGCTGAAGCTCTCCGGTGCGGATGCCAGTTCGAACACAGCCGGGTTGGCGCAAGTCATCCGCCAGGCGATCGCTGCGACGCCGGATTTGCAGGGGGTGGACCTGATCCTCACCGGGACCCAGGCCAACGACGATCTGGATACCCTGCTGGCGCCTGTGTTAGCGCAGCTGATGGGCGCGCCGTTCGTCGGGATCGTAACCAGTGTCGTGCCGGATGCCGGCCGCGGAACGGTAACAGTCCAGAAAGAGTGCACGAAGGGGATCCGCGCGGAATTCGAGATGCCCATGCCCGCCGTCTTGGGCATCCA
>CAZLOS010000223.1:0-5862 GCA_964561215.1 uncultured Solibacteraceae bacterium | reverse complement strand
TTCGCGCCTTCGACGAAACCGCGGTCGGCGATGGGCTTCAGTTCCCGCGGATGCTCTTCCCACTGCGGCCCTTCGCTGGTGAGAGCTTCCATGGCCGCATACCGCTTGCCGAACAAATGCGCGGCGGAGGCCGACGGCTTGATGAACAGGCGCGTGTCCTCGGTAGTGCGATGCGTGGCGGCCTTGATCCAGAATTCGCCCATCGGAAAATCGTTGCGGGCGAGCGCGGACAGAGAGTCCACAGGAAAAAGGTGCGGCCCGCCGCTTTCGGAATGGAAGCCGATGCCGAGCTGGTGGCAGCGTTCGAGCAGGCGGGCGTAATGGTGGTCGTTCAGGCAGTCGGCCAGGGTCCGCCGCACGTCGTGACGGAAGCGCTCGGAGACGTCCTCGTTGACGACGGTCTTGCCTGCCAGCGCTGGCAAGTACAGCAATGGATCATAGCCGCGCCGGGTCCGGAACTCGTCGAGGAGCCCGGGCGTCCAGGTTGCCGAGTCGATTTCCCAACTGTCGCAGTGGAAGTACTTCAGGCTGCGGCCAGCGTGTTCTCCCGCGTCGCGCAGTAGCGGCTCGACGAAGCTACGCACCTGGAAATCGACGGCCTCGGCGCTGTAATGGTCGACGAACATGCCGTGATCGCGATTCCCGCCCGGGCTACCGTAGGTGAGCTTCTGCGGCGTCACCACGTAGCCGAAGCGCAGCACGGTCCAGGTACCCGCCGGCACGTCCCACTCCAGGCGACCGCGCTTGTCCATGCGCGCGGAGATATCCACCCAGCGGCGATCAGGGCCTCCGGCCAACACGGCGATTTCACGGTAAAGCGAAACAGGCTGTTTCGAGAATCGCGCGACCACGCGCTCCAGACCGGGGACCGACGCCCAGCGTTTCGCGTTAGCGGCAGAGGGCAGATCGCCGGAGAACCTGCGCGGGCCCTCGACGGTAGTCTCGCTCCACGCAAGCATTTTAGCGGCGTGTTCGAGCGTGATCCAGGGGCCGCCGCAATTCGGACCCGTGCCCATGTTCAGGCTGAGTTCGATGCCCAACCGGTCCGCTTCGGCGACCGCGTGGCGGATCATCTCGCGCCACTCGGGACTCATCACGCGAGGGCCCGGGGGCAGAGGAAGCATTTCCGAGTCGTATACGGACGGACCCGAACCGCCGTCCCACAGCAACGCACCGCCGATGCCTTGGCGCTTCATCTCCTCCAGGTCGCGGGTCAGTTCGGGTTTGCTGAGGGTGGTCTGCAGCCACCACCAGAAAACACGCGGCCGGGCCCAGGAGGGCGGATCGACAAAACCCGCGGCCAGGTCATCGCCGGACGCGGCGGCCCACGCAGACAGGGCGATTACGGCTGAGCACACTGCGAGCAGGATGCGATTGATCACGGTTATGGATTATCGCATGTAGGGGGGGCACATATGCCGCCCCTGTATATCATTTCTGTTTGGCGATGATTTTGTCTTTGATTTTGTCGTAAACGTGCTGGGGCAGAATCTGCTTCTGCACGAGCTCGTTCTTGGCCTTGTAAGGGCGGCCCTTGATGATCTTCGCCGAGTACGCCTCGCCGATTCCGGGGATGGCCTTGAGTTGGTCTGCCGTGGCCGTGTTGATGTCTATCAGCTCGGCACCCTTCGTTGTAGCTGCCTTCTGCGCGACCGCGGCCCCCTTCTTGAGATCACCCTTCCTGGGGGTCTGCGCTGCGCAGGTAATAAGGAACGCCAGCGATACGGCCAGCGCGATCAGGATTCTCTTCATCGTTTCCTCCACCTCACTTTGACGAGAATTTCACTTACCAATTCATGCGGCAAACAGCTATTTCTTCGTGTCGCCCGCCTTCTTCTTCGAGACAGCCGACTCTTTCGCGGGGCGGAAGCCGGCCTTCTGGGCGTCGGCTTCGGTCATAAACTTCCCTTCCCTGGTCTTTCCATAGAACTGACCGTCCTTGTGATAGACCTTCGTCGCCGTATTAACCCACACGAGCCCTTTTGCCTTGGCGTCCGCAATCTGCTGCTCGGTGACATTGGGATTCATGGTCGCCTTGTGGGTGACCGCGCCCTTCTTATCTTTCGCAGCGCCGGGCTGGAAGGCCAGCGCGTTTGAGGAAAAGACGAAAGTCGCAGCCAGGACGACAGTCCCGATGAAGAACTTCCACAGTCCTCTCATGGTTGGCTCTCCTTTGTCGCTTTCGATTCGCCAGGAACGGCTCATCGTACGCCCAGAAGCCGTCCGAGGCAATGCCTGCAAACCGGCACTTGAAATCTAACAGAGAAACGGGAAACCGTCAAATCGCAGGCATCGGAGAATAACATGAAATGTGCGGCTTGCCCCACCATCCGGATGTATACTGCTAGGTGCCCAGGATGGGAACCGTAGGTCCTGGCGGGATCTTACTAGTGCGGGAGGTGTAAGATGAGTCTGACGAAGCGTGCTACAGCGGAGTTTTTTGGCACATTCTGGCTGGTCTTCGGAGGATGCGGCAGTGCGGTCCTGGCTGCGGCATTTCCGGGTCTCGGCATCGGGTTTCTGGGAGTGGCACTGGCTTTCGGACTGACCGTGCTGACCATGGCGTTTGCCATCGGCCACATATCGGGCTGCCACCTCAATCCGGCGGTCTCGGCCGGTCTATGCGCGGGGGGGAGGTTCCCCGCATCAGAGCTGCCCGCTTACATCGTGGCGCAGGTTCTGGGCGGCATCGCAGCGGCGGCCGTGCTCTTCGTCATCGCGAGCGGCAAGGCCGGATTCGACCTCAGCGCGGGGTTCGCCGCCAATGGTTATGGAGCGCACTCTCCGGGCGGTTACTCGCTGCTGGCGGCCCTGGTGGCTGAAGTCGTACTGACGCTCTTCTTCCTGCTGGTGATCATGGGCTCTACCGATAAGCGCGCGCCGCAAGGCTTTGCGCCGATCGCCATCGGGCTCTGCCTGACGTTGATCCACCTGATTGGAATCCCCGTTACGAACCTGTCGGTGAACCCGGCGCGCAGCACGGGTCCCGCAGTGTTTGTCGGCGGATGGGCGCTGGGACAGTTGTGGCTGTTCTGGTTGGCACCAATCGTGGGCGCAGCGATCGCGGGCTCCCTTTATCACGTACTGTTTGAGAAAGAGTAACCGCGGCCCAAGAACGAGTTACTGAGATCCAGCTTCCGAAGCGCCGGCCGCGGGTAGAGCCTCCGGCCGGCGCTTGATCTCTTCCCGCAGGCTTTCCAGTTGGCCCGCAAGCAGGTCGAAGCGCTGGCGTCCACCGTCCGCGCCAACGAGCACGATTTCATCGAGCATGAGCCCCTCCACGGCTTCGACGGCCCGCACGGATTTGGTCCGCCGCGCGACAAGGCGGCCCCACTTACGGCCGAAAAACACCGTTTCCTGTCCGATCAGGCAAAGCGTGCCACCGATATTGCGCAGGCCTTTCAAGTCGCGCGTGGCGATCACGGAGAACAAGCGGCGCGGCTGTTGACCGGGGCAGTTCTCCTCCAGCCACCGTTTCTCTTCGAGCGAGAGTTGCGGTTGGCGGGCCTCGCCGAACCAGCTCCGCAGCAGTGCGCCGAACGCCGCGGATTCGGCGTGTAGCGACCGGTAGATCTTCGGGGCCAGCCACACCGTTAGCACCAGCACGACGAGCGCGACACCGGCCATCACCCACGGGTGCTTCACCAGCAGGTACAGCCCGCCAGCCACGAAAGCGTCCTCGGCCAAGGTCACGGCGATGTTGCTGAACGGCTCCGGGCTGTGATTCACCGCCAGCCGCGTGGCGGCCTTGGCGGAGTGTTCGGTAAAGGCCACACCGCCGGCCAGCAGAAACAGGAGCACCTGATAGACCGGATCCACGTTGGAGAACAGCGAAGAGGCAAGCAGCGCGGCGCCGATCGGCCGGATGAAGGTGTGGATAGAGTCCCAGGCGCTGTCGACCCAGGCGATCTTGTCGGCGACAAACTCGATGGCGCAGGCCAAGCCCGCCGCCAGCAAGACGCGCGTATCGGCCAGCACCGCGGCGTGCTGCCAGCCCTCAGGCAGACTCATCCACTGGAAGCGGATCAACAGTCCCAGGGCGAGGACGGTCGCGTAGAGGCGGGCTACCGGCGACTCAATTCCACGTTGTTCACGCGGGCAGCGCTGAAATCCATCGAACAGGCGAAGTCGAAGGTATCGGTGACCGGCCCGCGCGTGGCGGTAATGGTGCCGGCGACCCGGCCGCTGCGAGTCGTGTCAATCGCCGTGGAGGTGAAATTCACGTTCTGATATCCGTCGCGGTTGGTGCGGGCGACGACGGCGTCCTGGCAGGCGCGGTAGACCTGGTTCTGATCGTACGTTCCGGTGCTCGTGGATGTCGTGCCCGATGTGGACAGAGGCTGCACGACGCCGCCGTCGGCGCGCAGAATTTCGAGAGTGCGCACCTGGCGCGAACTGTAGTCCACGGCGCAGTTGAAGCGGTAACCGCTCGTGGTTCCGCGGCGCCGGTACGCTCCGCCGCGATCGTTGAAGGTGCCGGCGATCCAATCGCTCCTGCCCTGGCTCGTGTCCACCGCGGCGGCGGTGATGTCGACGTTCCGCATGCCGTAGTCGCGTTCGCTCCGTGTACGCAATTCCGTCCGGCAGACGTCGATAGCCTGTTCGGCTGTCATGCCGCGGCCCATGCCCCGGCGGGGGAAGTACGTACCGCGGGTGCCGACTACCGGCGCGGCGGTCGTCGACGAAGAGGTTCCCGTGGTCGATGACGTGTAGCCGCTGGTGGCGAAGCCGTCCGTCGGGGAACCGCCAGAGGCGCCACTCCACTCGATGTCAAACGTGTATCCTTCCGAGCCGGATTTCGGGTCGTCGATGTGGATGACTGCCATCGAGTTGTTGTTGCGCGGATCCCGCACCAACTTCACGCTGCCGCGGCCATCGATTCCCGTGAACCGGAACTCCGACATGTTGTAAGGCAAGGGACCGCTGCAGTCCATGCGGTTCCACGTGGCGGGCTGTCCCGCCAACGTCCGCAGCCGTCCGGAGTCGCCGTAAATATCCACTTCCGCGGAGATGTCGACGCGCACCTCGATGGTGCACTTGCCCGAGGTGCCGCCCGATCCGCTGATCGCGGCGCGCCGTATCCGATCGGAAACCTGGGCTTGCGCCACCATAACGGCGGCAGCTAAGACGATCCATTTCAAACCTGTTGTCATGGTCAGCTCTCCAGCGGGCGGCCTGTGGAGGGCCCGCCCTGCTCAATACAATACCTCCGGCGTGCCGGCGCCGGCGTAACAGCACAAACGTGCACATGGGTCAGGTTAGACCTGACGGCCTGGACGCTTAATCGACAGGCGGAATCTTCAATTCATCGCCAGGGTGGATGACAGTATTTTCGTCAACCAGTTTGTCCGGGTTCGCCTCGATGAGCTTGTTGTAGAGATGTCCCTTGCCATAGAACTTGCCGGCGATTTTCCAAAGCGAGTCCCCGGCCACCACGGTGTAGATGGTTTCCCGCGGCGGCGGAGCCGGCAAGCTCGGGTCGATGCTGAGATCGCAGGTGATGCCGGAGGCGGAAGGATCGACGGCTTTGATCTGGTTCCAAACGTCGTTCTTGACGGTGCCAGAGCATGCCGCGCCCTGCATGACGAGCTTGTCGTCCTGCACATGCAGGTGGTCGAGACGAATCCCGCCTCGCGCGATGAGCTGTAGCACGGAATCGTACTTCTGCTTCAGTTCTTCCAGACGGTCCATATCGTGTCTCCTGTTTCGGGTATGCGGAGTACCCGACGCCGGTTATTTTGCGAAAGTAATTCCGAGGCCGGTCGTGTACAACAGGTCGTTGGTTTTACGGCCCGGAGCAGGGTTGTTCAGATAACGGTCACTCAAGCTTACGTTCCAAGTGAGCCATTTTGAGATCTTCGT
>CAZLOS010000222.1:0-5903 GCA_964561215.1 uncultured Solibacteraceae bacterium | reverse complement strand
ACGCGGCGCTGCGCACGGCGCTGCAGCTGCTGGACGCATTCCCCGAGAAGAAAAAGACCGTGAAGCACAAGCACCGGCTCGGGGTGGTGGTGGTGCCGGCGAAGGGCGGCACGGGCAGCGGGAACAGCGCTCAGGTGATCGAGGGCGAAGCGACGAAGCTGGAGCAGCCGCCGAGGAAGGGCAACGCCCCGGACTTCATGCTGCGAAGGGTCCGGCCAGAGGGCTGACGTTGACGCTCGATAATGGCGTGGACGACGGTGATGTCATCTGGACACCGACGCCGAAGCAAAACGAGTTCCTGGGGTGCGACGACTACGAGGTGCTGTACGGCGGCGCCGCCGGAGGCGGCAAATCGGACTCGCTGCTGATCGATGCCTGGTGCATCGCCCACGATGGTCCGCAGCACCCGCAGCACCGAGCGATCCTGTTCCGGCGAAGCTTCCCCGAGCTGAAAGACCTGATCGACCGATCGCACGAGCTGTACCCGCAGTTCATCGAAGGCGCGGTGTACGACAAGATCGAGCACCGGTGGAAAACGCCCTGGGGCGCGATGGTCGAGTTCGGCTATCTCAACGCCGACAACGACCGCTTCAAGTATCGCGGCCGCGCGTGGAACTACATCGGGTTCGACGAGCTGACGTTGTGGGCTACGCCGGTCTGCTATCTCTACCTGATGTCGCGCAACCGCACGACGGCGCGCGACCTGCCGCGCTACATGCGGTCCACGACCAACCCGGACGGCGTGGGCCAGCGCTGGGTGATGGAGCGGTGGGGCATCGAGGAGGAGGGCGGTGATACCTGCCTTCCGGTGACCATGAATTTCGAGGTCGAGGACGGCCAGGGCGGCTACATCGAGGTGCCCAGGACGTTCACCCGCCGTTTCATCCCGGCGAAGCTCACCGACAACAAGCACCTGCGCGGTACCGGCTACCGCGAGACGCTGATGATGCTGCCGCCGGAGGAGCGCGACGCGCTGCTGGCCGGCCGGTGGAGCGGCAACCGGGTAGAGGGCAGCTTCTACTTCCGCGAGCTGCAGGCGGCGCGCGCGCAGCAGCGCATCGGCAAGGTGCCGCACATCGTCGGAACCGAGGTCAACACCTTCTGGGATCTCGGCTTCAACGATTTCAACTCCCTCTGGTTCCACCAGCAGGCCGGCGTCACGAACCGGTTCATCCGCAGCTACCAGAACAGCGGCTACGACATCAGCCACTACGTCCGGTTCCTGCGGGATATGGCCGAGGAGCATGGCTACGTATACGGCACGCACTACCTGCCGCACGACGCTGCCCACGCGACGCTCCAGACAGGCAAGACGATGCTGCGGCTGCTGCAGGAGCAGATGCCCGGTGCGAAGTTCCGCGTGGTGCCACGTGTGCAGCACGTCCTGGTGGGCATCAACCAGACGCGCGCGGCCATGGCCGGGTGCTGGTGGGACGAGGAAGCCTGCGCGGATGGCCTGGCTTCGCTGGCCGCCTACCGCAAGCGCTACAACAAAGCCATCGGCGCGTTCACTGACGAGCCGATCCACGACAGCCATTCCAATTTCGCCGACGCGTTCCGCCAGTTCGGCCAGGGCTACGAGCCCGGCCGGATCATCACGTCGGTTTCGCCGGACTGGAAACGTCGCCTACTCGCGGCCAAGAACACCGGCCGCAGCTACATGAGCCGCTGACCCCATGACCGATGTGAACACCAATCGCGACACCGCGCGCGACATTTTCTGGCGCGTGGATGAATGCCTGCGGCGTGGGCACGATGGCTTCATGCGCCAGGCGACGCGGCTGGACGACTACTACCTTGGCGCGGGCAGGCAGTGGGATCCGGGTATCAAGGCCGAGGTGGAGGCAGATGGCCGTCCAGCGGTCGAGGTGAACGTCTGCATGCAGGCGGTGAATGCCGCGGTCGGCTACCAGATCCAGAACCGAGTCGACATCGCCTACCAGCCGAAGGGTGGGGAATCGGACGAGCAGAAGGCGAAGGTTCTCTCCAAGGTCGTCAAGCATGCGTTGGGCAACACCAAGTATCGGTGGAACGAGACCGACGCCTTCATGGACGGACTGATCCAGCAGCGTGGATGGCTGGACCTTCGCTTGTCGTACGAGGACAACGACGAAGGCGAAATTTCGATCACCAGCTTTGACCCGCGCGATGTAATGCCGGACCCGGACGCCAGCCAGTACGACCCGGACAAATGGGCGGACGTGCAGATCACCAGGTGGCTGACGGCGCGGGAGATCGAGCAGGACTACGGCAAGGCCGCAGCCGACGAGATCGTGGGGTCGTCGGCCAACTACATCGACAACAACTGGGGGTACGAGGAGGGGCTGGACCGCGAAGCGTTCGGCAACATGCCTCCTTCCTACGCCATGGGCACCGGCTGGTACGGCCAGAACAACGGCTGGCGCCGGTACCGCGTTGTCGATCGGCAGAGCCACGAGTACCAGCAGACGCTGGTGGCGCGCTTCCCCACGGGTGACCTGCGCATCATTGAAGGGTTGAAGCCCGACATGATCGGCTGGCTGATCGATCAAGGCGTGATCGTCACCCGTCGCCGCATCCGCAGGGTGCGCTGGCAAGTGGCTGCGCCGGAGGTCACGGTGTACGACAAGCTGTCGCCGTTCGAGCACTTCACGGTGATTCCGTTCTTTCCGTACTTCCGGCGGGGCCAGACGGTTGGCATGCTGGACAACGCGATGCAGGTGCAAGACCTGCTCAACAAGTTCATCAGCCAGTACGCCCATATCGTCAACAGCAGCGCGAACGGCGGCTGGCAGGGAGAGGCCGACTCCCTGGCGAACATGTTGGACGAGCAGTTCATCGAACGTGGTGGTGAAACCGGCTTGGTGCTGCTGCGCAAGCCCGGTACCGCGCCGTTCACGAAGATCGAGCCGAACCAGCCGCCACGCGGCATCGAGAACATGATCCAGTTCCTGCAGGGGAACATGCAGGCTGTGACCTCCGTGAACGAATCGGCGCTGGGGCAGGACAACGCCGATATGAGTGGCGTGGCGATCCAGTCGCGCCAGTTCGCGGCCCAGCAAGCGCTGGGCATCGCGCTCGACAATCTCAGCCGCACGCGCCAGATGGTTGCCGAGCGGAGCTTGAAGCTGGTGCAACGGTTCTACATCGGGCCGCGGGTGATCCGAATCGCCGAGCTGGACGAGTACGGGGTCGAGCGCCGCGTTCCGCTGATGCTGAACATGCCGCAGGAAGATGGGTCGATCCTCAACGACCTGACGCTGGGCGAGTACGACACCGAGGTCAGCGAGCAGCCATACGCCGTCACCTTCGACAACGGCCAGCTCGACCAGATGGAGCGAATGGTCAAGGAAATGGGCGTTCCGATCCCGCCGCAGTACATCCTCAAGGCGTCCACCTTGGCGGACAAGACCGAGATCGCCAACGCGATGCGCGAGCAGCAGGGCAAGACCGACCCGGTAGCCGAGGCCGAAGCCGAGCTTCGCCGCGCTCAGGCGCGCCTCGCCGACAACACCGCGGTCAACAAGGCGGTCGAGGCGCAGTTCAGTGCGCTGCGTACTGCGCAGATCATCGCGGCCCTGCCGCAGACGGCCGAGATCGCCGACGCGCTGCTGCTGTCGAGCGGCTTCAAGGACCAGGACGCTGCGCCGATCGTGCCGCAGGCGCCAGGGCTGCCGCTCCCCGAGCCCGAGCAGCTTCCCCAGGAATCCACCCACCCGCTGACCCCGGACAACCCCGAGGCCGGCATCAACACCGGCATGCAGTCGATGCCGTCCACCCAGTAACCCAGGAGTCACCAGACCATGAGCGACAAGAACACCGACGACGCCACCCATCCCTTGAACATGTCCAAGGAGGATATGCAGAGCACCATGGCTCTCTTGGACAGTGAAGACGACGACAATGGAGTGGCCGCGCGCGGCTCGGAAGGGACTGCTGCCGGGGCCGCGACCGGCGGTGCAGACGATGATGCAGGTGCTGCTGGAGCGGGAGGTTCGGATGCCGGCGCCGGCTCCGGCGCAGGTGCTGACGCCGGCGCTGGCGCCGCCGCAGCGGCGGATGCTGGTGCTGGTGCTGCAGGTGGTTCAGATGCCGCAGATGGTGCAGGCGGCGCCGCGGCAGCTGGCGGTGCCGCCGGGCAAGGCGACGACGACAAGGTGGACCGTAAGGCGTTCAACGGCGTTGTCGCCGAACTGCGCCAGACCCGCGAGGAGTTGAAGGCAGTCAAGGCCCAGCAGTCGCTCAGCCTGGCCGCGCCCGAGGCCAGGGACTTCGCGAAGGAGAAGGCGGAGCTGCGGGAGAAGTGGGACGCCGGCGAGATCGACACGGACCAGTACAACGACCTGCGCGATGCCCTCGTTGTGCAGGAGGCCAAGCACGGCGCGGCCTTGCACTTCCACAGCCTGCAGCAGGCCACCCAGAAGCAGGCCGCGGAGGAGGAATGGAACAGCGCCATAGGCGCGTGGCAGACCGCTAACGCCGACTTCCTGGCGAATCCGATCCGCGAGAAGGCGGTGAACGACCTGCTCGTGTCGCTGGAGAGCGACCCGAACAACAAGCTGAGCAACGCGGAACTGATCGCAAAGGTGGAAGAACTGGCGTTCGATGCGTTCAGTTGGAAGAGGGAGCCGGCGGCGGGGAGTGCCGCACCGGCTACCCCGCCGGCGAGCCCGCGTGCAGTCGCCGCGGCCCAGGCGGCTGCGGCCGCATCGTCCACGCCGCCGCTGCCGGGACGTGGAGCCGGTAGCAACCTGACGGCAAGTCAGGTTAACCTCGAAGACGTGAAGCCCGGACAGTTCGGCAAGCTTCCGGCGAACGTCCAGAAGGAACTGCTGGGCGAAGACGACTGATCGACCGTCGTCTGCAACAAGGGTGCCGCGCCCCCAGCGCGGCTCGCTCACCGAGTCGGTGCTTCGCAGCGCGCCGCTGCGTCATCAAGGCGCCCCAGGTATCGGGTAACCGACCACGGCTCGCAGCCCCGATAACGGCTGTGCTTCGCGGGTGACCGGCGAGACAGGTCCAGTCAGCAACACCTCTCCGACTGAAACCTACCCCGCAAGGAGGCCCGTCATGGGCGCAACCGATTTCGGCTCGATGGAGCCGCAGAAGAAGCTCGCGTATCGCCTCAAGGCGTACGAGGAGTTCACCGAAAACTTTTTCTTCACCAAGCTCCTGGGCCGCGAAGGTGCTTCGTGCGTCGAGCACATCACCGAGCTGACGAAGAACAACAAGGGCGAGGCCGGCGCGTTCTTCCACCTGATCTCCCGCCTGACTGGCGGCGGTGTCGTGAACGACAACCGCCTCAAGGGTCGCGAGCGCACCATGGAAGCCCACTGGCAGCGCGTGAATTTCGACCAGATCCGCAACGGCGTCATCAACAAGGGTCGCCTGGCCGAGCAGAAGAGCGTCATCCAGTTCCGCCGGCCGGCGCGCAAGACCCTTTCCGCGTGGCTGGCGGATTCCTGGGAAGACCAGGCCATCCTGACGGCTTCGGGCATCAGCTACGGTCTGAACACCGACGGCAGCCCGCGCATCACGCCGGAAGGTCAGGATCCGTGGGTGGATCTTGACTACGCGGCCGACGTGCGTCCGCCGAGCACGAATCGCCACTTCCGCTGGTCTGCCGCTGGCGGCCTGCTGGCCGGCGATACCGATGCGATCGTCGCGGCCGACAAGCCGTCGTACGGCCTGCTGCCGTCGATCAAGGCGAAGGCCAAGATGAAGCGCATCACCCCGATTCGTGCGGGTGGCAAGGACTACTTCATCCTCCTGGTGCACGAGGAGACGATGGCGCACCTGTACCGCGATGCGGACTTCCGCGGTTGCCTGGTGGGCGGCGATACCCGCGGCGACGCGAACAAGCTGTTCACCGGCGCGGTGGTGACGATGAACGGACTCATCATCCATCCGTACACCCGCGTGTT
>CAZLOS010000221.1:0-5947 GCA_964561215.1 uncultured Solibacteraceae bacterium | reverse complement strand
CCAAACGCCCCGTTATGACTCCGGGCCGGTACAGTATGACCTCCACGCCGCGCGCGCCCGTACCGGCGGCCACACGTACCGGCAGGTCATAAGGCAAGTAGACCCGGTACCCATCGGCCTCCGCTGAGACGGCGTACCCACCCGGCCCGGGTACCTCGAACGTAAACTTGCCGTTCTTGTCGGCGATGGTTTTGGCGGGCGTGGAACCGGAGCCGGCGTTTCCCGTACGCAAGCTCACAGTCGCGTAAGGGACCGCCTGTCCGGTCCCCAGTTCCTTGACGTAACCTTCCAGCTTCAGGCTGTCCGTCGGCCCTTGTTGGGCCAGGGCTCCCGCAATCGTAACGGCCCACACAACCAGAAACCACGCATACGGTGTAGACCTACACATGGCTGTGCTCCTGTTCGGCTGATAATTGAATACGCTATAGTTTAATATCCTAAAGCAAGTATTCCAGCCATCACAAGCTGCCTACGCCGGAGGGTTGGCCGTAGCTTTGAGCAGATCCTCTACGGTTCCGGCCACGCGTTTCGGGTCCGGCCGGTCTTCACAAAGAGGAAAGCCGTTGGCGACCCAGGCTTTTTCATGTTTATCGCAGTCGGCCTCCAGGGCCGTTCTGCGATAACCCGCGAGCAGGCGTTGTCCCGTGCGCATGGCGCGCCGGACTTCTTCCAAATAGCGGTTCACACGCGGGCGGTAGTAGGTCTTGACCAGCTCGTAATTGTCGCGGCATGCGTAGTCGCGAATCACGCCGGCCCAGAGGGTCAGGATGTCTCGTGCACGCCGGTCGAAATCGGGCGAGGCACCTGGTAAGCGCCGCGCCTTGCGGACACTCCCGCTCAACCAGTAGAAATCATCGTGACTGAGCAACTGCTCGATCGAATCGAGCAACACTTCGAGGAACGCCGCGTGGCGCTCGACGGCCGCCTGGTCCAGCATGGAGAAGGCGCCGTTCAACTTCAGCATGTGGACGTTATAGAGTTCGGCTGCGTATTGTCTCGCGATGTCGTTCAAATCGTGCAGGAACAACTCGTTTTGGCTGAGCTTTGCCGCCGGCGCGTGAAACAGTTCGAGCGCTTTCCGCAGACGCGCCAGGTAATCGGGACCGTTCACTCCAGGCCGTATGTCCAACTCCGCGCTGGGCCGTTTCCAGTAGAGTGGTTTGGCGGCCCGGCCGCGTCCATACACTGTGGCGGCCAAGCCAGTGAGCGCCGGCACGAGCAAGGGCGCGGCGGCTTCGCCGTAACGCGCCACGGCGTATTCTTTCAGGAAGGCGCCGAGGTCCACCTCGGCCGGATTCCATCCGAGCTTGGCCTGGAAAGATGCGTAGAAATGGTTGTGCCCGACGGCTTCTTCGTTGGGGTAATAGCCGACACAGTTGGCTGCCCTTGGATCGCTCGCTACCTCCTTCACCTGCTTCTCCAATCGCCGTACGTCGCCGTGCAGGTGAGTGTCGGAGGCGAACGAATAGACCATGCCGAAGTGCCAGGGGCGGCCATCGAAATAGTCCCACTCCTTATACAACGGGAAGCTCTCGGCGTATTGATCGACGATGCGCACGCGGCTCTTCGGCACGCGGGCAAAGTGCTCCTCGACTAAGGGGCGCGGCCACTCGCGCGGTTGGTTCGAGTAGGTCCATGTGCTCAGCAGCCCGATACCGCGCGGGTCCACCGCATCCACGATTTTGAAATTGGCTCCGGCGATTTCCCGGCGCACGCTCTCCTGCAACGCGCTGTCCCCGCGGAACGAACATTCGAGGTAGTTTTCCAGCCAGTAATAATGATCCGTTCCATACAGCCGGTTGTATGCTTCGAGAAAGGCTTTGCCGGCCTTTCCGTAAAGCGGGTCGGTGGGGTGCAGGTAGGTCTGCGCGTAACGGTCGGGGCCAGGCCAGATGGACTGGAATGTGCGCGCATGAGGAAACACGCGCTGAAACTCCGGTGGAACCAGGCCGGAAACGGAGGGCGAAACAGCCTTCATGCCGCGCTCGCGGGCATACCCAATGATTCTGCGGTTCAGGTCACGCTGCCATTCCGCCCATGCGACGGGCTGCGGCGGATCGACGCCGTACTTGATGGGCGGGAACATGCCGAAGGGCGGGCCGGAGTAACTTGACTGTGCTACCTGAACTCCGAACTGCCTCCAAACGTCGCGCCACACCAGATCCTCCCCCGGGGTGTCCCAGAGAGTCAGTATGTTGTAGCGGCATTTCAACAGCCAGTCGATGTAACGGCGCCAATCGTCCCAATCCCACCAGGGCGCCGAGTACCAGTAGATGGTCAGATTCATCGCCATGCGCTCGGCGAAGCGCGGTTTGGTGGACAGGTTGATGCCGTGGAAGGGAATTGCGTCGCGGTGTGGTACCTGATCGCCATCGGCAAAAAAGCCCGCCCCACAGCAGCGCTCCAGGTAATCGTACACGGCGAACCACGTCGCTATGGGCGTGGCCCCTAGAAGCACGAGTTGTCCTCCGCCCTCGGGCATCCAACGGATCAGATAGGCTTCCGCGCTTTCAATGGCGGGATCCGGCAGCGCGCCCGAGGCAATAAGCCCGACAACGGTTTTGGTGCGGCCCACGTGGACTACGCCCGCCCGCGACGTGGCAACCTTGGAATCGTCAACCAGGGCCGGCTTTACGCCGGTCATGCGCTCGATATAGCGGACCAACTCCTCCGCCGCCAGTGACTCCGGGTGCGAGGACGGATCGCAGGCGACGCGAATCCGGTCTGGTGCGAGTGCACTTCCGGCGGCTCCACCGATGGCGGATTGAAGAAACTCTCTGCGGGGTAGCATCCGCCCCACTCTATCGCACGCGACGGGGAAGCGGCTACGCTGTCCGGTTATTCAGCCATTTTGCGAGCACGTTCGAACAGGTAGTTCAGGGTTTTCTCGGTACGAATGTGCGAGGCAATGCGGCGCAGCGTTCCGTCCTTTTCGAATTTCACGCGCAGGGCCGCTACAGGCTGGCGTTCCTGGCGCGCTAACCGCTGTAGTTCGCGATCCACCTCGTCGGTGGTCGGTTCGATCTGCTGTTTGTCGGCAACGCGATCCAGCAGCAGAGACGCTTTGACGTCGCGTACGGCCTTTTCGCGCTGGGACTCGCGGATCTTGTCCCAATCCAGTTTCACTGTCCTGGGATCGACGCCGCGGATGGCGAGCGAGCGGAGATTCTGTTCGACGATATCCTCGATGCGATGCTCGATGAGCGCTTCCGGCACAGGGAAGTCGTGCAGGTCTACCAGCTTCTCCACCAACTTGTTCTTGGCTTCCTGCTGGGCGACGAACTCCTTCTCGCGGAGCATGACGTTGCGGAGGGCATCGCGCAGTTCACCGAGGTCCTTGTAGTCGCCCAGGTCGTGGGCGAACTCGTCGTTCAGCTCCGGAAGTTCCTTGCGGCGAACGCCTTTCACGGCGGCGCGGAAGCGCACAGTCTTGCCGGCCAGCCTGCGTTCCGTATAATCCTCGGAGTAGGTGACGTCGAACTCGCGCTGCTCGCCCGGGGCCGCGCCGGTTAGGTTCTCGGTAAACGCCGCGAGCGTGTCCTCGCTGCCGATGTGCAGCATCATCTCGTCGTTCTTGATCGGTTCGCCTTCGACGCCCGCGAGGCTCTCCAGGCTGACGACGGCGAAGTCGCCGGCTTCGAGCGGACGGGGATCGATGTCCACGTACTCGGCCTTCTCTTCGCGAAGGTGCTCCAGACGCTGCGCGACTTCCTCGTCGGTCACTTCCGGATCGCGATAGACCACCGGCAGGCCTTCGTATTCTTTCAGCTCGAAAGACGGCAAAACCTCGAAATCCACCTTGAACTCGAGCGGCTGGCCCGGTTCGTACTTGACATCGTGCAGGCTCGGCGGGCCCGCCAGGTTCAAGCCTTCGGCCTCGGCCCTTTCGCGGAAGAACTTGGGGGCCAGGTTTTCCAGGACGTCCTGGCGGATATCTTCCTTGAACCGGTTGCGGATGATGCTCGTGGGGACGTGGCCCGGACGAAACCCGGGCAGACGCAGCTTCTTCTGCAGGGAAGCCACCACTTTCTCGGTCTCGGCCTCAACTTCGGATACCGGGATCGAAATGTCCAGCGTACGCTTGCAGACCTCTTCTGTTGACAATGGATTACCTCAATCTGACCGTCTCGGCCGTACGTAGAACTCCCCCGCCCGCCTGTCGCGGGCCGAGGGAGTCTTCGTGCCGTTCGAGCGATTTCCTATGTGCCTTCCGACCAGCTCGCCAGGTAGGCTTCCTGTTCCGGAGTCAGCCGGTCGATCTTCACGCCCATCGATTCGATCTTCATCCGCGCGACGCTCTTGTCGATATTCTCGGGAACGGCGTAGACCTTCTTTTCGAGCGAGGCGTGGTTCTTGATCATGTATTCAACGCCAAGCGCCTGGTTGGCGAAGCTCATGTCCATCACCGAGGCGGGGTGGCCTTCGGCCGCCGACAGGTTGATCAGGCGTCCTTCCGCGAGGACGTAGATTTTGCGCCCGTCGCGCATCGCAAACTCTTCGACGAATTCGCGGACATGCCTGCGGGAACTGGCCACGCGGCCCAGCGTCTCCAGGTCGATCTCCACGTTGAAGTGGCCCGAGTTGGCGAGGATGGCGCCGTTTTTCAGCTTTTCGAAATGTTCGCGGGCGATCACGTTCTTGTCGCCGGTCAGCGTGCAGAATATGTCGCCGACCACAGCCGCTTCGTTCATGCTCATGACGCGGAAGCCGTCCATGATGGCTTCGATGGCCTTAATGGGATCGACTTCCGTCACAATCACGTTAGCGCCCAAGCCGCGCGCCCGGTTGGCAAACCCACGCCCGCACCAGCCGTAGCCGGCCACAACCACCGTCGAGCCGGCCAGCAGCACGTTGGTGGCGCGCACGATGCCGTCGATGGTGCTCTGGCCCGTGCCGTAACGGTTATCGAACAGGTGCTTGGTGAGAGCGTCGTTGACGGCGACGATGGGGTAGCGGAGCACGCCTTCCTTGGCCATGGCCTTCAGGCGGATGACGCCGGTGGTGGTCTCCTCGGTACCCCCCAGCACACCCTCCAGCAATTCCCTGCGCTTGGTGTGCAGAACCGTCACCAGGTCCGCGCCGTCGTCCATCGTGACCTGTGGCTTGCTATCCAGCGCCGCGGCGATGTGACTGTAATAGCTTTCGTTGTCCTCGCCCTTGATGGCGTAGGTGGAGATGTTGTAGTCGCGCACCAGGCTGGCCGCGACGTCGTCCTGCGTCGAGAGCGGATTGGACGCGCACAGCCGGATGTTGGCGCCGCCGTCGCGCAACGTGATCATGAGATTCGCCGTCTCCGTGGTCACGTGCAGACAGGCCGCCACACGGATGCCCGCCAACGGCTGCGTCTTGATGAATTGCTTACGAATGGTCTGCAGGACCGGCATCGACTGGAAAGCCCACTCGATGCGCTTCTTGCCCATGTCGGCCAGGGCCATGTCCTTCACGTCGCATGGTACCGATGTTTGTGTGCTCAAAGCCATTCTCGCCTCTTCCTTTGCACCTTGACGTCTATGCACGCACCGCCGCGGCGGGGGCCTTGGCCCCTTCGCGCAGGGCTGCCGCCTTGTCGGTGGCTTCCCAGGTGAAAGTCGGTTCTGTCCGGCCGAAGTGGCCGAACGCCGCCGTCTTCTGATAAATGGGCCGGCGGAGCCTCAGGTGGTCGATCATGCCGCGCGGGGTGAGCGGGAAGTTCTCTCTCACCAACTCGACCAGCTTGTCTTCCGATGCCTTGCCGGTGCCGAACGTATTGACCAGAACCGACACCGGTTCGGCGACGCCAATGGCGTAGGCCAACTGTACTTCGGCGCGGCTCGCCAAACCGGCGGCCACGATGTTCTTGGCGATGTAGCGGGCCATGTAACAGGCCGAGCGGTCCACCTTCGTCGGGTCCTTGCCGGAGAACGCGCCGCCGCCGTGCCGTCCCATGCCGCCGTAAGTGTCGACGATG
>CAZLOS010000220.1:0-5976 GCA_964561215.1 uncultured Solibacteraceae bacterium | reverse complement strand
CGATTTTGATGGCGCTCGGGACGCCGAGGGCCACTTTCGCAAGTCGAAGGTGCTCCTGGCGGCGATGCGTCGCCCGTGGCGGTCGGTCCCGGAGTTGACGAGTCTGGCTTGGCGGGGACGTCATTGTTCACGGGTGTTGGGAGAGTTTCTTGCAGACTGTGCATTCTAGTTTGAGTGTTCCGCCGGTGATGCGTGCTGCGGTCTATCGGGGAAACGGCGAGATCCGCATAGAGGAGGTGCCTACACCCGCTATCGGAGCCGGCGAGCTGCTGGTTCGGGTGGAGAGCTGTGGCATCTGCCATACGGACTTGAAGAAGGTTGAGTACGACCTGTTGCCGCCGCCGCGAGTTTTTGGACATGAAACGGCGGGAGTCGTGGTGCAGGCGGGCGAAGACGTCAAGAGCTTTGGCGTGGGCGACCGCGTGATCGCCTTCCACCACATCCCGTGTCTGGACTGCTTTTATTGCCGGCGGAAGTTGTACGCGCAGTGCGAAGTCTACAGGCGCGTGGGCATCACCGCCGGGTTTGAGCCGGCTGGTGGGGGCTTCTCGCAGTACGTGCGGATCATGGACTGGATTGTGAAGCGAGGCGTCGAGAAGATTCCCCCTGGCGTTTCGTTCGACCGCGCCTGCTTTGTGGAGCCGGTTAATACCTGTCATAAAGCGGTGGTGCAGGCGGACCCGAAGCCGGACGAACTGGTGCTGATTCAAGGACAGGGTCCCATCGGGCTGCTGTTTACGATGCTGGTCCGGCGCACGGGCGCCTGCGTTGTGACGACAGACAACATTCCGCTCCGGCGGGAGCTTTCGAAGCGCTTCGGCGCGGCTGAAAGCTGGGATCCGCGCACGACGGACGTTCATGCGGAGGTCATGGCGAGGTCCCAAGGACGCGGCGCGGACCTGGTCATCGTGGCCGTCTCCGCCCCCGGCCTGACCGATCAGGCCATGAGTTGCTCGAGGCCGGGCAGCAGGGTTCTTTTGTTCGCCCAGACTTCCGATCAGGAGCGGGTGGAGTTTTCCGGGGCCGACATCTGCAAGCAGGAACGCACGGTGTTCGGTTCCTATAGTGCGTCGGTTGATCTTCAACACGAGTCCGCCGGGCTGGTTTTCAGCGGTGAACTGCCGGTTGAAGACCTTATAAGCGATCGATTGCCGCTGGATCGCCTAGCCGAAGGGATTCATAAGGCCTTGCATCCAGACGGCCAATCATTGAAAATAGTCGTTCTACCTCAAAGGTGGTCTTAACAGTTATGCAGCAGATGATGGCTGCGGTACTTTACGGAAAAGAGTGCTTGCGCGTCGAGCCTGTAGCCGTGCCGCAAATCGGTAAGGGAGACGTCCTTGTCCGTGTGAGAACGGCGCTGACCTGCGGCACTGACGTCAAAGTTTTCCGCCGCGGATACCACGCGCGGATGATTGTGCCGCCGGCCCTTTTCGGACACGAGCTGGCCGGCGATATCGTAGCGGTGGGTGAAGATGTAACGAACTTCAGAGTGGGCCAACGCGTTGTGGCAGCCAATTCGGCCCCCTGCATGGATTGCTTCTACTGCCGGCGCGGCGCCGAGAATCTCTGCGAGGACCTGTTGTTCAACAACGGGGCTTACGCCGAGTTCATCCGGATTCCGGCCCGCATCGTGCAACGCAATCTTTACGAAATTCCCGCGCATGTAAGCTATCGCGACGCCGCTCTCTGCGAACCGCTGGCCTGCGTGATTCGCGGCTTCGAGGAAACCGGCGCGAAACCCGGCGACAACGTCATGGTTCTGGGCCTGGGGCCCATCGGCCTGATGTTTGTGCGGCTGGCGAAGCTGTACGGAACGCGTGTGATCGCCATCGGACGCCGGCGCACCCAAATCGAGCGCGCTGAGCGGATGGGCGCCGACGAAGTTATCTCGAGCCATATTACGCCCGATCCGGTGCAACCGGTGCGCGACTTCGCCATGGGCCGCGGCGTGGACGTCGCCATCGAGGCCGTGGGCAAGCCGGAAACCTGGCAACTGGCCGCCAAGATGGTGCGCCGCGGCGGGACCGTCAATTTCTTCGGCGGTTGCCCGGCCGACAGCCGGGTCACCCTGGACACGTCGCTGCTGCACTACTCCGAAATCACCTGCAAGGCGAGTTTCCATCACACACCGGCTTATATCCAGAAGGCGTTAGGTGTGATTTCGAGAGGCGAAATCTCGGCGCAGGACTTCGTTAATCGCGAGGAGCCGCTCACGAATTTGCTCGAAGTGATGCAATACCTGATGAGCCACAACGGCCACATGAAGACGGCCATCATTCCGTAAGCCTTGGCCAACCACTTTCTGCTTCCGGCGGAATACCTTCGGTCGCCGGACGCGCGCGGGCACGCGGCGACACTGGAGGAGGCTCTCGCTTACACACGCTGGCTGGCCGGCGTGCACTACGAGAACTTTCACGTCGTCTCGTTTCTGCTCCCCAAACGCCTGCACCAGGATTTCTTCAACGTCTACGCCTTCTGCCGCTGGGCGGATGACTTGGGAGACGAGATCGGCGATAGAACCGAGAGCCTGCGCCTGCTCTCGTGGTGGCGCGCGGAACTCGAACGCATGTATGTGGGGGAGGCGGCGCATCCGGTGTTCGTGGCGCTGAAACAGACCGTCACCCGCCGCGGCCTGCCGGTCGAGCCTTTCGAGCACCTGATCCGCGCCTTCGAGCAGGACCAGCGCGTCACCCGCTATCGCACATGGGAGGAAGTGTTCGATTACTGCCGGTATTCGGCCAACCCGGTGGGCCGGTTGGTACTGCATCTTTGTGGATACTCCGACGCGGAACGGCAGCGGTTGTCGGATGCGACCTGCACGGCCCTGCAATTGGCCAATTTCTGGCAGGACGTGGCCGTCGATCTCGCCAAGGACCGCGTCTACATCCCGCTGGAAGTGATGCAGCGGCACGGTTACACGCTGGATGACCTGTTTGCGTTGAAGGCCACGCCGGCGTTCCGGGCCGCCATGCGCGAGATCGTGGCCAAGGCGCGCGAACTGTTCGTGGAAGGATTGCCGCTGGCTGCAATGCTCGACCGCAGGCTGGCCGTCGACATCGAACTGTTCAGCCGCGGCGGGATGCGCATTCTCGACAAGATCGAACGGCAGGACTACGACGTGCTGGCCCGGCGCCCGGCTATCTCGAAGGTCGAGCGCGCCGGCCTGCTTCTCGAAGTCCTCGTGCGGCAGGCATTCCGGAAGGCCGCATGACGGACGCGCTCCAGGCATCTTACGAATACTGCCGCGGCGTGGCGCGCAGCCGGGCGCGCAACTTCTACTATTCGTTCCTCCTGCTGCCCAAGGCCGAGCGCGACGCCATGTGCGCCATCTACGCCTTCATGCGGTATTGCGACGACCTGAGCGACGACCCGGCCGAGGGTGACGCGCGGAGCGCGATCGAATGCTGGAGCGCGGACCTGGAGCGAGCCTTGGCCGGCGATGCCCCGGCGCACCCGGTTTGGCCGGCGTTCCGCGATTCGGTGGAGCGCTACCGGATCCCGCACAAGTACTTCCGCCAGATGATCGCAGGCGTGTCGAGCGACCTAGAACCCCACACGATCAGGACGTTCGACGACCTGCGGCAGTACTGCTACCAGGTGGCTTCCGTGGTCGGATTGTGCGTAATCTACGTCCTCGGGTTCGAGTCGCCGGAAGCCCCGCGCATGGCCGAGGACTGCGGCGTGGCTTTCCAATTGACTAACATCCTGCGCGATGTCGGCGAAGACGCCGGACTCGGACGGGTGTACCTGCCGCAGGAGGACATGGCCCGGTTCGGAGTTCCGCCGGACTCGCTGCTGGATTCCCGGCCCACGCCGGAGTTTCTCGGCCTGATGCGCTTCGAAGCCGCGCGCGCCCGGGAATACTATACACGCTCGGCTCCGCTTGTGAGCCTGGTGAAACCCTCCGGCCGCCCCATGCTGCGCGCCATTGTCGCCATTTACTCGCGTCTACTCGAGCGCATCGAGCGCTCGGGCTTCGACGTGCTGCGCCGCAGAGTAAGCCTGCCTGCCTGGGAAAAGGTCTGGCTCATGCTTCGCTCGGCGGCGGCGCGTTAAGTAGAATAGTCGGTTCACCTTTCCGCGGAGGTACTGATGCGCACACATTTGCTTTTGTTGACTCTCGCAGGGACTCAATTCGTCCTGGCCAGTGGGCCGGCCATCAACATGGGGAACCGTCTGGAGCCATTTGTCGACGGATACCTCATTGATTCGATGAAGGGCGTCTCCTTGCGCATGCACGCGCCGCGCGAAGAAGCCGCCGGCATCGTCTTCAACAAGCCGTGGGAAGGCAACACCAGCACCTACTGCACGGTGGTCAAGGACGACAGCATCTATCGCCTGTACTACCGCGGCTCGTCCGACCCGGCTTACACGCCCATGCCCCTGCTGCGCCCGGGAGAAACCGTCGTCCCCGCGCACAAGGAAGTGACCTGCTACGCCGAATCGAAGGACGGCATCACTTGGACCCGGCCCTCGCTCGGCCTGGTGGAATTCCTGGGCTCGCGTGCCAACAACATCATCCTCGCCGAAACCGCCGTGCACAACTTCGCTCCGTTTAAGGACACGAACCCCGCGGCCGCGCCTGAGGCCGGCTACAAAGCGGTGGGCGGCAGCAGTAAGTTATTCGCCTACCAATCCGCCGACGGAGTGCACTGGAAGAAGATGCGGGAGGAACCCGTGCTGACCGACGGCGCGTTCGATTCGCTCAACATCGCCTTTTACGACACGGTGCGCGGCGAATACGTGGCAGTTTACCGGGATTTCCGTTACGGAATCCGCACGGTGAAGTTCGCCTCGTCGAGGGACTTCATGAACTGGACGCCCGGCGTCTGGGCCGACTACGGCTCCGCGCCGCTCGAACAACTCTACACGAACGCCACCTCGCCGTACTTCCGGGCGCCGCACATCTACTTCGCGTTCCCCAAGCGCTTCGTGCAGCAACGTACACCGCTGGCCGAGGCTCCGGGGAAGGGCGTCTCCGAGACCGTTTTTATGACCAGCCGCGACGGCATCCACTGGGACCGCCGCTTCATGGAAGCGCTGATCCGCCCGGGGCGCGACCCTCGCAACTGGATCCACCGCTCAACCATGGCCGCCCCCAGCCTGGTGCCCACAGCCGCCGATGAGATGTCGCTTTACGTCGACCGCGATTACAACTGGCCCACCAACCGGTTGGTACGTTACTCGTGGCGCACGGACGGCTTGGCGAGCGTGCACGCCGATGCGGGAGGCGGCGAGATGGTGACCAAGCTCCTTACGTTTGATGGGTCCAAGCTCGTGCTGAACTACGCGACTTCGGCCGCCGGCAGCATCCGTGTGGAGATTCAGGACGAGCGCGGGAATCCGTTCCCGGCCTTCGCGCTGGACGAAGCAAAGGTTCTGTTCGGCGACAAGATCGAGGAGGCCATCAGCGTGAAGTCGCTCAAGGGGGCCACCGTCCGCCTGCGCTTCGTGATGAAGGACGCCGACCTGTACTCGATCGCGTTCCGGTAGGGAGGGAACACGTTGCGGTACGACGTGCTACAGTGTGTTACATGAGGAAGAGTACGATGACGGTACGCGTGGGGGAAGAGAAGCGAGCCGCACTCGACGCCATCGCCACAGCATTGGACCGGGACCGCAGCTACATCGTCAATGAGGCGTTGGACGCCTACATCGAAATGCATCAGTGGCAGATTGAACACATTCAACGTGGTTTGGCCGAGGCTCGCGCGGGCCGGTTTGTGCCGGACGCACAGGTCGACAGAACCCTCGATCGCCTTCGCCGCAGATGAAGATTCGTTGGACGACGACAGCTTTGCGCGACCTGGAGGCGCTGCACGACTTCGTCTTCAGGGACAATCCCATTGCCGCGGAACGCGAGGTGGAGAAGATCCTCTCGGCGGTGGAAGCACTCACCCTTCATCCCGAACTTGGGCGAAAGGGTCGCGTGGCCGGCACACGAGAGTTGATCGTGCCGCCATACATCGTCGC
>CAZLOS010000219.1:0-6190 GCA_964561215.1 uncultured Solibacteraceae bacterium | reverse complement strand
CGGCACGGGTGAACTGCTGGCGCAGTGGAGTTACGATAACGAAGGGAAGATGCTGCCGGTGAAGTACCCCGACACGCAGGACAATAACTTGAACGTGATCACGGCGGGAGCGGCGAGCTACACGTACGACGGTTTTGGGAACCGGCTGACGCAGACCGCGCCGGCGATGAATCTGACTTACAACGCGAGTAACAACCGGATCACGAGTACGGGGTACACTTACGATGCCAATGGAAACCTGACGGCGACGCCGGAGCTGAGTCGAAATGCGTCAGCCTGAACTGAGGAATTTTCCACACGGTTCTCCGAACAGCGAGAACTGATCGCCTGGGCCGGTGATCGACCTTACGCCGGGCTGTCCGGGCGGACGCCCCCGCTTCCAGTAGCGGTTGAAACGGCGGGACATCTCCCGGACGAACTCCTCGTCCCCAAACGGCCGGCCTGAATACGTACAGCGCCGCAGGGACGTGCCGCTTTCCGGGGCCTCCGCACCGATCCACTCGGCCCAGGTGGCGGGACTCTCCTGCCGCCACCAAAGCATGTCGAGGACTCCGGATGGGTCAGCCCCGGTGAGATGCGCGGCCGCGCTGGACCAGGGGTAGTCGCTGGGACGGTCAACGAGACCCGCGCGCACTGGATTGCGCTCCACATAGGCCATCGCCACCCAGAGATGGCTGCCGCTGAGAACGCAGGCAAAGAACCGGTTCTGCCACAGGTGCCCGGAACGTCCGCAGCGGGTGTTGTAGTATTGAGCGTACCGCCCATGCACGCGCCGCAGGAGGACGGCCAGCGAGTCCACACGATCCGGGACAGCGATGAGGTCCACATGGTTGGTCATCAGACAGTACGCGAGCACGGCGGCCCCAGCGTCGGCGAGGTTCTCGCGGATGAGGCGGAGGTAAGTGGCGCGGTCCTGGGGCGAGGGAAAGGTTTCGCGACGGTCGACGCCCCGCTGGGTGATGTGGCAGGGAACTCCAGGGACTACACAACGGTTCCGTCGTGGCATATGTTGAGAGAGTGGGAGACGCGGGACGGGGCTCTCAGGAAAATCACTCAGTTCAGGCTGACGCGTTTTACTTGCTTGACAGCATATTGATATAAGGTTATATTCAATTTCGAGCCATGAAGCAGACGCTCGATAAGCAGTTGCCTATCCCGCTCTATCGTCAGCTTCAGTCGGTCATTCTGGAAGGTATCCAATCCGGTTATTGGCGGGCCTCGGACCGGATCCCAGCGGAATCCGAGTTGGCGCGGACTTACGGCGTCAGCAAGATCACCGTCAAGCAGGCCTTACACGAACTTGCGGCTTCCGGATATGTCCGGCGCGAACAAGGGCGCGGGACTTTCGTTGCCCGCACCCGGCTCGAGCAGGGCCCACGAGAGCTTACCAGCTTCACCGAAGAAATGCGGCGGCACGGGATTCAGGGTGGCGCGCGGGTGCTTGCTTCCGGAGTAATCGCCGCGGATGGCCACCTCGCGGATGTGCTGTCGATGCCAACCGGAGCCAGTGTGTTCGTTCTAAAGCGCTTGCGTTTTGGTGACGGGGTCCCGGTCGGCATCCAGACGGCGCACATTCCTCTCGATCTGGCGCCCGGACTGCCCCATGAGCCGATGGGGAACGCCTCCCTATACGAAACACTGTGGGAGAAATACGGCATGGAACCGGCGCGCGCCCGCGAAACGCACTCGGCGGTGGTGGTCGCCGGCGAGGAGGCTGAACTGCTGGATGTGCCTTCCGGGTCGCCGGCTCTCGCATCAGAGCGCATCTCCTACCTTGCGCACGGCCGCCCCTTGGAGTTCGTAAAAGCGATTCTCCGCGCGGACCGTTACAGGATCGTTCTCAACCTCGCAAGGGAGCCTCGCACTCTATGAATGCCGTCATAGCGGCGGATCTGGGCGGAACCAAGACGGCCATGGCGGAGGTCGATGAACTGGGCGCCATCGAGCGCAAGTTCAAAGAACCCGCCGAACGCAGGCCCGAGGCCACAGTTGAGCGGATTGCCCAAGCCGTGGAGGAAATCGGCGCGGCAGCGGCAGGAATTATCGTTCCGGGAATTTACGACCAAGGGACGGGAATGGCGTGGGCGCCGAACCTGTGGGGCCGTGAGGAAGTGCCATTGGGGGAAATGCTGGGTGCCAGGCTTGGCTCTCTTCCGGTGGTTGTCGAAAGCGACCGGTGCGGCTACGTGCTGGGTGAGCAGTGGCTGGGTGTCGCGCGTGGGCTGAGGGATGTCGTATTTGTAGCTGTTGGAACGGGGATAGGTGCCGGCATCATCGCTGGAGGGCGGCTAATCAGCGGTGCACACGGCATAGCAGGCGCGGCGGGCTGGTTTGCCTTGGATCCGCGATGGCGGGACGAGTACGCCGCCACCGGATGCTGGGAAGCCGAGTCCTCCGGGCCCGCGGTGGCGCGCCACGCGGGAACGGCGAGCGGGGAAGAGGCGGCACGCGCGGCCCGGCAGGGTGACAATGCGGCCCGCGAAGCGTTCGACCACGCCGCGGACTACCTCGCCATGGGGATTGCCAATCTCATCAGCCTCCTCAATCCGGAGATGGTTGTGCTCGGCGGGGGCCTGATGGGAGTGGCGGACCTCGTGATCGACCACATTCGCGAAGGCGTTCCGCGCTGGGCCCAGCCCATTGCGGCCAGGAAGGTTGCCATCGAACTCACGACGCTCGGCGAGGACGCCGGACTGCTCGGGGCCGCCAGACTTGCCTTTCTTCACACCGGCATTCATAAGGAGTAATCAACCATGTCAGCAAGCAAATACTACGAAGCGATCAGCGGCGTGCTCGCCACGATCGGCAAGCGGGAAGCGGGCCGGATCGAGGCAGCGGGCAAACTGTTTGCCGAAGCCATCGGCGCCGGCAGGCGCGTGTACTTGTTCGGCAGCGGACATTCCGTGATCCCCGTGCTGGATATCTTTCCCCGCTACGGCAGTTACATCGGCTTCTACCCGCTTTGCGACCCCCGCCTGATGTGGCACAACGTCATCGGTCCCGGAGGAGCGCGCGAATTGCTCTGGCTGGAGCGGCAGGAGGGATACATCCAGCAGTTCCTGCAAAGCTATTCGATGGAGCCGGGCGACTGCATGCTGGTGTTCTCGCATGGCGGGCTGAACGCGGCGCCCATCGAGGCGGCGTTGTATGCCAAGCAGCGCGGTCTGAAGGTAGTGACGGTCTCTTCGCACGCCAATAGCCGGATCGCGAAAGTGACGCATTCGAGCGGCAAGCAACTCCCCGACGTAGCGGACGTGGCCATCGACAACTGCGTGCCTGCCGAGGATTCGCTGGTCGACATCGGGCAGCGCGAGAAGGTAGCGGCGGGTTCGACGATGGCCGTCGTGTTCATCGCCATGTCGCTGGTGGCCGAGACCGCATCCCAGTTGTCGGCGCAAGGGATTAAGTTGCCGATCTTCGTCTCGCCGAATGTCGAGGGCGTTGCTCCCAATCACAATCTCAGCGTGTTCGATGCGTACGCGGAAAAGTGGTACGAGCGTGGACCGCGTCCCGCGACCGGGCCCGGTAAGTAGCCGCCTGCTATGAACGCGTGCGCCGGTGTGAACCGCGGCAAGCTGAGCGGGGCCGCCTATGCCGGAATGTTCGTCTTCGGCATCGTCATGGCCCTGCTCGGGGCTGTGCTGCCCGCACTCGCTGGGCAGTTTCAAGTAGGAGTGGCCGATGTCGGGGTCCTCCTGCTGGCGATGAACCTCACCATGCTCGTTTGCAGTTTGTGGATCGGCGTGGCGACAGACCGATTTGGGACCAAGCCGCCGCTGGTGATCGGGCCGCTGCTGGTCGCTTCGGCTCTGCTCCTGATCGCGAATGCCGGCCGGTTCGCGCACATGGTTCCCGCTGTTGTTCTGCTGGGTGCTGGCGGAAGCGCATTGAACACGGCAACCAACAACCTGGTAGCCGACCTCTACGACGATCCCGGGCGGAAGGGCGCCGCGTTGAACATGCTCGGCGTATTCTGCGGGATTGGCGCGCTGTTCCTCCCGTTCTGCCTGGGCGCCCTGCTGACGGCAGTGGGCATCCGGTGGCTGTTGATCGCCGCCGCCTCCCTCGGCGTGCTCACCGCCCTGTTCGCGGCGTCTCCCCGCTACCCGGTCCCCAGGCAGCAGAACCGATCACCGGTAGCGGATATGCCGCGCTTTTTGCGATCGCCGCTCGTGCTGCTCATGGCGGGATTGTTGTTCTTTCAGTCCGGTGTGGAGTTCATCATGGGCGGCTACGTCTCGGTCTATCTTGCGCGCGGCTTCGGCATGAGCATTCCCGCGGCGTCGTGGGTACTCGCCGGTTATTGGGCGGCCATCCTGCTTGCGCGCCTGGTGTGGAGCCGTGTCCTGGCCGGCGCCGAACCGGTTCGCGTCGTCGTCGGGTGCGCGCTGACGGCCGCGGCCGCCGCCGCGTTCACGGGGATCGCTCCCCATCCGGCGCTTGCGGGAGTAGGGATCTGTCTCACGGGCTTGGCCCTTTCGGGTATCTTCCCCACCACGCTGGGCATCGCGGGAGCCGCTTTCCAGGACCATTCGGGAACCGTGTTCGGCATCCTGTTCACCGGCGCGCTGACCGGCGGCACGCTGCTGCCCTGGGTGGCGGGCCGCATCGCCGCCTGGGCGGGCCTGGGATGGGTGTTCGGCATGGTGGCGCTGGCTTTCCTATCCATCGGCATCCTGGGCGCCGCGATGCGGAAAGCTCAGATTTGACAGGCTGCCATGGCGCCGTCGGGCGATCCCGTTACAGCGTCGCTTTGCCCTGCCGCGCGCGCATCCAGAGAAGGAAGGTGACGCACGCGCCCGCGGCCGACATCCCCACCAGCATCAGGAAAATGGGCAGCAGACGGCTGGCGGAGGCCCTGTACATCCAGCCGATGATCTGTTCCTGAAAAACCGGACCGATCGATCCCATTCCGTTGATGATCCCGGCGGCGGCCAACGCGCCGCGCTTGGAGCCCACGTCGATGGCGCCCACGCCGGACAGTAGCGCATCGGGTCCGAACAGCATCAAGCCGGCCAGCCCCATCGAAATGGTGAAGAAGAGCACGCTGGTGGCGCCGAGCGTCGCCATCATCACGAAAGACAGCGTCATCATCACCAGCATGGCGAAGGAGAGGAACGCCCGGCGCCCGCCGAAGAAGCGGTCCGAAGCCCAGCCGCTCGCCATCACGCCCACCAATCCGCAGAGTTCGAAGACCGTGGAGAGGTAGCCCGCGCGATCGCCGGCTAATCCGAAATTCTGGCGCAGGAAGAACGGCGCCCAGCTCCACAGCGCATAGCGGAGGAACTTGATGGCGAAGTAGATCGCGCCCATGATGGCGATGTTGATCACCACGTCGCGCGACCAGCCGAGGCTCTCGTCTTTGACGCCCTCCGCCGCCGGAGGTTCGGGTGGCTCGGCTTCGTCACTCAGAGGCGCCAGCCCTACTTTCTCCGGCCGGTTCGGATGCAGGAACACGACGATCGCCCACACGCACAGCAGCACCATGGCCGAACCGAAGTACGACCAGCGCCAACCCGCTTTCCCGAGCATATAGGCGGCAAACCACGTCGCCACGAGCGAACCCACCTGGTAGCAAGTGGACCACACGCCGAGCACGCTTCCCCGTTGCCGCCGCCGGAACCAATAGGCCAGGCTCCCGATGCACCCCGGCCAGCCTGTGCCCTGCGCCATGCCATTCACTGCCAGGAAGAGCATCACGGTCCAGAAGCTGTTCGTCGTCCCGAAGACAAAGTTGCTAGTAACTGAGATAGCCATCCCAACCACGAGCAGCAGCTTGGGGCCTAACTTGCGGCCGAAGTAAGCGCTGGAGAACTGTCCCACCGCATACGCGGCCAGGTATGCCGTTCCCAGGTGCGCAAGCTGCATGGTGGAGAAGCCGAGCGCGTTGCTCATGTCCGCTTTCACCACATAGAACGGCTTGCGGCAAAAGTAGTAGCCCGCGTAAGAAAGCCAGGTGGCGGTAAAGATCCGGATTTGCCAGGGGCGGTAGGCGCGGTCGAGAAGCTGCTCGGGCGTCATCGTCGGCGAGGGCATTTTTGGGATTGTCGCACTATTGCAGCGGCGGCTGCGCGATCAGTCCCGCCTGCGCCAGGCTGATGTAGGGCAGCGCGACGCTGGCGACGTACAGCGGGTTGTTGCGGCGCGGGATATTTTGCCGCCGCGCGTGGGATATTGGCCTCTGAATCCG
>CAZLOS010000218.1:0-6251 GCA_964561215.1 uncultured Solibacteraceae bacterium | reverse complement strand
CAGCGATGAACGCTGGCCAAGCCTGGGACAATGCACTACGAGAAAGACCTCGGGACCGCCGCCTCAAGGGCGACGGCATTGCCGGTTCGAGACCGGTGCTTCAAGGGCAGGTAACGACTGCGACGCCTTTTGCTCCGCGATGGAGCGGGGCCAGGAGGCCCTCGGGAAACCGTAGTTAACGCCAAGCGGGCAGGGCCGTCAAGCGGGCGGCTCGAAAGCGCGGCGATTTGCGGGCGATTGCGGGTGGCACTTGCGCGCCCGGGAAATTGCGGTAAGGCGCATTTATTGTCGCAAAGCTGCGGGCAACGAGGCGACGGGCGGGCTTGACGGGGGAAATCTCTGCCTCTGGTCCTGAGCGGGGCAACTCGGGGCGATGCTCGCGCGCGGACCGCTCCGGCGGCAACCGCCGCGCATGGGGTTGATGCCCGCCATTTGAATGAGAGCGTAGTGACACACACGCAGCTCCGCCGGGGGATGACGCTTTCATGTGTCAGCGAAATGTCCGTGCATCGCCGGTTCGCTGACAGCGGGCCGGGCCCGATGCCGAAATCGGCCTCTTTGAGTGGGGATTCCGTGTGGCGGGATCAGGTCGCCCTGTCGATGCTGATCGACCTCAACCCTACCTTGGAGTCTTGCTATGGAATTGATCGTCAGAGCGGTGGATGTCGGATCAGGCAACACCAAATTTGTTACGGCCGCGGCCGGTACCGACATCCGCTGCGCCAGTTTCCCGTCCGTTGCCTATCCGTCGAGCGACGACTCGCCGTCGTGGCCGGCCAGTGAACGCAAGAAAACCGTCTGCATCCCAATCGGCCCGCTGTTCTACGAAGTCGGGCCGGACGTGAGCCTCGCCGCCGACACCTTCCGCGCCAAACAACTACATGATGAATACACCGAGACGCCGGAGTACATGGCGTTGCTCAGGGGGGCGCTTTCCATGATGAAGGTGAGTCACATCGACCTCCTGGTGGTGGGGCTGCCGGTGGCGCTCTTCGCGGTCAAGAAAGCGGCGCTGGAGAAATCCATGACCGGCCGGCACGACATCGGTGGCAGTAAGGTCGTGACGGTCGGCAAGGCCATGGCCGTCGCTCAGCCGCAAGGGGCGCTGGCGCACTTTGCCTCCGAGCACCAGAAGATGGCGATCATCAGCAACGAGCAGAGCCTGATCATAGACCCCGGCTCGCGTACCTTCGACTGGCTGGTGGCCCGGGGCATGCGCCTCGTGCAGAAGCAGAGTTACTCCTTCAATCGCGGCATGTCGGACGTGCTGCGCCTGCTGGCGGCCGAGATCACCAAGGATATCGGCTCGCCGTATCGGGACTACGACGCCATCGACCTGGCGCTGCGCACGGGCAAGCAGCCGATGATCTTCCAGAAGCCGTATGACATGAAGCGCCTGCTGCCCCTGGCCGAGACCGTCGCCGAGCAGGCCGTGTCGACGATGAAGGAGTGGATCGAGGCGCCGCACAGCCTGCAGAACATCATCCTGGTCGGCGGCGGGGCGTTCCTGTTCCGCAGGGCGGTGAAGGCGGCGTTCCCGAAGCACCGCATCCACGAGGTGAAGGAACCGATGTTCGCCAATGTGCGGGGCTTTCAACTGGCCGGGCAGAACTACGCGAACAGCAAGATGACCGCCACCGGTAAGGAGCCAGTTCAGGGGGAATCGGGAGAACTCGAATGAGCACCAATACCGTGAAGGACGCCGCGCCCATTCGCCTGGTCTTCGTATTGGCGCGTGCCGATCATCCCCGTCTGTACGACGATCTGATCCAGTTCCAGAAGGGCGTTAAACGTATCAATCGGCTGCGGCTGCTGGCCTACGATGGCTTGCTGGCGCAGAGCGGTGTTTTCGCCGGGATGGGACGTGGCTCGGCTCATCTGCATTCCGCAAGTAGCGCGCAGGAGGGCAATGGCGACATCACCAACGACCTCTTCGCGCCAGCGATCGACGCGTGAGCCGGCCATGGGCAAGCGATCGCGCCGGTCGGTGAGCGGCCGGATGGTCAGCGCCTCGGACCTGGCGCAGATGGGCCGCTGCGAGAGACTGGTGGTGTTCGAGCATCTCTATGGAAGTCGGCGCACCGCCCGGCAGCGGCATGCCCGGGCGCGCGGGCTGGTCGAACACGAGCAGTTCTATCGGGAAGGCATAGCGGCTTCCGCGCAGGCCGATCGGAACGGACGCTGTTTCATCGCCGCCTGCCTGTTCGGCGAGGCTTGGCAGACGGAGGTGCTGCGCCGGTTCAGGGGCGAGGCACTGCGACCCAGCGCTTGGGGACGCTGGGTGATCCGCCTCTACTATCGCGGGGCGCCCGGCATCTGCGTTGTCCTGCGCCGATGGCCCGCCTTGCAAGTTCCGATGCGCGTGGTCTTGGGGGCGATAGCGACGGGACTTCGGTGGTGGTCAGGCTCGTGTGGAGGTGGCAAGTGTCGGCGCTAGCGTGGGGCGTCGGTAGCGCCACTGCCGTCGTGTGCTTCGCGCTAGTCATGGCGTGGAGGCGATCACTTGAGACCAATGCCGCACGAGCTGAGCGGGCCTTACGACCGGCAGCGCTACGGGATTCCGAGTTGGTCTACATGGAAAAGCTGTTCCGGATTTCCACGCCCGTCGGACTGGTGGCGAAACTTGACCGGGCATACCGCCTGCCCTCCGGTCTGCTCGTGTTGGTGGAGTTCAAGACTCGCTGGAGCAACCAGCCCTTCCTGTCGGACGTGATTCAGTTGTCCGCCCAGAGGATGGCGGTGATGGGGCAGACTGGGCAGTCGGTGGCGTTGTACGGGTATGTGATGGTGAAGGCGCCGACCAGGCGAGCCTTGCCGATCGCGCATCTCGTCAAATTGATGACTGACGAGCAAGTGGTCGCCTTGGTCAGGCGGCGGGAAGACGTGCTTGCAGGCCGCGCTCTGCCGCGCTGGCCCCTGTCTTGGAAGGCGTGCCCTACTTGCGCGTTTCGAACGCAATGCGACTATCCCCATCTTTGAGGAAGCTTGGGACATGACCGGCCCATGTCGCATCACGGCGTGCTTACTACGATGAACTTGCCGCACGCATCCGCATTCCCGGCATCGACCGCATCGAGCGGGACACCCGGTTCGATGACGACAAGTTGCGCAGCGCAGGCATTCGCCTTATCTACACCCTGGTGCGGCGGCCCTGTCGGGATTCAGCGGATCGCCTTGCCGGCACGGCCAAGCACCCCTGTCGGTGGGGACGCCTGACACGGAATGGAGCCTCGCGCTCAGTTCATCTGTGCCGTGGGTGCAGTTTCCAGCGACGGTGTACGGAGCTGCCGTAGTGTGCCGGTCCCTGAGGCGGCATTTTTGCGAGCCTCCGGTGATTTCTTGGGGGGCGAGATGTTCTTGGCGGCGGAGTCTGCAGTGTTGTTCATATGGAGTGCCGCCAGACGTGTCAAGTGCTTACCAAGGGCCTTCCAGGCTGCCTGCATTTCGTGCTCGTAAGTATGCCGTTGGTAAACGCGCTTCGTCCGATTCTCTTCGATATGGTTCAGACAATGCTCAACGACATCGGGTAGCACATGTAGCTGAGTCATCATTGTGGCGCCAGTTCTCCTTAAGTCATGGGGGCCCCATTTACCACCTGGTAGCGCCAAGGCAGAGGTGGATTTACTGCGCCGTTTCATCGGCTCGCTACTGCGTTGCCTATCCCCCAACTGTTTGGTAATCGACTTGCTGGAGAGTGCCTTCTTGTGATCTCGGCCCGGGTAAACCCATGCGATATCTTGATTACTAAGTGCTTTCACTTTACGAAAGTGCTCCACAGCGAAGTCCGACAGGTAGATTTCGTGAGGTTTGCCATTCTTGGTTTCAGGGATGCGCCAGTGTCGGTTATCAAGATCAACGTCAGACCATTTCGCACTCGACAACTCCCCAATGCGGCAGAGCGTTGCAAGAACGATCCAGACCGCCGCCTCTGTTTGCGGCATCAGTCTTGCATTGGGCAGTTGGTGGCACAGCGTTTGAATTTCGGCTTGGCTCAGAACGCGCTCACGTTCAGTGTCCGGACCGCCGATCTTGACCTTTCGGATGCTGGCGGTTGGGTCGGCTTCGATGTAGTCTCGATCGACGGCAAACCGAAACATCTGCCGTACCAAAGAAAATACAAGTTTGGCCATCCGGTTCACGCCTCTTGCTAACAGAGGATCAGTGACCAGTGTAATGTGCCCTTTCTTGACATCCGTGACGGGGAGGGCGCCCAACTTCGGTAGCACATCTTTCTCGAACATGCGCCGGACTTCTTTCCCTCCGTCTTTACGGCGTATAAGATCGACCTCGGCCCAGTGCTCAAATAGCCCTCGGACGGTGAGCCTCGTCTGCTGGGCGACAATTTCGTCAAGCCGCTTCTGTTGCTTTTCTATTTCTTCCAACTGGTCGACTTTGACCTTGAGTCGTTCCGCTTTACGGCGTTCTGTTGGATCGGATCCACCGTCAACCTCTACTTTTAGTCGGTCTCGTTCGGAGCGGATCGATGCGAGAGATAGTTTGGGCCAAGCACCGACAGCGATTTGCTTCACCTTGCCGTCGAAGCGGTAGCGCCAATCGAAGTAGACCGACACCCCGCTGGCACCGTGGCGCACCGACCCGATCAGGCCACCATCTTCACGAAGTTTCTTGCCGTGGTCCTTGCTGCCAATTGCCTCAAGTTCCTTGACGGTCAGCTTGCCCATTCTTGCCTCCTTGCCTGGGAGAGGTCAGTGGGTTAAAATTCCCCCCACATTTCCCCCCACAACTTTGCCGGATGTGGTTGGATTGTATGGGACGAGGCTAGAATGGTAAAGGCTTTTTTCTACATACAAAACAATGTGTTGTGTTGGCTTCTGGGATGTGGTTGGATGCTCTGGGATGCACTTTTACCCTCATGGGGTGCAAGGGGTCGCGAGTTCGAATCCCGCCGCCCCGACCAAAGAATCAAACAAAAAGGCCAATCTTCGGATTGGCCTTTTTGTTTTTTCGACGTGTATTCAGCCGCTTGGGGGCTTTCGCCCCGATTTGATTCGCCACTCCGACGGCGCATCATGGTGGAAATTCGCCGGGGGTGGCGGCCCCGGCGAACGATTTGGCACAACGCTCAACGCTTGTAGCCCAGGGCTTCGGCCTCGCGGTAGATGCCTTCGATGGTTTCCTTGCCGACGCGGCCGGTCATTTCCTTGTGGACCGGCAACATGGCCTGGCGCCAGGATTCGCGTTCGGCCTGGCTGAGCTTGATGACGCGGGTCTTGCCGGAGGCCTGGATTTTTTCGAGGGCTTCGCTGTTTTCCTGCTGGGCGATGGCGTTGACGTAGGTACTGGCGTCCTTCATGGCGCCTTGCAAGATGGTGCGAATGTCGGGCGGCAGGCCGTCCCAGAACTTCTTGTTGCTGATCACCGCGTAGCCGATGTAGCCGTGGTCGGAGACGGTGATGTCCTTCTGCACTTCGTAGGTCTTCTGCGTCGTGTAGTTCGAGGCGGTGTTTTCGGTGCCGTCGACGACGCCAGTCTGCAGCGCGCCGTACACTTCGGAGAAGGCGAGCACCTGCGGCAGGGCGCCGACGGCGCGCATCTGCGCATCGAGCACCTTGGACGACTGGATGCGCATTTTCAGGCCGCGCATATCCTTCACTTCGCGCAGCGGGCGGTTGGCGCTCATCACCTTAAAACCGTTGTCCCAGAAAGCGAGGCCGACGATGCCCTTGGGTTCGAGCTTCCTGAGCAGGCCGGCGCCGACCGGACCTTCGGTCACTCGGGCGAGGACGGCGCGGTCGGGGAAGATGAAGGGCAGGTCGAAGGCTTCGAATTCCTTGACGCCGAGGGGGCCGAACTTGGACAGCGCCGGCGCCAGCATCTGCACCGAACCGAGCTGCAGAGCCTCCATTTCCTCCTTGTCCTTGTAGAGTTGGCTGTTCGGGTAGACGTCGACCTTGACGCGCCCGCCTGTGCGCTCTTCCGCCAGTTGCTTGAAGCGTTCGGCGCCTTTCCCCTTGGGCGTGTCGGAGCTCGTCACATGGCTGAACTTGATCACGATGGGGGGCGCTGAATCCTGGGCCAGGGCGCCGGCCGGCAGTAGGGCGGCGAGCGTCAGGGCGAGCAGCGTCTTGCGCAGGGTGTTGAGGGTTTTCATCTTTGTCTCCGTTGTAGTGGTGTTGCGAATAAGGTGTTGTGGGGCCTTCCTCAGGGGCGTTGCGGGATCAGGGCGGCAGCGGCCAGCAGGCGCTCGGCGCGGGCGATGACGGGGGCGTCGATCATGCGGCCGTCGACTA
>CAZLOS010000217.1:0-6353 GCA_964561215.1 uncultured Solibacteraceae bacterium | reverse complement strand
GTACAGTTGGTGACGCTGCTCGGCTCCGATTTAGGCCTGGTGAAAGCCGACCCCGACAAGCTTCAGCAGGTGATCATCAACCTTGCGGCCAACGCCCGGGACGCCATGCCGTACGGCGGGAAATTGCTGATCGAGACGGTGACTGCCGATATCGAGCCGAGAGGGACGGCCGGACACCCGGGAGTAGCCCCGGGAGAGTACGTCGTCCTGACCGTCGCCGACACGGGCTACGGCATGGACCGGGAGACTCTGCGCCATTTGTTCGAGCCCTTCTTCACGACAAAGGATGCAAGCGGCGCGGCGGGGATGGGCCTCCCGGTGGTGCACGGTATCGTGGAACAAAGCGGCGGCCATATCTCGGTCAGCAGCGAGCCGGGCCTGGGAACCAGTTTCCGGGTCTATCTGCCTCGTTGGGAAGGCGCGATCCAGATCGAGACGGCCGCTCCGTCCCAAGCCGCGGCGGGAGGCGAGACGTTACTCATCGCCGAAGATAGCGAACCGGTGCGCCATTTGGCGGCCTTGATGCTTCGAGAACGCGGCTACCAGGTGATCGAAGCGGGCGATGGGCAGGAAGCCATGCTGGCGCTCTCCGACCCGGCGCGGAAGGTCGATCTTCTCATTGTCGACGTCGTGATGCCCGGCATGTCGAGCGTCGATCTCATTGAGCAGGCGCGGGCCGCCAGGCCCGGCGTGAGGGTGTTAGTGATGTCCGGTTACTGCGGTGACGCGGCGGTCTATCAGAAGATCACAACCCTCGGTGTGCCCTACCTGGAGAAACCCTTCGACGCGGCCACACTCTTCGCCAAAGTACTCGAAGCGTTGCGGTAGCCGGCGGGCGCGGTTCCATATCACTAGTGCTGTGATTGGTCCGGCAAACCGCTCGTGCGTATTGCTGGGCGGGGCATGCGCCGCCGGTTGGGCTGGAGAGATCGGAGGTATCGTTGTCGATGCGCGGGGCGGCGAGCCGCTTGAACGCGAGGATCGCGCCCTCATCTGGCGTCCCCGGTACGACCCGCGCCTTATCAACGGCGCGGCCTTCAATCCTCCAACCGCGGATCCTTACCGGAACGCGCTGCGCGGCTATGCGCGCGGACGTGTGGGTGAACAAGTCGTTCCATGTGGGACGCGCGGGTCTCACACTTTACGCCGAAGCGGTCAACGTGCTGAACCGCGCCAACTACCGCTTCGATTCGTTCAGCAGCTATAACACGCGCGCGGCTCAGGCTTCGGTCACACTGGACAAGATGTTCCCGATCCTGCCGTCGGCGGGCATCGTTGTCGAGTCGGAGAGTTCGCACCGCGGGAATTAGCTGATTGCGGCGCTGCGGCGTCGGGCGGTTGGGTGTACTGCACGGTAAGGGATATGCGCCGGTTGCAGGCATTCTGCGGGTCGTCGGGCTTGCGCAGGTGCTGATCGGCATAGCCGCGCACCTGCGTCACCTGGCCGGGCTTCAGGCCGCTTGCCTGCATGAGCCGGCGGGCCGCGTTGGCGCGATCCACCGACAGTTCCCAATTGGTGTAGTTGTTGTCGGGGGCGAAGGGGCGAGTATCGGTGTGCCCTTCGATCAGGACTCGGTTCGGCAGCTTGCCGAGCTCAGCGGCCAACCGGGTGAGCATGTCGCTCCCGGCCGCGCTGGGCTTGGAACTGCCGGTCTCGAAGAAGGTCCCCGTTTCCGTCTCCATCAATTCGATCCGCAAGCCCTCGCCGGTTACCGTCATCTCCACCTGATCCTTCATCCCGGCGAGTTGGGGTGCCTTGTTGATGGCTTTCTGCAATTCTTCCTTGAGGCGGGGCATGTCGTCCTTCCCGATCAGCAGGCCATCTCCGCTTCCGCCCTGGCCGCTTCCCGACTGCTTTCCCTTGCCGCTCGGGTCGCGGAAATAGCCGCCCACGGCTTCCTGCACCTGCTTGCTCGAATTCATCAGCCACAGCACGATAAACAGGGCCATCAGGGCTGTGACGAAGTCCGCGTAAGCCACCTTCCAGGCGCCGCCGTGGTGGCCGCCGTGCCCTCCCTTCACTTTCTTGATGATGACCGGCTGGACCGAAGCCGTGTTCGAAGCTGTACTCGACTCAGACATGGTTTGCCCTCACCGGCTAGCTGGCGGCTGGCGGCGCGCTCCCACCCTTGCACGTCTTCTCGAGTTCTTTGAACGACGGCCGCACATGGCCGGGGATCGCCCGGCGCCCGATTTCAAGCGCCAGCAGGGGAGTTGTGCCTTTAATGAAGCTCGTGAGCACAGTGCGCAGCACCGCCAGATACGCGCCTTCCTCCTCGTTGCGCTTGGCCATGCTGCTGGACAACGGACCCACCAGTCCGTAACACATCAGAATACCCAGGAACGTGCCGACCAGGGCCGCGGCCACCTTCTCCCCGATCTGCTCCGGGGGACCGCCCAAAGCTCCCATGGTGATAACCACGCCGAGCACGGCGGCCACAATGCCAAGTCCGGGCAGCGCGTCCGCCACCGTGGTCAACGCGGAGACGGTTTGCCCCTCCTGCTCGTGGTGTACGTCGAGGTCGGCTTCCATCATCTGGTCGAGATCGAGGGGAGTCACCGCGCCGGTGATCGCCATCCGCAGTGAGTCGCAGACGAAGTCCCGTGTATGATGGTCATTCAGGAACTTCGGATATTTCGAAAAGACCTGACTCTTTTCGGGGTCCTCGACGTCGTTTTCGAGCGACATCAGACCGTTCTTGCGGGCGTGGTTGAACAGGTCGTAGAACATCTTGAGGGTTTCAAGGTAAAGCTCCTTGGTGAAACGCGAGCCGCTGAAAGCGCCGAGCAATCCTTTGAAAACTTTTACGACCAGATGGCTTGGATTGGCTACCAGCAGCGTTCCCAGGGCAGCGCCACCGATAATCAGCAGTTCGGCCGGCTGCATGAGGACTGCGAGGTGGCCACGCTCCAACAGATAGCCGCCAATGACGGCTCCGAAGACAACAACCAATCCGATGATCGCGAACATTGCTCAGTCTGCGCTCCAAGTCCGAAGCTTCCCGAGGGGCTCCGGCCTCAAGCCTCCTCTGGAAGAGTCACGCGGTTGCCGCCGCTCGATTTGCTCACCGCCAACGAGTCCCCGGCCCGCGCGAGCAGAGTATCGACCGTATCGCCGCGCCGCGCCGTCGCACCCCCGATCGAGACGGTGACCGAAAGCTGGTCGCCCCACCAGGAGATCGCCGAAAGAGACACCACCAGCCTGGTGCGCTCGGCGAGATCGAGCAGGGCTTCTCCGCTGCAACTGGTAAAGATGACGAGGAACTCGTCTTTGTCCAGCCGGGCCAGAAGGTCGTCGTGGGCGAGACTTTCGGCCAGCGTGCGCGCCAGCAGCCGCAAGACCGCGTTGCCCGCCTCGCGGCCCCGGCTGTGGTTTACCTCGCGCAGCCCGTCGATGTCCACCCGCAGCACCGACAGGGGCAGCCCGTAGGCTTCAAATTCCGAAATCTGCTGAGCCAGGTACGTGCTCGCGTAGGCACGATCGGCGGCGCCCGTCAATGCATCCAGGCAGCCGGGGGTATTCAGTTCGTAAGAGCGGCTCTGACGGCAGGCGGCATTCGAGCTGCGCTCGAAAACCTCCGCCACCCCGATCAGCTCACCGGACGCGGTATGAATCGCCGCCGTCCGCGTGCTCACCGGAATGCAATGCCCCTCGCGGTGGCGCAGGAAAAGCTCCAGATTGCGCGTCTTGCCGTCGTGGATCGTCCGCTCCAGCGGGCACGCCGGCCCGCACAGCGCCGTTCCGTCGCTGGTGGAGTGCGAGAAGATCTGCTTCGTGCAGGACCGGCCCAACACTTCCTGCCGCTGGAAACCCGTGATCTGTTCGGCGCCCCGGTTCCAGAAAACGATCCGGCGTTCCCGGTCAACCAGGCATACCCCATCTTGCAGACAATCCAGGATTGCCTGGTAAATCTCCGGTGAAAGTCTTCCAGCCAGTTCCTCCACTACTTTCTCTTCGGGCAGCAGGCGCACCTGTATTAGCTATACGTCCAAAATCGCTTCGGCGCGGAAGCTCAACCGGCCGGTGTGGATTCGCTACCGGCGGGCGTGGTGCAAAACGTATTCGGCACTTAGGGGATAGTCGTTCCTGGCGGTCACCCGCACGAGCATCTCAAAAGCGGGCGGCGGGCCCCCGGCCGTCGACCAACCCTGGGGCAAGTCGCGCAGGATTCTTCCGCTGGCCAGGTACTCGCTCGCGCCGAGCGTCCCAGCGCTGGTAGAGCCGGCCACTACAAGCCAGTACGAGCCCTGGGCACGGCCCGGCAGGAAGCTTATCAAGGCGTAGACTTCTTGCGGTTCGTCTTCCGTCCGCCCTGTTTTTACCTCGTACAGCGGCTTCTCACCCGATCCCGGATTCAAGTTCTCAACGGCCGGAAACGACCGGCCTGAAGGACTTCGCGGGCGGACAAAGCGGAAATCCGAGGTGCTGCCGCGCGCCCGGGTCACGGCATCCATGTCGGGAGCCCCCAGCAGCAGCACGTTACTGCTTTCGAGTTCCTGCCTGCCCAGGCCGGACCAGGGCCGCACTTCGAACCCATCGGCCCGGCGGGCCAAATGGCGTCCAAACAGGGCCGCGGAAAGCGCCTCGCCGGAGCCGGTAATGCCGCGGTTCGGGTAGAGCGCTTCCGAACGAGCCAGTTCCGGATTTACCAGAAGGCGCTTGAGGCTTTCCGGTGAGGCGGCGCTCGGCTCATCGGGCGATCCGTCTTTCAAACGCAACAGATTGCCGTTGGAGTCTTCCACTAGCGGCAGGCCGCAAATGGCCAGAATCGTCCTATGCGAACCGTGCTGAAACGGGACGAGGATCGCGTTGGCCGCCTCGCCCGATCCAGCGTCCGGATCGAGCCGCGCCCTGTGCAAGGGCCAGATCCGATAGAGTCCCCAAGCCAGAAGCAGAACGCCCACGGCAAGACCTGCTACGAAGACGACCGGAAGTGCGCGCCGCAGGCTCCGCTTGGACCGGGTGAACCGGGGCAGGCACTGGCCCCGGGGAATCTCGAGCCAAACCGGGTCGCGGCCGCCCTTGGCGCGGTAGTGGTCGGCGAGCTTCCTGCGCACGCGGCGGGCGCAGGATCGAACCAGCGGATCCAGGCGGGGGTCGAAGTCCGGCGGTTTTCCCAGCGCCCTGGTCGCGATGATGCGTTCGGTCAGCGCCCCGGCCTCGCCGCGAATCACCTTCTCCGCGGTGAACTCGAGAAAATCCCTGAGCTGCGGATTACCGGCGATGCCGGCCACCGCCAGCGCCCGGTTCAGCGCCGACTTCTTCTCTTCGGTGGTTATGTCCGCGTTCATCTCGCGCCCAAGGGTCCGTCCTGCCGCCGGCGGGCCCGGAACAAGCGTACATTATACCCTCCGGATGAGGAATCGCCGTCGTGGGACCACGTGTTACGCTCGAAATATGGGGTTCGAGGATTCCTTTTTCGCCCGCCGTTACGGCATCACGGGGTGCGATCTCGACCAATACTTGTCGGAGGCGCTCTCGCGCGGGGCCGACTATGCGGACCTGTACTTCGAGTACGTGGCGACGAGCCACATCTCGCTCGATGAGTCCATCATCAAAGGCGCCACCGAGGGCGTCTCGCTTGGTGTGGGCGTCCGCGTGGTTTCCGGCGAACGCACCGGCTACGCCTACACGGACGACCTCGTGCCGGAGAAGATCCGCGAAGCAGCCCGTGTGGCCGCCTGCATCGCCGACGCGCCGGCCAAGGTCGAAAAAGTGGGATTGCAGCCGGTCGCCGCGCACAAGCTTTACGAGATAGCCCTGGCGCCGACCGAGACGTCTTTCAAGGAACGCGCCGCGCTGGTCGAGCGCGCCGATAAGGCCGCCCGCGCCTATGACCCGCGCGTCTTCCAGGTTCAGGCCACGTATGCCGACAGCCTGCGCCACGTGATGGTGGCGTCGAGCGACGGTGCGCTGAGCGTCGACCGGCAGCCGCTGGCCCGCCTCAGCGTGGCCGCACTGGCCCGCTCCGATTCCGGCGCCCCTCAGCGAGGCTACTCCGGAGGAGGCGGCCGCCTTCCTCTGGACATTTTCCTGACCGACAAAACCCCGGAGCGTTACGCGCGCGAAGCTGCCCGGCAGGCCATCGTGCAACTGGACGCGGTGGAGGCTCCGGCTGGCGAAACTACGGTTGTGCTGGGCCCCGGCTGGCCCGGCATCCTGCTGCACGAGGCCGTGGGGCACGGGCTCGAAGCCGACTTCAACCGCAAGGGCGTCTCCGCCTTCAGCGGGCGGATCGGAGAGCAGGTGGCCAGTCCGCTCTGCACCGTGGTCGACGACGGCACCATCCCAAGCCGCCGCGGCTCGCTCAACGTGGACGACGAGGGCGCTCCCACGACGCGCACCGTACTCA
>CAZLOS010000216.1:0-6381 GCA_964561215.1 uncultured Solibacteraceae bacterium | reverse complement strand
CCAAGGGCAGGCGATACGGTCGATCTTCGGGCGTTCGCGGGTAATCCATTTCATGGTTTCACCTCGTTTGATGGGTTTGGTTCGATGGGCGTCAAGCTTCCCGAAAATGCTTCATAGCCATCCAGGAGCATCCGGACTTCATGGCCGCGTTGGCGGACTTCGTAGCATTCTTCCGGACTCGACGGCTTGGTCCAGGTCCAGCACAGTTCCCGTCCCGTCACTTTCCAGGTGCCACGGGCCGGCTTGCCCATGTTCATGCCGGTCAAGCGCCCGCCGCGATAGAACTGATTGGCAAAATGCACGCCGTCCCCCAATTCCTGGTCGGCGAACAAGGCTTGCAACTCACTGCCGCGGACGGCATGCCAAGCTTTTTCCGGGCCGGCGGCGCCGGCCATGCCGGCGAATGCGATCCCTGCCAGTAGCCAAAAAACTCTCATCACGATGTTTTCCTCCTTGGCCGGCTAGTGCGCCGGCTCCATCACCCGCAATACCGGGTGCTTGTCTACATTCTCGATGGGCAGGTACACCCGGTGGGTTTCCCGGTCCACGGCGATGCTGTGGGCGTGGGGCGCGACCTGGCCTTCGCCGATTTTCTGGAACCCCGTCGCCTCGCCCGAGAAAACCGAAATGACGCCGCTCTCGCTCGCCACATAGAGCCGGTCCAGACCGGGGTCGAAAGCGAGGACATCGGGATTGGCTCCGACCGGATGCGATGACAAGACCGCCATGGTTTGCAGATCGACCACCAGAAGGCGGGCGTTGCCCTCGCAGGTGATAAAGGCCAAGCGCCGCGCCGGATCGATCAACAAGCCGTGGTTTCCCTCTGCCCCGGCCAGCGGGTAGCGTCCCAGAACGGTATCGGTGGCCGGGTCGATTTCGAGCAGCTCATTGCGGCTTCGGATGTTGACGAAGAGATGCTGCGAAGCCATGTCGTAGCGGACGTTGCCGGCCTCGCCGCCGAGCGGGAGGCTGCCGACGGCCTGGTTCGAGTTCACGTCGATAACGACCAGGGCGCTACCGGACTTGTCCGAGACATAGATTTTATGAACCTCCGGGGCATAGGCAAGGCCATCCGGGAAGACTCCGCCGGGGATCGTGGCCAGGGTCTGGAAATCGTCTTCGCCAATGGCAACGACCTGATGCGCCTTGGTCGCCGTGGCGTAGACACGGTTCAACTCCGGAATGACCAGCACCCCATGGACCTGACTTAGGTTGGGAACTGTTGCCACGACGCTCTGCGACCGGGTATCCGCGACCACTAGCGCACTATCCCCAAGGTGGGCGATGAACAGCAGGTGTCGCTGCGGATCGTGGTCCACGTAATCAAGTCGGGTGGGCCGCCCAGGCAGCGGGATGTCGGCGACCCATATCAAGGGCAATGGCCCGGCCCCGTCTGCCGGCCAGGCCGGAGCGGCCACCCCGAGCGAGAGGCTCAGGACGGCGGCCAGTGCCGGCCGGCATCGGAAGATCGAGAGTCGATTGTGGCCCAAGCTCATTCGATAACGAGATGTGGAAAGCGCTCGTCCCGAAGATCCACCGGATCGAGGTCACTCGGTTTGAGGGGGTACTTTTCCTTCTCGTTGCTGACAACGAAGTGGTTGAAATTCACACCATAGACTGTTCCCTCGATGCGATTCCCGACGACGGTCAGTCGGTAGTACATACCGTTGAACAGATTGATGTCGATCTCCGCTGGTGCCGGACGCTTATGGACAAACAACAAGGCGTATTCGAGTTCCTTCAGATCGCCGGCAGTGAAGAAACCGCTGCTGTCGTCCGGGCTGTAATCGCCGGGCGGAAAGGGGAAATGACAGATGTCCCGCCGGGCGCCGAGCAGGCACAGGAAATTGGTTTCCTGCATGTAGATTTCCTTGAAGGCATCCCGCTTGAAGCTCACCTCGAAACCATAGCCGCCGTACCTTGGGCGGAGTTCGATCTCGCCGATCTCGACCTTTTCACCAGCCGGCGACACCAGGCTGATGATCTTGTGGCCGGTCAGGTCGGCCGCATGGCCGGGTAGGGAGATCAGGCACAGGGCAATCAGTGCCAGGCAAGCACTGACGTTACGAAGGTAGTTCATGGTGTTTCCTTCAGGGTGTGGGTGGATACCGGGCAGATGCGGTCAATGCGGCTTCTCATGCCTGCATCTTGGGCAAGGCTGCGATGCGAGCAGCAACGGCATCCCACTGAATGTTCGCGAAGAAGGCATCAATGTATTTGGTCACTGCAGCCCCGAAATCCATCTGGTAGGAATGCTCATACATGTCCATGACCAGAATCGGCAGGGTTGCCGCCGGACCATGAGCATGGTCGGCTAGCCAGTAGTTTTCCAATTGTCCGGTATGGGTGTTGAAGCCGAGCACCACCCAGCCAGAGCCGCCACCGAGACCAGTCCCGATGCGGCGGAACTCGGTTTCCCAGGTATCAAAGCTGCCAAAGGCTTCGGCGATGACCTTGCGTTCATTCGCGCCGGCCTTCCCATCACCGCCCAGGTTGTCGAAGTAATACTCGTGGAAAACCACCGAGCCCGTGCGCAGTAGATGCTCGCGCTTGAGTTCGTTGTAGATGAACGGTGGCGTATCCTTGTCGGCCAACGCCTCGGCAAGGTGCTTCTTCACCACGCCCAGTGCCTTGACCGAACCGCCGTAGTTGTTCTCCCAATGGGAGCGGATCAGGCGTTCTGACAACCCGTTCAGCTTGGCTGGGTCAAAGCTCAGAGGTTTGAGCGCCGTTTCGCTCTCGAAGGCGGTTAGTGATGACATGGTAGTTTTCTCCAAAAGAGGGAGTCAATTCAAAGGAGGGTCTTGATAACCAGGCCAAGCACGGCGCAAGCAGCGATGACATGGATGACGTTCTGTTTGAAGCGGAACAGCGCAACGGCTGCTGCCAGGGCGATCAGGGCGGAAACCCAGTCGAAGGTGCCAGCGAATCCTTTCGGCCACAGCACGTGGTAGCCGAAGAACAAGGCCAGATTCAGGATGACGCCGACTACAGCGGCGGTGATGGCAGTGAGCGGCCCGGTGAACTTGAGGTCGTTATGCGTCGTCTCGATCAGCGGCCCACTGGCTAGAATGAAAATGAAGGACGGCAGGAAGGTGAACCAGGTCACCAGCGTGGCCGCCACCGCCCCGGCCAGGAAAAGACTGTCCGGGCCGAAGACAGCCTTGACGTAGCCGCCGACGAAGCCGACGAAGGTCACGACCATGATCAGCGGTCCCGGTGTCGTTTCACCCAGCGCCAGGCCGTCGATCATCTGGGTGGGCGTCAGCCAACCATATTGACCGACGGCCCCCTGATAGACGTAGGGCAATACGGCGTAGGCACCACCGAAGGTGAGCAGTGCCGCCTTGGTGAAGAACCAGGCCATCTGGGTCAGCGTGTGATCCCAACCGTAGGTCGCGGTCAGCAGGCCCATGGGGATCAGCCACAGCAGACTGCCGATGAGAGCGACCTTGAGCAGGCGTGGCCATTTGAACAAGGCGTGCTCGGGCGTCGGGGTATCGTCGTCGATCAGCGCCCGGCCAAAGGATTTGTCAGCCTTGCCATGGCCGCCGCCAGCCTTGAATTTCTCCGGCGCAATGCGGCCACCAATATAGCCAATCAGCGCAGCGGCCGCGACGATGGCCGGGAATGGCACATTCAGCGCGAAGATGGCAACGAAGGCTGCCGCCGCCACCGCCCACAGCACGTTGTTCTTCAGGGCACGGGAACCGATGCGATGGGTCGCCTGAACAACGATGGCAGTGACCGCCGGTTTGATGCCGTAGAACAGTCCGGCAACCAGGGGCATTTCACCGAAGGCGATATAGATCCACGACAACGCAATCAGGATGAACAGCGAAGGCAGTACGAACAGCGCACCGGCGACGATGCCGCCCCGCGTGCGATGCATCAGCCAGCCGATGTAGGTGGCCAGTTGCTGTGCCTCGGGTCCGGGCAGCACCATGCAGTAGTTAAGTGCATGCAGAAAACGCCCCTCGGAAATCCAGCGCCGGTTCTCGACCAACTCCTGGTGCATGATGGAAATTTGGCCGGCCGGTCCACCAAAGCTGATGAAGCCGAGTTTGAGCCAGAAGGCAAAGGCTTGCCAGAAGCTGACCGGAGACGGCTGTGTATCAAGGTTTTCTGTGTCGTTGACCGTAAGGGTTTTGTTCATGGTTTCGCGCCTTTCTCGAAGGAGGCCAGTAGGCCGTCAAATACGGCACCTGCGAGAGTCAGAAGTTGATCGTCGTCGGAAATGGTTTCCCGCAGGCCGGCCAAGGCACTTTCAATGCCTGCCGATTCAGGGGGCTGCACACCGCCGACATCGAGGAAGTGAACCAACGCACCAAGGCGCTGCAAGGCCGGAGTTTCCAGGCCAAAACTTGCCAACAGAACCTCGAAGGTGACGCGGGCACCAACGTGGCTAAAGGTTGCGCCATCGAAATCGAAACCAAGTGCCTCAGACGGACAGTGGCTCGGTGAGTCCAGCCAAAGCAGATGGGCCTCGGGGTCAATGAAGCGGTAAATCAGCCATGCGCTGGCGAGCCGGTCAACCCAGGGGCGTCGACGAGTCGCCCAAGTCCGGCGCCGATACGTGGAGATTTCAAGGTGGGAAATTGCACTCTCGACGGGATGCGGTTCATCCGGCGACAGTGCCCGGCCGGCCATCAATTCCATATCCTGCAATGCAGTCTCAGCCTGCCGACGCGCTTCGCCTGGGAAGAAGTCGATCTCTACCAAACTTGCGAGGGCTTTGCGCAACTTACGGGCCTGTTTGAGCGCGTCGGTGGCCGTATCGGCATCAAGCCCTACCCGAGACTTCGCTATCTCAGCCAAGAGAGTTGCGTAATCCTCGCTCCGGTTGAACAGGTCCGGAAACGTAGCTCCATCCGGCTCCTCGATACGTAATACCAAGGCAGAGCCACCGGCCGCAAGAACATCCGCTGCCACCGTGTCGAGGGTGAGGCGGCAGGCGTCCCGTTCCGGCATGAGATAGACGCCATCGCGTAGAACGGCGGCTCCCGAAGCTTTGAGGCTACGCCAAGCTCGCATCCGGGCTGTGGCGTTCTCGGTCGGGAGACTGGTAATGAGAGCTATCCATTTATTCATGATGTTTACTCTACATAGTGGTAGAACTATTTACAAATTATTTTGAGCGTAGCGCCATGAGCGCGCGCTCGTTATCCTGAACAGATCGAACTGATGAGAGCAAAGAGATGGATCGGGAAAGCGTATTTCCAAACCCTGGCGTAACAGCAGCCCTCGGTGCCGCGCTGCTCTTCGGGGCCGGTACGCCGCTGGCGAAGATGCTGCTACGGGACATCGGCCCCTGGATGCTGGCAGGCTTGTTCTATCTGGGATCGGGAATCGGCCTGACGGCATTCCGGATGCTCCGCAGGGCGGAACCGGTCCGCTTGGCGACGGGTGAGGCGGCATGGCTTTCTGGCGCCGTTTTGGCGGGCGGGGTCGCCGGCCCCGTCCTGCTGATGTTCGGACTTTCCGGCATGCCTGCTTCGGGGGCTTCGCTACTTCTCAACGCAGAGGGGGTTTTCACGGCGCTGCTGGCCTGGATGGTTTTTCGGGAAAACTTCGATCGACGGATCGCCACTGGCATGGCGGCCATCGCACTCGGCGCGGTCGTCTTAAGTTGGCCGGAAGAGCCCGGATTTTCCGGGCTGTGGCCTGCGCTGGCTGTACTTGGCGCTTGTCTCGCATGGGGAATCGACAACAACCTGACGCGCAAGGTCTCGCTCAACGACGCCACGTGGATCGCGGTGGTCAAGGGCACGGCTGCCGGTTGCATCAACCTCCTGCTTGCTTTCCTTCTCGGTGATCGCCTACCGGATATGTTCTTACTGTCGGCGGCGATGTTCGTGGGATTCCTCGCCTACGGGGTCAGTCTGGCGCTATTCGTGGTTGGCTTGCGGCATTTGGGAACAGCCAGGACAGGCGCTTACTTTTCAGTAGCACCGTTCTTCGGCGCTATCATCGCGCTGGGGAGCGGGGAGTCGGTTACGCTGAGGATCGCAATGGCCGGAATTCTGATGGCGACAGGCATTTGGCTGCATTTGACGGAACGCCATGAGCATCGACACGCCCACGAGAGCATCGAACATGACCATGAACATCTTCATGACGAACACCATCAGCATGACCACGAACCTCTCGTGGCGGCAGGAGTAAGTCATACGCATCGCCATCAACACGAACCCTTAGTACATTCGCACACGCATTTCCCGGATGCCCATCATCGTGGGCACGACCATTAGTCGTTGGCCTTGAGTGCATCAGGCATCTTCCCACCTGTCGTTTCTGCGTGACGCCGGTCATCTTCGGCATGCAAGTAGATTGCCGTCGTCTCGATCGAGGCATGTCGCAGGTTTTTCTGGATGTGCCGAA
>CAZLOS010000215.1:0-6403 GCA_964561215.1 uncultured Solibacteraceae bacterium | reverse complement strand
CCACTGTGGCGGCCTCGACTTGGCGCCCGAAGCCACTAAATAGCCGGAAGCGCCTTACAACTTGAAGCAACTTATTTGGCGAATCACCCTTTGGTTGGTAATCAGCGTACCAACGCTCGGTGTTCTTTGTGCTCAATCGGTGCCGAAAACGAGTCTGGACTCAATGCCGCTTCAATATACCGGTCCTCGCCTTTTGCGGGATCTTGTTCGCGATCTCACGGCGAAGTTCGGATGGCGCATAAGTATCGAGGAACCACCTTGGGTGATAAGCCAGGGGACCGGACCGCTATCGAGGAAAGAGGCAAGAACGGTTTCTATGAGTGTGAATGGTTCACGTCTGAGCCTCCCCGAGGGCAAGCTCAGTTTGAATGATGTGTTCGCTGCAAGGTACTCCTCAGCTCAGGCACTAATTCAGGCATGCCTGAATGCGTTTGCCAAACAAGGAAACCAGGGCGGGTACGTCGTTCGCGTGTCCAAAGACATGTTACAAATCATTCCGGACCCCGAATCGCCCGCGGTCCAGACGGCAGGGCAGTCGTTGCTGGACTATACAATCTCGGTACCGGTGGAGAAGCGGTTTCCGCGCGAGCATTTCGCTGAACTATGCAAAGCCATTCAGCGGGCTAGCGGCATCGAATGCATAGATTCCTGTTCGGGTGCCGAGCTGCACTTCAACGAGGTGTATTTGTCATCAGAACCAGAGACCGTGGAATGGGGTTGCACGGAGATGAACGCGCGTGAAGCTTTGGAAGATTACTTGTCTCACTCTTTCACCACATTGACATGGCACCTCATGTGTCCACCAATGGATACTGGCGATCATACCTGTGTTCTGAGCTTGGTGCCGTTGGAATTAGAGGTACAAACCTCCAACGGTCGGGTCAGAAGGGCAGTTTACAATGACCGGGGCTGGCGTTTCGCTTATCCGCCGCCGCCGCCTCCGCCAGAGCAACAATAGACTGCGGCGCGCTTATTTTGCGGCTTCGATGTTCTCGATTGTGACCGTGTCGCCACTCATCGAGCCCGTGATCTTGACCTTCTTGCCATAGAAGGATGTGACCTTGGACTTGTCAGTCAACTTGTAGACTTTCTTGTCCATGGCGACGAAGACAGGCGCCGCGCCACCTTTGATGCAAGATGTCACACAGTTAGTCGACGCCTGTGAGCCGTCCATGTGTTTGGCGCCACAGTGCGAGTCGGAGATGTACCCAGTGAATTGCGCGCCCAGCAGGGTGGCCGCAAAAAGCAGGCACACACAGACAACCATAGTGAGTTCTTTCATGTGCTCCCCTCTCTACCCGCCATTGTACATCTGCCCTGAATACGCAGGATCAGACCGCGCTCAGGCCGGGGCGATTCAGGATTCCGGTGTTCATGACACCGCCGCGGATGGTGAACACACCCGGGAAGCGCGCTTCCCAAGGCTTGTTCGCCGCCGGAAAGTACTGGCGCGCGTTGGCCTCGATGGCTGCGACGCCGGGGATGTGCGCCGCCAGTCCCGCCGACTGGATCAGTGAAGCGCCGGGGCAGGTCAGGTCCTGGACGCACAGGAACATCTTGTACTTCTGCGCCGCGGCAGCCATCAGCAGGGCCTGTGTTTGTCCCTTGCAGGCCTTGAGCGCCGCACCGGTGTAACCCGTCTCGCGCGCCAGCAACAGGTTCTCCAGGTCCGTCAACGATTCGTCGATCACCACCGGACGCAGTTTCGACGCCTCGTGCATCACGTTGGTGCGGTGAGCCTTAAGGTCCCGCGCGGTGGGCTGCTCGATGTACTGGATCCGATCGAATCCGGCCGGAGTTTTCTCTTTCACCTGCCGCAGGAAGTCCAGCAAGTAGCCGACGTTCGGGCACTTTTCGTTGAAATCGAGCGAATAGGACCAGCGCGCGACGCGGCGCGAAGCCTGCACGGCGCTCGCCACGCGGTCCACGCGCACCACGCGTTCGACGTCCCAGGCGAGGTCGTTACCGTTGAGCTTGATCTTCAGGTGAGTGAGACCGTCCGTGCGAATCCATTCGGGCAGCGTTTCCGGCAGTCCGTCGTTCAACCGGTGCCGGATGTCCGAATCCTCGATAGGGTCGAGCGCGCCGATCAGATGATACAGCGGCATGGAAGGTTTCGGCGCGCGCAGCGTATAGCGGCTCAGATATTCGCCCTTGAATTCCGGCGTCAGGTAGTGCGACAGGTCGTGTCGCATGAAGTCCGGGCCGTAGGTCAAGTAACAGTTGCGGCCGTGCAGCTTTCCGTATGCATCGTGGATGGCGGCATCGAAGGCGCTGGCGACCACCAGTGTGGCCAGCTTCGGAATCGGATCGGCGAGTTTCTGTCCGGCGGAGATCTCGCTCGCGGTCTTCAGGTACTCCGGTTCGAGAGCGACGTTGATGTCCACCGGATGGCCGTATTCTTTGTAGCCACCGGTCACCACAGTGATTCGCTCCGCGAGTGCCTTCATGGCTTCGAGCGTCCGCTCCGGCCCCAAGGCCTTGGACGGATAGGACCAGATGTTGCCGAGCGGCATGGACCCGAAGCCCTTGGCCGTTCGGCCGGCGCGCGTGCGCACCACGCAGTCGACGTTGAGCAGCGTGGCCTTGTCCATCACAGCGCCGCCGAACTTGAGCGGCGTGCGGAATGAATACTGCTCATAGCTGTGGCGTATCTCCGCGACGGAGATTTCGGGGCCGCGCGCGGCTGCTGTTGCTACAAAAGGTGCGGCGATGGCCGTCAACGCTTCACGGCGGGTCAGTATGTTCATGAGGTTGTCTGATAGTCAGTTTGCTTCCCGGGCGGCCGGATTCATGCGATCCCGAAGTTTGATCAACAGGTACAGGAAGGCGAAGAGGCCCGCGGCGAAAGCGGCCAGTTCCCACATGTGATCGCGCAGGAACTCAAGCGAATGCTCACCCACCTGGGCGCCCAGCCAAGCCATGCCGAAATACCTGGGGATGCGTGCCAGGAGAATGGTGACGCAAAATCCGAGGGGTTTAACCCCCAGCGCACCGGCGCATAGCACGAAGATTTTGGTCGGAAGGGGATCGGGACAAGGGCTGTGATGAAGACTGTCAACAGGCCGTAGCGCTTGAACCAGCCGCGTAGCTTCATCGCCTTTTCGGAGGACGCCTTGCGTTCCAGGTACGCCTGACCACCCTTGCGGGCCGCATAGAACAGCCCGATGTTGCCGATCAGGGAGCCGATTACGGCCAGGGTGGCGGCCAGGTATGCTCTGGGCGGATCGAGCACCGACACGGACACCAGCAACACGTCCACGCCTTCGGGCAGGGGAATGCCCGCGGAGTCGATGGCGGATAGTACCACGACTCCCGCCGGCCCCCAGCCAAGCAACGTTTTGAAAACCTGCTGCAGCAATTTCTACCGGCCGCGCATCAGCACGGACCGTACCATTCTAGCCGAGAATTGTTCTGATGTGGCAAATTATTCGCCAAGCAGCTTGAGCAGTTTCGCCTCGTCGATCACCGGAACACCCAGCGATTTCGCTTTCTGAAGCTTTGAACCGGCTTCTTCGCCCGCCACCACATAGCTGGTCTTCTTGCTGACGGAGCCGGTGACTTTGCCGCCGGCGGATTCGATCCGCTCCGTGGCCTGCTCGCGGGTCATGGTCGGGAGGGTGCCCGTCAGCACGAAGGTAAGCCCGTTGAGTGCGCCGCCGGTCTTCTTCTTCACTTCCTGTTCGAACTGCAAGCCGGCCTCTCGCAGGCGCTCCACCAGTTTCAGGTTGCGCTCCTCGCCGAAGAATTCCACGATGCTCTGAGCCACCTTTGGCCCCACTTCCTCGGCCTGCTGCAGTGCTTCGATGTCCGCTTCCCGGATCTTGTCCAGGCTTCCAAACGTGTCCGCCAGGATCTCCGCCGTGCGTTCGCCTACAAAGCGTATGCCCAGGGCGCAGATCACCCGGGGCAGGGGCTCGTGCCGTGAGGCGTCGATATTGGCCAGCAGCTTTTCGGCCGACTTGCTCCCCATGTGCTCCAGTTCCACCAGTTGCTCTCGCTTGAGGTTGTAGATATCCGCCACGCTCTGAACGAGCTTACCCGCTACTAGTTGGTCCACCAGCGCTTCGCCCATCCCGTCGATATCCATGACGCCGCGCGAGGCGAAATGCAGGATGGATTCCTTCAACCGCGCCGGGCAGTTCGTATTGATGCAACGGCGGGCGGCTTCGCCTTCCTCGCGCACCACGTGGCCGCCGCAAACCGGGCACGTCTCCGGCATGCGGAACGGCCGTCGATCAGGTCCCGGACTCTTGACGCGCACCACCTTGGGGATGACGTCGCCGCTGCGCTCGACGATGACCGCATCGCCGATCTCCACGCCCAGCCGCGCGATCTCGTCCTCGTTGTGCAAGGTGGCGCGCGACACCGTCACACCGCCCACATTCACGGGCTTCAGATGCGCCACCGGCGTCAGCGCACCGGTACGGCCCACCTGGACCTCGATGTTCTCGACCACGGTCGCTTCCTGCCGCGCCGGGTATTTGAACGCGATGGCCCACCGGGGAGCCTTGGCTGTCCAGCCGAGGGCGCGCTGCTGGGCGATGGAATCCACCTTGGCCACCACGCCGTCGATTTCGTAGGGCAGTTCCTCGCGCTGGGCCTCCCAATCCTGGCAGAAGATGATCAACTCCTCGACGCCGGCGCACAAACGCCGCTTCGGGTTCACCTTGAAGCCCAAAGCCTGGAGCATATCGAGCGACTCCCCGTGCGTCTTGCAGTATGGCTCACCGTCGACCAGCAGAAAGTACGGGTAATAGTCCAGGCGTCGCGATGCGGTCACCGAAGGCTCGAGTATCCTGAGCGATCCGGCGGCCGCGTTGCGAGGATTTGCGAACTGTTTCAGCCCCTGCTCGTCGCGCTCCAGGTTCAGCCGCTCGAAGGCTTTGCGATTGAGAATCACCTCGCCGCGAACTTCAAACACCGGCGGGCCAGCCTTGACGCGCAACGGCAGCGAGCGGATGGTGCGCGCGTTCTCGGTGACGTCCTCGCCCACTTCCCCGTCTCCGCGCGTAATGGCTTGCACGAGGATGCCGTCGCGATAGTGTGCGGCCATGGACAGACCATCCATCTTGAGTTCGGCCACATATCGGTATTCGGCGCCGCCCAACAGCTCGCGCACACGCCGGTCGAAGTCGCGAAGCTCGCCCTCATTGAGCGCGTTGTCCAGGCTCAACATGGGCGAACTGTGCCGCACCTTCACGAAGCCTTCCCGCGGGGCGCCGCCGACGCGCTGCGTGGGAGAGTCGGGCGACGCCAACTCCGGATACTCGGTCTCGAGTCGCTTCAACTCGCGCATCAGGGCGTCGTACTCGGCATCGCTGATTTCTGGCTGATCGAGCACGTAGTACAGGTATTCGTGGTGCCGCAGTTCGTTGCGCAACGTTTCAACGCGTTTCTTCGCCTCAGTACCCATCGGCGACTATTATAAGAGGGGAGAAGCGGAGCGCGTATCGCTACATATTCGGAAGCGGTGCTCATTTACAATCCGGTTGCCGGCAGGATCACGGGCCGGCGCAGCGACCGGCTGCACCGCGCGGTGCAAGCGTTGGAGCACGGCGGGCAGCGTGTGCGCGTGGTGCCGACGGAAGGGCCCGGCACGGCCGGCGCTATCGCCCGGCGGGAAATCGAAGCAGGAGCCGGCCTCATCCTGATAGCGGGAGGCGACGGCACCCTGAATGAAACCCTGCCGGGCATCGCGGGGACGGCCATACCGCTGGCGGTGCTTCCCGCCGGCACGGCCAACGTCCTCGGCATCGAACTCGGTTTTGGAAACGACATGCTCCGCGCCGCGGAGCGACTTCCGCAGCTGGTCGAGCGCCGGATCGCTCTGGGCGTCCTCCATGCGGATAGAGGGCCGGGGCCGCGCTACTTCCTGTCGATGGCCGGCGTTGGCGTCGACGCCGCCGTCGTCCACGACCTGAACCTCGGCCTCAAGAAGAAGCTGGGCAAGCTGGCCTACTTCGCCGGAGGCGTGCGACAGGCGGTGCGCCGGTTCGACGAGTTCGAAGTTTCATTTGAAGGCGGGCGCCGGCGCGTCTCGTTCGCCCTGGCCAGCCGCGTGCGCAAGTACGGCGGGGACTTCGAGATCGCCCGGCGCGTGACGCTGCTCGACAACCACTTCGAGGCGGTGCTGCTCGAAGGCGGCGGGATCTTCCGATATGTTCCATATCTGGCGGGAATCCTCGCGGGACGCCTCGAAGGATGCCAGGGGGCCACCTTTGCGGACGTGGCTGGCCTGGAGTTGACTGCGACAGCGTGTGCCGACGTCCACGTGCAGGTCGACGGAGAGTATGCCGGCCGGTTGCCGGCGCGGATCGAGCTCGCGCCCGCTGCTTTGTCCTTGCTGATGCCGCCCGAGTATGGTGAACGGTAGCCTCGAATGGATCAACTTACCCACGTT
>CAZLOS010000214.1:0-6469 GCA_964561215.1 uncultured Solibacteraceae bacterium | reverse complement strand
CGGCGCTCCCGCGAGCGGCAGACTGCCTGCGCTTCCCACGCTTCCAATTGGCAAAGGCATTGTTCGAGTCCTCCTACCTCATCAGGTCTATGGAGCGGTTGATCATGTCCTTGATGGCCGTCATCGCCGAGATGTTCGCCTGGTAGCCCCGGGAGGCACCCATCAGGTCCACCATGTCTTCGGCCGGATTGATGCGCGGGAATGCGACGTATCCGTTCGCGTCCGCATCCGGGTGTCCCGGCAGGTAGCGCTTTTCCGGTTCCCGCGTATCTTCGACGATCTCGGCCACGTTGACGCCTGTGACTCCGGCGGTCAGCTCGGTCTGCAGAACGGCCGAAAACGGCGACACCTGGCCCTCGGTAGTGAACACGGCGTCCTTGCGGCGGTAAGGGCCGCCCTCAGGCGTGCGCGTAGTCTCGGCATTGGCCAGGTTTTCGGTCAGTAGCTCCGCACGCACGCGTTGCGCGGCCATGCCGGAAGCACTTACGGAAAGAACGTCGAATAGGCTCATCCGGTTTTCCCATCCTGTATCGCCGCACGCACGTTGCGGATCTGCGATTTGAGCAGTGCGGCGGCCAAATTGAAACGCATGGCGTTCTCAGCCAGAAGCCGGGCCTCCCGGTCAAGGCTGACGTTGTTGCCGTCGTTCTTGCTGGAGAGCCCGACCGGCTCGACTACTTGAGGAGAACCGCCATGCACTTGGGAGAGAAACTCAAACTGAAAATCGATATCCCTGGTCTTGTAGCCGGGCGTATCGGCGTTGGCGATGTTGGAGGCCACCAATTTCTGACGGGCGGCGACCAAGTCCATGTAGTGCTCGAGAGTATCCGCGAGTCTGCCCAACATATCCGTCCTCCACAGAGCACGTGGATTGCCAGGACGGTTTTACCTTCGGACTCACCGCCATTCGCCTGCAACCGGCGTGTCCGCACGCCACATTCTTGGCGGTTGGCAGAACTTTGGCGCGCGTTCAGTACATGCTGGGGTAAGCTGCCCGCATCTGGTCGGCTGTCTGGAGCGCGGTTCCAATTTGGATCAGATGTCCCTTTCCGATACCCCGACAGCGTGCCGACTCGGCACACCAGTCCCGGGCGCGCTCCACGATTTCCGGCCAGAACGGATACAGACGGCACTGGGTGGGCTTCACGGGATGGATGAGACAGCCCTGGGCGGACAGAAACGGGCATTGCTTGTCCGGCGGCTTGCGCAAGCGCAACAGATGGCGGGTACGGTAAACGTACCGTCGTTCAAACTCCTCCGTGGTCAGCGTGAGAAAGCGCGCCGCGTTTTGCAGGTCCTCGTCCGTCAAATACACATAGCCTCGCGTGTTGCAGCAATCGATGCAGCCTTGCTGGCAGGCGAAGCGGAGCGAGCGGGACATATCCAATCATACTGCAGGCTCCGGGAGATTTAGGCGGGGCTAATTCCCGTTACAATAAACTCGATGCGATCAATTCGCTCCCCCCGTAACGCCAATTTGTCGCGCTGCGTCTCAAGTTTCGTGACAAGTCGTTGGATCCGCTTAACTTGCTTAACAATAGCGCTCGCGCTAGCCGCGACGTCAACACTCATGGCGCAGTATGCCGCCGGCCGTTACGCTCTGATCCTGGACGATCAGCCGGTTTCGTCGCAGATTACCGGCCATGACACGTTGCGTGCCGCCGCCGTGCAATATGCGCAGCAGATTGAGGCGCGCCAGCAGTCGCTCGTGCGAGAACTGGCCGGCAGGGGTATCACGGCGACCAGCCGTGTTGCTACCCTCGCGAACGCAGTGTTCGTCGCAGCGCCAAAGTCTCGCGTGACGGAACTCCAGGGCCTGCCGGGTGTCAAGGCCGTGGTGCCGGTGCGCATCTACAAGCGGAAGCTGAATCGCGCCACGCAACTGGTGAACGCGCCGGGTGCCTGGTCGCTTGGCGGCGGGCAGGAAAACGCGGGCAAAGGCGTGAAAATCGCCATTCTCGATACGGGCATCGACCAGAATCACCCGGCGTTTCAGGACAGCTCACTCGCCATGCCCGCGGGCTATCCGCTATGCAGCCCCGGCGATTGCGCCTACACGAACAATAAGGTAATCGTGGCGCGGAGCTACGTCAAGCTGGTTGCGGCGGGCACGGGGAGCGATCCGGCCGCCGACTCGCGCCCCGACGATTATTCCGCGCGCGACCGGATGGGTCATGGCACAGCCGCCGCCTCGGTCGCGGCGGGCACATTCAACGGCGGTACGGTCACCGCATCGGGCGTCGCGCCGAAAGCCTATCTGGGCAATTACAAGATTTACGGCTCGCCTTATGTCAACGACGGGACCACCGACGAAGCGATCATCAATGCGCTGAACGACGCGTTCAACGATGGAATGGATATCGTTTCGTTTTCGACCGGCGCTCCGGCTTTCAGCGGCCCGCTGGATACGGGCGCGATGTGCGGCAACGCGGATGGCGTGCCGTGCGACCTGATGGCGCAGGCTTTTGAAAACGCCGCGGCGAAAGGCATGATCATCGTTGCGGCCGCCGGCAACGAAGGCGACACGGGGGAAACCAGCGTCTATCCGACGTTCGGAACCGTGGCGTCGCCGGCCAGCGCGCCGTCGGTGATTGCCGTCGGAGCCACAACGAACTCCCACGCCTTCGCGCCGATGGTGACCGTCCCCGGTTCGGACGCGCCTTCTTCGCTGAAGACCATCGCCGCTTTAACCGGCGACTCCTCCGCGACGCTGGGAGCGGTGACTCTGCCGATGCGCGACGTGACCACTCTCGGAAACGACGGGCTGGCCTGCGCATCGCTGCCCAATCATTCCCTGGACGGCGCGTTCGCCCTCATCCAGCGCGGTACGTGTTATTTCGCGGATAAGTTGTCCAACGCGTACGCGGCCGGAGCCGTGGGTGCGATCTTTTACATGGCCGACAATTCGGCGATTTTCAACCCGGGCGGCTTGTCCAATTACTCGTTGCCGGCGGCTATGATTTCGCTCGCCGACGGACTGGCACTGAAGCAGTTCATCGCCGCCAATCCGGACCACCTGGTGACGTTGAATCCGGCGGCCGTTGAGCAAGACGCGACTGGCAATCTGCTCTCCGGATACAGCTCGCTCGGCCCGGCCACCGGCACATCAGCCATCAAACCGGACCTGGTAGCCACCGGCTCGGATATGTACATGGCCACCCAGAGCTACGATCCGTTGTCGCAAATGTACAGTTCGGACGGTTACGTCGCAGCGAACGGAACCAGCTTTTCGACGCCCATGGTTTCGGGCGCCGCGGCGGTCGTGAAGCAGTTGCACCCCACTTTTACGCCCGCCCAGGTTCGCTCGGCACTGGTCAACACCACCACGCATGATGTGAGCTTGAGCGAGTACGGAAGCACCGTTGGGGTCCCGGACATCCGTTCGCTCGGCGCGGGCAAATTGGACGCCGGTGCGGCCGCGGCTGCGACCGTCACCCTGAACCCGTCCTCGGTCTCCTTCGGCGCGGTCACATCAACGGCCCTGCCCGCCACGATCGCCATCGACGTGACCAACACCGGATCGTCCGCCGTCACCCTTGCCGCTTCGGTCGCGGCGGAGAAGGCCATTTCGGCGGCCCAGGTAACGGTGAGCCCGCAGTCACTCAACATCACGCCGGGCTCGACCGCCAAGCTCACGGTGACGCTTAGCGGGACATTACCGGCGGCGGGATCTTACTCGGGCGACATCGTGCTCACAGGCTCGGGCCTTTCGTTGAAAGCGCCTTACCTGTTCCTGGTGGGCAGCGGCGTGGCCGCCAACATCGTGCCGTTAGCCAACAGCTACTTTGAAGGCCCGGTGGGCGGGAACATCTATGGAGGTATCGTTGCCTTCCGGTTGGTCGATGCCAATGGGGTTTCCGTTGCCGGCGCCCCCGTGTCTTTCGTCCCAAGCGTCGGCACGACGCTCGGGCCGGCAAGCACGGTCACCGACTCTTATGGAATTGCGTATGCCGTGCCCGTCCTGCCCCCGTTTCCGCTCACCTGTACTATCGATGCCGTGGCCGGCGGGATGCGTACGACGTTTACAGGTGCGGCCCTAAGACCTCCGGCGATTGCCACCGGCGGGGTGTTGAACGGGGCCAGCTTCCAGGCCAGCGATCCCATCGCCCCCGGCTCGTACATCAGCATTTTCGGAACCGCCCTGGCCAGAAGCACGAATTACCCGACCACAACCATCCTGCCCATGATTCAGGATTACCTGATGGTGAGCTTCGATGTGCCCTCGGCGGGCATCAGCGTGCCAGGGCGCCTCACGTATATCAGCCCTACCCAGGTGAACCTCCAGGTGCCATGGGAACTGCAGGGCCAGACCGAGGCTCGCGTGAAAGTGATCTACGATTACGTCAACGGCGGGGTGGTCACTATCCCGCTTGCCGACTATTCGCCCGCGTTCTTCGAAATCAGCTCGGGTGCGGTGGCAGCCTTGGATACCGGGTACAAAGTGATCTCGACTACCAATCCAACCAGCAGCGGGAAAGTCGTAATGCTGTACGCGAACGGCCTGGGACCGGTAACGAATCAACCGGCCAGCGGCGAACCCGCTCCTTACAGCCCGTTGGCGGAAACGATCAGCAAGCCGGTTGTAACCATCGGCGGCAAGGATGCAGCGGTCGCCTGGAGCGGCCTCGCGCCCGGCTTCGCGGGTCTTTACCAGATGAACGTCACCATTCCGAGCGGCGTCAGTTCGGGTAATCAACCGATGACTGTTTCGACCGGCGGCAGAACGTCGAAGACCTCTTACATCGCCGTGCAGTAATTGCGCCGGAGGCCACGGTATAATAAGCGGTTTGTGACTCCCCGGGTAGAAGTAAGCCCCGGAACCGCAAAACCGCGGGCTTCCGGGCCAATGGAACGACGTTCTGTCGCACTGCGCCTGGCCGCCGCGGTGATGCTGTTCGCCGTCGTCGAAGCGGCGGTGTTCCACAGCGGCTTCTACGCCTCGTTCGTCAAGCCCGATTCCTCGGCCGGCAAGGTGGTGTCGACGCTTTACAACGAGTCGAAGCGCGAGATCCGCTCACCCAAGCAGGTGCTGACGGTCGGTGACTCCCGTATGTCGTTCCGTCCCAAGGCGGCACACGAGCACACGGCTGGAAGCGGGTACTCGTTCGCTAACATCATGGTGCCCGGGAGCACACCGCGCATCTGGTACTACATGCTGCGCGAGGCGGATCCCGCCAGGAACAGGTATTCGGCCATTGTGATTCCCATCGACGATTACGACGACGACGATTGGGAGGATTTGGCGAATCGCCCAGCGGATTTCCATTACCTGGCGCCGCTGCTGCGCCTGACCGACACCTTCGAGTTCACCTTCTCGTTCACGAAGTGGCCGCTGCGCTGGGAGGCCTTCCGGACGGTCCTGTTGCGCGGCTGGGTCTACCAGCAGGATTTCCAGGCCTTGCTGTCCGACGCCCCGGAGCGGATGGCGGCCATCAAGTGGGTTCGCGAGCACTCCGCACAGGCCGTCTACAATTACGTCTACAGCGACCACGGACTGAAGGGCCTCAGCGTGGATTTCTCGACGGGCATCATCCACTATCCCGAAAGCCTCACGGAAGCCCAGCGCGAAGTCATCAGGGCGAACCTGCTGCGACCGGCCGGAGGGCGGACGGGCCAGCGGGCCGCCTACCGGCGCAAGTGGTTCGGCAAGATAGTGCAGTACTACCGCGGTTCACGCACGAAACTGCTGGTGCTGCGCGCGCCGCGCGGGCCTTTTGTGCGACCCGACCTGGCTGTCGACGATCCGGCGAGCAGCGTTCGGGATATGGCGCGCCGCGGCGACATCCTGCTGATGAACGAGAAACTTTTCGACGAACTCGAGCGGCCCGAGATGTACGGCGATGGCGTGCACCTCAACGGTCCGGGATCCTTGCGATTCACTGAATTGATCGCAGACGAAGCGCTTCGTCTGCTGGGTCCGGCCGCCCCGGCTGCCGGACAACTCACGCGCCGAGGCCGGCCGAATGCTCTTTAGCACCGCACAGTTCTTCCTCTTCCTGGCGATCGTCCTGGTCCTGTTCTATACGGCTCCCCGCGCGCTGCGAAGGCTGATCCTGCTCGCCGCCAGCTATTACTTCTACATGAGCTGGAACGTGAAGTTCGTTCTGCTCCTGCTGACGCTCACCGCAATCGACTACACGGCCGGGCTGTGGATTTCGCGCACCGCGCCGGGCCCGCGCAAGAAACTGCTGCTTATCGGCAGCCTTTCGGCCAACCTCGGATTCCTGGGCTTTTTCAAGTACTACAATTTCCTTGCCGACAACCTGGCCCTTCTCCTGGGCCGCCCGGTACATTCCTTCTGGCTCGACATCGTCCTTCCGTTGGGGATCAGCTTCCACACATTCCAGAGCATGTCGTACGTGGTCGACGTGTACCGCGACCAGCAGGAGCCTATCAAGGATCCGATCGACTACGCGCTATTCATTGCGTTCTTTCCGCAGTTGGTCGCCGGCCCCATCGTACGCGCGCG
>CAZLOS010000213.1:0-6543 GCA_964561215.1 uncultured Solibacteraceae bacterium | reverse complement strand
TACCACGCCCTCAGGTGTGAGAGTCGCTACTTTCTACGATCTACCGGACATCCTCCAATGCCTGACGGCAAATCGCACTCGGGCACCCGTATGTTGATTTCGGCGCGACAGCGGGGATGACCGCAGTTGGCAAGCTAAGTGCCTATTAATCCGTTTGGAGGGCAACACGAACGGGCTGGCGCGAACCAGCACCCGCGCTAACGAATCACCAATGGCTGGCTCGGATTCGGATATCCACGAGGTTCTTTTCGACCTTTCGAAGTCAATCGCAGGGCATAGCGACCTGGAGACTCTTTGCCGGTCGCTAGCGGACTCGCTCAGTCGCGTCGTCGCCTTTGACGTGCTGGCGCTGGCCCTTCATGATCCTCCTTGCAGCCAGCTTCGGCTACGCGCCCTCAGCGCAAAGCGTACCCCGCTGGCCGGCAGCGTCGCCATACCAGATGACGATCCGGTAGCCATCACTGTCTGGAAAGAGCAGAAGCCACTGGTGCTCACCTCGCTCGGGGATGGATCCTGCAAAGGCGAGAGCGTCAGGGTCGCGCTTGCCGCCAACCTGGCGTCGATCACTCTTGTGCCCCTGTCAAACGGCGACAGGCGCCTCGGAGTGCTCGGCTTCGGCTTCGAGCAACCGTATCGGTCCGATGAGGCGGCGCTACGCTTCCTTCAACGCGTGGCGTCCGAGTTTGCCGTCACCGTGGACGGGTACCTCACCCGGAATGCACTTAGCCAGGAGCGGGACCGCATGCGCGTCCTATTCGAAATCACCACTGCCATCGTGTCCAAGCTGCCGATGGACGAGTTGCTTTCGGCCATCTCCGAACAACTCTCGAAAGTCGTGGCGCATGATTCCGCATTTCTCGGACTCCTGGACAGAGCCACCGGCGAGATCCTCATCCGAGGGTTGCACTCGCCAAACGAAGACGGCGGGCTGAAATTGGAGGAGACGTCAGTCAGTGCGGACGGTCTGCCGGCGGGTGAAGCGATCACGACATGTCAGCCGGTTGTAGACTTAGCGCCGAACTCCGAACGTTTCCATTCGCCTCTCTATCGGAAATGCGTGAGCCAAGGGTACCGTTCCGGCTGTGCGGTCCCACTACAATCGGGGCACGAGGCAATTGGGGTCTTGAACCTGGTGCGGCACGAAGAGCCCTTTACGGCGGAGGATGTCGATCTGCTGGTGCAAGTGGGGCGGCAGGTGGCGATCGCAATTGAGAACGCGGTGGCATACCGGAAGCTGTCCGACCTGATGGACCGGCTTGCCACGGAAAAACTCTGTCTCGAAAACGATATCCGGTTCGACCAGAATATTGGAAACATGATCGGTGAAAGCCCGGCGTTCCAAGCGGCGATGCACACCGTCAAGAGTGTTGCGCCCACTTCCGCCACCGTACTGATCCAGGGCGAAACCGGAACCGGCAAGGAACTGATAGCCCGGGCGATCCACGACCTCAGTCCTCGGGCCAAGCGGCCGTTCATCAAGGTGAATTGCGCGGCTATTCCCGCCGCTCTTCTGGAGAGCGAATTCTTCGGGCACGAGAAAGGCGCATTCACCGGCGCATTCGCGCAAAAGATCGGCAGATTCGAGTTGGCGCACCAGGGAACGTTGTTCCTTGACGAAATCGGCGAGATCCCGCTGGAACTCCAGGCGAAACTGCTAAGAGCCATTCAGGAACAGGAGTTGGAGCGCGTCGGCGGGACTAGAACATTGCATGTCGATATCCGGTATATTGCCGCGACCAACCGCAACTTAAGGCAAATGGTCGACGAGGGGAAGTTTCGAAGCGATCTTTACTACCGGCTCCATGTGTTTCCGCTGGTCGTGCCTCCCCTGCGCGAGCGCCGCGAGGACATTCCGTTACTGGTCCGCTATTTCACACAGACATACGCAACGCGGATGGGACGACAGATTGAGGAGATCCCCTCGAGCAGCATCGACGCGCTCACCCGGTATGACTGGCCCGGCAACATTCGCGAGTTGCAGAATGTGATCGAACGCTCGGTCATCCTGAGCTCCGGCCGCGTGCTTCAGGTGGCGTTGCCGGAAATACCCGCGTCTGTCGTGAAACCGATCCAATTGCGCCACGCGGAAGAAGAGCGGGGGCGCATCCTGGAGGCCCTGCGGGCCTGCAGCGGGAAGATCTCCGGTCCGGATGGCGCGGCGGAACGGTTGGGGATCCGGCGCACAACCCTTCAATCGCGGATGAAGAGATTGAATATCGAGCGGCGCTTCAGTTAACCCGCATGCTGGACCCGTGAAGCGCGATGGCCTGAGCCTCAGCTACCCCGGCCAGGAGACGCCTCGTGATCGGATCTTGCAGGTCCTCGCGCGGAAGGATCAGGCTACTCGCGCCCTGTTCCCGCGATCTCCTTCTTGACGCCCCAGTATCCCCAGGCGATGGCGACCGGAATCCAAAGCAGCATGGGGATGAGATGTGGAGCCAATGCACCGATGTCCGTTCCGGCGAGCGCAATCTTGCGAAACATGTCGGTCAAATGAGTCAACGGCAGCAACCAGGAGATCGCTTGCCACGGAGCGGGCATCGCGTAGACCGACCAAGTGAAGCCGGTGACCGTGAACAAAGGGACGGAAAGAAACATCAGCACTTGCACCGAGAGGGCCGCGTTACGGAAGATACCCGCCACACCGTAGCCGATGAGAACCTGCATTGGCATGAAAAGAAGCAGAATCAAGTAGACGGTGAGCCAGTTGCCGCGAAAGGGCACTCCAAAGGCGAGCGCGGGCAGATGGATCGCGAGGTATGCTATCGGCAGAATGACTGTGGCGGTGGCCGCAAGCTTCGCCGTAAGGACGGTCCGCGGATCCCGTGAAACCGCGGCAAGCTCACGTCGGGCTTCCGGCTCGGAATCGAGTCCCAGCGAAACGGCCGCACCCATCCTGGTGGTCTGCTGAAGCGCGATGCAAGCGAGCCCGATCAGCAATCGCGATTGGTACATGCTGGGTCCGGCCATCCCAATAGACGAATCCAAAGACCGTTACGTACATGAGCGGACCGGCCATCAGAATTGGACCCAGACGCTTGTCGGTGAGGATGCGGCGCAATTCCCGCTTGAAGAGATGTTTCCAGCGGTTCATGCCCGGGCTCCATTCAAACCGGCGACTCGGCCGATAGCCCGCGCGCCAACAAGCGCAAGTCCGAGGGACACTACCATCCAGGCCAACCAGATGCCAATTTCATGTGTGCAGTCGCTCCAGCTTGCCCCCATCAGAGCGATTTTGCGCACGACAAATCCGAAGTGGTGCATTGGAAACGCATAGGAGAACGGCCGGATTCCCACGGGCATGGCGAAGTTCGGCCAGGTGAAGCCGGATAGTAGAAAGTTGGGGAGCGTGAGCAGCGCTCCCAGTTCGGAAGTGAATACCGGATCGCGAGTCAGCGTGGAAAGGGCGAACGACAGAGTAATCAGCATGGAAATGAAGCAGAGCGTCACCAAAGCCAGACGCCATGCACTGCCGACCATAGGGACTCCGAACCACCAGTGTGGAAGATGGATCGACACCAGGCTTGCCGGCCAAAGAATGTTGATGTGCGGCAGACACTTACCCGCCACGATCAACACTGGGTTGCGTGTAAGGATAGGCGACCGGGCACCCGGCGACTCGAATTCGCGCGCGCCGACCAGGGAGGCGGGGCAACTCCGAGCGCCTCGTTCTTCCGAATCGAAACGCCAACCGAATAGGTGGCTAGCACTTCGCTCGCCGCGGTTAACGCCACATTGCCGGCCAGCATGTTGGTGGAATCCACAAGCAGGGCGGCACGAGCCGCTCGGCCGGATTTCCCATTCCGTTCCAGATACCGCGGGATGACCAGGCAAATGTGAGAGAGATTCCGCTGAGCAACGTCAGGACAATCGCTTGCCGAATTCATATACTGGCCCAGCTTGAAAGGCTCCGCGGCGAGGAACCCGCGGACGACTTCGCGCGAGAGTGCGCTGTGATCCTGATCGACAAAGGCCACCGGTATCTCAGTGACCTTGCGATAGGAGTACATCTGGCCAACGGAGGCGATAAACAGGACCGGCATTTAGAGGGCCAGCGCAAGCAGCGGCCAGTCCTGGGACAGCGCCCGGTATTCGCGCCGCATCAGGCCGAACAGCGAAAGCATGTCAGTCCGCCTCGCAATCGAGCTTCAAGCGCGCGGTCATCCCGTTGCGCAGGCGATTCGAATCGCTGGTGATCTTTATCACGATCTGGACGCCTCGAACATCGAACGACCCCTGTTCATTGGTCGCCTTCCTGATGGCGAAAGCGGCGGCTTGGGAAATGCGGATGATCTTGCCGTCCACCTCCGCGTTCGCCAAGGCCGGAATTGCGATTCTCACCGGACGATTGAGCGCCAAGTGCCCGAACTTCGATTCATCGGCGTATACCTTCACCTTGAAATCCATTCGCCGCGCAACAGTCAACACCGGGAATCCGGCCGACACCATGTCGCCGGGATTTGACATCTTTTGAGAGACATAACCGTCAACGGACGCAACCAGTTGGGTTTCCCTTTGGAATGCCGTCGCTTCATCCAGTTGTCCTTGGGCCGCGCGCGCCTGGTTCGCGGCCGCGGACAGCTCCTGCTCGCGCATACTCACCTGGAGCTGCGAGTCGCGCGCCATCTGGATGGCTGCTTGCGCCCCATAGGCCCCTCGGCGCGCTCCAGCACGTCGACCCGATGGCGCAGCGCGGCCAACCCCTGGTGACCCGCCACAGCGGCCGCCCGCGCATTCTCGATGAGGGGAGGAGCCGGCGGTTCAGACAGAATACCGCGAATATCCAGCGCCGCCGTTTCGGAAAGATCCAACGTCGTGCGCATGGCGGCCTCGCTTAGTTCCAGCCGGTTCCGGGCCTCAATCAGACGCTTCTCTTGTTCCGCAACCGCGGTTTCGGCGCGGATCACATCGTAATTGGCGACCACACCCTGCCGGCAAGCCGCCGAGGCATCCGCCAGGTGCCTCTGGAAGGATTTCAACGCGCGCTCGTTGAGGCGCACGACGTCCCGGCCCAGCAGAACCGCTAAGTAGGACCGCTCGGCGTCGAGAGTCACCGCTGCCTGCGTGTCTCCGCTTAGCGCCCGCACGGCTTTCTCCCCGGCGCGCGCCTTGGCGATAGTGTTGGTGATCTTGCCGCCCGTGTATAGCGGCACACCGGCCTCCAATCGCACGTGCAGCGAATCGGCCGGAGCAAGGATCGTGGGTGGAATCGTCACAGTCATCCCCATGAAGTGAACAGGAGCGGTGGAGATGGCAATCTGGTCGTCCAGCCGCGTGTAGAATGAATCCACCCCGACACGTCCAAACCGCAGCGCCTTGGCTTCCCCAACCTTGTACTTCGCTGTCTGGATGGCCTCCTGGCTGGCCTTTACTTCCAGGTTTCTGTCCTTGACCATGGCCACGATGTGGGCCATGTCGATGGTGATTGAGGCATCCGGCGCAGGCGCCCGGCCAGGCGGCTGCGCTTCCAGAACAGCGCACAGCGAAAACATCGCAAAGGTGCGAACGGGAAGTCTGTACCAGGGCTTACAGGCGCCAGTCCCCATCCATTTTTTATTGATCGGATTGTGCATCTTGAGTCGCTATTCCCACCGGTGCGCCGGCCGGCCCGCGCAGTCTCACTTTGTTCGGGTGACCGGCTGTTTACCGGCGGCATTCGGAGCCGCTCCCAAAATCTCTGCCACCAGCAGCTTCATGTAGGGCGAGTCAGCGGTAAGCTGAACTCCGCTCTGGTGCATCAGAGAGAGCAGGTACTTTCCGGCCAAATCGACAAACTCCGTGCCGGTCAGATCCACGATCAGGGTGATTCCAGGTGAGCGTTCGGCGAAGCTACGCCAGCATTGCTCCAGTTCCGGAACCCATATCCCGTCCAACCTGCCGTCCACTTTCAGACGGGGAACGGCTCCGAGATCTTCCATCGTGACTCTGATCATTCGCTTCCGGCTCCACTGGATAGAGTGCACGATGCGTGCCGCACCTCACACTTGGCCGACACCCGGCAACTGTCTGAAAGCACTTGGAATATTCGCGAATGGTTTTGGTGGGCCCGGCCGGATGATGCCCGTATTCCGGCAGGTGGCAACATACCGGCAGTCACTAACTAGTGAGGCCGGTTGATGCCTAGCTTCTTCATGCGGAACTGGAGTGTTGTCCGTTTCAAACCGAGCCTGGCCGCCGCGCCGTCTGGCCCCGCCAGCACCCAACCGGTTTCGCGCAACACGCGCAGGATATAGTCCCGTTCGATGTCTTCGAGAGATCCCGTCGCCCGCGGTGCGTCCGTTTCGGGCCGAAGCACATCCAGGGGCACATTCAGAGACGGCCCCGGCGAGAGGATCACGGCCCGTTCCACCAGATTCTGAAGCTCCCGTATGTTACCTGGCCATGGATAGCGTTTCAACACTTCCATGGTTTCCGAGGGAATCGATGTGACATTTCTGCCGATCCGCGCACCGTACTGCTGGGCAAAGTAGCTCACCAGTAGCGGGATGTCTTCCCGCCGCTCGCGCAGCGGTGGGACGACGATGGGGAACACGTTGAGCCGAT
>CAZLOS010000212.1:0-6635 GCA_964561215.1 uncultured Solibacteraceae bacterium | reverse complement strand
GCAACATTAAACTTAAGTTTTCTTAAAATAATTGTTACAAAACAAAATCACACCCAATCATAGCGTTTGCGATTGACATGGCTAGTATTATTAGTGTAACGTCGTTACATGAATCAAAAAGGACCTGCTTATGATGTGCCCGGACTGAGGGCCGGCCTGGACGTGCTGACGGCGCTGTGCGAGTCGCCGGACTGCCTCGGTGTGGCCGATCTCGCCGAGCGTACGGGCGCCAACAAGCACATGGTGTTCCGTTGCCTGAAGACACTCGTGGCGCGCGGCTGGGTCGCCGAGAATGGCGACGGTCCCAAGTACGCGGCTACGCTGGTGCCGTTTCATGTCGCGTCGCTGCCGGTGGCGCGCATGGACGTGGTCACTGCGGCGCAGGAGCCCCTGCGCGATTTGTGGAAACGTCTCGGCGAGTGCGTCTACCTCGGCGTACTGCACGAGGACAAAGTTCTCTACCTGATCCACCACGAGGGCACGCGCAATGTTCACCTCGGCGGACGCGTGGGCGAGCATTACTGGCCGCATGCGGCGGCGCCGGGCAAGGTGCTCGTGGCTTATGGCGAGCCAGAACTGCGCGAGCGCTGCGTCCGCCGCGGCCTGAACAAGCTGACCGACAAGACGCATACGGAGCGGAAGAGTTTCTTTGCGGACCTGGATCGTATACGCAAGCAGGGGTACGCGCTCGACGAGGAGGAGTACATGGAGGGAGGGCTCTGCTACGCCGCGCCCGTCTACGATTACACGGGACGCGTGATCGCCGCCATCGGCACGACTGTGTTGACGGTGCATTACCGTCAGAAGGACTTCAAGTCGGTTCTGGGAGTTCCGGTGCAGGACACAGCCAGAAAGATATCGGTTGCGTTGGGATGGAAGGCGCAAGCGAATGGAGGGGTTAGGAAGGAGGAGTTTGGAGTTGGGGTAGCCCGTGAGTCGGGCGTCGTGAATCGAGCGTCGGAAGCAGGAGCAGAATGACATGATACGAGCATGGGTGATAGTCGGTGTGATGGCGGTCAGCGTTTCGGCGCAGGCCGCGCTCAGGATCGCAGCGGTTTCCAATGCGCCATATTTGCCAGTGGTCAGTTCGGACGGGCGGACTGCAACGGTCTACACAGCGGAGATGATGTTGGACGGCAACCCAGACACCTATGCGTGTCTGCTGGACGATTCTCCCACGGGCGCGAATCTGGAGGCCAAGCCCAAGAACGGGAGCGCGCCGGTCACCGGGACGCTGACGGTTGACCTGGGCGGCGAGTTCGAGGTCGACGGCGTCGAACTGTTGTCACGGGCCGGCGGTGGCAGTTATCTGCCGAGAGTGATCGAAGTCTTGGGGATGAAAGTTGGTATTCCTTCCGTGCCAGCGGGCGCGAGCCACGTCATCCGTTTTTCGCCGCGAAAACTCAAGTCCCTTGAACTGAAGATCCTCTCCAGTTATGAAGAAGGCCCGACCCATTTCAACTACCAGATCGCCGAGTTGCGGGTGGCCGTCCGAGACGCCGCAGGCGCGCGCAAGCTGCTAACTGGGAGAGGTGAGATGCCGTCTTCGCTGCCCGACGAAGACCGTTTCGTATTGGCGGAGCGGGAACATGTGCAAACCGGGCGGAACCGGACAATGCCGTTTCCCGACGCACGGCGTCTCAAGGACTGGCTCTATCAGGATTACGGGCCAGCCTTTTCCAACTGTTTCAGGAACAGTACGTCTAATGGGGTCGAAGACACGATGGTCACGAAGGCACTGGCCGAATGCGCCGATGACGAACTGGAGCGGCGGCGAGCCGCGCTGCAGACCGTGCCAGGAAGTGACCCGCGCTGGGAGAAACTGTATTTCGCAGTCTGTGAAAAACGGCGCGTCCAGCGTCTGTCCGCGCTAGCCAGACGGGCGCGGCAGATCGTGTTCGTGAAGCGCTATTTCTTGAGTGGTGTGGTGCATTACGCGTGGACGGAGCATCTGACGGACGAGCAGTACCGTGAGCGCAATCCGGACTACCGCATGGGCGCGAGCCTCAATCTGCTAACGGTGGGCGAGGGCGGCGAGGTCAAGGTCGAGACGCTGCTGGAGTGCCCCGCCGGAATCGTCCGCGACCCGAATGTTTCGTACGACGGGAAGCGCATTCTCTTTGCCTTGCGCCTGAACGACACGAACGACGACTTCCACCTGTATGTGATGGAACTGGCGACGCGGAGCGTGAAGCAGCTCACCTTCGGCAAGGGCGTGTCGGATATCGAGCCGTGCTGGCTGCCGAATGGCGACATCGTGTTTGTCTCCTCGCGCTGCATCCAGAACACCGACTGCTGGCGGCAGTATGTCTCCAACCTTTACACGTGCGATAGCGAGGGGCGCTTCCTGCGCCGGCTGGGCTACGATCAGGTCCATACCAACTATCCGCAGACGCTGGACGACGGGCGGGTGACCTATACGCGCTGGGAGTACAACGACCGGGGGCAGATTTTTCCCCAGCCGCTCATGGTCATGAACTTCGACGGCACGGCGCAGGCGGAGTTCTATGGCGGCAACTCCTGGTTCCCGACGTCGATCCAGCATGCCCGTTCGATTCCCGGCACGCAGAAGGTCATCGCCATCGCGTCGGGGCATCACACGATGCAGAAGGGCAAGCTGATCGTGGTGGACCGCAGCAAGGGGACGCAGGAGGCGGCTGGCGTCGAGTATCTCGCGCCGCGCCGGCAGGCGGTGGCCGAACGCAATGATTTTTCCGGCGGTGCCGGCGAGGCGTTCCAATATCCCTACGCCTTCGACGAGCGTCATTATCTGGTGACCTACTGCCCGGAAGGGACGCCGTATCCCCAGCGGGCGGAGGTGCCGGTGCCCTTCGGCGTTTATTTCATGACGGATGACGGTCGGCGCGAGTTGCTGGCCTACGACCCGGCGACCCAGTGCGCCCAGGCGGTGCCCGTGCTTACGCGCCCGGTGCCGCCGCTGAAGCCTTCGCAGGTGGACTACACGAAAACCATGGGCACCTACTACGTGCAGGACGTACACACGGGCCAGGCGATGGAGGGCGTGCCGCGCGGCACGGTCAAGACACTGCGCGTGGTGGCGCTCGAGTACCGCGCTGCGGACGCGTACTACAACTCCAACGTCGGCGAGGCGGGGCGGTCGCACTCGCGCACGCCGCCGTCGATCAACAACGGGAGCTGGGACGTGAAGCACGTGCTCGGCACGGTGCCGGTGGAAGCCGACGGCTCGGCCTACTTCGAGGTGCCCGCCCGCACGCCGGTCTATTTTCAATTGCTGGATGCGAAGGGCTATGTGGTTCAGACCATGCGCAGCTGGTCCACGCTCCAGCCGGGCGAGGCGCAGGCCTGCGTGGGGTGCCACGAGAGCAAGAACGCGTCGCCTCCTCCGCAGCCTGCGGCGGCCATGCGCAAAGGCGTGCGCAAGCTGATCCCGTTTAATCGGTTCGCCGAACAATACGGCTCACAGAATCCGATCGCCGACCGCTCGCTTTCGGGCCGCGACGCGGTCAAATCCTTCCTGACGGTGAACAGCCCGGACGGGTTTGGCGAGCCCGAGGGCTTCAGTTACCCGCGCGAGATCCAGCCGATCCTCGACCGCCACTGCGTCAAATGCCACACGGGTGAAAACCCGGGCGTCGAGCGTCAAGCGTCGAGCGTCGTCAAGAAGCCGCCCTTCAGCCTCAAGGGCGACGTGTTGCCCTACACCTACGCGCAGTGCCCGAACAACGGCGACAAGACGCAGGACGCGCACCGCGCCTTCACCGCCTCGTATCTGAATCTGACGACCTTTGGGCACGGCGGCCCGGTGGTCAACTGGATCAGCGCCCAGAGCCGGCCCTCGCTGCTGCCGCCGTACTTCGCGGGTGCGGCCAAGAGCGCGCTCATGCGGCATCTGGAGCCGGGGCACAACAACGTCAAGGTGTCGCAGGCCGAGAAAGAGCGCGTGGCGTGCTGGATCGACCTCTGCGTTCCGTTCTGCGGCTCGTATACCGAGGCGAACACCTGGGAGCCGCAGGTCAAGGCGACGTATCTTTATTTCGAGGCCAAGCGCGCGCGGCTGGCGGAGATCGAGATCGACAACATCCGCAAGTACGTGGCGGCGAAAACCAAAGGCAAGACCTTCGCGTCGGCGGATTTCCAGGTGTTCGGCCAAGGCGGGCCCGAAGCCCGGCGGCAGTTTGAGAAAGAGGTGCTTGAAACCCTGAAGGTGAAATGATCGCACGCGGATGAGACAGGATGGGTGAGTGGCGGATGTGAAGATGAGAAGAAACAAAAAATAAAGGAGTGAACGCATGAAGAGTCTGTATGTGAGTACGATGGTGATGCTGGTGGTGGCGCGGGCGTTTGCCGCGCTGCCGGCGGATGGGGCCGTGGCGGCGGGCAGTTATGCGGAGGTCATCGTGACGGGACAATCCAACGTGACCGGCCTCGCGGTGTCGGGCACGCTGGAGAAGCGCGGCGCGGGCGCTCTTGCGCTGACGAACCTGTACTCGCTGCCCGGGACCGTCTGGGCGCGCGAGGGCACGGTCACACTGGCGGAGGCGGGGCTTCCGTCCGCGCTACCGGAGTCGCTCCAGCGCGGCCTGGCGTTCTGGGTGGACGCGAACACGAATCTCGTGCTGAGCGGTGTAGCGACCGTGGAGAAATGGCTGGATGTGCGCGAGGCCTCCACCAATGCACCTTACGCGTACATGCGGGCGGAGCATGATTTCACTTACTATTCCAACGGCTGGTTACGTGCGCGAAATCCGACACGCGTGCAGGGCGTTTCGGACGTAAAGGGGTTGCCGCTGGTGGATTTCGGCACCTTTGGCGCGATCAACGGAAACGCGGCTTGGCTGCCCTGGCGCAAGACGGACGGCTCGCGCGGCGTCATAACCAACATCTTCGCGGTCTTTGCGGTAGCCGCCTTTCCCGACAGCAACTGCGCTGGTATCCCGACAAGCCGGGGCAAAAGAAAGAGCTGGTCAAGCCGGTGGACGACGGGCCGCCCGAGGTGCTGCCGCCGTACGCGTGGGGCGCGTGCCGCAGCCGATTGGTGGACGTGATCCGCAGCGGTCATCACGGGGTCAAGTTGCCGCCGGAGGCGCTCGACCGGATCATCACATGGATCGACCTCAACACCTCGTACTACGGCACGTACGCCTGCAACTTCCCGAACAACCCCTACGGCCGCTGTCCGCTGACCTTCGCGCAGATCGACCGGCTTGCCGCGCTGACGGGCACGGGGGCTGCCGTTAAGTCGCGAGGCCCGGTGGAGGGCCTTGAGGTGGGCACGGGTGTCAATTTCACGCGTCCGGAGCTGAGCTCGTGCCTGGCGGGGCTCACAAATCCGCTTGACCCGAAATACGTGGAAGCGCTGGCGCTGATTAAAGAGGGCCGCCGCGTGCTCTACGAAACAACGCGGGCTGATATGCCTGCGTTCGTCCTGCGCAACCCGGTTGACCTTGAGCGCGTGCAGCGTGCCGAGCGGGCGCGTGAGCGGGATGGGCGTGTGCGGAAGGCGATTTTGGAGGGTTCTCGCCAGCCGGACGACCGTCGAGCCGAACCGGCACTGCATGACATGCCCCCTCTTTCCCTAACCCCAAAAGAGGGTTCAACAGAAAACAAAGAGGGTTCAGACAAACATTGACGAAGGTTAAAAAAGCATGGTAAAGTGTATCAAACAGTGGAGTTTGTCTATGGTACTCGCGAAAATTATTTTGGGGATCGTCGTGTTTGCGTTTTGTGCGCATGTTGGCGTTGCGCAACAGACGCCGCTGACTGCGAAAAAAACAGCGTCGGCCGCTGGTTTTGGCGGCGGGACCGGTGTCAATATGCCCTCTGATGCTGAGATCAAGGCGTTCCTGCCGGAATGGAAGAATCCGGCTGATCCCACGGATCTGCTGGTGATGTATGCGGATTTCCGCGTGCCGCCCATGACCTCCGAGGTGCGCAAGAAATTCGCCTTTAGCGGCCGCGTGCCGTTCCGGCTGACCGCGGAGCTGAAAAAAGAGATCCAGTATGATGGGAATCGGCGCGTGAAAGGTCGCGTGACCGAGGGACTCTGCCACGTCATCATCGTCGACGCGCAGGGAACGATCGTGAAGCGCTCGCGCGAACCGCTGAGTAAGATTTTTGCCGCAGGACCGGAAAAGGGCGGGTATCTGGGGGATGTCCCGAAAGAGGGAAAATACAAAGCCATCGTTTGGATCAAGACAAAAGAGGGAACTTTTGGTAAAGTGCTGGATGTACGGTTGCAGTTGCCGTACGAACCATGAGGAGGGCAATGAAACAATTCGTGGGAACACTTTGCGTAGGTATGATGCTGGCTGTTGGTGTACAGGCTGCGGAAACGCCTGTTGAGATGCCGACGGACGCACAGATCAAAGCCTTTTCAGAGACGTATAAGGGACCTGACAAGGAGTATGTCCTTCAGACCCAGTTTACGTTGTCGCGGCTCTTTCCGGCAGCATTGCGGCAGTATGCGGAAGCAGGGAAAGTCCCGTTCCGGATCACTATCGCGGTGTTTGAAAAGGTCATGAGCGGCGGAGAATCGAACTATTTCGGTGTGATGGATGGCGTGGGTAACATTGTCATCGTGGATGAAACCAATACGCTGGTTCTTCGTAAAGCGGTTGATCTCGACTTGCTCTGTCCTTCCTGAGGAGGCTCAG
>CAZLOS010000211.1:0-6653 GCA_964561215.1 uncultured Solibacteraceae bacterium | reverse complement strand
CGGCAAGTGGACGACTCTTCAAGAGTTCAACACTGGTAAGCCTACGTGGCGCGCATACAGCCCATGATCCACTGTTGATTCAAGCAAAGCCACTTGGTCTTCCTCTGCTTTTTCACATGGTTTGGCAGGGGGGACACTTTCAGAGCAAAAAAGCACTAGAGTCTCCACTAGGCTGTCGCGCAGGGGCGCTATCTTGGAGCGGGCTCTATGGGCAAAATCCCTTTGCCACGAGCGGGGTATATAACACGAAGCGAGAATATATATTTATGCAGAACCGACCGAGACCTATATATCCAAAGGTTCAACCTGGAGGAGTGACGCACCAACTAACGGTTTGCGGTGACCTCTATCACTCAAATGTGATCTCGATGAAGCACCGCAAGGATGCGGTACGAAAAGCCGACGAGATTTATTCTAGCCAAGAAGACGATGCACGCGCCCTCGGCGCGATCATGATGCTATTGTCTGATGTCCCAGAAGAGCCTCTGCTGACAGCTAATAAGGCACAGGTGGGGGCTGTACTGGGGCTTTGTGCTTTGGGTTTCATGATCAACCACAAGCAATTTGGTCCAAGAGCAAGGCGAATCGCAGAATCTGGAGAGGGCCAAATGATTCTGCGCCTGAGCGGTGGTATTGCAAATCCTCAATGCGAAATTCAGCTTTTTGATACGCAAGAGGAATATGCCGCTTTCTTGCAACCGATACTCGCATCAGGCAATTTCGCTACTCACAAGAACAGCACGTTGCTTTGACGAGAAAGCGGCAATCGATATTGGCGAATCAGGCGATGGAGACTGTTTGAACACCTGCCGATTGCAACAACGTATAGAGGGGAGCGACGGTAGTGCGGGTGCCCCGTTCAGCTGTATACGTGAAGATTACCCGCTGCTTTGCACGAGTGAAGGCAACGAAAAAGCCCGCAGTGGACTCTGCCGTGTCTTGCTGGAAGCTCCACCAGGCTGAATCATCCAGACCGACGAAGATTACGGTGTGGTATTCCAGCCCCTTGCTCTTGTGTAGGGTCATGAGTGGAAGGGCGTGTGTTCCTTCGTAGGCGTCAAGCGCAGCGCTCCAGTAAGTTGTCTCTGCCGTGCTGGCTTGCAGATGGAGGGCCACGCTGTGTTCGACCTCCGACAGCCAGTCGCCCTGGGCATATGCGGGATTCGCGGCGATGAGTGCGTCGCGCCCCAGGAATCCGACGATGGACTGTATGACTGCATGTACCGCTTCAGCGGTCTGAGGCGGGGTGGGAAAAGTACGACTGAATTGGCGCGCGAAGGCATCAAGGTCCACTGCGAGCTGTCGGTGTCCTCGTTCGTTTTCGGACACGATGCCGCGCAGGGATGACAGCGCCTGGAGTGCATCGCTCCAGGCTGATCTGGCCCTGCCAACCGTGGCCAAGCGCAAGATCAGAACCAACAACTCCGACAACGGCTCGGTAAGCAGTTCCTGGAGCATCTGAGCTCCGAGCTTGGCAGCCTCGTTGCGCAAGGCAATTCCTTGAGCGCGAAAGACCGGTTCGAGAATGGCTGCATATTCTTCGGCTTTCTGGCGAACGAGGATCACGAAGTCGGCCGGTTGGAGGCCTTGCCCCTGCATCTGCGATGTTATGAACTGGGCTAGGTACTGTGCCTCAACTGCAGCCGAGGAGAAGTTCCAGATCGAGCAGCAGGCATCGGAGATTCGGGAGGAGGTTCGTGACTGGGGCTCTGCGGCCCCCGCATCGAGTGCTTGGGCGAGGACATGCTGGATGCGCACAAGCTCGGGTGAGGAGCGGTAATTGCTGCGCAGTGGGATTCGCCGTGCGCCAAAGGTTTGCTCGAAGGCAGTGAATGGATCGTCCATGGCCAGTGCCCAGCGCATGATTTGCTGCTTGTTGTCGCCCACAGCGGTCATGATGGCTGGAGTTCCCAGAAAGATCGTCTTGACCAGATCGAACTGCGCCTGGGTAGTGTCCTGGAATTCGTCCATAAAGACGTGGGAATAGGTCAGGGCCAGAGCATGCCGAGCTGCCACATTGACCCGAACCAACAATTCTGCGAGCCGGGTGAGCATCGGAAACGTAAGTGTGCTTCGCACGCCCTGGTGGAGTTGTTCATCCCAGAATCGCTGGCCGATCCATTGACCAGGGGTGCCCGGTGGCCAACCAGCTTCGGGCAACAGGTCGGCCAAGACGTGCCGGCGCTCCAAGGTCTTGCTCGCAATGGCTTGAATCTGTGCCCGATGGAAAGGTAAGTCATCGGCCATGGCTGCACGGCGAATGAAGTCTTCGAGCAGATGACGTGTCGGGAACAGAATTCCGTAGTCGGAGGTGGGACGCCATCGTTCCGGCAGTGCCTGGCCGAAGCGGTCGACAAGACCCTTCGCGAACGCGTCGAAGGTGAGGGAGTCGAAGCGCGCCGCATGCTCGGGATGGCACCGTTGACGTACACGCCTGGCCAGATTCCTTGCCGCATCGCGCTTGAAGCTGATCGCCAGGATGCGCTGAGGCGCCGGTGACGCGCCTGTTTGCAGCAGGAAGGCGGCGCGCTGTGCGAGGAGTTCCGTTTTCCCTGCACCGGGGCCAGCCAATACCGCATAGTGTCTCGACGAGCCTACGACAGTCGAGGCGTTCGTTTCCAGTTCGGTGACACCAACGGGCTGCCAATCATCGGGGTGGATGCGGCGCGGCGGCAGGGACACGATTAAAGCCCTGACAACTGAACCGAGATGTGGCGAAGCACGCGCTGCAGTGGCCCGGGCATGGCGTTCCTGAGCGCTTCCGCATCCACATGCGTTAAAGCCCGGAGGTGGGTGGCGGGCTTGCTATGGGTCAGGAAATGGTAGCGGTAAGCTGCCATGTGCGCGCGAAAGGACTCAATGTCCCCGGTGTAGCAGGTCAAGCCAGGTCCTGCGGTGCCCAGCACTACTTCTGCGGCGGCCTCGTTGGTCATCCGCGGTCCGGTTCCTTCGATGGTCGCGGTGTAGGCTGCCGGGAAAGCGGACAGCATCGCTAGATCAAGGTCCAGCGGCCATGAAAAGAAGACGGAGGAAGAGCGTTCCAGATAACTCAGCCAACCGGGCAAGTTGGCTTGATCAAAGGTGTGCATAGCGTCGAGCTGCTCGTCACTCATGACGGAGCCATCAGAGAATTCCATAATCCTCTCCCGAGGAACCCCCAGCGCAAGCAACTGCCGAAAAACATTTTTGACTCGCCCGTAGCCACCGCCTTCGCGGCCTAGGTCGAGATCAAGCAGGGTCGCGTAGGGGATACCAAGGCCGTTCAGTAGGCGCCAGAAGTGCTGCACGTGGCGGCCGCCCAAAGGGACGATGGCGACGAACGAAGGATCGACTAGAAGGTTGAGCGCTTCGGCCAGTTTCGGAAGAACGATGCGCTCCGAATCGCCCTCCACCAGCAGCGCGAAGCGTGCGAAATACAGCTCCGGAAAGGCCAGCATCGCGTTGCGGACAAATTTGATGGCTTCGACCTCCTCGGTCGGCATCGGGATGGCGCATACCGACGAGCGCCCGCTAGTCGTATCTCGGCGGCAGTACCTGACGTCTTCGGGCGGCACTCGCCCCAGGACCGACGGGGAGTGGCTGGAGATCAGCGCTTGTCCGGCACCTGTATCCACCAGGGTACGGATTTGTCCAATGATCCGGGACAGGTAGTAAGGGGACAGATGATTTTCGGGTTCTTCGACCGCAAATAGCGTGAGTGCCGGGATGCTGAGGTCCTCGGACCGGAAACCCTGGATGGTTCCAGCGACTGCTGCGCGCTCCACGTCGAAGACGGCTGCAGCCAGCGCGAAATAGAAGAGCGACTGCTGTCCGTCACTGAGAACGTCGAGGCCTCGATCTTCACCCGTGGGGCCGCGTCTGAACATGACGCCGATTCGCGTGACGACCTCTTCGAAGCGGCGACTCATCAGACTCAGGGCCGGCTCGCAATCGACGTCGCCATCGTGCAGATTCGACCAGCGCCTGGAAAGCGATGCGCTGAAGGCCTGAATGGCGCGCTCACTGCCAAAGGCGGTGGTGAGTTGCTCGGTAGCAGATTCGACGGCACTTTGTGTGTCAGCCGACCACTCGATCGCTTTGAGCAGGCGCGCCGCCAGTGCGCCGGTGGTCGCTCGAATCTGCGAGCTGGCGTCACGGGTTGCCGGCGTGTAGAACAGTTGGATTAAGCCCCGGTCGGCGGCGGCTACTGGCGTGCATTGGTCATCTCGAACGGCATCGTCCGTGGTGTTGACCCAGCACAACGTCTGGCTGACGGCTCCTTCGGCGGTGCCATCGGCATCCCAGCGTGCTTCCAGTCGCAGCCGGCAGATCGGAACACCGCCTGGGCGGTCGATGCACATGTGCCGAAACACGGGAGCCACGGTTGCCGCTGTCGCCGTGCCCGCAATCAATTCGGGTAGGCACAGTTGAACGTCGATCGTCAGACCCCTGGTGTTCGGTGGCGTGTGTTCCTCTGGCGGGACGTGAAAATCTGCAGGAACAATCGTGCGCTGCGCGCGAGTGATGCCGAACAGGCGCATCAGCGCATGGAGAACCGCTGTTTTGCCCGAAGCGTTGGGCCCCACGATGGCTGTCAGCCCAGAGTTGAAACTGATTACCGTAGGTTCAGGCCCAAAACAGCGAAACCCGGTGATCGTAATTTTTTCTACATGCATTTGGCGTTACCTGTATATCTCTTCAGCATTTTGAATTTGACCACATCCATCAGTAGAGGAGATAGCGGCATGCGGGATAAGCCGTATTGACGGTCGCCAAAACGTTACTTGTCGCCGGAAAGGACCGCCCAAACCTCGGGGAAGAGAAAGGCAATCAGGGGATCGTATTGCTCGTCGCGGTCATAGTCCTTGTCGCCCTCGGCGAGCTTCTTCTTGTACTCGATGACCCGCTTTGCCCAATTGCCTTTCTTGTCCTCCCGCTTGAGCAGGTCGCCGCGGTCATAGACCAGCAGAGCGGCACGGAAAGCGCGAATGACGTTCTTGTAGCTGTTGGCGACCGTGTTGGCCGCCGAAATGAAATTCGGATGCTTCCATCCGATGCACTCGCCTTCCCGGGCCGAATACAGCCCGTTGAGCAGACCAAGCACGTCGTAGGTGTATTCCGGCAAGAACACGCCCCTCTTCTTGAATTCCTGCCTCGCCTCGTTCCATTCTGCATCCTGCCAGGAGCGTTTGGAGTTCCGCCACCAGATGAAGAAGCGCTGCTTCAAGGCTTCCTCGCCGGCCTGGTGGGCGAGACCGGCTTTCAGGCCATCGCAATCGCGGAAAAACACCCGCTGCCCTGCTGCGTCGAGTTGCAGGTGCGAAAACGAGACCCTTTCCTCGCACCAGGCGTCGATGACTTCACCATTGACGGCTTGGGGTTCAAGCCAATGGCAATCGAGCATCAGCGCCTTGTCGGCGGCCGAAGCCTTCAATGTCTCTTCGCCGGCAATGAACAGGTTGCGGTTGTTGTTGTGGAAAATATCGTCCTGCGTCATGCGGGCCTCCGCCTGGTCGAAGGACTTGAAGATCCAGCAGAGCAGCCCGCCTTCCTGGCGGTAGAAATTGCGCCGCTCGGCAATGACATGCAGGAAGGTGGTCGATAGCTGGATTTCGAAGGCGATTCGGATCTTGCCCTTCCACAGCGCCTGGACATCGGGCTTGCGCCATTTCGTCCTGTCCATCCCGCGCCAAACCTTTTCCGTCTCTACTTCGGAAAACCCGGAGTCGTATCGCAGGCTGTCCGCGATGATTTCCTTGAGTCGGATGTGGGCGCGGCTTTCCTTGGCGGCGTTGTACTTGCGCGCCAGCATCTCGTCCTTGGAAAGCTCACCGCGGGTGATGGCGGGGCAGTTGCCGTTCTCCGTCCGGTGCTTGAAAAAGAAGCGCTTCTCGTCCTTTCTGCGGCAGGAGAGATAAACCCCGACCATACAGATGGGGCAGGCATACAGGGACTCGCCGGAGGCGTTGGCCTCCGCCAGCGCCATCCGCAGCTTTTCGAGGCGGTCGTAGTCGTGGCCGATCACTTCCCTTGTCGTCGAAATGATGCCAGTGTCGAGGTTAATGACCTCATCAATCTCGGGATCATCAACGCACAGGCAAGGCCCTGTCATCGTTGTGCCGACTCCCGATTTGGCGCTTTCAATGGAATCTTCACCCCTTTGCTTTCCACCTACGCGGCCGAGACCGTCTTCTGGCAATCCATGCAGTAGATGTTGCCGCCGAATTTCGGTTTGTTGAACCAGCAGAACTTTGCCACGTTGTAGCCCACGGACGCGCCGCAGGCATGGCAAATCAGCTTCTGCTTGGGCTTTTCCTCGGCGGCGGCCGGCTTTGCGCTCTCGGGCGCCGGCGCCTCCACAGCGGCTTCGGCTTTGGGTGCCGCTGAAACGGGCCCTGGTTTCGCCGCCGGCGGTACGGGAGTCTCCTTCGGCAGCCCGAATTTTGCCGTCCAATCGAAGGCAATCGGCTTGTGTAGCCGCGCGATCTCCCGCGCCAAGGCTTCGAGGGTGTCCTGCCCGATGATCTTCGCCATCAGCAGCGGGTTGTTGTTCTGGTCAATCGACTTGTCGATGTATTTGAAGACCTGATCATTCTTGATGATGGCCTCCAAACCATCGCTTTTCGCCTTCGGCCGGCTGATGCGGGCACCCTTCGAGACGAGGACGAGGCTCT
>CAZLOS010000210.1:0-6868 GCA_964561215.1 uncultured Solibacteraceae bacterium | reverse complement strand
CGCTTGTAACGGCCGGGCGTGGGATTGTCCGTTTTGTACCCGTCGCCTCGTTCGCGTTTTCCCGAGCAGTAGATTAGCTTCCACCGCCCGGTGCGCACGTAGGCTTCTTCGTTCTCCAGGTACTCGCTGAAGATGTACTCGCGCTTGCCGCTGGGCGCGCGGCCCTCAAGGTAGGGTTTGAGGCTCCGGCCGTGCGTTCCCGCCATGGGGTCGACGCCCAACATGTCGGTGACAGTGCGAGCCACGTCCACGAGTTCCACCAGATCGGTGGCGACGCCGCGGCGGATTCGTCCGGGCCAACGCATGATCAGCGGCACGCGGATTGATTGCTCGTAGCCGCAGTGCTTTTCGAAGCGGCCGTGCTGGCCAAGCTGATAGCCGTTGTCTCCCAGGTAGACCACGAGCGTGTTCTCTTCGAGCTTGAGCCGCCGCAGCGCGCTGAGCACGCGGCCGATGTTGCGGTCCAGGTAGCGCACCGACGTGTAACAGGCGGCGATGATGCCGCGTTTCTCGGCGTCCGTGAGATCGCGGAAAATCAGCGGGATCTGCGCGGCGTCCTCAGGCCCCGGGATAGGCGCTGCAAACTTTGCCGGGTCGATGGCGTCGCGGTCCTCGACCGGGAAATCGTAGGGCGAGTGCGGTTCGGTGAAACTGACCCACAGCGCGAAGGGAGCACTACGTTTCTCTTCGAGGAACTGCTCCACCAGACGTGCCTGGAAGGTGGGTCGCATATCGGCGTCGAAGCGGGGGTACGGCAGTTTCTCCGAATTCAGCCAGATGCGGGCGGGGTCCTTGAAAGGGCGCCAGGCGGGTTTGGTGCGGATCGATGCCGGTACCGGTCTTGGGCTGACCTCGCTCCGCCACCGCCGTTCGAGTTCGTACTCAGTGACGACGTGGTCGAAACCGAAGAACCCGGGAGGCCCCGATCGATGCAGGTGCATCTTGCCGATGACGGCGGTCGCATATCCCGCCTGTTTGAGCTGTTTCGATAGCGTGTTCGCGTTCTCGCGCAGCGGGGTAGGTAGACGCGTCACCCCGGTCGCGTGCGGCATCAGCCCTGTGAAGAAGCTCTGCCTGGATGGAGTGCAGACGGGCGAGTTACAGTACGCGTGGGAGAAACGCATCCCCTCGCCGGCCAGCCGGTCGAGGTTGGGCGTTTCGATGAGCGGCGTGCCGTCGCAGCCCATTTCGTAAGCCGCGTGATCGTCCGCGATCAGGAACAGAAAGTTCGGCCTGCTTCGCGCAGCGGCGCGGATTGGAGGCGCCGCACTCACGCCTGCCAGCATCTCTCTGCGGGTAAACATGCGAACAGCATAGCACCGCCGTCCCGCCAACAAGTCCTGATAGACGGCCTGTGTTATGTCCACACCGGGTTTTCGGCGACGCTTCATGCAGGGACTGGCGTTAACTGCTGGAGGCGGGGGCGACGCTGCTCGGGAGCAAGACCCTGAGCGACTACCCAGTGACGGTGGCCAGGATCCGTTCTTACACCGACAACTACACCGACAAGAGCCTGATCTATGCCGAAGGTGCCTCGAACATCGTCATCCTGGGCCGAGGCGTCATCGACGGGCAGGGCGCCGCTTTCCGGGGACCGTACAAGATGCGGCCGTACTTGATCCGCGTCACCAATTGCCGAAATGTGCTTGTTTCAGACGTCACAATCCTGAACTCGCCCATGTGGGTGCAGCACTACCTGGCTTCGGACGAAATCGAGATACGCAACGTGTCGGTGCACAGCCTGGTCAACGCCAACAACGACGGCATCGATATTGACGGTTGCTCCAAAGTGCGCGTCTCGGATTGCGAGATCGTTTCCGGTGACGACGCCATCGTGTTCAAGGGCACTTTGAACCGGCCATGCCGCGACATCGCGGTGACCAACTGCATCCTGAGCACGCGCTGCAATGCGCTGAAGCTGGGCACGGAATCCAACGGCGGCTTCGAGAACATCGTGGTGTCCAACTGCACGATCTACGAGACGGACTTGGCCGGGATCGCCGTCGAGATGGTGGACGGCGGACTGCGCGGCCGGCGTTGATTTGCGACGACGTGCAGGATCTGGAGTTGTCCGGAAGCCGTTTCGACGCCGTGCGATTCCGTGGCGTTCGCGACGCCTTCGTCCACGGCTGCCGCTCGAAACGGAAGGCCACGGATTGGCTGGAGATTTCAGGCGAGAAAGACTCAGTCGTTTTGGGCGCGAACAAGCTTGGCTGATTCGAGCGGCGTCACCATCCGCAGGATGAATGACAGCGCGATCAGGGGCATCACGCCGGCGGCGATGAACACCGGCACATAGGAGAAGTGGTCCACCACTTTTCCGATGATCAGCGTGAACAGCATTCCTCCGAGTGCCGCGCCCGTTCCGCTTAAGCCTGATGCCGAGGCCACAATGTGCGTAGGGAAGATGTCGGCGGGCAGCGTCAGTACGTTCGGCGCCCAGCAGGAATACGCGAACGTCGCCAGGCTGATCAGGGCGATGGCCGCCGTGGGACTTTCGATGAGCACCGCGGGGATTCCCGCGAGCATCAGCGTCATGCTCACAGACATGACGATCTTGCGGGCCTTCAACACAGGGCAGCCGCGCCGGATCAGCCAGCCCGAAACCGCTCCGCCGGTGAGGCAGCCGATGTCGGCGGTGAGAAACGGGATCCAGGCGAAGTAACCGATCATGGTCATGCTGAAGTGGCGTTCGCGCTTCAGGTATTCCGGCAGCCAGAAGACGAAGAACCACCACACCGGGTCGGCATTCATCCGCGCCAGAACCAGGCCCCACATCTGCCTATAGCGGAGCAGGTCAATCCACCGGACCCTGGGCGCCAAGCCGGCATCGTGTGCGGGCTGGCCTGCGAGGATGTAGCTTCGCTCGCGGTCACTCAGCCAGGGGTGCCGCTGCGGCGAGCGGTAAAACAGTATCCAGAGGACCACCCACAGGAAACCGAGCACGCCGGTCATCAGGAAAGCCGGTTGCCAGCCCCAGCGCAGCGCGATCCAGGTGACCAGCGGCGGAGCGATGACGGCGCCGAGCGTGGAACCGCTGTTGAAGAACCCGGTCGCGAAGGCGCGCTCCTTGGTGGGAAACCACTCCGAAACCGCTTTGACGCCGCCCGGCCAGTTGCCGGCCTCGCCCATGCCAAGAAGGAAGCGGAATATACCGAACGAAAGGACTGAACTCGCCGCCGCGTGCAGCATGGCCGCCACGCTCCACCAGCCCACCGTGAGCGCCATGCCGGCGCGCGTGCCGAGCTTGTCCATCAGGCGTCCCGAACCGCTCTGCATGATCATGTAAGCCAGCAGGAAGGCGAACACGATACGCGAGTAGCCGGTGTTCGTCATGTGGAACTGATCGCGCAGCAGCGGAGCCAGAACGGATAGCGTCTGCCGGTCAATGTAGTTGATGACCGTGGCGAGGAAGAGAAGGGATACGATAAACCAGCGCAACGTGCAATTATACCTGAGGAGGAGGTTATGGGTCTCCGCACGACGCGCACACGCATTGCGCTCGCACTCGTTTTCACGCTGGCTCTCGCTTTCGCGCAGTTCCGGGACGCGGGTCTGGCCGCGCTCGCTGCGCACCTGGAAATCGTGACGGTGGATGCCGCCACGGGCAACGCTGTGCCCGCGTGCATCTACCTGGACAAGGGCGGGCGGCCCTTCCGCCTCACGCCCGTGGAAGCGCTGCTGCCGCTCGCACCGGACGTCTTCTATCGCGATCGCGTCTGGCGCGCCAGTCCGAAGCCGAGAACGCTGGAAGTCACCTGCAAGGGGCGTTCGCACCGTAACGTTGAAGCTGGTGGCCGCCGCCGCGGGCGAATCCGCTTACGAGAGTTGGGCCGCCGGAATTCGCCGCGGGGAAGTGGTGGTTTCCAACGGACCGCTGCTTGAATTCGAAGCCGGCGGCAGGCGCATCGGCGAGCGCGCTGCGTGGGACGGCGACTCGGAGACTGTGACGGGCGAGGCGAGAGCGTGGTTCCATCGCCCCATTGAGAAACTCGAGATCGTGGTCAACGGCCGCGTGGTGGCCGGGCGCGCCGGCGACGGTTCGTCCACCTACCTGGCGCTGCCGTTTCAGGTCGGTATCACCGATAGCTCCTGGGTGGCGGCGCGCCCACGTACATACGCGAGGATCGCGAGGCGCTGGCGCGCGAATGGGAGAACCACGTGGCTTGGTACAAGGATGTCGGCCTGGTCTTCCTGAACGAGGGTCAGCGCCGCGAACTGTTTTCGAAGATGGACGCGGCGCTCGCCGTCCTGCGTGGAGTGCCGTCGCCGAAATAGAACTTGCCGATGTTATACACTTCTTGAATTATGGAACGACGATTGTTTCTCGCCGGCGGCGCAGCCGCGGCCAGCCGGATTCCCGGTGCAAATGACAGGCTTCGCGGCGGACTTATCGGCGCGGGCGGGCGCGGGCGCCTCGTCACAGCGGACTTCAAGGAGGTGGGCGCCGAGATAGGCGCCGTCTGCGACGTTTACGAAGGCAATCTGAACGCCGGCTTGAAAGCGGCCTCCACGGGCGCCAAGCCGTACGACGATTACCGGCGCATGCTGGAGGATAAGTCCCTCGACTTCGTGATTGTCGCCACGCCCGACCACTGGCACGCGCGCATGGCCATCGACGCGGTCGAAGCCGGCAAGGACGTCTACGTCGAAAAGCCCATGGCGCACACCATACCCGAGGGCTTCCAGATGATCGAGGCGACGCGGCGCACCAAGCGCGTTGTCCAGGTGGGAACGCAGCGGCGCAGCTACGATATCTTCCTCGAAGCCAAGAAAATCATGGATTCGGGCCAGTTGGGAGACGTCCACCTGGTGAACGCCTGGTGGGTGAACTATCAGGCGGGTTTGGGCCAGCGCAAGATCGAAGGCAAGCTGGACTGGAAGCAGTGGCTGGGCCCGGCCCCGAAGCGCGCATTCGACCCGTTGCGGTTCTCCAACTGGTACTACTTTTACGATTACTCCGGCGGGCTGCTCGTGGGGCAGGCGGCGCACGTCATAGACGCCATCAATTGGATGATGAATTCGACCGCGCCGCTGACGGTCACCTGCACCGGCATGAAGCCAAACCTGGAGGGCGCGGAGGTCCCGGAAACGGCCACCATGGCCATCGAATACCCCGAGCGCTACCTGGCCGTGTTCACGCTGGGCTACAAAGCCATGCGCTACAGCACGACCAATGACCAGATGAAGCAGTTCCACGGCACCAAGGCGCGCTTCGACCTGGGCCGCGAGTCCTACGCGCTGTATCCGCAGAGCCTGCAGGTCGACATGACGCCGAGTATCACCTGCCGGCGTCCCAAGGCTTTCGACTCGGCCACCCGCGCGCACATCCGCAATTTCCTGGAGTGCATCCGCAACCGCCGCGACCCGAACGCACCTGTGGAAGCGGGTCAGGCAACCAACATCGTGCTGGTGATGGCCTTGGATTCACTGCGCAGCGGCCGGCGTTTGACCTGGAACGCGGCCGAGAGGAAAGTGCAGGCCTAACGCCTGCGAGACGCCAGCAGGAGCAATCCGGCGCCCACGGCGATCAGGCTCAACGACCCCGGCTCCGGTGCCTCGGTCGAGAGTGCATCCGCCGCCGCGGGCGCCAGCGTAAGGCCACCACCCGCCGCGGCGGGAGTGAGGAGGAAGGCGCGCTGCTCGCCGTTGTAGAGGCCCGTACCGGCAATCTGGCCGTCGTCGTTGATGCCGTAGGCTTCCGTGAGGATCCAGCCCGAGCCGCCGGCGATCAGGCTGTTCAAGTCCCGCATGAGTCCACCGCTGTAAAGATAAGCGTGCGTGACGTCGGAACCGGCGAGAGAAGAGTAGCCTACTACCTGGCCGAAGTTGTTCAGGCCATAGGCGAAGCTGGAACTGCCCCCCAGCGTGCCCAAATCTGTCATCCGCGTGCCTTCGTAGACAAACGCGTGCAGATACCCGCTGGAGGTCTGCGCGTTGCCGGCGACGGTACCCCGGTCGTTGAGGTCCATGGCATAGCTGGACCGGCCGCCCAAAGTACCCAAGCTGCTCATTCCGCCGGTAGAGGTCCACAGAAAAGCGCCGAAAGTGCCGCCGCCGGTGTCGCCGTAACCGGCCACCTGCCCAGAACCGTTGACCGCGTAGGCCGCGCTCCAACTGCCGCCGGCCAGGGTGCCCAGATCGCGCATGGAGCCGTTGTAAAGGTAGGCGTGCGTAGCGCCTGAAGACGTGGACGCTCCGCCCGTCACCGCTCCGCTCTCGTTGACGGCCGTGGCATAGCTGTCCCTGCCTCCCAGCGTTCCCAGGCCCAGAGCGCCGGCATTCGTCCAAAGGGTAGCCTGCGCGCCGCTGTCGAAATGGGTTGTTCCTGCCACCGCGCCGCTCGCATTGATCCCAGACGCGCTGCTCGAAATCCCTCCGCTCAGCGGGCTCAACTGCCGGACGCCGCTCGAATTGGCAAAGAATGCGATGCTTGAGCCATCCGGCATGGTCGCAGTGCCGGTAATCTGCCCCGCCGAGTTCAGGGCGTATGCACTGCTCGCCACCGTCTCCGGCATCGAGTAACCCGTGATGTTGTAGATGGGCCCCGCGAAAGCCGACGTCGCCAGCAAGGCCGCCAGCCACCGCGTAGATTTGGTGATGTGCGTTCTTCCGGCCATTTCTCCTCCGAAAGTTCATTCTTGCATGGAACCCGCAAACTACCCATGGGCCGGGAGGTCCAAATGCCGATGCAATTCCGTGAGATTGTACTAAGGAAAATCCCGACTTCACCGCCACGTGGTTTTCAGCGTTCGAGTGGGGGCTCGGCCGGCGCCGCGGATCTCCAGGCGATCGGGATGCAACTCGACGATGGCTAAGGGGTCGTTAAACAATAACCTGTACAAACCAGAATGACAGGTGTATGTTT
>CAZLOS010000209.1:0-6877 GCA_964561215.1 uncultured Solibacteraceae bacterium | reverse complement strand
ACCTCGCGGTACGCCATGATGTAGAAGAGCCACAACGACCAGAAGTTCGCGATGATCAGCGGACCGTCCACGACCATCATTTGGAACCAGCCGGCGTAGAACCTCACCACCATCGCCGGCACGAGCAACGCCGACATGACGATGATGAGCGGGTAACTGATATTCGGCGTGAGGTGCAGGAAGGCCTCCAGCTTGACGCGCCACCGGGCATTGGAACGCATGATGGCCGGCAGCAGCTTGATTCCCGCCTGCATCAAGCCCTTTGCCCAGCGCGACTGCTGCATTTGGAATCCGCGCATCTCGACCGGCAGCTCCGACGGGCACTCGATAGAGGGAACGTACACGAAGCGCCAGCCTTTCAGCTGCGCCCGGTAGCTCAGGTCGGCGTCTTCCACCAACGTGTCGTGCTGCCAACCGCCTGCGTCATCGATCATGCTGCGCCGCAGCACACCCGCCGTGCCGTTGAAATTGAAGAAGAGCCTTCCGCCGCAGCGAGCCGCCTGCTCCATGATGAAGTGGCCGTCCAACATGACGGCTTGCACTTCGGTGAGCAGGTTCTGGCTGCGATTCTGATAGGTCCAGCGCGTTTGCACCACGCCCACTTTGGGGTCGGCGAAATAGTGAACAGTCCGCTTGAGGAAATCCACCGGCGGAACGAAATCGGCGTCGAAGATGGCGATCAACTCGCCCGTTACTGTTGCCAACCCCGCCTGCAGTGCTCCGGCCTTGAAACCGTGACGGTTGGTGCGGTGGACGTACTCGATCGGAAAACCCTGGGCGTTATACTGCGCGACCAGGCTTTCGGCGAGTTGGTGCGTTTCGTCGGTCGAATCGTCCAGTACCTGGATCTGCAGCAGTTCGCGCGGGTAATCCAGCTTGGAGATGGCATCGAGCAACTGCGCCACCACGTACCGCTCGTTATAGAGCGGTAGCTGCACGGTCACGCGCGGAAGCTTCTCGAACTGCTTCGGCGCATGGTTGGGCACGTTCTTGCGATACTTGAGGAACATGCGCACCACTTCGAAGCGGTGCAGGCCATAGATGGACAGAATTAAGAGAACGGTAAAATAAGGGACCAGAATCGCCCAGTCGAACCAGCCTAGGGTGTGGATTCCGGTGAAAGTATCGTCAGAAATACTGCGTACGACCTGATCGGTCAATGATGACGCTAATAGGAGGGCCACTTGTTCTACTCACTCCCCACGGTAGAAACCGTTGATCGGGTAAGAACATCCACTATTATAGCGCGAAGAGAAGCGAGTCGAAGCCGCGGGGACGGCGCCTTGGCTCGTGTCGTTGAAAACAATCTGATTTATCAATAGGATAGAGACATGGGGGATTCCGCGATTTTCTTCCGGCCGAGTGGGGTTTGGATGGCCGCCGTGGCAGTTTTACTTTGCGGCGCGGCAGCCTTGGCCCAACCACCGGCGGCCGAACAGGCCCGTGTACTGCATCTTGAGAAATCGCTGCTCGCGCCCTGCTGCTGGAACGAAGCCGTTGCGACGCACCGCAGCGAGGTGGCTCTCACCATGCGCGCCGAGATTGCCCGCATGGTGGAAGAAGGGAAGACCGACCAGCAGGTCCTGGATTACTACAAGCAGCAGTACGGCGCCCGCATCCTGGTGGAGCCGCAGGGCTCCAAGTGGTGGTGGATGCACGCGATTCCGGTCATCGTGATCGTGTTGGCTGTGCTCGGCTTGGTGCTGTTTATACGGCGCCTGAGTCGCCCGGTTTCCGCATAGAACACTGTCTTTCAGATAATCACCGACCCGCCCTCGGCGAGCAGTTTTCTTACCTCTGCTGCACGCACCTCCGCAATCGGTTTGTTCTGCGTCAACGCCAGGTAGGCCGCTACACCGGCCGCTTCGCCCGTCTGGTTCATGTTCACCATCACGCGCGCGGCGCTGAAAGCGGTCTTGTCGGCGTCGAGCATCCGTCCAGCGAGAATCAGGTTTCCGTGACGTGGAGGAATCAGCGAACGCAGCGGAATCTGGTAGAAGGTTGGGTTGGAGGCGGTCTCCTCCCGCCAGCGGGTTTTCTCGCTGGGCATGCCGGGCCTGTGGTAGACCTGCCAGCCGTTCAGGTACATCAGCGTGATGCCGGGCTTCTCCTGGTGATGGATGTCCACGCGGTAGCTTCCGTTGGAGATGGCGTCGTCGAAGCGGCGGCCGAGCAGCACGTCGTCGCGAGTGAGCTGGTACTGGCAGCGGAAGTGCCGCGTGTCGCGGACGCCAATCGAGGAAGGGAAGTCGTGCAGCACGACCTTGGTCCCGGCGCGGTACTTGGCGATCAGGTCCATGATGGCGCGCACCTGGCGGCGGCCTTCCATTTCGGCCTTCGTGAGATCGCGGGCATCGGCACAGTTCACGCCGTAGACGCGGGTCCCGGCCAACATGTAATTGTCGCTGCCCGGTATCAGGGTGCCCCAAACGAAGCCGTCGGGGATTTGGAACTCACTGCCGTGTTCGCGCAGAGCCGCTTCCAGTTTGATGCCCTGTCGCTCCGGCCAATTGGCCAGGAAGGCGGCGGTAGTGGGCGGTTGCGGGGCGTCGTAAGAGTATTGCGGGAGGCCCAGCCGCGCGCACAGATCGCCGTCGCCGGTGGCATCGATGAAAACCTTCGCGCGAATCGCGCCGCGCCCGCTCTTGCCGTCGACGATGACGCCGGTGAGACGGCCGTCCTCGACCACCGGTGTTGAGAAAAGCGTATGCAGCCAAGGCCGCACCTTGGCAGTGGTGATCAGCTCATCCAGTACCACTTTCAAGCCGCCAGGAGAAAAGATGGTGCCCTGACTCGGATTGTTCGCGATGGACTGTGCCGCGCCGGTCTTCATCATCTTGCCGACTGTCTCCGCGGTGAGGCCGGCGAAAATGCGCCGCTTGAATTCCGTGTCGAAGAAGCTGTGCCACGTGCAGACGATGGTGGCGACGCCTCCGAAGTGCCCCTGCTTTTCGACCAGCATGACGCGGGCTCCGAGCCTGGCCGCGCGTACCGCCGCGAACACTCCCGTGCAGCTCCCGCCCAGTACGCAGATGTCGGCCTCCTCGATCACCGGCACGTTCTCCACCACGCGCACACTCGCCGCGGGAGCGGCGCCCGCCACCGAGGGCGCCAGCGCCACACCACCGCTCATCACAAACGACCGTCTGCTGGTTCGGGCCATATGGAATATCCTCCAGGTCTCCAGTGTAGTGCGTCAGTGCCGGAAGTGTTCCCTCAAAGCCCGTCATCAGAGTGAGTAGGCAGCGCCATCCTCGCATACCAGACTGGTGTGCCGAGTCTCGACAGGTTCGCATAATAATGGAACCACGCTCAGGCTATCGCCACTAGAGCCCCGCCAAAGCCCGTGAAGAAGACGTCCTGCCGTCCGCTGCCACGCTGGGCGACGTGATGCGGGTGTCCAGGGCGACGGCCTTCGCGTTTCTCACTCTGGACACGATAGTGGCGTCGTGGGGAAGATCTCTCACGGGAACTGACTATTTGGTGACTGTCACGGTTTCCCAATTTGGCTCATGAGACCGCTTCTAGGCCCCACCACCTCCACCGGCTTGTTGACACAACCTTATATCTATGGCAGCCTATCCATAGATAGGCTATGGCAAGACAACAAGCCACTCTTCGAACCGAGATTCCGCCGGGCACCCTGGACATGCTGGTCTTGAAGGCTCTGACCCGTTGCGGCCCGCTCCACGGGTATGGGATCGCCAAGTCGATCAAGGTGTGGTCGCAAGACGTTCTCCAGGTGGAGGAGGGCTCGCTATACCCCGCCTTGCAGCGCATGGTCATGAAGGGCTGGATCGTCGGCGAGTGGGGGCCGACGCACACCAAGAGACGGGCGCGCTTCTACAAGCTGACACCCGCGGGCCGCAAGCAACTGGCGGCCGAAGTATCCGGTTTCAATCGCGTGTTCGACGCCATTGCGCGGGTGATCGAGCCGGCCTGAGGCGGGAGGCGACCATGGAACGGCTAGGGATGTGGTGGCGGCGCCTACGGCTTCTGTTTGGACGCGAGCGGTGGGACCGGGACCTTGAAGATGAGATGCGATTCCATCTCGAGATGCAGGCCCAGGAGAACCGGGAGAACGGCATCGATGCCGAGGAGGCACGCTACTCCGCCAGCCGGCAGTTGGGCAATGCGACCGTGCTGCGAGAGGCCAGCCGGGCAGAATGGGGCTGGACGTGGGTTGAGAGCGTCCTTCAAGACGTGCGCTACACGGTGCGCTCGCTCGACAGAACGCCAGGGTTCACGGCGGTCGCGCTGGCAACGCTCGCGCTCGGCATCGGCGCCAATACGGCCATCTTCAGCCTGCTCCACGATATGATACTGGAGCGCCTGCCGATCAGCCACCCGGAGGAGTTGGTGCAACTCACCTGGAGCAGCCAGCGCGGCAGCCGCGGCTCCAACTTCAACTGGCCCGAGTTCGAGCCGATGCTCCGGCCGCAGCCGGCGCTGCCGGGTCTGTGTGCCCACCTGAGCCAGGAAGTGAGCCTGGTTGCGGACGGCACCTTCGAGCGCGTGCGCGCGCACCATGTTTCGGGAGGTTACTACTCGACGCTCGGCGTCAGGGCTTTTCTGGGGCGCACCCTTGGCGCGGCGGACGACCGGCCGTCGGCCGCACCGGCAGCCGTGCTCAGCTACGCATACTGGCAGCGAAGGTTCGCGCGAGACCCTCGGATTCTCGGCCGGACGGTCTCGCTCGACGGCACACCGCTCACGATTGTGGGTGTGACCCCGCCCGAGTTCTATGGTGTCAGCCGGCTCACGCCGCCCGAGATCACCGTTCCGTTGGACGCCGTTCCACTAGCGGACGGCAAATCTTACTACGTCTTCTACTTCGCGCGCCTTCAGCCGGGAGTTTCGCCTGTACAGGCGCGCGCGCAGGTCACCATGCGCATGCAAGGGCTGTTGGAGGCGGAGCTGAAATCCGAGCGGGATTGGATGGGTAAGATGAAGCTCGACGTGATTCCGGCCGCGACGGGTGAATACGATGCGCGGTGGACACTGGAGACCAGTCTGAGGATCTTGTGGATCTGCATCGGCATCGTACTATTGATCTGCTGCACCAACCTGGCAACCCTGCTGCTAGCTCGTTCCGCCGTGCGATCCCGGGAGATCGCCGCCCGGCTGGTGATCGGCGCCAGCCGGGGGCGCATTCTCCGCCAGTTGCTCACCGAAAGCGTGGTGCTGAGCATGGGAGGCGGGAGCCTGGGTCTAGCTACCGGCTACCTGGTGCACCGCGTCCTGTTGATCCTGCTCTCGACGGATGGCCCCACGACCATCGAGTACCGCCTGCACCCGCCGCTGCTGGCTTTCACGGCAGGTGTGTCCGTGCTGATCGGCATCCTGCTCGGCCTCGCCCCCGCTCTGCGGGCCGCGCGGATCAATCTATCCTCCGCCATGCGCGGAGACGCACCGACCACTTCCGGCCGGCTGCGCCTAACGCCCGCGCGCTGGCTCCTGGTGGCGCAGGTGGCCGCCTCCGTGGTGCTGCTGGCCAGCGCCACGCTGTTCGTGCGGACGTTGCACAATCTGAAGACCATCGATGCCGGGTTCGACCGCGAGCGTCTGCTCCTGATGAGCGTCGACACGAGACCGGCGCGCTTGGATGGCGAACGACTGCTCGCCCTGCTGGACGATGTCATGGAGCGCGTATCGGCTATACCCGGTGTGCGCTCGGCGGCCCCGGCACAGATGGAGGTGTACGGCCGGAACGCCATGAAGAATATCTGGGGACAGGGCTTCGTCCCCCAACACGGTACAGTCGGCTTCAACATGGTCGGCCCTGGTTTCTTCTCGAACGCGGGCATCCCGCTGGTGGCGGGGCGTGAGTTCTCCTCGCGCGACCGCGCCGGGGCGCCTCTGGTGGCGATGGTCAACGAAGCCTTCGTTCGCGCGCACCTCCCCGGCGGGGACCCGCTCGGCCGCCGCTTCGGCGACCGGGGACCGAAGTCGGCGGGGATGTTCGAGATCGTCGGCGTGGTGAAGGACGCGCGGCATGCCAACCTGCGCTTGCCGCCCCAGCCGACCGTCTACCAATCCCTCTGGCAGCACGCCCGGCTCCCACCCTTCGTACTGCACGTGCGAACGGTGCGCGACCCGGCCTCGCTTACCGCGCACCTCCGGCGGGAAATCCAGGCCGCCAATTCCGCGTTGACGATCCACCACGTCCGCACCATGACGGAGGAAGTCGAAGGCACGCTGCGCCAGGAGCGCACGTTTGCGACCCTGCTCGGTTGGCTGGGTGGCCTGGCACTGGGGTTGTGCTGCGTGGGGCTCTACGGCGTGGCGTCCTATTCGGTCACCCGCCGCACCAAGGAGATCGGTCTCCGCATGGCGATCGGCGCCGCCCGAGGGGATATTCTCTGGCTGGTTCTGCGCGAAACGCTGGGCCTGGTCACCATTGGTAGCCTGCTCGGCGCGCCCTTGGCCCTGGTCGCCGCCAGGGTGATCCGCCGCCTCTTGTTCGGGCTTACGCCGGCCGATCCATGGACCGTCGGAACCGCCGTACTCCTGATGGCCGGCATCGCCACCATCGCCTGCCTGGTGCCCGCCTACCGCGCCATCCGTATCCACCCCACCGAAGCGCTCCGATATGAGTAGGCGAAGCTGAGCTATGCATCACAACGGAAGGATGAGAACGGCGGCCCGCCCATGGCTCGGTAAAGGGGACAGACGCATTTTCGGGAGAGAGGGTTTGCACTGTACACACTTCTTTCAAATGCCCCGCCGTCGCCCTCTCACGTCACGCAGCGCGGTAACAACCGCCAACCGGTGTTTTTCGGCGCGGACGACTACCGGCGCTACCTGGACCGGCTGGGGCGGCATGCGGCTGACTGCGGTACCCGTCTTCTCGCCTATTGCTTGATGACCAACCGCG
>CAZLOS010000208.1:0-6898 GCA_964561215.1 uncultured Solibacteraceae bacterium | reverse complement strand
CCGGATCACCGACAGGCCGAGCATCAGCAGCGTCACTGCCACTGCCACAGCCACGACCTGAGGCGTCGAGAGCGACTCCTTCCAGGATCCGACCCAGCGCCCGTACACCAGTTCGATGTGCACCCAGTAGACGAGCAACGACGTGGTGCCCAACTGCCGCAGCCAGCTCCAGCCGCCGGAAGAACCGTACTCGGTCCACAGGTAGGCAGCCGACAGGAGCAGCATCACGACGCCCAGTTTGATGAGGATCAGCGCCGGGCTGTCCAGCCAGAAATCCGCTTTCGAATAAAGCGAATAGGGGAGATCTCCGATCCAGCGGGTGGCGGCAATCAGAACGATGCCGCCGAGGGCCACCCACTGCATGGCGCGTGGAACCTGCGTCGAGGGCAGGGCCCTGAGCAGGCTGCCAAAACTCATGCCGAACGCCACAAACGCGGCCCAGGGGAAGAAACTGAAGAAGTCGTGGCTGGGAGCGAGATAATTGCGCACCAGCAGCGGCACGCCGCTCCAGTCGAGATTCGTCATCAACGGAGACAGGCCCGCGACTCCCAATCCCAGCACCGCGCACAACCGGATCCGCTCTCGCGTCGGGAACACCGCCATCAGCGAGAACAGCATAATAGCCACGCCCATGCAGTTCAGGATGTCCACCTTCACGAGGTCCTGCCACTGGCTGTAAGGTAAGCCGAAAAGCCAAAGCTGGAAACGCACCAGAAAAGCTATGCCGAACAGGTAACCGCCGCGCTTGACTGCCGCCCAGATTCGCTGCGGGGCGGACCAGCCCAGCCGTTCGCGGCTACTCATCAGGAAGGCCAGCGTGACACCGGTGAGAAACAGGAACAGCGCCGGAGGCATTCCGCCGATGAATTGCGAAAGCATGAAGGGGGATTCGGTGCGGAGGTCGGTTCGGGTAAAGCTGTGAAAAACATGTCCCTGGAGCATGATCGCGGCGGCTACGCCACGTGTCCAGTCCAGGTACAGCAAACGGGGGGACTTACCACTAGGATTGCTTTGAGACATTATGAAAAACCAACTACGGCGCTTCTATTAAGTTTAGGAAGACTACTTCTGCGGATACTCCCGCTTCACTCCTTTAGTAGGAAGGTTAAATGCCTGGTCGGAGATATTCACATCCAACTGGACACTCGAATATGCGATCAGATGGTAATCGCCGCTGGGTTCCTGGAACTTCTGCTGAACAGGCTGGCCGTTGGCGGCCGAAATCCAAAGATCTACTTTCTTTAGATGTTCTCGCGCCTGCGCGGACTTAGGAATCAGCTCCAGATGCCAGGCGGACTGTCCGTTGGTCCGGTCCGAACCGAGGAACTTGATGTCGTAGCTGTTCGAAAGTTCCTTGCTGGATGTGCCGAAGCCCAGCAGCAGGAACTGATCCACCAACTGGCGCTGCTTGCCCAAGTCATACACCTGAACGGTCTTTATCTTGGGAAAGTACTTTTCGAGTTTCTGGCCGCGGAACACCACCGTGGATTGGTCCGGGCTGATGAAGTCGATGGCGATCCTTAAGTCGCGGGAGCCAAACCGCTTCATGCGAACCTTGCCGGTATCCTCGGAGTTGTCGTTGAGAACCGCGGTATGTGTGACGCGCTTCAGGTCCGCGACCATGCACTTGAAGCCCTTGGCGCCTTGGTCCATCCGCGCCAAAACGTCCTGCAAAGTCTCCGCCGGGGCGGGAGCAGGGACGAAAAGCGAAGCCGCAGCCGTCAACGTTAAGAGTGCAAATTTCATATCCTCGACCGCCTCACGCGCGCAATTGGGGGCTGACTCACTGTGATCGGGTGAACGCCATGTAGCCCTTCAACGCCTCTTCGCTGTCCCGGACCGGTTCCAGGCGAACCACCTTCTGTCTCTTGCCGGTGCGGTCTTCAAGCATCGCTTCAATCCGCGCGGCGCGTTGCGGCTCCGGCACCGGAGTCAGTAAATCCATGTCGACCCAATACACGCTGGCTCCGTGCACAGCGGGCAACATAGTGATACTGCTGGCGTTAGGGATTCTCGGCTGGTCGCGAAACCAGCCCCGCGGCGTCAGGAAGATGAAGGCCAGAATCATTCCGACCATGACATCGTATTGCCAGCATGCCCGGGGATAGTCCCAAAGCACGAAACGTTTGACGCCGGTCCAAAATCCGCCTGCCATCTTCCTTCAGTCTAGCATCTGGACGGCGTGCGCGTGCTTGCGGTTACACGGTCCTGGCGACGTTAACGAGGTCGCTGAAAAGGCCATAGGCGGTTTGCTCGACGGTCGGGTCAAGGGAAACCGTGCCCACGGTCCCCATCAGATCCGTGTGGAACAGGAGCAGGTTGGAGGTGCCGCGGGCCGAGGCGAGCAGATCCGTGTCAGCCAGCACCTCGGCGCGCACGCGCAAACCGACGCCGGACGCAGTACGTTTGGCGCGGCTCACCAGGCGGACGGTTTTGCCCTCCGCGGCCAGTTCGCACACGCGCGCGGTAGTGAGCCGGCCGATACCCTTGGTCTCCACCTGTTGCGGCGTGGTGCGGGCGTCGAGCAGCACGTTGGCCAGGGCGGCGGTTTTGGCGGCGGAGTCCCAGCCGTCGATGTCGAAGCTCGGATCGGTTTCGGCGATGCCCATCTGGCGCGCCCGTTCAATTCCTTCTTCCATCGAGCGGCCTTCCCGCATGGCCTCCACCACAATCTTGCTGGTGGAATTCAGTACGCCCGTAAAGCCCGTAATTTCGACGCCGGGCAGCGCGAAGTTCACCAGGTTAAAGACAGGCGCGCCGTCCATGACGGTGGATTCGAAGCAGAACTGGACGCCGGCCTGCGCGGCCTCATCGCGAAGTGTATGGTAAGCGTGCGCGATGGGGCCCTTGTTGGCCGTAATCACGTGCATCGAACGTGCAAAAGCGGCCCGGATGTGGCTGATGGCGGGCTCGCCGGTGGCCGGATTGAGCGGCGTGACTTCGATCGTCACCTCCGCCCCGGTACGATCCAGGAATTCGTCCACCGAGGCGGCCCGGGGACCGAAGACCGGCTCGGGCGCCAGTCCGCCAGGGTCGATGGCTGTTCCGTGGCGCGCCGTGTGGATGCCCACGATGCGAAAAGGAAACGACGCGCGCTTGCGCTCAATCAGGCGGCCGAAGGCTCGCCCGACGTTGCCGTAGCCGATCAGTGCGAGTTTCAAAACTCCATCTTATCAATCAGCGCGTCAAGTGCCGCGGCGGCTTCCTCTTTGGTCTTTCGCAACTGGCTCAGGCGGTCGCGCAGGGCGGCCATTTTCGTTTCCTGGGCGGCCAGGTCGCGCGCGTAACGCTGCACCTGGTCCTGCTGCCCGGCGACCTGATTCAGGCTGATGATGTTCTGGCGGAGGCGTTGCTGGTCCTGGTTCAGTTCCTGAAGCTCCTTCTCGGTACGGGCGATGGCGCGGTCGTTTTCGGCGATGCCCTTGCGCGCAACGGCAATCTTTTCGATCTGCGCACGCGCGGCTTCCGTCAGGCTCTTGTTGCGAGCGTAAAGCAACAGCGCGTCCGGCGAAAGGTTCGTGACCGCGTGGACCACTTCGTAGGTGTTTTCCTCAACGACGGCCAGCTTCGCGGTAGATGCCGGCGCGAGTGCCAGCTCGAAGCGGTGGCGCGCAGGCGTGCTTTCGGCCGGCGTGGGGCTGAGCACTTTGTAACCGGGCCGCACGGGATGTTCGATATAGAGCGTCTTGGCTTTCTGGTCGACGTTACGGACGGTGTAGGTCTTGGTATCGCGCACGGCCTCGCGCAGGGTGAGCGTTCCGCGGCTCAGGTGGATTTCGCGGATACCCTGGGCCTCGGAACCTTCGATCGTGCCGATGCGCGTCCCCAGGTCGACGGCGTAGCCGACCAGGCGCTTATCGCCGGCTTTCAATGTCTCCATGAGCGCCTCGCCCGAGTAGGCGCCAGTCTCGAAGACGGTTATGGGGCCGCCGTCGAGGGTCTTACCGGTCGAGTTGGTGATTTCGGCGGCGTTCATGGGATTCTGCCCCTGCTCCTCCGAATAGACCAGCAGCTTGCGCGCGTGGATCTTCTGCTGCACGAAGGGCAGCATGGCGCTCTTGCCCTTGCGTACAGTTACAGGCGAGGGGAAGCGGTACTCGAACAGGTCGCCCAGCTCGCGCGCTTCGGCCACCATGGCGACGGAACTGGCCGTCTCCATCCGCATCGTCATACGACCGGGAGGAGGAGGAGCCGCGGGCGCGGCGTCCCGCAGAGACTTCGCTGGGAGCGCCCCCATGATACCGCCAATCACACCTCCCGGTGTTCCGCCGGGAACGCCGCCCACAACTCCGGCCGACGTGGCGCCCCCATAGAGCACGGGCCCTTGTACGCGGTCCTCGGGCAGCTCCGCCGTGGGCCGGTCCCGGTAGGCCGGCTCGTAGAGTTTGCTCACGAACGACGTGGGTCGGCCCGAAACGAGCGCAAGTTGTATCTGGCTCCAATCCTCGCCGCTCGTGTTGTTGACGATGGCCCAACCCTCGATGGTAGGGTCCTCCGCGGCGCGGAATATCAGGCGGTAGCTCGACTTCCAGACCGGCGTAGGCACCATGTAGCTGGCCGCGATCCGGCGCGCGCCGCCGGCGGCCGATTCGATGGCGACAGTCTTCTTCTCTTTCGAGCGCGCCTGCCCGAGCACCTCCAGGTACTCCTTCAACTGGCCCTGCAAGCGAGGGTCGGCCAGGCGCAGCCCGCTCACGGCCGCAAGATCGAAGGATTGCAATTCGCCCGAATCGGCGAGCAGGGTTACGATCTGCTGTTCGGGGCGCTGATCGCTGCCCATGGCCACCCGGCCCCCCACGATGGCTCCCGCGACGGGGCCGGAGGGCGTTTTCAGCTCGAGCCGCGCCCCCTTCAGGTCGTCCAGGAACATCGCCAGGGGCTGGCGCGCGCCAAGCTGGAACGGGAACTCCCGCAGCCTTTGGTCGACGGGTTCGCTGGAATCGTAGCGCACAGCGACGACCTTGCCTGCGCGGTCCTCGACCGTGAGCGACTTAAGCAAATCGTTCATCTCCGAGGCCTTGAACTGCAGCCGGGCGGTTTCCCCGGCAGCCACCTCGCCGGCGCGCTCGAAGTAGCCGACCCCGTTCTTGTAGAGAACCACCTGTTTGACTGGCAGGTCCGCGGCCGCGAGGCCCGCCGCGAAAACGATCGCGGAAAACGCAAGTCGAGTCATATCACCTCCCTAGACGCCGATGAGCGGGGCCGAGTTCCCGGCTACTACTCGCCCATCACCTTGATAATGACGCGTTTAGAGCGTTGTCCGTCGAATTCGGCGTAATAAACCTGCTGCCAGGGCCCGAGGTCGAGCTTTCCCTCCGTCACCGGCACAATCACCTGATGGTGCACTAAAAGGCTCTTGAGATGGGAATCTCCATTTGTCTCGCCGGTGTGATGGTGGCGATAATCCCGCCGGAAGGGGGCAAGTTTTTCGAGCCAGTCGTCGATATCTTCCAGTAGACCGTCTTCGGCATCGTTGACCCACACGCCGGCGGTGATGTGCATGGCCGAAATCAGGATCATGCCATCGCGGATGCCGCTCGACCGCAGGGCGTTCGCAACTTTACCGGTGATGTTGACATATTGGCGATGCTGGTCGGTCTTGAAGGTGAGGTATTCTGTGTGAAAGCGCATACGTCGCAATGATACAGAAACCCGCGGCTTTCCTGGAGGCCTTATGAGATTTCGATGGTGGTGGTGTCTGCTGGTGGTACCGGTGACGGCCGTGGCACAAGAGGAGGTCAGAGAGCCGCCGCCTCCGCCGGTGCTGAGCCGGGGTGGCGGGCCGGACCAGTTGAGCAGCGAAACAAAGACCTCTCCGATGCGCTTCTTCGCGCAAGTGGGCGGAGTTTACGAGAACGGATTGACGTCGCTCACTATGGATGAGAAAGGCGAAATCCCCGACGAGTACAGCTATGGGATGGAGGGAGGGATCGGCGTATTAGGGATTCACCGCTGGAAGCGGACGCTGCTTGGGTTGGACTACCGGGGCAATTATCGCCACTACACACGCCGGACTTATTATGACGGCTCCGACCACGCCTTGAGTCTGGGGGTGTCTCACCAGGTGACGCGGCGGACGTATTTCACCTTGAAGCAAGTCGCGGGCACGACGTCGAGGGGCGTCGGCATCGAGTCGCCGTACGGATTCGTCGACCCCACTTATTACCAACTGCCCTCGCAGGAGCTCTTCAACGGCCGCACGTATTACCTCAACAGTCTCGCGGACGTCACGTTTCAGAAGACCGCGCGACTGTCGTTCAATTTCGGTGGAGGCGCGGGCCTTACCAGGAGACGCTCGAACGCCCTGGTTGGCAATGAGGCCGAATACGCCCGGGGCGACATGATGTACCGCGTGAGCCGGCACCAGACCATCGGTTTCGATTACTCCTTCACGCACTACACGTTCACTCGCAACTATGGGTCGGCGTTCATGCACATGGGCGCTCTGAATTACGCAGCCAGATTGGGCCGCTATTGGACATTCTCCCTGCGGGGCGGAGTAGCCAGCGTCGATACGCAGGGCTTGATCCGGGTGGACATCGACCCGGTGATCGCCGCCATCATCGGCCGGTCTTACGGCATTGAAATCTATCAGCGGCAGAACCTCATCCCTTCCGGCGGGGTCTCGCTCGCGCGGAGCTTCCGCAAGTCCACGTTGAGCTTCAATTACACCGATGGAGCCACCCCCGGAAACGGTTTGTATCTCACCTCGCGCAATCGCACGGCTGGCGCAAGCTACTCTTACTCCGGCATCCGCAAGTTGAATATCGGCTTCAATTTCGATTACAGCCAGTATTCGTCTTTGAGCCGCAATCTGGATAAGTATCAAGGATATGGCGGTGGCGCGGGGCTTTCCTACGAGTTGGCGCGCGGGCTGCATGCCGTGGCCCGGTTCGAC
>CAZLOS010000207.1:0-7008 GCA_964561215.1 uncultured Solibacteraceae bacterium | reverse complement strand
AGGTGTTATGTTCTTAGAAAGGATTGGGATTGGGGTCTGCCCCCGAAAGTGGCGTAGAGCCTGTAACTCTTTGAGTTATTTGGTCGGGCCGCCGGGATTTGAACTCGGGACCTCTTGCACCCCAACGGGCGAAAATCAATCACTTACAGTGATCGCCGACTGAAAACACAAGACTTAGCCGCAACCGTTTTGGTCTCCAATTGGTCTCCAGAGCCACCCGGAAGCCGAAATGGACTCCGAACTGACTCCAGTTTCGGACCACGTCGACAGAGGGAATCGCCACAGCTTCCGCCCGTCGATCCAGAGCTTGGTACGCGCACGCGCGCGGTTGTAATCGCCCCCGGAAAGTCTGACAGAATTTTCCCCTCTTATACAGAGCGCCCACGATGCCCAGGGGGGGCGAACAGAACGTCTCACTGCTCGCAATCGGAAAGGGCTGCGTCAAGCGCGGGGATGATGGTGGGCAGATCCTCACTGACGGTCGTCCACACGATGTCGAGGTCCACATCGAAGTACGCGTGGATCAGCCGGTTGCGCATCGAGACGATTTGTCCGAAAGGGATGGAGGGGAGTTGATCCCGGGTGGCGGGCGTCACCTTTGCGGCGGCCTCACCCAGGATCTCCAGACATCGGGTGAGGGCCATTCTCAGCATCATGTTCTCGTCGAGTTCAGTTCGACTACGGCCAGCTGCCATCTCAAGGGCCGAGGCGGCAGCTTCCCTCATGTGCCGTAGCCGGATGACATCAGGATTCGGCATAGACGACCTGCGCGTCGCGAACCACTTCGTCCCGGAAGTACCGGCTCAAGTCCATCGGAGTGCGCAAGTCGACTTTCCGGCCGCCGAGCAACTGGCTCAGCTCTTCTTCAATGTCCGCGAGCCGGAAGAAGCCGATCCGGGCCCCAGGTCGGAACTCCACCAGGACATCGATGTCGCTCTTGTCTGAGAAGCGGTCGGTCAGCACAGAGCCGAACAGAGAAAGCCTGCGAATGCTGTTGCGCCGGCAGAGTTCGCCAACGTGGGCCTCCGGGATTTCGACATGCGCGACGGTCATTCTCCTCCAATTATGGCTCAGTCCGGTGCCATCGCAAACCGTGCTTCATGCCCGACCACGTGCTCGATCGCAAACCTAGTCCTGACCGTCGGTGTACGACTCAAGCAGTGCCGCGATCTTCAGGAGCCTGCACGGAGGTCCGCTTGACGCGCATGCTGCTGGCTTGCACGGAGGCCCGGTTCTGGCGCCGTCGTTTCTCCAGCCATCCACCAGGCCTGGCTAGAAGTCCAAGATCATCGCCACGCGGGGGGCCACCTCGTAACCGTTGAGCCGTTCCTCTTGCCGAATCCGAGCAAGGCGAGCCGATGCGTGTGTCTCCTCTACGATCCGGAACCCGAGTCGGGCATAGAACGGCGCATTGAAGGGCACGTCCCGGAAGGTCGTCAGGGCGAGGCGGCGCAACCCCGCGCCTCTGGCTCTGGCGATCACCGCCTGAATGAGCTGTCGCCCCAGCCCCTGGCCTCCATGCTCGGGCACCACATCGACCTCTCGCAGATGAGCCTCGTCCTCGTAGAGATCGAACAAGGCGAAGCCCACGGCGCGATCTTGTTCGTCCGCGGCGACCAGCAGGCGGCCGTGACTGCAGTCCGCGCGGATCTCTTCCATCGGATGAATGGGGAGATCCACGGCAGTAGGCAGCCCCACGGAGGCGAGCCGCCGAGCAGCGCGACGTTCGATCTCCTGCACCGTTGGAAGCTCGTCGATCCGCCCGGCGCGTATGGAATAGCTGTCCATCTCCACGGTCAGCCTATCATGAGCGTGCGCACTGGAATCGCATGTGAGAAATCTGAACCAGCACTTTAAATTCCTCAAGTCACCGGCTCAAACAGCCGCGCAGACCCGATCCTCAATGGAAGGAGCTTCCCGCGTCGTGCCGGCGCGGGCCCTCTTCGCGTTCATCGCGCTGCACCTCTCGGTTCGCGGGCGAGGCTGATCTTCGGCGCCGCGCGGAACTCGGCACAAAAGCCCAGGATGTGCTGATCCCATCAGTGCTTCGTGTCAACGGGCGGGCACGAGTCGTTGCCGGGCGGCACCGTGTCGGAGTCGCGCCAGCGGCCGTCGCGGCCCTGGATGCGAACCTCGCCGCCGCCCAGATTGCCGACGATCTCCTTCGCGCGCTGTTCTGCTTCGCGTTGAGTGTCAAAGACGCCGCTCGCACGGCCCTTTCCCGAGCCTCGCACAGCCCACCCACCCGGATGATTCACGACGTAACGGTCATTCCTCGCCATAGTGCCTCCGTTCCAGCCGAAACTTTCGGTTTACACCATACGTCCATTCTAGTAGAATTGTAAACCGATGACAGGGAGGCTCAATCCATGATTGGCGAGAGGCTTAAGCTTGCACGCGCTGCAGCCGGCCTTTCTCTACGTGGTCTGGAGGCCCAGATTGGAAACCGGGTGTCTGCCCAGGCCATTGGTAAATATGAGCGAAACGAAGATGTCCCGAGTTCCGGCGTACTGATCGCGCTGAGCGATGCCCTTGGGGTGTCTCTCGACTACCTACTCGGGGACCGGGAGATGGTTCTGGAGGGCGTGGACTTCCGAAAGAAACAGATTTCGAGCAAGAAAGAGGAATCACAGATCGCTGCGCGGGCGTTGCACGTTATCGAGCGATACTTGACCGTCGAGGAAATCCTCGGACTGCCCAGCGCTGAATGGGATCAACCTAGAGAAGCCCCCTATCCGGTCCACGAATCGGGGGACGCCGAGCGAGCCGCGCGCAGCTTGCGCGAATACTGGGACCTCGGCATCGATCCGATTCCGAATCTCGTCGACCTATTCGAGGAGCACGGGATCAAGCTGGTGGTCGTCGATTCGGCCGAGAACATCGATGGTCTGGCCGCCGGCGTCCGCCGGGCGGGACGGAGTCCGGTGCGAATCATCGTCATCCGCAGAGGATTGCACGGTGAGCGACAACGGTTCAGTTTGGCCCACGAATTGGGGCATATCGTCATGGAGGTCCGCGGCGATGACAAAGCACGCGAGAAAGCCGCCCACCGTTTCGCGGGCGCTTTCCTGATGCCGGCGGAGGTCCTCTGGTCGAAAGTTGGCAAGCACCGAAGCTCCATCGGTTGGGGAGAGTTGTTTGCGCTGAAGGATCTGTTTGGGGCCAGCGTCCAGGCGATTGCATATCGCTGCACCGACCTGGGAATCTTCTCAGCAGCCCTGTCTCAGCGGCTGTTTCGGGAGTTCTCCCGGTTGGGCTTCAGGACGCCGCCTGATTACGAACCAAACCATTTGAAGGAAGAAGAACCACGCCGTTTTGAGCGCCTGTGCTTCCGAGCGCTTGCTGAAGACGCGATTTCGGAGGCCAAAGCGGCAGAGCTACTCGGAATCAACGTGCACGCGCTGAACAAGCGGATGGAGGAGCCTGTCGGGAGCGGCGTCGCCGAATGACGGTCCTCGTCTCCGATACCTCCGTGCTGATCGATCTGGAGCGGGGCGATCTGTTGGAGGCCATCTTCTCGCTTGAGTATGAGTTCGCGGTTCCAGATGCGCTCTACCGCCAAGAGATGAAAGGGGAGTGGGGCGACCGTCTGGTCGGGTTGGGGCTGCGAGTTGAAGAAGTGTCGCAAAGCGGTGTGGCCAAAGCCGTGCGTTATCGTTCCGAGCGGCCAGCGCTCTCCGTTCCCGACAGTTTCGGTCTTGCGCTGGCCGAAGAGCGGCGATGGACACTCCTGACGGGAGATCGAGACCTTCGGGAACTTGCTGAGAGCGAATCCGTCGAGTGCCATGGCGTCTTGTGGCTGCTGGACCGAATGGAGGAGGCAGGCGTGCCCAACATTCGGCGCCTCCTCGAGGGACTGCGGGCGATCTCGTGTCACCCACGCTGTAGGCTGCCTCGGCGGGAGATCACCATTCGGCTGGAGCGTTACGAATCCAGGGCGAAGCGCAGACGAACGGGAGACGGTTGATTGTCACTTCGTTAGCCAACCGCTCCCAAGGGCCGCTGCGGTTCCTACCGCTCATGCCGAGCCACTCTGGGCGCGAGAAGGTCCGCGTCCTAACATGGCCAAGTGATATCACATGGCCATGTTAGAGGCTGGCCCCTACGCTGACTCATTGCGAATGAAGAGGACGCGAGATGGCGGGATCTACTGCACCAGCGTCGTCACCGGCAAGGCGTCGAGCAGACTGCGTGGTGCCTCGGGCGTTGGGGCGGGCGGCGGCGCTGCCGGGGGCGGCGCGCCGACCGTCGCCGTCTTCTCGGGCTTGGCGGCGGCGCTTGCCAGTCTCTCCTGGATGCGGCGAGTCGGCTCGTTCTGGCGTTCCGGCGCGACGAAGGTGTACTCGCCGGTCATCTCCAGGCTGGCGTGGTCGGCGATCTTCGACGCCTCGATGGCGCTGCCGCCGACCTCCTGCCGCCACGTGATGTTGGCGCGGCGGAAGGAGTGAGGCCCCAGGCCTTTAAAGTTGCAACCCTCCGCACGCGCAGCCTGGTGGAGAGCGTCACGGACCGCGGAATCCCACATCGGCCTGTGCAGTGCCCACTTCTGATGAAAGACCCAACCCCCGGGTTTGGCCCGCTCGGCTGCGGCCTTCTCGCGGAACCGCTCGACCAGATACCCGACACCCAGAACGCGCCGGCTGTTTTCGGTCTTTAGGCGGCCGACGTGCTGATGCCTGACGCGCTGCTCGATCTTGATCGTCCCGGCCTCCAGGTTCACGTGCTTCCATTGCAGGCCGAGGACCTCGGAGATGCGCGCGCCGGTGGCGATGCAGGTTTCGAGGATGAGCTTGTTGGGTTCCTCCATCCGGGCCAGCACGCGCGCAGTCTCGTCAAAGGTCAGGATGCGCCGCTCGAACACGTACCGTTTCCGGCCGAGCTTGGCCCGGCTGGCCGGACTGCGTTTGCCCTCTTCGTACATCTTTGCGATCTCGCCGAACAGGGCGATCCCCGTTGCCAGAGCTTGTTCGACGGCGGCCTCTTGAGTCGGGGCGTTCAGCTTCGCCAGAAACTTGTCGCGCTCGATCTCCGCCTCACGCTTGCCGATCGCGTTCTCGCCGCGACTGGGGCCCAGCACGTGAAACTTCCGAAGGGTCTTCACCGAGCCATCGCTCTGGATCTCGTCGGCGTAGTAGCGGAAGAACCAGTAGTAATTGCTCCGGTCCTTCCGCTCGTGGATCTTCGGATGCTGCACCCGCCGTCCCGGTCTCCATCGGGCAGATGTAGAGCGTCTGCCGCGCCCGGGTCATTCCGACGTAGAACTGCCGGATCACGGCGTCGCGCGGCGGGCCGGTCCGCCTCGCCGCTCAGGTCCGCGAACAGGTACACGACATCGGCTTCGCCGCCCTTGACGGAGTGGATCGTTCCGACAACGACACGGGGCACATCGATCAACGCCGCAGGACCGTGCGCGCCGGCAACGTCCAGGGGAGACTGAGCGCGCTTGAAGACGGAGGCGGTCACGCGCCGCCGCCCATCACCGAAGCCCGGATGGGCAACCAGCAGCGCGAGGATGCGGCTCGGGGTGGACCCGCGTCCGATGCGCAGCGGATTCCAGAAGCCGTTCGACTTCCGATACGGGTTGTGGAACGGGATGGCGTTCCTGCGGAGAACAGCCACCAGAGGCTGAAGCATGTAGCCGCAGGCGGCGAGGAACATCACCGTCTGGCCGCGCTCCAGGTGCTGGAGCGCGCTCTTGAGAATGAAGTACTCCGGCGATTTGTACGTCCCGGTGGAGAGCCGGATGCACTCGCCGTCTTCCGGCCGGGGCAGATAGTCCTTCTCCTGCCTTCGCGTCACCTGCTTGATGAGCCGCATGGCCTGGCAATGAATGGCCCTTGGCACGCGGTAGCTCTGCTTGAGGATGATCTTGTGGTCGGCCGGGATGTCGGGGTCGAGCACCGCCTCGGGCGTCGCGCCGGTGAAGGAGTAGATGGTCTGATCGTCGTCGGCGGCGCGGTGAAGTCCGCCGGATCGAACAGGTCTTTGGGCAGCAGCCACCGACTCTGGTCTCGCAGCCGCGCGCCTCGGATGCGCACGCTCTTGGCCCCCAGGACGGTGAGCATCTGCGCGATGGCCTTCACCGTGAGACTGAGGAAGAACGCCTTGTTGACGTGCATCTGAAGGTCGCTGGCGGAAACAGCCACGTGGCCGTCGATCGCTGTGGGTTTGCGGATCGACTGAATGGGCTGTGTCTCGATGGAGGGGATGAACGCGCTCTCAGTGAGGTAGCGCGTCGGGTACATCTTGGTGACGCCGACGGTGTCGGTTTCATCGCCACCTTCCTGTTCCGTGAGCGCGTCGAGCATGGTCTGCGCCAACCGCTCCCAGGCTTTGGGCTTGATGCGCGGAATGAGGCGGTTCACGGCGGCGGCGACGGCAACGCGGACGCTCGCTTGGTCGATCAGCTTGCCGACGCCGGAGAACTTGATGGTGGCGTTCTCCAGTTCCATCACGTAGGTCGGCTCTTCGCCGGTGACCTTGTGCAACCGGAGCACCCGCACCCCCAATGCCTGGGAGACTCGTTCGCAAAGAATGGCCTTGGCGGCGGCCGGGTCCGGTTCAGGATCCTGCGGCTTGGGTGGAGGGTCGCTCTGGGGCTGCTGGGTAGGATCCGCTGCGGCGGTTTCAGCAGCGAATGGATCGACGCCGCCTTTCCGTTCGGCCGCCGGCGCCAGCGTGCGCTCGAAGTAGTCGGCGTTCTTGCGGGGCCGCTCCCCATGAAGGCGGCGATGGTGAATGATCAAGTCAACGATCTGCTGGTCCGCGAGGCCGGCATCGACACCGAAGTCTGCCAGAGCCAGGTCGTAGCCCGACTGGGATTGATCTCTGAGATCGTGACGCTGCCGGAGCCAGGTGTTCTTGAAGCGCAAGTCCGCCGTCATGTAGCGGTTCAGGAGGTCGTCCGGGACGGCGGCGTTCAGGTCGATAACAACCGGCGCGTCTTCCATGCGGCCGGCATTGGAGTGGACCGAGACCGGCTTCGGGTTGCTCGGGTCCTTATTGTTG
>CAZLOS010000206.1:0-7039 GCA_964561215.1 uncultured Solibacteraceae bacterium | reverse complement strand
GACCGGATCTTCTACTATCTCCGCACGAACGGGGTTCAGCTCTGTGTAGTGCAGTGCCGACCAGAAGTGAGACGTGTCCAACGGACAGGAGTAATAGCGCCCTTGCCAGACGTGGCCGGAAGAAGCATGCCGGACGTTGAAGTAGCTTGCATACCTTCCGTGAGTGCTCTTGAGGGCGAGGGGAAGCGCCTCTGGCACGGTCTATGCGTTACCCTCTGATGCCTACGGGCGTTGAGCACATCAGGGTCTGGCCTTCGGTATTGTCGCCCGGCAGCAAGGGCGTTACCCTCTGATGCCCACGGGGACTCAGGGACCGTGGCGAGCGATGGCGCCGGCGTTGCAGGTCTGACGACCTGCTCCACGTGGGAGATTCGGTGACGGGACGTATCCTCAAAGGCAATCTGAGGCGGGGCCGAACCGGCAGCAGCGGCAAAAGTAGGAGAAGTAACGGCTTGCGAAGACCCAGAAGGACTACGGCCACTCATGGACCCGGCGACGTCCGCGGTTAGCGGCTGTTGAACCTCACTACCGCACGCTTGTTACAATGAAATCACAAGGGCGCTTCATGCCAACCGCTGTCGACATCGTCGAGGAGATTCTTACTCTCAAGCGCGAACGCCATGCCGTGATCCTCGCGCATCATTACCAGGAACCGGAGATTCAGGACCTGGGTGATGCGGTGGGCGATAGCCTGGAGCTTTCTCGCAAGGCCCGGGAGATGGACGGCGACGTCATCGCTTTCTGCGGTGTCTGGTTCATGGCCGAGACAGCGAAGGTGTTGAGCCCGCACAAGATCGTTGTGGTGCCGGATCGCGAGGCAGGCTGCAGCCTGGTGGACGCGTGCACGGCCGAGAACGTCCGCGCCTATCGCCGGCTGCACCCGGACGACGCCATCGTCAGCTATATCAACACGTCGGTGGAAGTGAAGGCCGAAAGCGACATCCTCTGCACGTCGCGCAACGCCGTCGAAGTTGTGAATTCGATACCGGCCGACCGGGGCGTGCTGTTCCTGCCGGACCGCAATCTGGGCGCGTGGGTCAAGCGCCAGACGGGCCGCGAGAACCTGAAGATCTGGCAAGGGACCTGCGTTGTGCACGCCACGTTCACCGCGCGGCGGCTGAGCGCGGCGCTGGCCGAAATGCCCGACGCGAAGGTCGCGGCTCACCCGGAGTGCCCGGCGGAGATCCTGGAGAAGTCCGATTTCGTCGGCTCCACCAGCGCCATCATCAAATGGTGCGCCAAGGCCGATGCGCGGGACATCATCGTGGTCACCGAGAGCGGCGTGGCGCATTCGTTGAAGCGCGTGGCGCCCGATAAGCGGTTCCACTTCATCGCCAACGAGGAGTGCAATTGCAGCGAGTGCCCTTACATGAAGCGCAACACCCTTGAAAAGCTGCGCGATTCGCTGCTTACCCTCAGCCCTCGCGTGGAGCTCCCGGACGAAATCATCGAGCGTGCGCGAGTCCCGCTCGAGCGTATGCTCGCCATCACCGGACGGTGACCGCAATGGAGCCCGGCGGCCGGTTATACGACACGTTCGGACGCCTCCACAACAACCTGCGCGTCAGCGTCACCGACCGCTGTAACATCCGCTGCTTTTTCTGCATGCCGGAGCACGACGTGGAGTACGTTCCCCGGGAGCAGATCCTAAGTTTCGAGGAAATCGCCCGGTTTGTGCGCATCGCGGCCGGGTTGGGGATCACGAAAGTCCGTGTGACGGGCGGCGAGCCCCTGGTGCGCAAGGGTGTCGGTGCTTTGATCGGCATGCTGCGCTCGATCGCGGGGATCAACGACCTCGCGCTGACCACCAACGGCATCTTGCTCGCCGAGCAGGCCGAAGCGCTTTATGCCGCCGGCCTGCGGCGCCTCAACGTGCATCTGGACACGCTGGATGCGGAGCGCTTTGCGTACATCGCCCGGTACGACGGCCTGTCACGGGTGCTCGAAGGCTTGGCCGCCGCCAAGCGGCTCGGCTTCGATCCCATCAAGATCAACGCCGTCGCGGTAAAAGGCCTGACCGAATCCGATATCGTGCCACTGGCGGAGTTCGGCCGCGAACACGGTTTCGAAGTCCGTTTTATCGAGTTCATGCCCCTCGATTCGCAAGGGCTTTGGGACCGCTCCCGCGTGCTCACGGTTGCCGAGATCGGGGACCTGCTGTCGAGGGAAATCTCGGCGCTTCTGCCCATCATGGAGGAGAATCCGCGAGCCCCGGCCGCCGAGTATCGTTACGCGGACGGCGTCGGGTGCGTGGGGTTCATCGCCTCGGTGAGCCGGCCCTTCTGTGACAACTGCAACCGTATCCGCCTTACAGCGGACGGCAAGCTCCGCTATTGCCTGTTCGCCATCGAGGAGACCGACCTTCTGGAAGCGTTACGCGGCGGCGCCAGCGACGAGGAGATCGCCGCCATCGTGCGCGATACGGTGTGGAAGAAGTGGGAAGGCCACGAGATCAACACCGCACACTTTGTCCCTCCTCCGCGCCCCATGTACGCTATCGGCGGCTGATTGATTTCCCCGCCAGAGTGGAAGTGATGTAGAATCTCTGTTTCGGTTCCGGCCGTGGGTGAGCGGTGCGGAACTCGTAATAGGGGATAGTTGTGAAAACCGAAACTGTCCGCGGCGCGGGCTTGTCGTCCTGCGCCGAGGCGAAAAAAATCAGCATTAGTGTCTTCTTTCCTGCTTACAACGACGCCGCGTCACTGCCGTGCCTGATTGAAAAGACTTTCGAGGTATTGGAGGACCACGCGGACGATTATGAAGTGATCGTGGTCAACGACGGCAGCCGGGACGCCACGGCGGAGGTTCTTCAGCAGCTTGCGCGTCGTTTCAGTCCCAGGCTCCGCGTGATTACGCACGAGGTCAATCGCGGATACGGGGGTGCGCTACGGAGCGGATTCGCGGCGGCCACGAAGGATCTGGTCTTCTACACGGATGGCGACGGCCAGTACGACGTCGGCGAACTTCCACAACTGTTGGCGCGGATGGACGAGGGCGTCGGGCTGGTGAACGGGTACAAGCTCGAACGGCACGACCCGTGGCATAGGATCTGGATCGGGCACGCATACAACCGGTTCGCACGCCTGATCTTCCGCATCGGCATCCGCGACATCGACTGCGACTTCCGCCTGGTACGCCGCGAACTGGTGGACCGCCTCGATCTCACGTCGACCAGCGGGACCGTCTGCGTCGAACTCGTGCGCAAGCTCGAGCTGGCCTCGCCGGGCGTGGTTGAAGTAGGCGTGCACCATTACCCGCGCCTGCACGGGCATTCGCAGTTCTTCCGCGTCCGCTCGTTGCTGACTACGTTTTACCAGTTGGCACGGTTGTACTTCAGGGCTGTCGTCTGGCCCGCGGTCGCGTGGCGACGGCCGGCGCGGCCATGATGAACCCGGCCGAATTCGCCAACATCGCCGCCGCCGAGCGGGACCACTGGTGGTATCGGGGCATGCTGCGCATCCTGTTCGGGCTCCTGGACCGCCACATCGCGGACTTGCATCCCCAACGCGTGGTGGAAGCCGGCTGCTGCACCGGTTACACCGCCGCTGTTCTCGAACACAAGCACGGCTGGCGCATCGTTCCCACAGACATCGGCTGGCGAGGGCTCACACGCGCGCGCGCCGCCGGCCTCGAACGCCTGGTTCAAGCCGATGTGCGGCGCTTCCCCTTCGCTGATGCAGGTTGTGATCTGGTGCTGTCGCTCGACGTCATCGTCCACCTGGACCGCGGCGAGGAAGACGATGCTTTTCGCGAATTCGCGCGTGTGCTGCGTCCCGGCGGGCGGCTCGTCATTCGCGTCGCGGCCTTCGACGCTTTGCGCAGCCGGCACTCGATCTTCATCGACGAGCGCCAGCGCTTCACGCGCGGGCGTCTGGTGGAGTTGGCCAGGCGAAACGGCTTGCGGGTCGTGCGCGTGACGTACTGCAACTCGTTGCTGGTCCCCGTGGCCTGGTTCAAATTTCGCGTATGGGAGCCGTTGATGGGAAAAGCTCCCGCCTCCGGTATTGAGTTGCCGCCACGGTGGCTGAACGCGATGCTTGAGCTGCCTCTCTACGCTGAAAGCCTTTGGCTCCGGGCGGGGCTCAACCTGCCCGTTGGCCAATCGCTTCTCCTGGTGGCGGAGAAGATGCCCTAACTCACAAGCGCTTCGCTCCGGTTACGACGGATGGTGTGGGAAAGTTGCTCTCATCCTGAAAGTAACGAAATGCCCGGATTGCCAGCTTAGTGCGCGACAGCTATAGCTTTCGCTCCATTTGCGACGGACTGTGGAAGTGGGAACATTGCCCTCATCCTGAAAGTAACGAAACATTTTGGGATGCTATTATCGTGCGCGAAAGGTGATTACACAATGCGCATTTCACGACGTCATTTCCTGACAACGCCGGCGCTCGGAGGTGTTGCGGCTCAGGCCTTTGCGGCCGTTCCAGACCCCCAAACCGGCATTCCGACACGCATTCTGGGACGGACCGGTGTACGTGTCCCGATCCTTCTGATGGGCGGTGGCAGCCGCTTCCTGAAATACGGCAATCCGGACGCGGCCGCGGAGGCCCTGAACCGCGCCTTCGACCTTGGCGTCAAGTACATTGATACGGGCCATCAGTACGGCAATGGACTGAGCGAAGAGTGGGTGGGCCGCGTGCTGAGGACGCGCCGCAAAGAGGTCTTCCTGGCCAGCAAGGTATTCGAGCGCGACGGAGACAAAGCCATGCGCATTGTGGAGGCGTCGCTGAAACGACTGAACACGGACCACCTCGACCTGCTCAATATTCAAGGAGTCGAGGACAGCCGCGATCTGGAGCGGATCGAGGCCCCAGACGGCGTACTACGGGTCTTCCTGAAACTGCGCGACCAGAAAGTAGCGCGCTTCCTCGGTATTACCAGCCACTATAACGCACAGACGCTGGCACGGGCGCTCGAACACCACGACTTCGACGTCACCCAAATGGCACTGAATGCGGGCAAGACCGGTTGGGTGAAGAATGCCGATACGAGTTGCTTCGAAGACACCGCCCTGCCGGTTGCCTTACGGAAGAAAATGGGCGTCATCGCCATGAAAGTCTTCGCGCAGGAACGGCTGCTCGGCCAGGCGCCACTCGAGAAGCTGCTGTACTACGCATGGTCCCTACCAGTCTCCGCGGCCGTGGTGGGAATGCCGAAACCGGAGATGATTGAGGCCAATGTGGCCTTGGCGAAGGCTTTCCGGCCGCTTTCCCGCGAGGAGATGCGGCGGCTCAGCGAAGAGGTGTCGTCGAAAACCAAGCTGGCGCTGGATCGTTTCTTCCGGGATCACGTGGACGCATAGCGAAGCCGGCCGCGGACCCGCCCAGCCCACTAACGTTTCTTGTCCAGGTTCTGTTCCAGTTCCCCGGGCTTGAGATCGCAGCGCGCGCCGTTGCGCGGCACATCGACCTTGGCACTCCACAGGATCGCATTTACAATCAGGCGCCGGAACTCCAGCACACCCCAGTTGGTGTGAAAGTGTCCGCCGGTAAATCCGAAGCCTCGCCCGCCGTCGGCCCGTTGCACGGCCCAAGCCACCGTCTCCTTGTTCGGAGCGTCCTTCGGAAGCATGGTGGTAAGGATCGGCGTGAGACGCTTGTCGTCGGGGTCGAAGCGGATCCGGTAGTACCATTCGTCCTTGAGATGGAAGCTCTTCCAGCCCCGCGAGATTGGGTGCTTCGGGGATGCCTGCACAAGGTCGGCCTCGTTCATGGGATTCACCGAGTACGGCCGCTCGTAATAGCCACCGATCCACTTGAGGAACAGGGGGCCCGAATATTCTTTAGGAACCTCCACCGTGTAATGGAGGAACACGAGGCCCACACCTTTGTCGGCGAGTTTGCCAATGAAGGCCATCCTGTCGTCTTCGAGCAACGAATGACGCGCACCGCCGTCCATGTACAGCACGATGCTTTTCGCGCCATCGAACACGGAAGCGTCCTCGGGCCATCCGTTGCGCACGGCAACGGCCTTCACGCCCTGGTTCTGGTTCAGGAAATTCGCCAGCAGCGTGACGCCGGCGTTGTGTTCATGGGCGCCGGGGCCATGACTGGGCCTGCCGGCCACCAGCACGACCCTGGCAGGCGCGGCAGCCAGGGCCGCCACGGACGCGAGCAACAGAAGGAGAATTGACTTACGCATGGAACCTCCCGCTTCCTACGCCAGGTGCTTCTTCAGGAACTTCACGCCTTCGAACGCGATGGCTTCGGGCGACGGGGCAATGTCGCGCCATATGGAAGCGGCGGCCGAAAGCTCGCCCAGCGCGAAGCCGAAGCTCTCAATGGTTACCCAGCCGTTGTAGCGCACGTCGCGAAGCGCCTGGAACACGCCCATCCAATCGACGTGTCCTGTGCCGGGGATTCCACGGTCGTTTTCGCAACTGTGCACGTGCTTCAGGCACGCTCCCACCGTCCGAATGCCGGCCGGAATGCTCTTCTCCTCGACGTTGGCATGGAAGGTGTCGAAGAGGATGCCGAAATTCGGATGGTTCACCTCGGCGGCCAGGCGCGCGGCGTCTTCGGCGACGTTGAGAAAGTACGTTTCGAAGCGGTTAAGCGGCTCGATAGCCAGCGTCACGTTCGACGTTTCCAACACCTCGGTGATTGCCCGGTAGCCTTCCACGGCCCATTTCCACTCATCCGCCGTCCGCCTGCGGCCGGTCATGAAGCCGACGGGCGAGTAGAGCGGCCCGGCAATCACACGCACGCCGGCTTCGGCTACGGCCGCGATGCACTCGCGCAAGTGGGTAACGGTCTTCGCGCGCACTTGTGCGTCTTCGCTCACAAGGCTGAGCCCCTGTGGAAGCACGGAGCAGACCGTGCACTCCAGGCCGTTCGTCTCCACGCCTTTGCGAATGTCGGCGGCCGGAAAGTCCCGCGCCCGGAAGCAGGGCACTTCCACGCCGTCGAAGCCGTGCTCCTTGATGGCGGCGAGCAGCGGCACGTTGGATTTGTCGAAGGTAGGTGTCCAGATGAAAGTGTTGACGCCGAATTTCATGCGATTCGCTCCTTGAGGTCTTTAATCACAAACTCTTCTCGCC
>CAZLOS010000205.1:0-7041 GCA_964561215.1 uncultured Solibacteraceae bacterium | reverse complement strand
ATCGTGCTCGCGGATGTTCACCATCTGCAGGTAGAAGGGGTTCAATCCCCCGTGAGCCAGCGCTTCGCGGAACGTATGCTCGTGCAGCAGCGGGGAACAACTGGCCACCACCACCCGGTCCAGTCGGAACTCCTTGATATCCTGGTGGATCATCTCCTGCCCGGGATCCGAGCACATGTACTTGTAGTCGCGCGCAATCGTGACGTTCGGCAGGTTGGCCGCGTAGTCGGCCACCGCCTTGCAGTCCACCACGGCTCCGATATTGTGTCCGCAATGACAGATGTACACTCCCACGCGGACGTTCGCTTTCGCTTCAGACATAGCTCTCCACCTCCTCGTGGGACATCATCCAGTCCTTTACCTGCCTTCGTCCCGAGATGCAGCGCTTAAGTCCGAGCTTGTTGATCTCGCCGCCGAGCGCCCAACCCAACGTCTGGGTAAAGAAGAAAATGGGTAGATCGAAGTGCTCTCCCGTCGCTTTCGTGATCTCCTTTTGGTATGTATCCAGGTTGAATTGGCAAAGCGGGCAAATCGTTACTATGGCCTGCGCGCCCTTGCGCACGGCCTCCTTGAGAAGAATGTAGTTGAGCCGGACGCCCACGTCATGAATGGTTCCTGTGAGCGACCCGCCGCAGCACTTGGTCTTGAGCGAGTAGTCGACCGTGGAAATGCCGGCCGCCCTCATGATCTCATCCATGCGCATGGGATTGAGCGGCTTGTCGACCTCGTCGAAGGGGCGCACGGCCTGACAGCCGTAATAGCAGGCCACCTGACCGCCGCGCCACCGCCGCTTCACCTTGGACTTGATGGCATCGAGCCCGACGTCGTTGTACAGCATCTCCAGCGGGTGGCGCACTTTCACCGAATTCATGCCCGGCAGGTTCACTGCGTTCAGGCTTTCGGACACTTCCTTCTTGATGGAGGGGTACTTCTTGGCGTATTCCTGCGTCTTGCGCAATACCAGGTAACAGGCAGCGCACGGCGCCAGCAGGTCGCGCTTGCCCGGGGCCTTGTGCGCGAGCGAGAGATTACGCGCGGAAAGCAGGAACGCGGAATCTTCGTCCACGGCCATATAGGACGTGGCGCCGCAGCAGTTCCAGTCGTCGAGTTCCTCGACCGGCACCTCCAGCCGCCGGAAGAGTTCGAGCATGCTCTCTTCGTAAGCTGCGCCGGTGGCCTTCAGCGAGCAGCCGGGGAAATAAAGATAGCCTTGGGGATTGGTTTTGCTCGTCTGGGGCATCAGGCAACCTCCCTCTTTACCGCCAACTCACGCTGCAGGTCTTTCGGGTTGCGGATGCCTTCACTCTTGAACGACAACCTTCCGGTCCTGAGCAGCGCCCAGCCGGACTTCGCCATCCCAAGAAGAATGAACGGATTAGAACGGAACGCCATGCGCAGTACCAACCACGTTTCCGAACTGCGTCCGCGGCGCTTCACAATCTCGTAAAATTCGCGGGCCAGCACCGGAATGGGGAAACGCTTCGGATACAGGTTCTCTTTGATCGCTTCGCGCTTCAGGCTGTACATCACGTCGGTGATATGAATGTCTTGCGGGCAATGCACCGCGCAGGAATAGCAGGACGCACACAGCCAGATGGTCTCGCTTCCCAGCGCTTCCTTCCGGAAGCCCTCGCGCAGTAAGCTCATGATGCGCCGGGGCGTAAAGTCCATGTAAATCGACAGAGGGCAGGTCCCCGAGCACGTGCCGCACTGGATGCACGAGAAGATGTTTTCGCATCCGGGCAATGTCTTCACCTTGTGCGGCCATTCGGGCACCGCCTCCCTCTGAAACTTCATTTTTCTGAATTGAAACATATGTCTCCAAGAACCGCGGATTTCCGTAAGCCGGAAACCTGCGTCACGTAAGTCACGAGGATGAGTTGAACAGGATGAGTTGCGGCGCTAGGCAAGTACCCCCTCGATCTCTTCAAGGATTTCTTCGTCTTCAAAAAGGTTCTGCCGGATGGAGCCCGACGGGCAGGCCGCCACGCAGGTTCCGCAGCCTTTGCACAAGGCCTCGTTGACCCACGCTTTCTTGGTGTCCTCGCGCACGCCGATGGCGCTATAGGGGCACATCGGGACGCAAGTGCGGCACGCCGAACATTCGTCCTCGTTCACCACGGCGGTGTTCGGCTCCATCTCGACAAACTGCCTGTCGATGAGCGACAGGCATTCGGCCGCGGCGGCGCCGGCCTGCGCCACCGTGTCCGGGATATCTTTGGGCCCCTGGCAGCAGCCCGCCAGAAAGATGCCGTCCGTGAAGGTGCTAACCGGCGCGAGCTTCGGGTGCCGCTCCAGGAAGAAGCCTTCGTTGGTGCAGGAGAGGTTGAAGCGCCGGCGCACCTCGTTCGCGTCGTGCCGGGCTTCCAGTCCCACCGAGAGCACCACCATGTCCACGGGGATCTTGCGGATGTAATTGACCAGCGTGTCTTCCACCTGCATGATCAGCCGTCCCGTCGCGCCGTCCTCCGGGTAAATGTCGGCCACCTTGCCGCGGATGAAGTTGACGCCCTCTTCGGCGATGCGGCAGTAGAACTCCTCGAACGCCTTGCCGGGCGTGCGCATGTCGATATAGCAGTTGTAGACTTCCGCCCCCGTATGTTCCTTGATCAGGTGCGCCAACTTGAGCGAGTACATGCAGCAGACCCGTGAGCAGTACCGGTTCGAGTTCTCGTCGCGGCTGCCCACGCAGTGCACCACGCCCACCGTCCGCGGTTTGCGCCCGTCGCGGAGAACCACTTCGCCGCCCGTAGGCCCGGAGGCGTTCACCAGCCGCTCCACTTCGAGCGACGTGTACACGTTCGGATAGGCGCCGTAGCCGTAGTACGGCACCCGCCTGGCGTCGAAGATCTGGAAACCGGTTGCCATGACGATGGAGCCTGCCTCCACCGTGTCGAAGGTCTCCTTCTGCTGGAAGTCGATCGCCTTGCGTTCGGCGCAGGCTTCCACGCAGGTCTTCTTGCATTTACCGGTTTTGAACTCGATGCAGGTGCCCGGATCGATCACCACAAGCTGCGGCACGGCCTGCGGGAAGGGGATGCAGACCGGCTTGCGCTTGCCGAGCCCCATGTTGAACTCGTCCGGCGTCCGGCCTTCCTTGAACACGCACGCCGAGATGCACTCCAGGCAGCCGATGCAGGCCTCCTCGATGATGTACCGCGGCTTGTGGCGCACGGTGACTCTGAAGTTCCCCACATAGCCGTCCACCTGGGTCACTTCCGACATCGTCCAGAGCGTGATGTTCGGGTGCGCTTTCACCGCGGTCATCTTGGGCGTGAGGATGCAGGCGGCGCAGTCGAGCGTGGGGAAGGTCTTGTCGAACATCGCCATGTGGCCGCCGATGGTCGGCTCCCGCTCGATCAGGTAGACGTGCTTGCCGGCCTCGGCCATGGTCAGCGCGGCGTGGATCCCGGCGATTCCGCCTCCCACCACCACCACGTCCGGATGGATGCCCACCCGCTTGCGTTCGAGCGGTGAATGCAGCCGGACGCGGCGCACCGCGGCGCGTACCAGGTCCTTGGCCTTCTTGGTGGCCATGGCGCGGTCCGTATGCACCCAGGAGTCGTGCTCGCGGACGTTTACCATCTGCACGAGGTATGGGTTCAGTCCCGCGTTCTGGGCCGCTGTGCGGAAGGTCTTCTCGTGCAGGTGGGGAGAACAGGCGGCTACCACGATGCGGTTCAACCCCAGTTCCCGGATGTCCTGCTTGATCAGTTCCTGTCCGGGGTCCGAGCACATGTACTTGTAGTCGCGGGCCACGGTCACGCCGGGAAGCGCGGCGGCGTATTCGGCCACCTCCGCCACGTCCACGACACCCGCGATGTTGGTCCCGCAATGGCAAATGTAGACGCCCACGCTGGCGTGGCCGTTGGTTGTGTTTGCGAGCTGTTCCATCCCGGAGCTCCTTGTCACGAACAGACAGCCTCTTTCACCAACTCCATGGCGTCCCGCACCACCAGCTTGCCTTCCAGCCCGGTGGTTTTCAGGGCGTCCTGGAACATCACCATGTCCTTCGGGCAGCACACGACCAGCGCTTCCACGCCGCCGAGCGCCGCCGCTTCCCGTACGCGGCTTTCCGCCGGGCGTTCCTTTATGCCCGGCACGTCTTCCATCCAGATCCGGCCGCCGCCGGCGCCGCAGCACCAGGCGTCCGCGCCGTGACGCGGCATCTCCGCGATCCGCGCGCCGGCCGATGCAAGCACCCGCCGCGGCGCATCGTAAACGCCGTTGTAACGGCCCAGGTAGCACGGGTCGTGATACGTAACCTTGACTTCCCGCTTGTTCGACACCGCGAGTTTGCCCTGTTCGAGCAACTCATTCACCAACTCCACGGCGTGCATCACGCGGAAACCGTCGTATTCGTTCTTGAGAGCCTGATAGCTGTGCGGGTCGGTGGTGACGATCTTTTCGAATCGGGCCTTTTCGAGCGCCTTCATGTTCTTGTCGCGCAGCATCTCGAACAGGCCTTCCTCGCCGGCCCTCCGCACGTCGTTGCCGGAATTCTGCTCGGACTCGTACAGAATTCCGAAATTGAGGCCCGCTTTTTCAAAAACCATCGCCGTCGAACGGGTCGCTTCCGCCAGGCGCGCGTCGAAGGATGCGTAATCGCCCACGAACCACAGGTATTCGACCGGCTCCTTGCGCGCGTCCTTGATCTTGAACGGGAGCCCCTGCGTCCACTTGGGGCGATTGCGCGGCGACTGACCAAGCGAGTTGCCATACCGGTTCAGGTTGGTCATCGCCTCCTGCAGCCGGCTTTCGATGGCGCCGTCGGCCACCAGCCTCCGCCGCAACTGAATCAGCATGGGGACGTGCAGGACGCCGAGCGGGCAGACATCGTCGCAGGCGACACAGGTCGTGCAGGACCACAGCCAGGCATCCGGCACCGCGCCCGTGGTTGTTGCGCCGTCGCCGTTCGTCACGTATCGCTGCAGGGCCAGGACCAGGTCTCTTGGGGACAGCGCAAAGCCGGCGGTGGCCGCGGGACACGCCACGTGGCAGCGCCCGCAGCGGATGCACGCGTCCAGCATCACCAGTTCGTCGCGAGTGAAATCCGCCACGCTCGCGTATCCCTCGCCGGTCTGCTTCAGGGCCGCCGCCATTGCCGCGCCCCGCTGCGCTGGTCGTAGCGCCAACCCATACCAGCCCACCAGGATGTGCCAAGCCTTGCTGTAAGGGATGTACGCTATCAGGCCCAGCGCGGTGAGCGCATGCAGATACCAGATGTAGCCGAACGCCGCGCGAGCGCCCTGCTGTGACAGGCCCATCCCCGCCAGCCATCCGCTGAAGGCCCAGCCGGCAAAGGACACCGTCTCGAACACCGGCTCCGTGGCGCGGATCCGGAACGTCTCCACCAGGAAACCGCCCACGCCGGCCAGGCCCACGAGCCCCAGCAGCAGCCAGTCCTGCCGGACCAGCGTGCCCGGTTTCGGAAAACCTTGGGGCTGCTCGCGCTGTGTGTATTGAAAAGCGGCGGGCTTGACCACGCCGCGCCGGACTGCCAGGATCAGGAACCCGCACAGCAGCAGGATCCCGCCCAGGTCGGCGCCCCAGGAAAAGCCCAGGTAGAAGTCCCCTTTCAGGAAACTCCACTGGGGCAGCATGAGGCGCAGTATGTCGTTATCCACCAGGACCAGGAGCGTGGCGATAAACAGGATCGCGAAACCCGCGAACAAAAGCAGGTGTCCGGCGCCTCCCAGCAGTTCGCCCCTCAGAATGGTGCGGTTGGTGATGACATCGACGGCGGCGCGCAGCAGGCCGGCCGCGGTGAAAGGCTGGCTCGCGTCCCGGCGGCCTTGCCGGTAGCGCTTGATCTTGCGGTAAACACCATAGAAAAAGACAGCGAGCGAGAGGGCGGCGATCAGATAGAAAGCGGCGATCAGCCACACCGGGAGCGTGTAGAAGTACGGACGTTCGATCGCTTCCGCGCCGGGCATATCGCTCAGTGTCCTTTCCGCTCCTTCACCATCGCCGCGAGCGCCGGTAGCACGTCCAGGGCGTCCGCTTCAATCCCGTAATGGGCCACGTTGAAGATAGGCGCCTTGGGGTCGGTGTTGATCGCGACAATCAGGGCGGCGCCCTTCATGCCCTCCACGTGCTCGGGCGCTCCGCTGATGCCCGCCGCCAGGTAGAACTTCGGCTTCACGCTGGCGCCGGACTTGCCCACCTGCCGCGACATCGGCAGCCACCCCTGGTCGATGACCGGCCGCGATCCGGAGACCGCGCCGCCCAGCGCCTCGGCCAGTTCCTGGGCCAGTTCCACGTTGTCGGAACTTTGAATGCCGCGGCCCACCGAAACCAGCACTTCCTGTTCGCAGATGTCGATGTCGCCGGCTTCGGGTTCGATGTAGCGCTTGAAGCGGACCTTCGGCTCGTCCGGGAGAGCCACGGCAACCTCTTCCACCGGTGGCGCGACCGTCGCACGGCCAGCCTCGATAGGACGGCACCCAGGCGAGATACCCAGCACGGCGGGATCGCCCGGGGCCGTTACGGTGGCTTCCATCTTGCCCCCATACAGGAGGCTGCGCGCCCGAAGCTTGCCGTCGCTAACCAAAACATCCACGCAGGAGTTGATGCACGCGGCTCCCAGTCTCGCGGCCAGGAGGCTCCCAATTCCGAGAGTCACGTTGGATAACGGCACCAAAACGGCTTTAGGCTTCCTTGACCGGACCAGTTCCTCCAACGCCGCGGCGCAACTTTCCGCCGTCATCTCCGCCAGGCTGGGATGATCGACATAGCAAACCTGGTCCGCGGCTCCCAGGGCGGCCGCCAGTTCCTTCTTGCCGTGCCCCAGAAGCACCGCTTCCAGCTTGACGCCCAGCGCTTGAGCCAGTTCGCGCCCCAGAGCCAGAACCTCGAAAGTGATCTCGGAAATCTGTCCCTGCCAGTGTTCCGCCAGAACCAACATTTCGCCCGCCATGATGTTTTCCTCCTCAGAGCAGGCCGCGGGCGGTCAGGATCTCGCAGACCTTCCCCGCGACCTCTTCCGGTGAACCCTCCAACATTTCGGCCCGTTCGCTCACCACGGGCTTGTCCATGGCA
>CAZLOS010000204.1:0-7071 GCA_964561215.1 uncultured Solibacteraceae bacterium | reverse complement strand
CTGGTCTCGGCTCTGGTGTTCTGGCTGGGGTACGCGTGGTTTCACAAACTGCGCAAGACGTTCGCGGACATAATCTGACCGGGGAGCGCTGTTGCGTCCGGCTTTCTGGCATCAGCCGCGTCGGGTCAGTACTTTCCGAATTCCCACGCTGCTTCCATGGCCGCCTCGATGTTCCGAGGTGGGATGTCGGCCATGATGTTGTGGATCGGCGCCCAGACGAAGCCGCCGCCTTTCATGAAGATCCCCATGCGGCGCTTCACGTCCTCGCGCACTTCGGCGGGCGTGCCGAGAGGCAGGATCTTCTGCGTGTCGCAGCCACCGCCCCAGAAAGTAATATCCGCTCCGAATTCGCGCTTCAGACGCTCCGGTTCCATGTGGCGCGCGCCGGTCTGTACGGGGTTCAGAATCTCGACTCCGGCTTCGATGAGATCTGGGATCAGCTGGTATACGCCGCCGCAGCAATGCAGGAAAATATGCGCTCCGCTTTGTTCCTTTGCGTATTGGTAGATGCGCTTGTGACGCGGGAAGAACAGCTCGCGATAGGTGGCGCGGGACATCTGCGGGCCGCTCTGCATGCCCAGGTCGTCGCCCACCACAAGAACGTCCACGGCCCCGCGCAGCTTGGGGAGGATGCGGGAGAGGTTCTCGATGTGAAGCTCGGTGAGGCGGTCCAGGAACTTGCCGAGCCGTTGCTTCTCGGCGCCCATGTAGCAGTACACGTTCTCCATGCCGAAAAGGAACTGGCTCCACTCGAACAAGTTGCAGCCCATGGCGATGGACACCGAGTACGGGCTCGCATCGTGGTAGGCGTGTAATACGCGCGAGATTTCATCCAGGCTTTCGTCCGTCACAGGTTCGTCGAATGGTGCCGTAGGCAGCGCCGCCCATGTGACCTTGGCCATCTTGTCCGCGAGCGGCTCGTAGTTATCCAGCCCGTCCTCGCCGGAGAGCGGCCAGTAGCACTGGTCCAAGTAGAATGCGCCCGGCGGCAGCTTCCCGATCAGGTCGCCCGCGGCGTCCTTGTAGTAAATGCCTCCGTCCTTGAACTCGGGCTTGAACCAGGCGGGCGCCACAGCGGGGGAACCATCCGGCAAGGTCCAGGGCTGCACCTTATCGGGAGACGCGAAAGCGCGGCCACCGTCGACGGCGTCCACGTGGTAGCGGTCCAGGTACCAACCGTCGGGTTGCGCGAGTTGCTGGATCAGGTCGTAGAGAAACGTGGGCGGCCCGTCCATGCCGAGGTGTTTCTTCAGCCGGTTGTAAGCGACGGCCATGATGCCCGTCGACCGCATGGAACCCTGGTCTATGGGCACATGATCGGCTTCCTTGTGAGCGATCGCGGCCAGCACCCGTTCTCTGCCTGTCATCTTTCGTTGTTCCGCCTTCCCATCTAGCCATATCATGTTGTGATCATGTGCCGCAAACTTCTGTTTTTCGCGTTGGCGGTTTCACTGGGGACAGCTTTGGCCGAACGCAATGTCCGCGAGTTCGGAGCCAAGGGCGATGGCCTGACCGACGATACAAAACCCATCCAGGCGGCCCTGGACGCTGCGGCTGCCAAGGGCGAAGTGGTGAAGCCGCCCGAGGGCGTCTACGTGGTGCGAGGTGTGCTGGCGATCCCCGAGGGCGTTGCACTCGAGGGCGCCTGGCGCGGGCCGCACACGTCGCAACTGGACAAAGGTACGACTCTGTTCGCCTATGCCGGCCGCGACAATGCGGCAGGCGCCTCGTTCCTCAGCCTGAAGACAGGCAGCACCATCAAGGGCGTCACCATCTTCTACCCCGAGCAGAAAGTGGGCGACATACACCCGTATCCTTGGACCACCCAGGGGCAGGGCCAACACTACAACGTGATCGACATGATGCACATACACAACGTTTACTGGTGGCGCGTCAGCCCGCCTTGCCGTGTGACCGGCGACCAGGTGAAAGCGCTGGAGGCCTACACGAAGAAGAACCTGATCGGCTTCACCATCGGCCGCACGGACTGGGAGTACATCTCGAACTCGTTTGTCATCTGGGCGAAGATCGGATTCCATTTCCGCCGAGTAGCGGAGAACCCTGGCAACGTGCTGGTAACGCAGAGCGGTTCGGACCTTGGCCCGCTGGCAGTGAAGATCGACGAACTGCAGGCTCACGCCGGAGTGGTGGTTGAAAATTGCCAGTTCATGTCCGGCTTCGAGATCGGCCCGTTGAACAAGGGGCCCGTGAAGCTCACGAACTGCGGATTCTGGGGACGCCCGGGCGCGGCCTCGCAGATGGTGCTGGATGGCGCCGGCACGGTGACGCTCACGGCGACGCACTTCCATCAGTGGGATCAGCGCGGGGTGGGGAAGCCTTGCATCGAAGCGCGAGGCGGCTCGCTGATCCTGCAGGGCTGCGATTTCATGGGGGCTGGAAACACGACGCCGCACGTCCGATTGGGCAAAGGCGTGAAGTCGGCGGCGCTCATTGGCAACCGTTTCCAGGGCGGCGCGATCCGTATCGTGAACGAATCCGGGGGCGACGTGCAGATGGTTGGCAACCTGAAGCAGTAGCGGGGCATCATCGATATACTCGGAGGGATGATGCGTTGGACTGCGCTGATTATCGTAACGGGCATTCTTGCGGGGGCGCCGGGCGCGCTCTACCGGCAGTCCGGTTTTGAGGCCGATGCGAATGGGATGGCGCCCGGCTGGCGCGTGTGGTCGCCGCGTACGGGCACTGCACCTCGCGCTTATGTGGACGCGTCGCGCGGCCGTGAGCGGTTGGGATCGCTGGCCTTGTCCGGCAGCAGCAACCTGGCCGTCTGCGGGGGATGGGAGCGCGAGGTACAAGGCGTTGCACCGCGCGACTGGTACCGGCTGACGGCGCACTATCGCGTGGAAGGGCCCGTCTACGAGCGCTCGCAGGTGGTGGCGCGCCTGGACTGGCGCAATGCGAAGGGCGAGCGCGTCGGGCAACCGGACTACGCGCCCGGCATCGAACGCGTGGGCGAGTGGAAGCGCGTGACGCTGGATGCGCCGGCGCCCGAGGGAGCCGTGAGCGCGCGGGTCCAACTGCTGCTGCTGTACGCGCCGCGGGCCACCGTGTGGTGGGACGACATCTCGATCGAGAGGATCGCCGCGCCCGCCCCGCGCCGCGTCACCATCGCCGCCGTGAACTTTCGTCCGGGATCGGGCGGGACGCCGGAGTCGAATGTGAGCGGATTCATCGATGCGATTGCCAAGACGGTGCCCGCGGGGACGGATGTGATCCTGCTCTCCGAAGTCATCACGTCCACCGCCACAGGGCGGCCGTACGAAGAAGCCGCCGAGCCGGTGCCGGGGCCTACCACCGCGCGCTTGGGCGAGGTGGCGCGAGCGAATAAGGCGTACATCGTGGCGGGCGTGGTGGAACGCGAAGGCGCGGCCGTCTACAATGCGTCGGTGCTGATCGATCGCGCCGGGCGCCTGGTGGGCAAGTACCGCAAGGTGTATCTGCCGCGCGAGGAGATGGAAGGCGGGCTGACGCCGGGCGGTGACTATCCGGTGTTCCATACGGACTTCGGCACAGTCGGCATGATGATCTGCTGGGACCTCCAGTTCGCGGACCCGGCGCGAGCCCTGGCGCTGGCGGGCGCCGAAGTGATCCTGATGCCGATTGCGGGAGGCAGCACGGTGCTCGACAAAGCGCGCGCCATCGAGAACCGCGTGTTCGTGGCGAGCGCGGGATACAGTTTCCCGACGCGCATCGTGGACCCCGACGGCGAGATCATCGCCGAAACCAAAGAGCGCGGGACCGCGGCGGTGGCGACTATCGACCTGGCGCGGCGCTACACGAACTCATGGCTGGGGAACATGCACGACCGCCTCCGCAAGGAAGTGCGCCTGGACATTTCCACCGAGCCCCGCTGAGGAACTGCCGCCGCATGTTGTAGAATGAATAGGACGAGCCACCCTAGCTCAGTTGGTAGAGCGGCTGATTCGTAATCAGCAGGTCGCCGGTTCGATCCCGGCGGGTGGCTCCAGCATCTCTCAGAAAACCCAAGACTTAGACAACCTCCCACGATCTTGACGGGCCGGAGGTCTGCTCAGAAAAAGGCGAGAAAAAGGTTTTTGCCGGGTTTGGCCAGCCGAAAAAGGCGTGGCTGCGTTCAGGGCACTGGGAGCCATTACGCCGCGCCGGGCAGGGATTCGGCCGTCCGGAGGCCCTGTGTCGGGTCTGACAGCCGCGCTGTGTGGGCGCGGGCCGACACAACGACATTGCGTCCCGCCGCGCGCAATTCCTGAATGTACGCCGGGGAGTCTTCAACGTAAATGTCGGTGCCACGTCAACCTTATCCTGCACAAAACAGGGATCTGAGTACGGAAAGCCGTGGAAGTAAAGCCATGCGACCGTCTGGCGGACAACTTCCTGGTGCAGATGATCGGCACACATGCGCTGACTAATGATTCGGACGAGAACATCATGCTCGCGTGCCAGCCGCCGCAAAACTGCACAAGCATTCGGAACGGGCCGCAATCGCTGAAACCGGCTGCGCTGCGTCACCGCAAAGCGGAAGAAAGCCTCAAAGCCGCCACGAGAATCCTCGAAGCCCCACTCCGGCAGTCCGTAGCTGACGTCTTCAATCAGAGTCTGCCCGTAGTTGCGCTGAGCCTCGCCGTAGTACCATTTCACCCAAGGAGAGAAGCTCATGAACCCTCGTCACTTCCTTTGCGCCCCTGCCGTGGCACCGGCGGGCAGGTTGGCGGCTCAACCGGAGCTGCCTGCGAGCAGGCTCAAGATCACCGGCGTCCGGCTCGTCAAAACCAGGCCTCGACGGCAGGCTCCGGCTTACACACCGGCTGCCGGATCGTGGTCCACGCAGAACGTGGAGGTCGCCAACCCGATGTCCATCTATCCGGAGTACAAGGCGACGCGGTCGTTGTTCTTTCCGGATGCCGGGAAGATGCCCGGCTTCACCGTGGAGATCACCACCGACAAGGGCATCAAGGGTTACGGCAGCGGGGGCGCGGGCGGCGGCATGGTGGTGATGGAGCACCTGTCGAAGCTGCTCATGAACGAAGACCCCTTCAACGTGGAGCGGATCTGGGACATCTGCTGGCGATCCACAATGCATTACGGACGCATGGGCGTGACGATGAACGCCATCAGCGGCGTCGACCTCGCGCTTTGGGACATCATCGGCAAGGCGCTGAACACGCCGGTCTACCGGCTGATCGGCGGCGAGGTCAAGCCGCGCGTCCGAGCCTACTGCACCGGCAACGACATCGAGCAGCACATCGAAGCCGGGTTCAAAGCACTGAAATTGGCGATACCGCACGGGCCCGCGGACGGACGCGAGGGCATCCGGAACAACCTTGCGCTGGTCGAGCGCGCCCGGAAGGCGCTGGGGCCGGACGGTGAGATCATGCTGGACTGCTGGATGGCCTGGACGGAGAACTACACGCTGGAGATGGCGGAACTGCTGAAGCCCTACCGCGTGTACTGGTTGGAGGAAGTGCTGCAGCCGCACGATTGCGCCGGGTCCGGCCGCCTGAACCGCGCCATCAGGCCGGCGCTCATCGCCACGGGCGAGCACGAGTACGGTCGATACGGCTTCCGCAATCTGCTGGAGCACCGGGGGGCGAGCGTGTGGCAGCCCGACATAAACTGGTGCGGTGGTTTGACCGAGTTGCGCAAGATCGGGGCGATGGCCGCGGCTTACGACATTCCTGTGATTCCGCACGGAGGCGGTCTGAACGGCGCCATCCACTGGATCATCGCGAACGTCAATGCTCCGTGGGCCGAACTCTTCATGCCCGCGCCGGGTGGCCCGAAGGAGGTGTACCAGATGTGGGAAGAACAGTACCACATCACGCGCGGGCCGGAGGGTATTTACACGCGGCCGTCCGATCGCCCTGGTTTCGGATGGGATTTTGAGGTGGCGGCGTAACAAGTAAAATGGAATCAGCTATCGCGACCGTGCACCTGCGGTCCGAGGAGGGGTTCATGCATCGCAGAGGGTTTCTGCAACTTTCAACCGCGGCCGCTGGCCTGGTTGCGCGCGCGGACGCGCCCACGCCGATGACCACACTGGGCAAAAGCGGGCTGCACGTATCGCGGTTCTGCCTCGGCGGCTATCACATGGGGAAGAGCGGCGAGGAGAACGGTATCCGCATCATTCGCCGCGCCACAGAACTCGGTGTGAATTTCTTCGACAGCGCCTGGCTTTACAACGACGGCGTGAGCGACGAGATCTACGGCAAGGCCCTTGGTGGGGGTCTGCGGCGGAAAGTCTTGCTGATGGGCAAGGCGGAGAAGCGGACGAGGGCGGAAGCCATGCGGCAACTGGAGGACACTCTGCGCCGCATGCGGACGGACTACCTGGACCTGTGGCAATGCCACCAGGTGACCACCATGCGGGAGGTCGACCAGATTCTGGCGCCCGGAGGCGCGCTGGAGGCTTTCGTGAAGGCGAAGCAGCAGGGCAAGGCGCGCCATATCGGGTTCACCGGCCACCGCGATCCGGCTGTTCACCAGCGCCTGTTGGATGCATTCGACGGCTGGGAAACCGTGCAGCACCCCGTGAACCTCATCGACCCCCACTACCGGAGCTTCATCCGCGGCGTGCTGCCCAACATCCGCGGGAAGGGGCTTGGGCTCATTGCGATGAAGACGAACGCCTTCGGCAATATCCTCAAGAACGGGATCGCCACCATCCCGGAGTGCCTGCGCTTCGCGCTCAGCCAGGACGTGGACGTGGTTGTGTCGGGCGCCGAAACGGTAGAGCAGCTCGAAGCGAACGTCGCCGCGGTCAAGTCCTTCCGCCCCATGACGGAGAAGGAGATGGCCGCGCTTCTCGAACGCACGAAGAAGGGCCCCATCGGCGAATCGATCGAGCAGTACAAGCGGAACGCCTAAGCCGCCGCGGCGGGCTGCCCCGCGTCGCGCCGGAGCCATCTATACGCCGCGACTGAGTTCTTCCAGAAGTACTTTTCTGCCGCTTGCCGGCCCTTGGTGGTGAAGTAGTCCTGCACGATTTTGACGATGGCCGGAAGATTGTACATGGCCGTTCCGTTGGGCCAGTCGCTACCGAAGATTAGCTTATCCTCGCCGAAGGCGTGAAAG
>CAZLOS010000203.1:0-7209 GCA_964561215.1 uncultured Solibacteraceae bacterium | reverse complement strand
TAAGGGGGGTTGGTGGGGACGGGATAGCGCAGGCCGAACTCGCGCATCACCTGGACCTGGGTGTCGATCGGCGCGGAAGCGGCGGGCCGCGTGTCGGGGCGTTCGGGATGCCGGAAGGGATAGCGCTTCTCGAGTTCGAGGCTCCAGACTTCCAGGTGAGTGTCTATCAGCAGGCGTCGTGATGCGGCGCGGGCCGATCCACTGGCCGCCGCGGCGCTGAGCAGGAACGTCCGCCGCGAGGTCCCGCCCAGAAGGACCGGTGAACAAGCGCAGTCCATTCCATCCATTTAACCACTTGATTCCGGTCGCAACTTCATTGATTCCCGAGTGCAGAGTTCGGGTCTTTTACGGATTGCCGCCGGTAGCGAGTCGCCTTAGGCTAAAGGCATGGGACCCCGTGGGGCTATTGTCTTCGTGGTGGCGGCGGGTTGGCTGTTCGGGCAGCAGGAGTCCAAAGAGTCGACCAGATACGTGTACGACGGCATGGGAAACAGGGCCGTGGCCACCCGATCGTCCTTCACGCGTACGAGCACCGGTGCGTACAGCGTTGAACGCATAGAGTCGGTCAACCGCCGTGAGATTCCTCGGGAAACGGTTGAGGAGCGCGTGTTGAGCGAGAGCGACGGTGCCAAAACCATAGAGCGCGTCGTTCGCCGCTACGATACCGACGGCCGTCCGGTGCCCCCCGAAAAAATCAGAATCGAAGAGAGCAAATTAGCCGACGGTGAAACCGTCACCGTCACCAGCGTTTACCGCAGCGACCTGAACGGCAATTACCAACTATCGGAAAAGGCCACCGAACAAACCAGCAAGTCCGGCAACGCGACGACGGTGGAGAGGTCGGTCGAAAAGCCGACAATCAACGCCTCGCTGGATGTCGTCGAGAAAAGTTCGCGCAGGACCACGGAAACGGACGGTGGTTCTCACAGCGAAAGCGTCACTTACCGGCGCGATGCGGGCGGGAGCTTTTACGCAGCCGCGCAGGAAGTGGCAGACCGGCAAGAGACGCAGGACGCAGCATCGGAAACCGTCACGGTATTTGAAGGCGCGCCCGGCGGCAAGATGCGATTCTCCCGCCAGACGGTGACGAATGCGCGGACCGCGGCGGACGGCTCCGTGCACGCCGAAACGGATATTTACAACGTGGTGGTCCCGGGTCAGGCGAGTTCCGAAGAGGCCGCACCGCAGTTGCGGGAACGCCAGATTCTCGACCGCAAAGCCGGCCCGGGCGGCGAGGTGGTCGAGACGGTCAGCGTGCAACGACCTAGCCTGGCCGATCCAAACCGGCTGGGTGAAACGCGGAAAATATCCGAGGTGGTCTGCCGCGGCTGCGAACTACAGAAGAAACCCTAAGGCCGGGAAAGAGCGCCCGCGCCTCCTACGATTTCACTTCCGCGTCGACGCGATCGCGAAGCGCCTTCAGGTATCCCAGTGTGTATTGCCAAAGGCCGCCGGGCGAGTGATCCGGCACAATGGAGCCGTTGAAGCCGCTCTCGCGGAGCGTCTTCATCACGGCATACATATCCAGGTAGCCGTCTTCGATCAGCGTCTCCTTGAATTTGGGCAGAGGGCGGTCGACATTGCGGAAGTGGACTTTGAAGAGCCTGTCCTGGGGTCCGAACTCGCGGATCATCTCGACGGGAGTCGCGCCGGTAGCCGCACCGCCCTCGGCCCAGGTGCCCACGCAGAGGCAGAGGCCGAGATTCCTGCTCTTCGCGATCCGGAGGGCCTTGCGGTAGGCCTCCACGTTGATGAAGAGCCGGGCGACCCCGCCGAGGGTCGGGAGCGGCGGATCGTCGGGATGCAGCCCGATGCGGACGCCCGATTCCTCGGCCACCGGCATCACCTCCCTGACGAAATGCGTGAAGGTTTCCCACAATTCACCGGCGGTATAAACGCGGCCATGCGATAGAGGCAGCCTGGCTCCGGCCTCAGCGTCGAACTCGCGAGTGGGCACATCGCCCCTGGTGTAAGCGGTGCCGGTCTGGTAATAGGCCGGGATCGTGATGTTGGCATTGTGGGCGTATGTAATGTAATGGATGCCCGCGGCGCCGCAATTGCGCAGGTGCATCTTGAACATCTCGATGTACCGGTCGCGCTCCGGCGTCCCCAGAACGATGGGAACGCAGTTGTGGAGTTCCTCTACGCGGAAGTTGAACAGGCGGATCCCGGCGGACTCAAACCTGCGCCGGACCTCGCGCAGGCGTTCGAGCGAGGCATCCTGTAAACGGGCGGCGCCGGACGAAGCGTACTCGACGCCCAGCCGTGCCTGCGTGCGCAACTGCTCATAGCTTGCATCCGCTCCGATGCCGTTCCCTATCCGCAGCCCGGAAGGCATCGGCGGCGGCAGGGGGAACGATCCCGGTCCCGGAGGTTCAGCCTCAGCGGGCAAACTTGCCGCATACAGCGCTCCGACCGCCGCACCAAACTCGCGGCGGCTGAAATCGTTTTTCCGGCTGGCGAATTCCAGGCGTGCCACGACCACCCTCCCTGCACTGTGAATCAAGAGATTCTATCGTTTCAGCCCCCGGCCAAGTCAAAGCCCGTGCAAAGGCAATGCTGATACAATTCTGGAACCACTGGCCATTATGAACGCCCGAAGCAATATCATTGTCTGCGTCGTCGCTTCACTCCTGGGTGCCGCATCCTTGCGGGCGGCGGACCTGGCGTACTGGGAAGCGGGCGAGCCTCCGAAATCGCAGGGGCTCAGGCTGCTCAAGTCCGCGGAGTCGGTCTGGCGGATCGAGCGCACGGGTGACGTTCTCCTCGCGACGCTGAAGCCGAGCGACAACTACTTCACTCGCGCCCCATACGTATTCGAAGTTTCCGCGCCCTTACCACCCGACGTCTGGCTGGTGGTCGAATTCCTGGACCGGGGTTATGGCTTGATCGGCGTCTCGCCGGGCCGGCCGGAGCGGGACCTGTGGGGCATCGCGCGAGTCAACAGCGGGCAGATCCGAAGCATGGTAGCTCGCTATGACAAAGCTGCCCTTCAGAAGTCCATTCGCATCGAAGGCTTGAATTACCTGCGTGCCGTGAGGTTGACCACCGATCAACCCAAGATCGAACCGGTGCCGCTGGTCGAGCCGGCGCTCGATTTCAAGGCGCCGTCGCAGCGTGTGACCACGGCGGCGGGTGAAGAGCTCAGTCCCGATCACGTGGCCGACGCCCCGGCGCACCTGCGGAACCGGCTTCCCCTGGTGCGCGCTCTCGGCTTCAACGGCGTCGAGAGCTATGTGAAGTGGGGCCTGGTCGAGAAGACGCCCGGCGTCTTCGACTGGAGCTTCTATGACTCGGTGGTGGCGGAACTTGAGAAATTCGACGTGAAATGGTTCCCGATGCTGGTGGTCGGGGCGGGCTACGCGCTTCCGAAATGGTTCTGGGAATCCAAAGACAATGTGCGGTTCAAGTGCCTGGAGCATGGACTGGAGGATGACACGCAGTCGATCTTCTATCCGGAACAGGCGAAGTACGCGCACCGTTTCCTGATCGAGTTCGGGCGGCACTACGGCGGGCGCAAGGCCCTGCTGGGGGTCCGGTTGGGCCCCAGCGGCGACTACGGCGAGGCGCAGTATCCGGCGCTAGGTCCTGGTTTCGGATTCCGTCCGGCCCACAATCACAAGGGATACTGGGCTGGCGACGAATACGCCCAGAAGTCGTTCCGCAATCATCTCCGCGGTCAGTACGGCGACATCGGAAGACTGAATCAGGCATGGGATTCGAACTACGCCTCCTTCGATGAAATCCGCACGTTCCTGCCCGACAGCACACAAGTCCGCCGCAAGCGGATCGACTTCGCCACCTGGTACATGGACGGGATGAGCAAGTGGTGCGAAGACTGGGCCATCTGGGCGCGCGAGGCGCTGCCGAACAACGTCATCCATCAGTCTTCCGGGGGTTGGGGGCCGCTACAGATTGGCACCGACTACAGCTACCAGGCAAAGAGCATGGCGCAAGTGAAGGGCGGGATCCGGCTGACCAATGAAAGCGACAATTTCCCGGACAACTTCACCATCACGCGCATGGCTTCTTCGGCGGCCCGCTACTACGGCACGGCCCTGGGGTACGAGCCTGGCGGCTATGCCAGCAAACGCGGAGTGATGGCACGGCTGTTCAACGCCGTCACCAACGGAGGCGAGCACCTCTTCTACTACCTGTTCAATTTCACCGACAACGATCACGCGGTGGACGCCTGGCTGCGCTACGGCAACCTGCTGGACGAGCGTTCAAAGCCGGTCATCGAGGTCGCGTCGTTCTATCCCGACACGGCCATCAAGCTGAGCGACGAAGTGCTGTTCTACCGCTGGGGCTCGCCATACTTCACCATGGCGCGGGCGTTGCGCGCGGTGGTGGACTACGACTATTGCAGCGAGCAGATGATCCTGGACGGTGCCCTGGAACGATTCAAGGTGCTGGTGTTCCTTTTCGGGCACGTGACCGAGAAGGCGGTTCTGGAGCGCATCGACCGTTGGGTGCAGAACGGCGGCACGGTGATCATTCCAAGACAGCCACGCGGGTACATCGCGTCCGTGGAGGGCGACACCACGCTCGCAAGCAAGTGGATCTCCGGCCAGACCGGTAAGGGCCGCGCCATCCTGTACCACGGCGACGCCGTGCCCGGCGAGTTCTATGCCGAGTTTGTCGGGGATGAACTGAGAAAGATGACCCACCTCGATCCCGCTATCCAGGCCGCCCTGCGCATGACCAGACCACTGGACGTGTATTGGTGCGTACTCGAGAGCGGCAAACTGGCGTTGCTGAATTTCAGCAATCATCCTGCGACAGTGATGCTGACCGACGGCAGGACGGTCAGCATCCCGCCGTACGAGATCGCCATGAGGTAGGCGGATTGGGAGGAGAGATGAGCATCCGGTTCTTAGTCCCGATGATGCCCGCGGCGCTGGCCTATGACGCCACGCGCGGCCGGGAGAACTTCGTACGGGTGACGTTTCCTCCCGCGTCTTCGGCGCGGCCCAAGGTCGAATACCGGTTGGAAGTCACTAGCGTTTACCCGGCGGATGCGAGGATCGAAGCGGACGCGCGCTACGACGGTTACAGGCGAAATTTCCTGAACATTCTCCAAATCAATCCCCGTTACCGCGTGCAAGCATGATTACCTGGACACCAATCCCTCCCTGGTAATGGCCGCGGCCGACTACGTTCTTGCCACCAAGGATCTTCCCTGGCTCGAACGGAACTACGTGTCCATCCGCAACTGGGCGGACAAGATGATCGAGTTCGACCGGGACGGGGACGGCTTGATGGAATACGCCTTCAGCGGGAATAGCTGGACAGGCGCGACCCGCGGCGCACCTCCGTCCAACTGGTGGGATACCATCAACTTCGGCCACAAGGACGCCTATTCGAATGCGCTCGCCTACCCGGCTTTCCTGAGGATGGCGGAGCTTTCCCGGATAGCCGGCCGCACTGGTGACGCCAACAAGTACGCCCAGCGCGCGGAAAAACTGAAGTCGGTCTATTGCGAGACTGGAATGGTGGACTTCACGGGTACGAGGGCTTGTTGGTGGACGGATATCTGACCCTGCTGGCGGCGATACCGCGGAACAATTAGCGGTGGCCGAAGTACATCAACCAGCCGAGGCCGAACAGCGCGACGATGAAGTAGCCGAAGCAGTAAAGCCCGTAGCGAAGACGGTCGCGGTCGGTACGCTTGGAAACCACGCCGAGCACGATGGATGCAAAGAAGGCAAACAGCGCCGCGGCTTCCATATGGGAGAGCGCAATCTTGGGCATCAGTCTTTCCTCCCCACCGCGATTTCGAAGGCGTCCACCATAGCCAGCACGTTTAGCAACCCGGCGCTGACCAGGAACTTAGTACCGTAGTCGTGCATCATGCCGGGCAGGTCGGGTTGGGCGTACCCCATCCAGACGGCCAGGAAATAAGGGAATCCGGAGAGCACGTCACCCAGGAAGCCACCGCAATAGATGATGGTGGTCAGCAGATCGCCGGTCTGCGGCTGAAAGAAGGCTCCGCGCGAGGTCAGCCCGAGCACGAACATCGACAGCACGGAGAACAGCAGCAGCAAGCCGCGCCCGCGCTTTCCGAGGTACAAGTGCCCACCACCCGGCACCAGCCAGGCTATCGCGACGGCCGGCAGCCACATATTGAGGGGCGGCGCCGGTTCCTTCTGCGTTTTCGCTTGTTCCGCCATGTTTTTCTTCAATTCTATCATGCGCAATGATCGCATCACCCGCGTGGCACAATGATCAAGAGGTCTGCGTGCGGCCTGCTCTGGCAAACGCAGATCGTCTAGTGCATGGACGAACACCGGTGGATTTTGTTCCGCCGGAATCGATCGCCGAATCATGAAAAGACACTTTGCTCCTCTGATGCTCTTTGCCTGCGCTGCTTTCGCAGCGGCTCCGGCTCGGTTCGAGCCGCGCGTCGTGACGGCGGATCTGAAGTACGGCTATCAGCTCACCGTCGTCGACGTGAATCACGACGGACGGCTGGATCTGATCGCGGTGGACGAGGCGGGCACCGAGCTCGCCTGGTACGAGAATCCCGGCTGGCAGAGGCACGTCATCGCAACCGGTCTCAAGCGGATGCTCAACCTCGCCTGCAACGACATCGATGGCGACGGCGTGCCGGAGATTCTCCTGGGCCACCACTTCGAGACACGCCCGGACAAGAGCCTGGGGATTCTGGCGCTTCTTGAGCATCGCGGCGACCCGCGCGGGATGTGGTCGGTGCGAGAAATCGACCGTATACCGACGCTGCACCGCGTACGTTGGGCCGACATCGACGGCACGGGCAGGAAGGTGCTGGTCGCCGCACCCATGGTCGGCATGAAAGGGTACGCGCCGAACTTCGAGGACAACGTGCCGATCTACATCTACCGCCCCGGCAAGTGGAAGCGGGAACCGGTCAGCGAGGACGCGCGTGGCATCCTGCACAGCATCTATCCGTTCGACTGGGACGGAAACGGCCGGCAGGAGCTGCTGACGGCCAGTTTCCGCGGCATACGCCTCCTACGCCCCACATCCGAGGGCTTTTGGAGCGCCGAAGAGATCGCGAAGGGCGATCCCTCACCTTGCCCTAAATGTGGATCAAGCGAGATCGTCGTCGGCCGCCTGGGGAAGCGCAGAATCCTGGTTGCCATAGAGCCCTGGCACGGCAACCAGGTGGCGGTGTATCAACGCCACGGCAAGACCTGGCAGCGTCAGGTGCTGGACGACTCGCTGATA
>CAZLOS010000202.1:0-7249 GCA_964561215.1 uncultured Solibacteraceae bacterium | reverse complement strand
GGACAATCTGGTGCTGCCGGGGCGCTTTCCCATGGAGGCCATGCCACAGATTTTCGAGCGCTCCTCGGCTTTGCTGGTTTCGCTCAACGACGAGGAAGCTTTTGCCCAGACCATCCCGAGCAAGATCCAGGCGTACCTCGCAGCCGGCCGGCCGATCGTTGCCTGCCTGAACGGCGAAGGCGCCCGCGTGGTCTGCGAGGCACGCGCCGGCCTGGCCTCGCCAGCCGAGCAGGTGCAGCCGCTGGTAGCCAACATCCGCCGCATTCAGGCGCTGGGGGCCGCCGAGCGAGCGGCGATGGGGGCATCGGGCAGGGCTTACTTCGACGCAAATTTTGAGATGGGCCGACGGGTTGAGGTTCTGGCAGGACATCTGGCGCGAATGTCCGTAACGGGCGGAGAATGACATGAAAGTTCTGGTTCTTGGCGTCACCGGCATGCTCGGCAACGCCGTCTTTCGCGTTTTTTCAGCCGATGCCGCACATGAAACCTGGGGCACGCTGCGCAGTAGCGCAGCGCTGCGGCACTTCCCCGAACAGGCGCGTGCGCGTCTGTTAACGGGGGTGGAGGTGCTCGACCAGGACGCTTTGGTAGCGGTCCTGGCCAGAGTGCAGCCGGACGTGGTAATCAACTGCATCGGCCTGATCAAGCAGCTGGCCGATGCCAGGGACCCGCTCACGGCGCTGCCGATCAACGCCATGCTGCCGCACCGGCTGGCACGCCTGTGTAAACTGGGCGGCGCGCGGCTGATCCATGTGAGCACCGATTGCGTGTTCTCCGGGCGCAGGGGGAGGTATCTGGAAAGAGACCTCTCCGATGCCGAAGACCTGTACGGCAAATCCAAGTACATCGGTGAGTTGCACGATCTGCCGCACGCCATCACCCTGCGCACCTCGATCATTGGTCACGAACTGTGCTCAAACCATGCGCTGGTGGACTGGTTCCTCTCCCAGCAGGACTGCGTCAAGGGCTTTACCAAGGCGATCTTCTCCGGCCTGCCGACGGTGGAACTGGCACGGGTAATGAAGGATTTCGTGATTCCGCATCCGCAGCTCAATGGCCTGTATCATGTCGCCGCCGACCCCATCGACAAATTCAGCCTGCTCGGCCTGGTGGCGGCGCAGTATGGCAGACAGATAGCGATATGCCCGGATGACGCGCTGGTGATTGATCGCTCGCTCGATGGTTCGCGTTTTGGCAACGCCACTGGCTATGTGGCTCCCGCGTGGCCGGAGCTGATCCGGCGCATGCATCAGCAGCGGGAAGTCCAGCCGCTCTGACCACGAGTACGAGGACTTCTCGCAGCCTCCAAGCTGCTTCACATTCTGGAAAATTCTATGTTCGACAACAAGGTGTTGATGATCACCGGGGGCACCGGCTCCTTTGGCCGTACGGTGTTGCGGCGCTTCCTCGATACCGATGTCCGCGAGATACGTATCTTTTCTCGCGACGAGAAGAAGCAGGAGGACATGCGCATCGCCCTGGCCAACGACAAGGTCAAGTTCTACATCGGCGATGTGCGCGACCACGACAGCCTCAGACAGGCCACGGTCGGCGTCGACTACATCTTCCACGCCGCAGCGCTCAAGCAGGTACCGTCCTGCGAGTTCTACCCGATGGAGGCGGTGCGCACCAACATCAACGGTACCGAGAACGTGCTCAACGCGGCGATCGCCAGCGGCGTCAAGCGCGTAGTGGTGCTGTCCACCGACAAGGCGGTGTATCCGATCAACGCCATGGGCATCTCCAAGGCCATGGCCGAAAAGTTGATGGTGGCCAAATCACGGATGATTCCCGAGGGCGGCACGGTAATCTGCGCCACCCGCTACGGCAACGTCATGGCTTCGCGCGGTTCGGTGATCCCGCTGTTTATCGAGCAGATGCGCAGTGGCGATTCGCTGACAGTGACCGATCCCAATATGACGCGCTTCCTGATGTCGCTGGAAGATTCGGTGGACCTGGTGCTGCACGCCTTCGAGCACGCTCAGCAAGGCGATCTCTTCGTGCAGAAGGCGCCCGCCTCCACGGTGGGCGACCTGGCCCAGGCGCTCAAGGAACTGTTCAGTTACGATAACCCGGTTCGCGTCATCGGTACCCGCCACGGCGAGAAACTTTACGAGTCGTTGGTATCGCGCGAGGAAATGGCCAAGGCCGAGGACATGGGCCGCTACTACCGTATCCCGGCGGACAACCGCGACCTGAACTACAAGAAATATTTCGTCGAGGGCGAGGAGAGGATTTCCGGGTTCGACGACTACACCTCGCACAACACCGAGCGCCTGGATATTGAGGGCATCAAACAGTTGCTGCTCAAGCTCCACTACATCAGGGAGCAGCTCGATGCTTAAGGTCATGACCCTGGTCGGCACCCGTCCGGAGCTGATCAAGATGAGCCGGGTGATTGCCGAACTCGACCGCCACGTCGACCACGTGCTGGTTCATTCCGGGCAGAACTACGACTACGAGTTGAATCAGGTGTTCTTCGATGACCTGGAGATCCGCAAGCCCGATCATTTTCTCGATGCCGCCGGCGAGACCGCCGCGCAGACCATCGCCGAGGTGATCGCCAAGGCCGATACGGTATTCGAACGGGAGCGGCCGGATGCTTTGCTGCTCTACGGCGATACCAACACCTGCCTGGCGGTGATCGCCGCCAAGCGCCGCAAGATTCCGGTATTTCACATGGAAGCCGGCAACCGCTGCTTCGACCAGCGCGTGCCGGAAGAGCTCAACCGCAAGGTGCTCGACCACCTCTCAGACATCAATCTCGTCCTGACCGAACACGCACGGCGCTACCTGATCGCCGAGGGCATCCGTCCTGAAACGATCATCAAGACTGGCTCGCATATGCGCGAGGTGCTGGACCACTACATGCCGAAGACCCAGGCTTCCGACGTCCTCGCGCGCATGGGCCTGGAAAAGGGCCGCTATTTCATCGTCAGCGCGCACCGCGAAGAAAATGTCGATACGCCGGAGAACCTGACCGACCTGGTACAGACCCTGAACGCACTGGCGCAACAATATGAACTGCCGGTCATCGTATCGACCCACCCCCGTACCCAGAAGCGCCTGGACGCGCTGAATCTGGCCAAGATGGACAGCCGCATTCAGTTCCTGAAACCTTTCGGCTTCTGCGATTACGTCAGGTTGCAAATGGAAGCGCTCTGCGTGGTGTCGGACAGCGGCACCATTACCGAGGAGGCCTCCTTGCTCAACCTGCCTGCGGTCACCATCCGCAATGCGCATGAGCGCCCTGAAGGCATGGACGTTGGTACCCTGATCATGGCCGGGCTGAAGAAGGAGCACGTGCTAGACGCCGTGCGCGTCATCGTTGCCCAGCATGGGGAGAGCCGTCGCGTAATGGCGCCGGTCGAGGACTATGAAGCGCAGTCGGTTTCCAAGAAGGTCCTGCGCGTCGTGTTGAGCTACACCGACTATGTCAACCGGACTGTCTGGCGAAAAGCACTGTAACCGCATGACGATTCTCGTGACAGGCGCCAACGGTTTCGTTGGCTCCGCCTTATGCGCCCGGCTGGAACGACAGGCACGTCCCTTCCGCGCCGCCGTCCGCACGACCCAGCAAGCGCAACACCGTCCCGGTGCCGTAGCGGTGGGCGAAATGGACGGACAGACAGATTGGGCCGACGCGCTTCAGGGCGTGCAGCAAGTCGTCCATCTTGCGGCCCGCGTCCACGTCGTGCAGGAGAGGAATAGTGATCCATTGGCCGAATTCCGCCGGGTCAATGTGGAAGGCACCGTCAAGCTGGCCAGGCAAGCTGCCGAGCGCGGCGTCAGGCGCCTGCTCTTCGTCAGCTCGATCAAGGTCAATGGACAATCGACGTCCGCGGGCCATCCCTTCACTGCCGATGACACGCCGGCACCGGAAGACCCCTACGGCATCTCCAAGCACGAGGCCGAGCAGGCGCTGCGGAGAATCGCCGTCGAAACCGGCATGGAGGTGGTGATCGTGCGCCCGCCGCTGGTCTACGGCCCGGGCGTGAAGGCTAATTTCGACGCGATGATGCGCTGGCTCGCCCGCGGCATTCCGCTCCCGCTTGCCGCTGTCACCGAAAACCGCCGCAGCTTGGTCGCGCTGGACAATCTCGTGGATTTGCTCGTCACCTGCCTGAGCCATCCTGCCGCAGCCGACCAGACCTTCCTGGTCAGCGACGGCGAAGACCTGTCCACTGCCGCACTGCTGGAACGGATGGGCGAGGCGCAGGGAACGCCGGCGCGCTTGTTCTACATGCCTGTCGCCGCCCTCCGGCTGGGGGCGTCAGTCCTCGGCAAGCGGGGAGTTTACGAACGGCTCTGCGGATCGCTTCAGGTCGACATCGGGAAAACGCGGCAGCTATTGGACTGGACGCCTCCGGTGTCGGTCGACGAGGGCTTGCGTCATGCCGCTCGGAGGTCCAACGCATGAAGAGAGTGTTTGACTTCACGCTCGCCTTTGCCGCCGCCGCGGCATTGGCCTTGCCGATCCTCATCGTCGCCCTGGCAGTACGGCTTACCTCGCCGGGTCCGGCCCTCTATTGGAGCAAGCGGGTGGGGCGCAACAACTGCATTTTCGAAATGCCCAAGTTCCGCAGCATGCGGATTGACACGCCCGCAGTCGCCACACACTTGCTGCAAAACCCCGATCAATGGCTGACGCCCATCGGTTCGTTTCTACGCAAGTCCAGTTTGGACGAGCTACCCCAGTTGTGGAGCATCCTCAAGGGAGACATGAGCTTCGTGGGGCCGCGGCCGGCGCTGTTCAATCAGGACGACCTGATTGCCCTGCGGACTGAAAAGGACGTACACGAACTGGTGCCAGGATTGACCGGATGGGCTCAGGTCAATGGGCGCGATGAGCTGCCCATTCCCCAGAAGGTGCTGTTGGATACAGAGTATCTGCAGCGCCGGTCATTTCTGTTCGACCTGAAGATTCTCTGGATGACCGCACGGAAGGTTCTTTCCAAGGATGGGGTGTCGCATTGAAGAAGGCCAACGATCATTCCTTGGACGCAAGGGGTTGCGCAACATGAAAAAACCTCTATTCAAGCTGGCCGTGCCCATACTGGCCCTGCCCCGAGCAGCAAAGCGCATGATCGTTCTTTCCGTCGATTTGGGCCTTTGCGTTCTGACAGTCTGGTTGGCCTACTACCTTCGCCTGGGAGAACTCGTCGCGCTGTCAGGGAACGCCTTGTGGGCTGTCGGGGCATCCATCGGCATCGCGTTGCCGATCTTCATCGTCTCCGGCCTTTACCGTGCGATCTTCCGTTACAGCGGCTGGCCAGCTTTGCTGGCCGTCGCTCGCGCCATCGCGATCTATGGGCTGCTGTATGCCTCGGTCTTCACGGCAATCGGAGTAACTGGCGTTCCGCGCACGGTCGGCATCATCCAGCCAATCCTGCTGCTCTTGTTTGTGGGCGCTTCGCGGGCACTGGCCCGCGTCTGGCTGGGCGACCAGTACCACAGCATCCTGAAGCAAGCCTCCAGACCCAAGGTGCTGATCTACGGCGCAGGCCGGACCGGGCGGCAGCTGGCGGCCGCCATGGTCAACAGTCACGTGATGCAGGTGGCCGGCTTCCTGGATGACGACGACCGGCTACATGGTCACGTACTCAACGGCCTGCCCGTCTACAACCCGGCCGACCTGGACAATCTGGCGACGGCGCTCAACATCAGCGATGTGTTGCTCGCCATGCCCAGCCTCAGCCGCAAGCGTCGCAACGAAATCCTGAGCCAGATCCGCAGCGCCCAGGTGGCGGTGCGCACCCTGCCCAGTGTGACCGATCTGGCCCAGGGGAAGGTCAGTGTGTCGGATCTGAGGGAGCTGGATATCGACGACCTGCTCGGCCGCGAACCCGTGGCGCCCAACCACATCCTGCTGGCCAAGAATATCGTTGCCAAGGTGGTGATGGTGACTGGCGCAGGCGGGTCGATCGGCAGCGAGCTCTGCCGGCAGATTCTGGCGGTAGCTCCCGCCAAACTGCTGTTGATCGAGCAAAGCGAATTCGCGCTGTACGCCATACACCAGGAACTGGAAGAAAAGCTTGCCGGCCGCGAAACTGTGCTGGTGCCTTTACTGGCTTCGGTGCAAGACGAGGACCGAATGCGCGAGATCATGTCCACCTGGCACCCTGACACGGTCTACCACGCCGCCGCCTACAAGCACGTACCGCTGGTCGAACACAACCCGGCCGCCGGCATCAAAAACAACGTGCTGGGCAGCCTGTGCACCGCCCAGGCTGCGACCGAAAACGGCGTGTCCGACTTTGTGCTGATCAGCACCGACAAGGCCGTTCGCCCAACCAATGTAATGGGCGCCAGCAAGCGCCTGGCGGAAATGGCGCTGCAGGCCCTGGCAGCCAGCAACACCGGCACGAAGTTCAGCATGGTCCGCTTTGGCAACGTGCTGGGTTCATCCGGCTCCGTGGTGCCCAAGTTTCGGCAACAAATCCGGGACGGAGGCCCCATCACGCTGACCCACCCGGACGTCACCCGCTACTTCATGACCATCCCGGAGGCCGCGCAACTGGTCATCCAGGCCGGCGCCATGGCCAAAGGCGGAGACGTGTTCGTGCTGGACATGGGTCAGCCGGTCAAAATCATGGATCTGGCCCGACGCATGGTCGAACTCTCGGGCCTGACGGTAAAAGACGAGAAAACCCCCGACGGTGACATTGAAATCGAAGTCACCGGCCTGCGCCCTGGGGAGAAACTCTATGAGGAGCTCCTTATTGGCGACAACCCGAATCCGACCCAGCACCCCAGGATCATGAAGGCCCACGAGGAGTTCGTCCCCTGGGCGGACTTTGAAAGTAAGCTGAAGTCGCTGGTTATCGCCCTGAACGTGAACGACGCCGGGGTGATTCGTCTGATGATGCAGCAACTGGTGTCCGGCTACCTTCCCAGCGATGAAATCGTCGATTGGGTGTATCTGGAGCAGGAAGCCGAGGCGCAGGCACTTGGTCTCGGGAACGGAGAGTAGTGGCGTGGTGCACCGGTCACCGATTCGGCGATTCCCTTGGCGAGCGCCCGCGCCCGGATACCTTGCGTGAGACAGCCGCCCTCAACGGTGCCCCCACGCTTTCGAGTAGCGGAAGCAACTTCGGATGTTCAGGAGGCGGGAAGAATCCGCTCAGTAGTCGATCCTGAACAACCCATTTCATGGCGCAAGCAACAGGCGTGATTCTGCGTTTTTCATACCGTCGCACGAGTCGTTCGTCCACCGTCCGAGCAGGAGAAAGGCGCAAAAGAGCCGCAG
>CAZLOS010000201.1:0-7422 GCA_964561215.1 uncultured Solibacteraceae bacterium | reverse complement strand
ATCCGATTGCAGGAGCACGTCAAACCCCAGAAAGATCAGCGCGATCAGCGCCATCGCGATCCGCGACGTCACCACATCCTTGATCGCGGTGAGGAGCGCGGTCTTCAGCGAGTTTCCGATAGCAGCCCAGACCGACTGCGACTTGGTGACCAGGGCGTCGAAAACCCCTCCCGCCTCCTGCTTCAGCGTCTGGAAGATGCTGCGGTACTCGTCCACGACGATCTTGCGGGTCACCGCCGCGCCTTTCGCCTGCGCCACTGCTACATCGGACGTCGCGGCCTTCTGTAGCGCGTCCTTCTCCCGGCTCCCGAGGTCCCGGATCTTGCTCTCGATCTCCTGCAGGTACGGCTCGTAGAAGATCCCTTGCGCCATCGCGGCCTTGCGGGCCTCGGCAACCTGGCGTTCGGTTCGCGCATCGACCTGCTCCATTTCGATCCTGGCGCGTTCCTGCAGCGCCTGAACCTCGATTGCCGTCTTGGTCTGTTCGAGCCGGATCTTGTCCTGGATGGTGACCGCGTCAACCGCGTTGAGCCGCGCGAGTTCCAGGTCTTTGCGCTGGTCTACCGCCGCGAGCCGGGCCGATCGGGTCTGGTCGTCGATCTTCTCCTGCCAATCCTGCTTCTGCTCCCACAGGTACAACTGCTGCTTCATCGGCTCTACGTACAATTGCTCGAACAGCTTCTGGGCGCGGGCGGCCGACGCCTTGAGCATGGCCTGGATTCGCCGGTCTTCCTCCTCGTTGAAACGCATGTCGAAAGCGGCCAGCTTCTCGGCGGTGCTCTTGTGAAGCGTCTCCAGCGTCGCCTGATTCAGCGTGACGTGCTGGATCACGCCCGTCTTCTCATCGACGCGCGTCGAAAGACGGGCAATCTCGCGCGCTTCCTCCTGGAGGATCTTCTCCCTGCCGGCCTTTCGCTCCTGCATCGACAGCAGGACGACATTCAGCGATTCCCGCGCAGCCTCCGTCTCGGACTGCGTAGCCTCGATGATCTTCATCGAGTCCTCAATGCGGGAGCGCGCCATGTCGTGCTCGGCGCTCTTGCGCTCTTCTACCGCGCGCAGGTAGTAATCCTGGCTCGCCCGCTCGGCATCCAGACGCGTTTTACGATCCGCGAGCATCCGGTCGAGTTCGGCGTCGGTGGGCTCGCGCTTGGCGGCGGGCTTCTTGGAATCGAGGGTCTTGATGTAGTCGATGATGGTGTCAATACGCGATTTCGGCGGCGTCATGCCGTGCTGGATCCACCACTCCGGCGTCTCGCGCAGGCGTGCGTTGATCTTCTTGATGGCCTCGGCGGTCGTATCCAGTTGCTTGTTGCCCTGCGCGTGTTCGAGAAGCTTGTTGCCACCCCACCACACGGCCAACCCCGCCGCTACCGGAGGCAACAGTCTGGCGATGTTTGCCAGCACCACTTCCGTGCCCACCAGCGCGCCGGTGAGTCCGTTGCTGAACGCAAAAGACACGTTCCGCAGCATTGCCAGGCCGCCCAGCGTCGCCTCCAGCCCGGCCGCGCCCAGCTTGAATGCCTTCATGGCGACGGTGACCGTGCCCAGCGCGCCGGCCAGCACCAGCACGCCCTCGGCGAACTTCACCACCAGCGAGGAGTTGTCCTTCAGGAATCCGACCAGCTCGCGCAGATGGACCACCCACTCTTTGAGCAGCCCCTGGAACTGCGAGCCGACCGCCTCGCGGAGTGCATCAACCTCCCGGCTGAGGGCCTGCGTCTGTGCCCGCAAGCTGTCCGTCTGGGACGCGGCGGCGCCCTGGAGCTTTGTCGCCTCCCGCATGATCGCGGCATGGCGAACCTCGATGATTTCGTTCTCGGTGAGAGTGCGGCCATGCAATTCCGCAAGCTTCTGTGCGCGCTCCGTCTCCTTGTTGAGATCGACGAAGATCCGGAGTTCCCGGAGGCCGCGCCCACGCCCGGACTCGATCGCGGTGACGATCTGCTCCATCGCCTCGCTCGCCTTGAGTCCGCTGGTGCTTACGGCGGCTGCATCCTTGGCGACACGGGCCAGGCCCTCGGCCTTGTCCAGGCTCAGGTCCGCGATGATCATCTTCTGGACGGCGCCTTCGGCATCGGCCATGGTGAAGCCGATTCGCTTGACCGCCTCGACAACCTTCATCGCTGCCTCGGCGCTCTCACCGTGCCGCGCTGCCAGCGCCTTGGTGACCACCTCCATTCGTTCGGTGTTTGCGGCGTGCCGTGCCGCCTCGATGGTCCACTCCTTCACCCATTCGAGGGCGTGCTGGATCGAATCCGCCAGCAGAGATCCGGCTGCGGCGCCCTTTACCATGCTGGCCGTTAGCCCGTCGATTCTTGAGGAGGCTCCGCGCGCCGCCTTCGACGCCGACTGCTCGATGCTGGACAGGCCGGTGTTGACGGTCTTGATCGAGGCGTTAGCCTTGTTGACATCCACCTCGACGACGAGTTCGAGCTTGTTGTCGGCCATGTGCGATTGGTTGAGTCAGCGCGCCAGCGGGCAAGAAGGAAAAGTGCAGACAGTGTCCGCACTATGTACGCACCGCGCCTGATCGCCATCAAGTGGAGCGTACCCGCTCTTGATCCAGTCGGCCGCGTTCCTCGTCGAGGATGAGCATTGCCAGGAATTCGTCCGCAGGAATATCCGGAAGGCCGATTCGGACCCCCAACCGTAGCGCGTTCTGAAGATCAATCGCGCGGCGGATCACCAAACCCTTCTCCGACACCTGCGCCGCGTCCAGTCGGTCTAGCGGGCAGTGATCGCAGCGGCCGCCGCCGTCCGGTGCATCGGGGCAGAGGCCGGGGTCGCACAGTTCCTCGCGCCGCAGCGCCCAATGCACGAGAAATCTGTACGACGGCTGCTCCGGCCACTGCCCATCTAGAAACTTACTTCGCGATCCTCGGCGAACGCCGCGTCGAGAGCGTCAATGGCAGTTTTCACCGCGACCGCCTGATGGATGATAGGCACGTCGCCGGCGTAACCGTCCGTCGACTGTGCCAACCTTTTATATAGGGCGCTCGCCGCGCCCAGGTTGATGGTGAGTTCCTGGCGGTTGTACGGGAGGTCGAGCACCCGGGCGAAGCCGCGCCGGTAGTCGAAGACGTCTTTGGCCGAGGGCATCTTCAGCACATGCGTCGTGGTGGCGCCCAGCACGCGCAGGGTTACACGAAAGCCGCCGGCTTCCGGAATCACGTCGTCCACGTCGGCCTGGGACAACTGATCGATAACCCGCATAGCCTCGAACGGATCCACTTCCGGCGCGTCCTCGGCGCGGATCTTCGCCAGCAGCGCCGCGTCGACGTCTTCACCATTGGCGACGGTGGTCTCCGAGATGCCGCGGCCCAACTGCTTGATCACTACCTTGCGGCGGCGCTGGCGTTCCGCCCACTCGTCGTCCGTAGGAAAGCGAACATGGAGGGCTTTCACGCCCTCGGGTCCGCGCAGGTTGATCGTAATCGGTCTGGTTGAATCGAATAGTGATGTGTCCATGATGAGTCCTCACTGGAAAATCTGATCGACGTTGCATTTGGCGACGGCGGTGACGATGCCGTTCGTGGAGTCGTACAGCGGTGTCGCCTCCACGGCCACAGTCACGAGTTGGTCCGTCTCGCCCACCTCGGCCGTCGCGAACACTACCTTCTGCCAGGTGATCTGGAGCGAGTTGTTGGTATCGAAGGTGAGCGTGATGACGGCGGTTCCGGTCGTTTGCGCCTTTAGCTTCGTCAACTCCGTCGAGGCGCTGTCGAAACGCGCGGTGAATTTCAGGCCGCCCTGGCGATTGCCGAACTCCATGCGCCCGCGGATCGCGCCGGAAGTGGCGTCGCCCGCCGTCTGGAATCCGGAGCCGGGGTAGAAGCCCTGGTCCATTCGGATGTTGTTCTTCCACGAGGCTTCGAGGGAGACGATGTTCTTGTTGGTGACGTAGTCGACGCCGTTGATGCTGAGCGCCAGAGACGCCGACGGCAGCAGCTTCTCGGCGATTGCCGCCGGCAGCGTGATGCCGGACGGCTCCGTCATCTTCCCCGATCCGGCAAATTCGATGCTGATCTTGCTGTTCGCGCGGCCCGGCCCCGAGCCAATCGTGATGGTCCAGCCCTCAACCGAGCAGCCCACCGCCATGCGATCGACGACAACTCCCGCGCCGGGCCGAATCTGCTCGATGAAGGAGAAGTAGGGCAACTCGGCCGCATCGCCGTTCGCCGGGATCAGCGGCGTGCAGGTGTAGACGAAGTTCGGCGTCGAGCCCGACTTCACGACCTTGCCCAGACCGAAGCACATGGCCCAGGCCGCGATCTCCGCGCTCAGGTACTTCTCAATGGTGCCGCCGACATCGTAAGCGGTTTTGAACGTGGCAGTCGGAAACTCGTGGCCCTTGCCGTACTCGTCGGCGTCGTTTTCGACGTTCAGCTTCGGATTCGCAAGCTGCGCGTTCAGCTTCTTCAACTGCCAGATGTTCGCGACCAAATTCGCCGTGGCGATATCGGTCTGCTTACCCCGGCCAAACCCGATCAGGACTTCCTGCAGTCTAGTCGTGGACATCGGTCTTCACCTCCTCACCAGCCTCCGGCGGGGCGCACTGGCTCCATCCCGCAACCATCAGCGGAGTGAGCACCTCCGGCTTCGCCTCAACCTTCCGAATCTCGCCTTCGCCGAATGGCGGGCGCATGTAGACGTAATCAGTCATCGCCAATCTCCGTGAACGATAGGGGCACTTCGAAGTAGTCCAGCCCTTCGGCGTCGGTCTGGCGCTGGATCTGGGGCAGGTCCATGGGATAGCAGGACGGGTGGACCGTGGCGTTCAGCATCGCGATGCCCGCCGCGACAGGCACGCCCTTCGTGATCAGGCGAAACAGCCGATAGTACGCCGTACCGACTGTTGCCTCTTCCTTGGCCCGCAGAAAGAGCGTGACCTGGTGTTTCCAGACATCGACACCACCGAAGGCCCCCGGCTGCGTTCCCTGCCAGACAGCCATGATGGATGGCGACGGCATGTTGTGGATCGCGTGCACCAGGCTGACGTGCTTCGGGTAGGAGTCGTGGTACGCGTAGATGCGCGACGCATCGCCGCCCATCTCAGTCACCAGCGCCGGAATGTCGCGGAGCAGCGTGACCAGATTGTTAACGATCAGGGACGTGTCGATCAAAGCGGTTTCCCTCCGGTGTCCTTCTCAAGCACCAGTCGCGGCGCCGATTCGTTCAGCACCCGGTTCGCGGCGTCCACCACCGCCGTTTTGTTCCGGGGCGAGAAAACGATCCAGGGTTCGATCTTGCTGGTGATCCAGGCCTTGATGCGGTCCTTGCGAGTGGAAGTGCTGGCCTTCGCGCGGTTCTCGCTGACAGTGCGCACCTGGAAGTTGCGGAGCATGTCGCCGGAGAGCATCAGGTTCCTGCGATTGCCCCTGCCGAGCTTCGTCTTCCAAATGGCGTAGCGTTTCGTGAGCGGCTTGGCCGAAGAGTCCGACGGCCCCTGCGCTGCCGCGAGCCGGTTCTTCACCGCCGCCACGCCCACGTTGCCGATCTTGAACATCTGGATCTGGCGGAAGTTCAGGCGGTCGAGGCGAATCTGCTTCTTCTGGTAGACACGAATCGAAGGCATGGACTACTGAGCCCGTAAGGACAGCCACGCTCCGCCGATCGCGTCGGCCATCACCTGGAACACCGCGAAAGTCTCACCATTGATGGTCGCTTCGTCGCCGCGCTCCGGCCGCGCGGGAAGATCGGCAAGGCAGATGAAAAGGCGTGCATAGGGCGCGTCCTGCTCCCGTTCCGTATCGGTGTCCTTCTGGAACACGCCCCAGATAGCGATTGGCGCGCCACCGGCGGCAGCCTGATACGAAATCGGGACGCCGAACGCCCCCACACACGCCCGGTTGAGCGCGGAAAACGGATCGGCCATATCAGAAGCTGTGGATCCGGTAGCCGACCTTGACCTTCATGGTGGCGTCGTTCGCCGCGTTGCCGGCGATCTCGCCCGCGCCGAGGTTGTGCAGCACCAGCGGCTGGTTCTCGCAGCCCGGCCGGGCGGTGATCGGATCGAGCTTCTGCACGCCGTAGGTGATCTGGTCCGCTGCCTGGTCGACAAAGCCGGTGCTTTCGATCGTTTGCGACACCTGCACGCCGGCGCCGTCCTTGTACCGGACCGCCAGGTTCGCCGTGGACTCGGTCAGCACGTTCGTGCCGGCTTTCAGCATGAGCACAGCCGACAGGAACTCGATCACTTTGCCGGCGCCCGGCGCGGGTACGAGCGTCTTCGGCGTTGCGCGAAGCGCCTTGATATCGGCGTTGGTGAGCGAAACATCGGCCCACCGCAGGTCGCTCGCGCCCTGGGACAGTAGCGGCACGTTGACCTTACCCTTGAACTTTTGCGCGCCCATGGGGCTTCTCCTTTCGAGGTTTCGTTGGGGGAGCCGCGGACGGTGCAACCATCGTCACCATCCGCTTCTCGTACAACTGCTTCAGGCGCCGCCAGTACATCCGTGCGGCGCCCGGCTCCGGCGGGGGCGGCGGGAAGACCTCACCCGCCGTCCGTGGAACGCCGCCGAAGATGGGCACGCGCGCGGTGAACAGGAACTGCGCCGAGGGGTCGAACTCCGGCAGGGAGCGGTAAGCCATAGCCGCCCCCTTACGCGATCGCGCCGGAGAAGAAATAGCCCAGCTCCGGAGCGATGAGCTTGGTGTCGAAGGCCATTTCGATCTCGACGATGTCGCTGGAGATGATCTCCCAGCGGTACCGCTTCACGCGATTGCCCTCGTTGCCCGCACCCAGGTAGCCGGTCCAGGCGAAAGTGTAGGCGGCCGACGGCGTGAGCAGACCGGGATTCGACGCCACGTTGCAGAGCAGCCCGTTCTTACCGCCGATGAACGAGTGCGCGGCCGTCTGGCCCTCCGCTGCCGTGTTCTCGATGGCGCCCATCACCAGGATGCGATCCAGTTCGAGGATGGCGGCGAGCACCTCGCGGGTGATGCGCGCCGCCCCGCCGTTGGTTTGGCCGTACTTCACGCGGTCCACCAGGTCGGGATGGTCCACCAGCTTCAGCCAGACCGGTTCGGATAGCACCAGCGTGTTGGCGGGATAACCGGTGGCCTGCTTGATGGCAAGCTTGCCGGCGCGAATGTCCTCGATGGGGTTCGAGGCCGGGTCGTTCCACTGCAAGAACTGGCCGCCGGTCGGGCCGGAAGCGACGCCCGCCATATCCGTGCCCCACTTGCCGGCAGCGAACAGGTTGGCCGCGAAGATCTTCTCCCGCCGGATGAGCGCCTGCTGGGTGAGGAACTCCGTGGCATCGCGATCCATGTTGAGCACAGCATCGGCGTTGCCACGGAGCTGATCCGGGATCGGCTTGGCCTCGGCCCACACTTCGGCGAAGTACGTGGGCGTGTTGTCGAGCCGGTAGCCCGTGCTGGCGGCCGGCGCGCCAGGCGCGCGCTTCTGCATCTGGT
>CAZLOS010000200.1:0-7490 GCA_964561215.1 uncultured Solibacteraceae bacterium | reverse complement strand
CCCGGAGGCGGTTCTGGGCGTCGTAAAGGCCGCGCTGGAGCGCCTGGACGCCCACGATGTTTGCCGCGTGCGGCTGCACCCGGACGATCTGGCGCTACTGGGCGCGCGCATGGAATCCCTGGGGCTCGGCCGCAATGTCGAACTGGCCGCCGATAGCTCGATCGGGCGCGGCGGTGCGATGGTCGAGACTTCGCGCGGAGCGCTGGACGCCAGTGTCGAGGGCCAATTACAGGAGATCGAGCGTGGACTGACGGATTTGTTGGAGCGCAAGTGACGGCAATTTTGGATCGCATAGATTTAGCGCCGTACCTGGAACGCGTCTTGCACGCCGAGCCATTCCAAGTGACCGGCACGGTGACGGATCTGGTCGGGTTACTCGTCGAATCGCAGGGGCCGGCGGCGGCCATCGGCGATTTCTGCGAGATCAGGACCGCGGACGGCCGCCTCATCCGGACGCAGGTGATCGGTTTCCGTGACGGGCGGGTGTTGTCCATGCCGCTCGAGGAAACCGGCGGGCTGCAGTTGGGCGACCGCATCGTGGCGCGGCGCGAGCATTCGCGCGTGAAAGTCGGCCGGCAGTTACTGGGCCGGGTGCTCGACGGTTTCGGCGAACTCATCGACGGCGGACCAAGCATCGACATGGAGGACTCCTACGATCTCTATGCGGCGCCGCCCGGGCCGCTCGAGCGAGAACACATCACCGAGCGGCTGGCCACAGGCATTCGCGTTATCGATGCCTTGCTGCCGATCGGCAAGGGGCAGCGCATCGGGATCTTCGGCGGTAGCGGCGTGGGCAAGAGCACGTTGCTCGGTTGTATGTCGAAACACAATTTCGCGGACGTCACCGTGATCGCGCTCATCGGCGAGCGGAACCGCGAAGTCCGCGCATTTCTCGAACAGGAACTGGGACCTGAAGGAATGAAGCGTGCTGTATTGGTTGTCTCCACCTCCGACAGGCCGGCGCCGCTGCGCCTGCGCGCCTGCTTCGTTGCACTGGCGGTTGCGGAGTACTTCCGCGACCAGGGCGCCGACGTGCTACTGGTGATGGATTCGGTCACACGCCTGGCCATGGCCCAGCGCGAAATCGGCCTGGCTGCCGGCGAACCGCCGAGCCAGAAAGGTTACACTCCATCGGTGTTCAATCTGCTGCCCAAGGTGTGCGAGCGGGCAGGGAAGTTCCGGCGAGGTTCGATCACGGGGTTCTTCACCGTCCTTGTGGAAGGTGACGATTTCAACGAACCCATCGCCGACGCGGTACGCGCCATTTTGGACGGACACATCATCCTCTCCCGCGCTTTGGGCGCCGCCGGACACTATCCCGCCATCGATGTCCTGAACTCGGTCAGCCGGCTGGAGTCGCGCATAAGTCCCCCCGAGCAGCGGCAGGCTGCTGCGCGCGTCCGCGATGCGCTGGCCACTTACCAGCGCGCCGAGGACCTGATTCAATTGGGCGCCTACGTCTCCGGAACAAACCCGAAGTTGGACCTGGCCATCCGCGCGCGCGATGAACTCAATCAGTTCCTGCGTCAGGATGCCGCTTCCAAATCCGGTCTCGACGACACCATACAGCGTCTCGGGCAGATCGCCGAGGTGTTGAAGGCGTGAAGAAGTTCTCGTTCGGACTCCAACACGTCCTCGAGTGGCGCGGCGAACAGGTGGAATCGGAAAAGATCAAGCTGCGCCGGCTGTTCGATGAACGTCACGCCCTGGAGGCCGCCGGACAGCTCCTGGACGGGGAGCAGGCCGAAGAGGAGAGAAACGTCCGCAGCCAGGCAAACCTGGAAGCCCAGCAATTGAGCGCCCTGGACGCCTTCCGGAGACATGTCAGGAACGAGAAACTGCGCCTGGCCGGACAGATTGCGGATTGCGGCCGCCGCATCGGCGAACAACGTCAACGGCTGCTGGACGCGAGGCGTCAGTTTCGTCTGCTGGAGCGTATGAAACAACGACAGTGGGAAGAATGGAACCACGCACTCGCAAGCGAAACCGACGCGCTGGCCGCCGAGACACACCTCGGCCAATGGGTCAAGTTGAACCGACGTTCAGCGAACCGGTAACGGATCAGCCGGCGCCGCGGCCACGCTGGTAGTCAGCGGGTTGGGCAGTTTGTGATCGGCGTAGTAACCCGGCTGCACGCGCTCCACTACCTGGGCCACGGAACGCTCCATCACGTCGAAGAACGGTTTGGGATATAGACCGATCCAGAACGCCCACGCGATGAGCGGGGCGAACACGGCGATCTCGCGCCAGTTCAGATCCTTCAGCTTTGAGTTGATCTCCGCCACTTCGCCGAGCATGGTCCGCTGGTAGAGCCAGATCAGGTAGGCCGCGCCGAGCGCGATGCCCACCACCACCCACACGGCCCAATTCAACGACACCATGTAAGATCCTTTGAGGACCGTAATCTCCCCGATGAATCCGTTCAGAGGCGGCATTCCCATGGAACCGAGCGCGGTGATCAGAAACACGATGCTGAACACGGGCATCACGCGGTACAGCCCGCCGTACTCGGCGATCTCACGTGTGTGCCGGCGCTCGTAAACCACCCCGACAATCAGGAACAGCATGCCGGTCAAAATCCCGTGGTTGATCTGCTGCAGAATGGATCCCGCAATCCCCGCCGGATTCAACGCGAAAATGCCGAGGGTGCAAAAGCCCAGGTGACTGACCGACGAGTACGCCACCAGCCTCTTCCAGTCCTTCTGCATCAAGCTGACCAGCGCTCCGTAGACAATGCCGATAATGGACAGCACCGCCATCACGTTCACCACGGTGGGATTCTTCGCAGCGTCCGGCAGCAGCGGCAGCGAGAAGCGCAGGAATCCGTATGTCCCCATCTTCAGCAGTACGCTGGCCAGGATCACTGAGCCGGCCGTAGGCGCTTCCGTGTGCGCGTCGGGCAGCCAGGTGTGCAGCGGGAACATGGGCACCTTCACGGCGAAGCCCAGGAACAACGCCCAGAACACCCACCACTGCATGTTGCCCGAAAGGGAAGTCCGCAGCAGTTCCTGGAAATCGAAGGTGTAAGTCTGGAATTGGCGGAAGTGCTCGAAGTAGAGCACCAACACGCCGAGGAACATCACCACGGAGCCTATGAGCGTGTAAATCACGAACTTGAACGACGCGTAAATCCGCCGCGCTCCGCCCCAGATGGCGATGATGAAATACATCGGGATCAGCTCGAGTTCCCAGAAGACGAAGAACAGCAGCAGGTCCATCGACGTGAACACGCCGAGGATGGCGAATTGCAGCAAAAGGAAGTTGGCGTAGTATTCCTTGAGCCTGGTATCGATGGCGCTCCAGCTTGAAAGGATCGAGATGAAACCGAGCAGCCCCGTCAAAACCACGAGCAGCAGCGAGTACCCGTCGATCGCAAGATGATAAGAAGCTCCGATCGACGGAATCCAGTCCATCTTCTCCACAAACTGGAAATCCTTGGTCTTGTCGAAGTGGGTGACGAGCGGCAATGTGATCAGGAAACCGGCGAATGAAGCGATATTGGCCCAAAGTTTGATCGCGCGTGGTTTGCTCGAAGGAATCAGCAGCAGCACCATCAGGCCCACGAGCGGCGTGAGAAGGACGAGCGAAAGCATGTGATCCATGTCTGATTTGACTGACTCTCTATCTTACCTTGATGCCGGGTGCGGTGTTCACGGCCTCAAGGGGCGGAAGCGGGCGCTAAAATGCCGCAGGAAAGGCGGTTGCTCCACGATTTCATAGCCTCCCAGCCCGGTCTTGCGTTCGTTCACTTCCAGAATGGCTTCCACCACGTAGTCGATGTGACTCTGCGTGTACACGCGGCGCGGGATCGCCAACCGCAGCAGCTCGTGCCGTGCGTGCTCTCCGAACATCACAGAGCCGATTTCCACCGACCGGATCCCGGCGTGGCGGTAGAGATCGACGGCCAGCGACTGCGCCGGGAACTGATGCCGTGGGATGTGCGGGAGCATTCGGCCCGCGTCAATATAGATAGCGTGCCCGCCCGGCGGCTCGACAATGGGTACCCCGCGGTCCGCGATATGGCGCCCTAAGTAGGCGGTAGAGACGATGCGGTATTCGAGGTAATCGGGGTCCAGCACCTCTTCCAGACCCACGGCGATGGCGTCCAGGTCGCGTCCGGCCAGGCCCCCGTACGTGGGAAAGCCTTCTGTCAGGATCAGCAGGTCTTTCTCCTGTTGGGCCAGCCGGTCGTCATTGGCGCACAGGAACCCGCCGATGTTGGCGAAGGCGTCCTTCTTGGCCGAGAACGTGCAGCCGTCGGCAAGCGAAAACATCTCGCGGGCAATCTCCTTGGGCGTGAGCAGGGCGCACTCCCGTTCGCGCTGCCGGATGAACCAGGCGTTCTCGGCGAAGCGGCAGGCATCGAGATAGAACGGGATGCCGTGGCGCGCCGTCACCTGCCGCACCTGGCGGATGTTTTCGAGCGAAACGGGCTGTCCGCCGCCGGAATTGTTGGTGACAGTCAGCATGACCAGCGGCACGTGCTCGCGGCCCTCCGATTCTATCAGGCGCTCCAGCGCGGCCACGTCCATGTTGCCCTTGAATGGCAGCTGGAGTTGAGTGTCGTTCGCTTCGGGGAGGGGCAGGTCCACGGCACGCGCACCCGTGAATTCGATATTGGCGCGCGTGGTGTCGAAGTGCGTGTTGTTGGGGACCACATCCCCGGAATGGCACATGACCGAGAAAAGGATCCGCTCGGCGGCGCGACCCTGGTGCGTCGGGATGACGTGCCGGAATCCGGTGAGGTCCTGCACGGCGGCTTTCAGGCGGAAGAAGCTCTCGCTGCCGGCGTAGGACTCGTCGCCGCGCATCATGGCCGCCCATTGCTCGCTGGACATGGCTCCGGTGCCGGAATCCGTGAGCAGGTCGATCAAAATATCCCTGGCATCCAGGAGGAAAAGATTGTAGCCGGCCTGTTCGAGATATTGCTGGCGCTGGGCGGGGGTGGTGCGGCGAAGCGGTTCGACACTCTTGATGCGGAAGGGCTCGATGATTGTCTTCATCACCCGGAAGTCTAGCACTATAAAAAGGGGGAACGGCTTCCCCGGGGTCGAAAACCGTTCCCCAGTTTGCGCTAACTTACGCGCAAATTGTTGGTGAGGGAAAACACGCCCGGTACGCCATTGGCGTACAGATAAGCAAGGTTCTTGTCCGTCTCGTTGGAAACCACGCCCTCCAGACTCACGTTTCCGTTCTTGACCACAATGTGAATCGAAGGCAAAGCACCCATCGAGTAACGCTGCAACGCCGGTTGGCAGTACACGGCCCGTAGTACTGCCAACCGGATCCTGTCGTCATATGACGACAACGGCAGGACTTCGATCTGGTTCGTCACCTTCGCGATGCCGGGGATACGCTCCACCACGCGGGCAGCGCTGGACTTCAACGTCGGGCGCGTCACTTCTCCGAGCAACGTCACCGTGTTGCCATCGACGCGGAAGGACAGGTTGTCGAACACGCTGTAGAAGGGTAGCATCACCAACTCGTGGCGCACGGTACGAACCAGTTGTCCTGTGTCGGGCACGGGCGCAGCGGTCATCGCGTGCATCAGCGCGGGCGCGAACGCCAGGGTGCCGGACAACATCAGTTTCAAAACCCAGTCCGCTTTTCTCATTGCCGCCTCCTTCATCTACCCGATCAGACGCGGGTCACGACGCCCGTGTTGCGCGCCGGCGGGTTTTTAACGCCGATTTAGCTTTCGGCGCCAGCCTGGGGGAGGCGTGTTCTGTCGACAAGGTGCGCCAAAGTCCGCCACGCCTTTACCGGCAAGCCTTTACGTGGGGCCCTCAGATTGAAATCACCGTACTCTTGGGTAGGCGCAAGACGCAAAAAAGGAGCCAAGCAATGAAGAACCTGATGATGAAAACCGGCCTTCGGATCGCGACAGGCCTTGTCCTTCTACTTTCCGCGGCCACTGCCAGTGCGGACACCGTGGGGCGCTTTCAGATTCCGTTCGAGTTTCTGATGGGAGACAAGCTGCTGCCCGCCGGCGACTACAAAGTCACGCTCGACACAGCCAACGGCAGACTCCAATTGTCTTCCTGGGAAGGCAGCGCCGCGGTCAACCTGAGCGCCAACACCCCTCACCGCGCGGCCACCGATACCGGGAAACTTGTTTTTCGCAAATACGGCCGGGTGCTGGTGCTTCGGGAAATGTGGCGCTACGGTGCAAGTTACGGGCATGAGCTGATCACCTCAAAGGCCGAAAAGGAAATAGCCCAAAAGGCTGCGACGAGTTCTACTCTGGAAGTCGTGTCGATGCGGTAGGGGCCGTCGGCCCCTCCGCTCCCCACGGCCGAACGGCAACCGGCAGCTGACACGAGGGAGCCGGTTGAAGAAGAGATTCGTGCGGGGCGAGGTCGCCGACATCCACAGTGAGAGAGCCGCGGCGCATGCCCTGGGTTGCCAGAATAGACCTCGCGCGTTGCTCCAGAGCCGCGGCTTCTTTCTTCCGGTGGAGCTTGCGTAACGCTTCAGCGTGTCCGTTCAGGATATTGGCCACCATGGGGTGCTCGGAGCCCATGGATTTCCCAAGCACGATGACTGCTCTCTGGTAGAGCATCTCGCTTTCCGCATATTCATGCCGCCAGTAGTGCCGTTTCGCAGCCCGTGGCAGTAGTCAATCAATCAACCGAAACCTGTGACGTAAAGAGAGTTTAAGACGTCAATACAGCTATGGCGATGGGAACGCGAAAGAAACGGGAGCGGCAGCGGGATCTGTGGATCGCCGCCGACGAGATCGTGCAAGTCCCGGGGAACGCGTTCTATGATCGCCTGAACAGCATTCTGGATCAGCACAACTTCGACCGCCGGACCGAACACCTTTGCCGGAAGTTTTACAGGAAGAGTCCGTACGGCCGGCCGAGCCTGGCGCCAGGCGTGTACTTTCGGACGTTGCTGATCGGCTGCTTCGAAGGGCTCGATTCGGAACGGGGAATCGCCTGGCGCGCGGCCGACTCTCTATCGCCGCGGAAGTTTCTGGGGTGTGGATTGGATGAGCCGGCGCCGGATCCTTCGACGATTTCGCGGACGCGGCGGCTGTATTGGCTGGAGACGCATAAGGCGGTCTTCCTGTGGGTGGTCCGGTTGCTGATCGAGGAAGGGCTGCTCACCGGGCAGACGGTGTCGATCGACGCCACGACATTGGAAGCCAACGCAGCGATGAAGAGCATCGTGCGGCGGGACAACGGCCAGGGGTATGAAGAGTACCGGAAGGGTTGGCGCAAGCGTCCTCTCGGCAGAGCCATGAACGGGGCGTGGAAGAGGTGGTGGCCGACAAGGGCTATCACAGCGGGGCGGTGTTGAAGCAACGGCACGACGGCGCGGTCCGCAGTTACATTCCGGAGCCGGAGCGGGGACGGCGGAACTGGCAAGGCGCGGGCAAGTGGGTCGAGCGGAAACGGGTGTATGCGAATCGGCGGCGGGTGCGAGGGGGGCGGAGCAAGCGGCTTCAGAAACTACGCAGCGAACTGACGGAGCGGACCTTCGCG
>CAZLOS010000199.1:0-7559 GCA_964561215.1 uncultured Solibacteraceae bacterium | reverse complement strand
CCTGATCTCGTGCTTCGATGATATTGTACAGATTATTGTTTAACAGCCCCTAAGTGAAACCGTAGATGACATTCCTCTCCCAATCGGCGGCGATCGACTGAATGTAAAGATGCCGGACGGGAATAGCCAGCACTTCGTAACGCCACGATGCGGGGTCGTACCTCACAACTTTTCCGCCAGGCGCATCGCGCTGCTGGTCAGCGTCGTGCAGCAAGGATGTGCCGAAGTAGATCCGCCGGTCATGCGGGTTGACTAACAGAGTTCGATGGATCTTGACATCAAAGGCATCCGTCCACTGGCGTGTGCAAAGGCATTCGAACCGGGACGACTGAGGGCCGAAAGTGTACAGCAGGTCGCCGTCGATGGAGTTGAGTCCGCAATAAACGAGGCCGTCGTGAGGATTCCAGGCCGTTGCATCAAAGCTGATCCAACCGTCGCGCCAGGCAGGGTCGGCGGCCAAGCGGCGGTAGCTCCAGCGTCCAGCGATCTCCTGATGCCAGCCTTCAAGCCGATGATCGCGCAGTTTGTGGGCGCGAACGGATTTGGGATTTGTCGGTGATGGGCTCATAGCAGTCCACTAGGATCGGCACAGGGGGGATGCACGTCAGGAGACACTCCGTTCCACAGTAAAGCCCGCACGCCGGGTATCGGCCGCCGGGAAGCGGTACTCCAGAGTCACTGCTGGGCGCACAACCCCGTATGACGGCGAAACACGACCTCCGCAGGCGGCCGTGCAAAGCCCTTCCGAGAAACGCACGGTCCACCCCAATCCAGCGGAGCGCAGTACGAACTCGGTTGGCCCGAACTGTTCAACCAAGATCCCCTCTGCGAGGTGAAGTCGACCGCAGAACTCGTCGCCCTGGGCGGCCTCCTCCAGCCGCTCCACTTCGTCAATCACTTCGAGCGTTCCCCGGTCGAGGTCGCAGCGGATCTCGCGCACAACCATCCAACCGATGTATCCTCTGTGGTGCCCACGGAAGCGCAGCGAGGCTGCCTCCATCTCCCAGATGTCCAGAGTGGCCGCGGCGCGGTCCTGCATGGTAAACAGATCGCGCGCATCGAAGGCCTGCTGCTCTGCGTCACCAAGTTGGAGCACGTTGTGCGCGGAGGTGGAGCGGGCGTAATTGCGTAAGGCCGCATCGGCGCTGTAGACCATGGCGCCAGGGTCGATAATCAGGTCCGCGCCCCGGTCGTGGAACTCGAAAGAAAGCTGGTCGCAGTGGTTGTGACCGCCACCCGACATGGGGTTCATGCGACCGCACCGCACGATCAGACTGCTGCTGGTGGTCTTGGCGCCCGCGTAACCGTTGGATGCATAGAGGCCCGCAGCGATTCGTGGACCATCTGCTCTTGGCGGTACCTGACATCCCAGTAGCCAAACGGGAACGCAATTCCGGTCGAGTACATCGGTGATCAGGCCTGTCACGCCGAGCCAAGCGGCGCCTAAAGCCAGAACGTGGCGGTGGTCGCGGAACTCCGGTGCAGCGTAGTCGTGGAGCACAAGAACGCGTCCGTTGTCGTTGTCGCCGAACTGTGGGGCGAGCCGGTTTGGCTTGGTGTACACGTCTATGAAGCGCAGCATCCTCACGAGTTGAGAGCGCGAGACCGAAGGGATAGCAGCGCCGTTTCGTTCGAGCAGGATGGCGGTCAGGATAGCGCTCTCGGTGGCGAAGCAGTGGTACGGGATAGAACCTTCGTAATTGGTTCCGTCGTCGGAGAACTCGGTAGCCAGTTCCCGCACAAGCTCGTCGAAAGTGAAGCGCAGAAGGTCCCTCCCGAGTGCGGAGCGTGCGATCTCTGCTGCGCCGAAGCCCAGGCCCGCAACGTTATTGATGTAATGGTTGTTGCGCCGGCCATCCTTGTCCACTTCCAGAAAATCGAGGATGAACCTAATGTGGCGCAGCACCGACAGCACACCCGTTTCGCCGAGAAACGCTGGTGGCTCCAGCGCGCGCAGCGCGAAAGCCAGGTTGGCGAGGCGTATGCCGGCCACCATGGCACAAGTCCAGTTCACGCCTCGCGGGTAAGTATTCTTCTCGTGCCATTGGCGGAGTTGATCCTCGATCTCCTTTGCGTACCGCACGTCGCCGGTCAGCAGGAATGCCTCGACCAGGGTAGGAAGGTGAAGGAAGGAAGAGACGTCCCACGGCACCTTCAGGTCCGAAGCGTCGTCCACCGAGTAAAAATGGCCACGGTAGATCTCGGCACCGGCAAGGTCCTCCACCTGCCGCCAGTTCCAGGCCGGATAGATAACATCCCCGCGCCAGCGGATGCCGGATTTGAAATCGAGCTGCCAGTCGATGGTGTCCCCGAGGGGGGTCACGCCGCTTCCAAGGATATCGAACTCATGGCGTAAGAGACGACCGGCGGCGTCCAGCACTGCCGCTTTGCGCAGTGGAGCGAGCCTGTGGATTAGTGCAATGCGCCCCGGAAGATCGGCGGGATCAAAAAAGAAACGGCCGCGATGGGCGCGATACCAAGCCAGGCGCTTGTCCGCGGGCATATTCCCAAGCGAGTTCAGCAGTTCGGCGGTACGGACGCTGAGGCCTGCCCGGCGAGCTTCGCGGTTCTGGGTAATTTCAGGGCTTTCGTAGTTCATGGAATCGGGGGTCGGGATGCAATGGACCTATCAGGAATGCCACGATTGCCAACGAGACCAGAGGCATGATCCCGAAGGCGACGAATACCGGCATATAGCCGAACTGATCTATGACCACACCAGAGAGCCACGCGAACAGCATGCCGCCGAAACCCGACCCCATGCTCACCAAGCCGTACATGGATCCGACCATGTTCTTGGGCAGCACCTCCGCCGGGAAAGCCAACGTGTTGGCGCAGCTACCTGTGTAGCCAAACGCAGCCACGGAAACCAGAGCGATGGCCCAAGCAGGGCTTGGCGCAAAAATGACCGCGGCGCCGGCAGTCATGAGTCCTGCGAATATGCCGAAAGCGGTCTTGTGCGCCATCGATGGCGGCAGACCGCGTCCCACCATCCACTGCGTTAGGGTTCCACCCGCGAGGTTGCCGGGACCCGCTGCGGCAAAGGGAATCCACGCCGTCCTCCCAATGTCCGCCAGAGTGAAATGGTGCACCGTACTGAGGTATTTGGCAAACCAGAACACGTAAAAATACCAGGCGGGATCGATGAAGATTCGAGAGATGGTAAACCACCCGCCGAAGCGCGTCCGCACCAAAGCCAACGGCGACGCGGGACGGGCCTCGACTTCCCGCCGCACGTTCGCTGGCGTGTGATACAACAACCACCAGGCGACCAGCCACAGGTAGCCGGTGAGCCCAACGACGACGAATGCCGCCTGCCAGCCCCACCGAAGCACCAGCCAAGCCACAATGGGCGGCGAGGCTATTGCGCCGAACGCCGACCCACTGTTGAAGATCCCCGAAGCCAACGCACGCTCCTTGGCCGGGAACCACTCGGTCACCACCTTCACTCCCGCCGGCCAGTTGCCGGCTTCCCCAATGCCCAGACAGAAGCGAAAAGCTCCCAGTGACAGCGGCCCGGTCGCGAACATGTGCAGAATGCCAGCGGTGGACCACCATACCATGCACAGGGCATAGCCCACCCGCGTCCCGACAATGTCCAGCATGGGCCCGGAAAGTCCATTCGACACCGTGTAGGCCAGCATAAAGCCCGAGAGGATTAGCCCGTAAGCCTCATCGCTCATGTGAAACTGCTGCTTGAGAAGCGGGGCGGTAACGGAAAGCACCTGGCGGTCGAGATAGTTGATGACTGTGGCGGCGAACGCCAGACTGATCATACCCCAACGCAGCGGGGACGGCGTCGCGCCAGTGGCGCGAATGGCCTCGGATTTGTTGAGCACGGACCTGCTGCGCGGCTGCATTGTTGTTCTTTGCACTATCGTTAAGGAAAGGGCGGCGACTCCGCCGCCCTAGAATACCGCCCTGAGCGAAAGCTGGATCATGCGCGCCGGTCGCGCCGATGTAAACGCTCCGAAGGTTGGGTTGAGTTGCTGGCCGGCAGGATTGAACTGAGCCCCGGTGTCCAGGCCCGAGAATTGCGTGTGGTTCCACGTGTTGAAGAACTCCGACCGGATCTGGATATACCGCGCCTCGCTGAACAACGGGAACCGCTTGGACGCACTTACATCCCAGTTGTTGATGCCGGGACCCCGCAAGATGCCCACTCCCGCGTTGCCGAAAGTGCCCACCGCTGGCAACGCGAATGCGGTGGTGTTGAAGTTCTGATAGAAAGTGCGGTCTCCCTTGGAGAGGTTGGGGTCGCCGGCCACTTTGATTCGTGCGCCCTCGGCAGAACCGGTCATATCGATGCCGGTGGTGGTGGAGAAGCCGGGAGTGAACGGAGCGCCGGAAATGAACGACGTGATCGCACTCACCTGCCAGCCGTCCGCTACCCAGTGAGCGGGACGGAAGGAGGCACGGGCCGCGAAGTTGGGTAACTCGTAGAGGAAATTCAGCACCAGGGCGTGTGTGCGGTCGTACGACAGCAGTCCGTAGTTCCGGCTGCGAGTGGGGAAGTAGGGGCTCACGACTGCGTAATCGGACTCCGCCACGCCCAGCGCCTTAGAGAAGGTGTAAGCTAGGCCGTATTGCAGGCCCCTGCGGAACCTGCGGTTTACCGCCACCTGGAGCGAATGGTAGTTGGAACTCGCCCCGTTGTAGTACGTATTAATGCTACCGTACCCCACGTACGGCCGCAGGAAGCTGTCGGAGAGCACACGGCCGGGTTGCGTCGGATCAGCGTTCTTCGGGTCGAAACGGGCGAACATGGGGATTGAGTTAATGTCCTTCAAGAAGAAAAAGTTACGGCCAAGAGACCCGACGTAGGAAGCGTCAACCACGGTACCGGCCACCTGCTGCTGCACGCCGAGGCTGAAGTTCATCACGTAGGGCACCTTGTGGAAACCGGAAAGGGCAGAAATACTGCTTGGCCCAAGCACGCCCGCGCTTTGCATGTAGGTGGCTAGGCTACCGAAATACAAAGTGGGAGTGTAGGAGACGGGCGGGTTGCCGATCATGGCAGCGAACATGTTGTTCTGCGTGATATCGTAAAACTGACCCCAGCCACCGCGAATGGCCGTCTTTCCGTTGCCGAACACGTCGTAGGCGAACCCGAATCGCGGACCATAGTTCATCTTCGGACGCGTATACACGCCGGCGGGTGTGCCGTTCTGGCCCGCGACGAACATGCCGTTGGCAGGATCGCCGGTATTAGGCACATACAGTCCGATCAGCGCAGAGGGAGCCAGTGCGCCGCTGATGGGGTCTTTGGCGACACGCGTGCCCTTAGCGTTTAGTGCTGGCACGTACAGTGCTGGCGCATTCTTGGCGCTCCACATGGCCGGGTCGAAGGAAGCCGCCCGTTGGTTCACCTCGTGGATGGCCGGCATGGCGTAGAAGCGCACACCGAAGTCCAGCGTCATCCGCTTGGTCACCTTCCAGTTGTCCTGCACGTACCACTCCATGGTCCAATGGACGCCATTGCCGTCCACGCGTTGCTGCCCCTCGGTATAAGAATAGAAGTTCCCCAACAGCGCATTGGCGAAGCTGTGCCCGGAATCGAGCGGATTAGTTGCGTTGACGGAGAAATTCAGCGAGCCCGAATACAAGCGACCCAAAGGGTATTCATCACGCTGGTGCTCGACGTATATCCCTGCTTTGAAGTTGTGCGATCCAAGGACTTTGCTCAACCCGTCCACTACCGAATACGTCGGGTTCGCGTACCTGTTCGGGATGGGGAAGGGGACGGCTGCCGAGATCGGGTTCGTGGGTTGCCCGCCGAAAGTGACGAGTGGTATGTACTTGGCCGATAGGTTCGAATGGTCAAACCAGTACGGTGGGTTGCCCATTTTCGAACGATCCACCAGTGACGGGTCCTGATAGTCGAAATACCGTTCGACGTTGTTCCGCCCGACGGTGATTTCGTTAACCAGCGTGGGAGAAAATGTCTTGGTAGCGTGCAGGACGTGGCCATCGCCGAATCGCTCCACGTAGACCGGACTAATCAGATAGTTTATGCTCCCCGCTTTGCCGCCCCACGGGACCATTGTGTTGTCAGTGTCGCGCCCATAGCGATAGTAGATCTGAAGGGAAGCCCTCGCATTCCAATCCGTGCGGATTATGTCATTGCGGCGTGGCGTGTTGCCACTGTACACCGAGCGGAAATTCCGGCGGTACAGGTTCTTCGGGTCCGGATCAGTGTAGTTCGGTAGCGGGTAGAATGCCAGGATGGAAGCGCCCAGCGAGTTGATACGGTTCTTGGGGATGACGTTACCAGGGAACTGCTGCCCTGTTTGCGGGTCCTTGACAGTTATCAACGCCCCGTTTACGTTATAGCTCTTGGAGAAATCGCCACTGCGCTCAAGGGCTGTAGGCGTGTTCACTAACTTGGTGCCGTAATCCTGTTTGATACGGGTGAACTCTTGAGACCAGAAGAAGAACAGTTTGTTTCGGTCACGGTTGAAGTGGCGCGGGATGAAGACTGGGCCACCCACGGAATAGCCCCCGATGCGGTAACGGTATGGCTGCTTGGTTGTGCCAGTGCGGTTGTTGAAGAAGCCATTCGCGTTAAGGTCTTCCTGGCGGTAATAGGTGTAAGCCGAGCCGTGGAAATCGCGAGTACCCGACTTGGTAATGGCCATGATGCTACCGCCCGCGTGGCGTCCATACTCGGCTTGGTAGTTACTGGTCAATACGCGGACCTCAGCGATCGAGTCCATGTTTGGCTCGAAGCTGAGGCTACCGTTGGAGCTGGTGTCCATGGCTGTTACGCCGTCCACGGCGATGTTCTTGGTGTTGTCCCGAGAACCATTGATGTAGATACCCATGCCTGCCGTGTTGCTGGTAGCGTCACGCGAGGACACCGTATCCACGATGCCGGGAATGGTCTGCATCAGCGCGAAGTAATCGCGCCCCTTCAGTCCGAGTTCATTGAGCTGAGAGCCGGAGACCAGACCGGAGCGCTCCGCGCTGGAAAGCTGCAAAGCCGCCGCCGTGGCGGCAACGTCCACAGACTGGCGCACGTTACCCACTTGGAGAGCGACGTTGCCCATGGCGTGCCGTTCACTGGCGATTACGTTGATGTCGGTGATATTCAGCGAGACGAACCCGTCAGACTGTACCTGCAGGCTGTACCTGCCGGCTGCCACGATAGGGAATGTGAACAAACCACTGGCCTCCGAAATGGCCTTCAGCGCCATACCGGTTTCCTGGTTGGTGAGGGTGCACCGCGCGCCCGGTACGGTGGCTCCGCTCGGATCCACAACCGTGCCGTTCAGTGAACTAGAAACGTTTTGCGCATATACCAACGATGACGCGAGCGCAACAAGTACAGCGATTGTAAGTGTTCGTTTCATGATCAGCCTTCCTAAATAACCTTGCTGTTTTGATAGGCGCGAACCACTTCAGTCCGCGATAATCCGGCGCACTCCAGGTACCGCCTGCCCGCCAGAGGTAGCGCTACGCCGCCGCCGTTGCGTGCGAACACCACCTTGTTCCCGCCGGGTTCCTCCCACAAGCGCAGGCCCGGAGCCGCCAACGGCAGTACCAGACGTCCTTGACCG
>CAZLOS010000198.1:0-7705 GCA_964561215.1 uncultured Solibacteraceae bacterium | reverse complement strand
TCCACTGTGGCGGCCTCGACTTGGCGCCCGAAGCCACTAAATAGCCGGAAGCGCCAACAACTCAAGCCCGATGCTCTGCGTATCCTGATCGTGACCGGCGGGCATCCGCATCAAACGACCTTCTACTCCGTGTTTGAGGGCTACGACGATTGGATGGCGATGACCGACGCTCAACCTGCCGCGCTCGCCGGTTCTCTCCAGCGTTACGATGTCCTCGTCTTTTACGATTTGCAGGAGCAGATCTCGGAGCCCGCGCGGAAGAACCTGAAGGAATTCGTGGAAAGCGGCAAGGGCGTCGTGTCGTTGCATCACGCCATCGTCGACTTCACCGACTGGCCGTGGTGGTACCAGGAAGTGATTGGCGGCAAGTTCTACATCAAGGCCGAGCCGGGCCATCCGGCTTCCGCCGCCAAGGGGAACGTCCAGATGGAAGTGCGGCCCCAGTCCAACCACCCCATTGTTCGCGGCATCCAAGATCTGCATGTGCTGGATGAACCGTATCGGGGAATGTGGGTGCGGCCGGATGTCCGGGTGATTCTGAAAACGGACAATCCACTCGCCAACCGCCAGGTGGGCTGGGTGAGCCCGTATGAGAAATCGCGCGTGGTTTACATCCAACTGGGCCACGACCGCCACACGCATCTCGACCCCGGCTACCGCACCCTGATTCGCAACGCCGTCCAGTGGGCGGGAGGAAGGTTGAAGTAAGACGCCGCGCGTACGGCTCGTGTGCTATCCCTGTTACTGATGCGCGCCCGTCTGTGTGTTCTCTTTCTCGCGGCCGCAATCTGCCGGTCCCAGGAGGTGAAGCCTCCGGACGAACCCACTTACGGATTCGGCATCACGGCTGTGGGGTCCGCGGGGTTCAAAGGCGACATCTACCTGATCGAGGAAGGCGCGGAATTCCTGCCAAATTTCAAGAAGCTGAAACCGGTCGGCTCCGTTTACACTCCCGCCCTGTTCGTCACTACCCGCCATTTCCGCGAGGGTTTCCCCGGCGTCACGGACCGTTTCGAGTGGTTCGCCATCGACTATAACGCCCGTTTCTGGGTCTCCGTGCCCGGCAAGTACGGTTTCGCACTCACCTCCGACGACGGCTCGAAACTTTGCATCGACGGCAAGACCATCATCGATAACGACGGCACGCACCCGCCGGTGCGCGTCACCGGGGAAGCAAAGCTCAAAGAAGGTGTACACCGCATTCGCGTCTCGTACTATCAGGGCCCCCGCGACCGGGTGGCCTTGATTCTCGCGGTCAGCCAGCCCGGCCGGGATGGTTGGTATATCTTCAATACCAACCACTACCGCCCACCCGCGGAGAAGTTTCTGGACGGAAGCCTGGATTCCACTGATCCCGCCAAGCACGGCAAGAAACCGAGGAAGTAGACATTCAAAGAGCTTTCGCACACTGGTGTCCGTGGCGCGAAATCAAGCTCGCCCAAGCCGGTTTTGCAGGTAGTATAGCGTCGGCTCCGCGATGTGCTGGTTGTTCAGGAACGGCTCGGTGTACTTTATGTCTCCGTACTTCGCGCCGCCGATGTGGTGCTTCTCCCCGACGTGGTTGTTCCAGTCCACGCCTTCGGTGAGGAAACCGTGCGGGCCGTGATGATGTTTGGCGATGGCGCGCAGGATGGTCAGTGCGTTGCGCAGGTGCTCGGGCTGCTTGCGGTCGCTGTAGGCCTCCAGGTACGCCAATGACGCTTCCGCGCACTCCCACAAATACGCCGTGTCCCAACTGCGGGCCATGAACAGGAGACCCCTGGTGGCCACGCCGTTGCGGTCGTCCCTCATCTTGAACTGGTCCAAGCCTGCCAGGCACTTCATGTAGGCGAACTCGCGGATCTCACGACTCTTGAGCACGCGCGCCGCCTGGCGCAAGACGCGGAACGCGACGGCGTAGGCGACGTCCTCGTGGTTGTCGTACACGTCCTGGTTGATGCTGCCGAAAATGCCCCCGCGATCAATGAAGGCGGTGACAACCCGCTTGATCGCCGGCCGGTAGTTGGCTGCTCCGCGCTCGCTGAGCGCTGCAAGCAGCTGGATTATGTGGAGCCCATCGGCGCTCGAATCGAACTGCGGATCTTCCTTCTTTCCGCTCTCGGCTCTCCAGCGGTAAGGCTCGCCCTCTGGCGCTACGCGGCGCGGGTACCAGCCGTTGGCCGTGGGTTTGACACGTGCCACCAGCCATGCGCCCATACGCTGGGCGATGTGGCCCATGCTGTCTCGACGCGCGCCGGCCGGCAGCAGATCCGAGAACACCAGTAGTTGATAGCCGATCTTGGCCATGGCGCCGGGAGCGAACCAGCCGTTGTTGTGCGTGAAGTTCAGGACGAAAACGTCTTTGACGGTGTGACGGTAACCGCGAATGAAGCCGGAGTCCTCGTCGACGAAGCCGTTTTCGAGCACATGATCCAGGATGCCGAGCGCCACCTCCTGATAGCGGGCGTTACGAAAGTGGCGGCCGTAACAATAGATCTCGTACGCCCCGCCTACGGCGTTCGACGCCCATCCGGGGCCTTCCAGCGGTCCGAATCCATGCCACATCATGGGTGTGCCATCGGGATCGACGAAACTGGAGCGCGAGCAGGGCTTGCCCTTGTAAGTGGTCAGCGTCCGCTCGACGGTGAACCGCAGCGAATCCTCCATGCTGTGCAGGATGGTGTAATCGGGATTCTGCGGCAGGTAGAACGCGTCCTTACCGGCCATCGCCCCGCCGGCCGCGGCGAGGAAAGTCCTCCGCTTCACTCCCGTGTTCATTGCTTCACTTCTTCGAACAGCAGCAGCTCGCTACGGATGCCGCTGGCCAAGCGGATGCGGATGCCTTCCTGGCGGAGATCGTAGCCGGACTTCGTGATGGTCTCCCCGGAATTGTCGAAGGTCACCCGATACCGCGCGCTTGCCCGCAGCCCTCGGGGACGGAGGACGTATTCGGGCGCGCCCTCGCCCGATAGGCGGAACACGCCGGCGCAAGCTTTTGCGCGGTCGCGCGCGGCGTATTCGAGCGCCAGCCAGTCGCCCGCGGTTTCGAGCGGCAACTCGGGCGTGTGGTGGTAGACGCGCGATGTGGCGAGCATCGGGCGGATGAAGGTCTTGTAAAGTTCGAAGGCATGGCGGACGCGCCGGGCGTTGGCCGGGTTGAGATCGGCAAGTGAAGGTGCTATGCCAATGCCCGTGGGGTGCGCGAACAGCGGCACGCGTAGTTGCGTGTCCAGGTCTCCGTACTGCCGCTGGGGATCCCACTGTGTGCCATAGGTGCGATTGCAGATCTCCGGCGGCAGCAGCAGCGTCATGCCGTTCAGAATTTTTATCGATTTCGGCAGCGTGCTGATATCGGATATCCACGTCGTGTTCATGTAGCGCAGGATTCCCAGGTCGGTCCGCCCGCCGCCCCCGGCGCAGTTCTCGAAGATCATCTTCGGGAACTTCTTGTGCAGCCGTTCGAGTATGGGATAGAAGGCCTCGTAGTAACGCCAGGTGGTGTTTTCGAGGTATCCGTCGCGCACGCGGTTGCCGCCGCCGTGCGAGTCGCTGACGTTGTAGTCCAGCCGGAACAGGTCCACCCCGTATTCCGTGAATACTCGCGTGAGTTCTGCTTCCAGCCAAGCCGCTACTTCCGGCTTGGTCAGGTCCAGCGAGCGGCCGCCGAAGGCCGGCTGGCCGTTACGCAGCAGCAGGAACTTGGGGTGTTCCTGGCGTAGCTTTGTGCCGTGACCGATGGACTCGGCCTCCAGCCACAAGCCGAACAGCAGTCCCTTGCTGTGCACGTAATCGGAGATCGGTCTCAGGCCATTCGGCAGCCAGGAGCCGGGTCGCCAGTCACCCGTCTGGTTGGGCCAGTCATTGCGTTTGTTGCCGTACCAGCCCGCGTCGAAAATGAACAGCTCCACTCCCACCGCGGCCGCGGCATCCACCACGGCCTTGATGCCTTCCTGGGTCTCGATGCCGGATTGGTAGCCCCAGTGGTTGTCCTGCACCAGTTGCGCCCGTCCGGCGGGTTGCGGTGGAAGCACCGATCTCCGGATGTGATCGTGCATGGCCTGCACGACATCGTCGAGCTCGCCTGTCAAATTGCCGATGTGCACCACCGGCGACGTGATGGTCTCACCCGGCGCAATGACGCGCATGACCGGGTCGGTCGAGATTACACGGCTGCGGAAGTAGAGCGACTCGCTATTTTCGGCCGCCCTTTGCTGGCGCATGAACTCCATCCTCCACTCGCCCGACCAACCCAGCGCGCAGACAAAGTACTCCCCGCTCACTTCGTTGCGTGCGATGAAATACGGGTTGCCCCAGCCTGATTTTCCCGTGTTGCCGTTGTCGAATGAGAATTCACCTTCAGCGAGCGGGCTCCAGCCGAAATCGCCCTCGTCGCCCCAACCGGAGTGCCGGAACCGCGCCAGGCGGAATGCCGGATCGGGATGTTTGCGAGCCCATTGCGACATCCACTGGATCCGCCACAATTGACCGCTAAAGGGAGCCAGTCCAGACAGCGGCAGCGGCTTGTCCGAGGTGTTGGTGATATCGAGCCACCGCATCAGTACCGGTGTGCCGTCCAGCTTCGTATGCACGCGAACACGCAGCGGTTCGCTCGCATGCTTGAGCTCGACGACGGCCTCGCCGCCCTGTGCCTTTGCGCTGATCCAATTCCATCGCTGGGGCACCGCGTTTCCGCCGATTTCGATAAGGAACGCATCGGTCCAGCGGGATGCGTACTCCTTCGCCTCCATCTCCTTCTCGGCGCGCACCCGGCCGATTGGCGACCAGTAGCGGCCGACCAGGCGGCCGTCGAGCATCCCTTCGTCATAGATGGTCAGTTCACTGGAGAAGCGCGCGCCGGCGTTCGGAGCCGTGCGGGTTCGCACACTCACGTAAGGCTGTGCGAACGCAGTCATTGTTACGAGCAGCAGTACAAGGATTCGCATTGGGGACGATTATATAGCGAACGCCGGTCCTCCGAACTGCTGGTTCTACCGGCCTCCTGAATTGCGGTAGAATCCCGTTTCGGGCATTCGCCTTGCGAGGAGGTTGTCGTATGGAACAGAACCGTAGAACATTTCTGAAGGATTCGCTGTCCGTGGCTGCGACGGCGCCACTGTTTGTGCCGCGTTCGGCTTTCGGCGCCAACGATCGCATCACTTACGGCGTGATCGGCACCGGCAGCCGTGCGCGCTGGCTGAATACCACGTTCCAGAAGCTCGGCGCGCAGTGCGTGGCGCTGTGCGACGTCTATGAACCGCACCTGGAACTGGCGCGGAAGGATTCTCCCGCCGACGCCAAGCCCTACCTCGATTACAATGACCTGCTCGCGCAGAAGGGACTGGATTGCGTGGTCATCGGCACGCCGGACCATCAACACATGCCCAACCTGCTGGCCTCGCTGAAGGCGGGCAAGGACGTCTACCTGGAAAAGCCGCTTTCCATGTCCCTCGATCAGAGTAGGGCGATGATCGAGGCCGTGCGCAAGACGGACCGCATCGTCGAAATCGGTATGCACCGGCGCAGCATGCCCTTCATCTACGCCGCCAAGAAGCTGTTCGACGACGGCGTGCTGGGCAAAATCTCGATGGTGATAGCGCGCTGGAACTGGCACTTCGACATGCCGCTGGACAACTCCCCTCTGCCCGGCAAACTGGACTGGGAGCGCTTCCAGGGGGCCGCCGAGCACCGTCCGCTCGAACCTATGCGCTACCGCTGGTGGCGCGGTTTCTGGGCCTACTCAGGGGGCAACATGACCGACCAGGGGACACACTTGATGGACGTGGTGCAGTGGATGACCGGCGCCAAGCCGCCGAAGTCCGCCGTGTGCCAGGGCTACCTGAACAACGTGCCGGGCGCGGAAGTGCCCAACGTGTTCAGCGCGGCTTTCGAGTACGACGACTTCATGGCCACCTGGACACTGAATTACCGTAGTTCCTACGAGTACGATTGGTCGATTCACTTCCAGGGCGAGAAGGCGTCGATGGTGTTGGATCGCCACGGTTACCGTCTTTACGGCGATCCGGGTTCGAGCGGGAAGCCCTGGTCGCAGGCCGGCGCAAGCGACCTGAAGGTCATCGGCCAGCAGGAGGACAAGGACAGCGCCGCCATGCACCCGCAGAACTTCCTGGATTGCGTGCGCTCGCGCAAGCAGCCCAACTGCACAATCGAGATCGCAGCGGCTGCCGTCGCCGGTCCGCATTTGGCCAACATCGCTTACCGCGAAGGCCGCAAGGTGAAGCTGAACGCCGACGGCACCGCGGCGTGAACGCCAGGTTGCGGCAGCACCCGCGCCGGTCAGCTCAAGAAGAGCACCATGGCGGGCGTGCCGACTGCCGTGTAGTGGCCCGTGAACGTCAGGGCGCCCGTCTGCCGGTTCACCCGGAAACAAGCGACCGCGTCGCTTCGCTGGTTGCACGAATAGAGGAACCGCCCGCTGGGATCGATAGTGAAACTGCGCGGATAATCGCCGCGCGTCCACGCTTCGCCCGCGAAGGTGAGGGTTCCTCCGGCCGCGATCGAGAACCACGCGATGCTGTCGTGTAGCCGGTTGGCCGCATAGAGGAAACGGCCGTCCTTAGAGATCGCCACCTCGGAGGTGAAGTTGGTCCCCGCATAGCCTTTGGGCAGGCTCGACAGCGTTTGTTTCGCCGTGAGTCTCCCGTGGGCGGCGTCGTAATCGAAAACCACCAACGTCGAAGCCTCTTCCTGCAACGAATACAGCCATCGCCCGTTGGGATGGAATGCGAAATGGCGCGGGCCGTCTCCCGCCGGAAGCTTCACCGCGGGAGGATCTCCCGGCAACAGCTTTCCGTTCGCGGCATCGAACCGCCAGACCATGATCTGGTCCAGCCCCAGGTCCGGCGACAGCACGAAGCGCCCGGACGGATCGGCCTCGATCATGTGGGCATGGGGCTTGTCGTGACCGCTGATGGCGAAGCTCCCGGGAGGCGCGGTCGTGGCGTGAACCGGCCCCGGCGTGCCCGCATCGTGTTTCACGTCCGTCGCCTGACCCAGCGAGCCGTCAGCTTCGATGCGCAGGACGGCCACCGCCCCGCCGTGATAGTTCGCCGCGAGAAGGTATTTACCCGACGGGTGGACGCTTACATGGCACGGCCCGGCCGCCTGCGAGCTTTGCGTGTTCAGAAGCGTCAACCGCCCGCTGGAACGTTCGACTGCATAAGCGCTCACGGACCCGGCATTCGCGCCCTGGTAGGTCATGGTCTCATTGGCGGAATACAGGCGGGTCCGGGTGGCGTCAAAGGCCAGCCAGCAGGGATTGTCCCCGTTGTTGAATAAATCTCGCCGCGACAAGACGCCGGTTTCGGGATCCATGTCGAACAGGTAAATCCCTTCACCGCGCCCTATACTCCCTTCGGGCCCCTGGGGAGAACTGTAGGTTCCGATATAGAGCAGTCTGGCGTTCGGCTTCGCGCGCGTCTGTCCCGCCAGAATTCCGGCGCCCGCCGGAGCCGTGGCACTCATCAGAAATTCCCGCCTTCTCATCAATCCTCCTCGCCGCACACTGTCCATAATACTGGTTCAGCGCGGAGAATCGTATCTCGTAGTGCTGACGCGCGAGTCGTCGATCTATTATTTCTTAATGCTTCAGAGTAACTCTACGGTAGCGGTTCACCGGTCAGGCGGCCCCCGGCGTCCCGCGCCGGGGGCCGCAGATAGAGCCCGCTCGTGTGGATGCCGGGCAGGGCGGATATGTCGATGTCGGGGT